>JBAXME010000006.1:0-69504 GCA_037134455.1 Synechococcaceae cyanobacterium ELA445 | reverse complement strand
CAGACCAAACGGGAGAAGTTTCTCTCTGAGATGGAGGTGGTGGTGCCCTGGCAGGAGCTGATCAACTTGATCGAACCTCACTACCCCAAGACCAGCAAGAAAGGCGGTCGGCCACCGTACCCACTGGCGACGATGCTGCGGATTCACCTGTTGCAGCAGTGGTATTCACTCAGCGATCCGGTCATGGAGGAGGCCCTGATCGAGGTGCCCACCATGCGCCGCTTTGTCGGCATCGAGCTGATCAGTGACCGGATACCGGATGAAACCACGATCCTGACCTTCCGCCACCTGCTGGAGAAGCACACGCTGGGCGAGCAGATCTTTGAGATCGTCAAAGCCCACCTCAGCGCACGGGGCATGACGATGCGCCAGGGCACGATCGTGGATGCCACCTTGATCGCTGCGCCCAGCTCAATCAAGAACAATCGGGGGAAGCGGGATCCAGAGATGCACCAGACCAAAAAGGGTAACCAGTGGTATCACCGCTGCGCGGAAGGCTGCGCCTACGGGATGAAAGTCCATAACCGCTTCGCGGAAGCCAAGGGCTACGGAGTCGACAAGGACTCAGGCCTGATTCACTCGGTTGTGACCACGGCCGCCAACGTGCATGACCTCACCCCGGCTTCCGAGCTGCTCCATGGCGATGAGGACGTCGTTTACGGCGACGCTGGCTACCAGGGCATCGCCAAAAGGCGAGAGATGGCAGACACCACAGCTGATTTCAGGGTTGCGCTGCGACCCGGCAAGCGCCGCGCACTGCCGAATACGCCGGATGGCCACTTGCTCGATCTGATCGAAACCGCCAAAGCCCATATCCGCTCCAAGGTTGAACATCCGTTCCGTGTGATCAAGCAGCAATTCGGCTTTCAGAAAACCCGGCTGCGCGGCCTGGCCAAGAACCGCTGCAAGATCAATGTGCTGGCAGCTCTGACGAATCTGTTCCTGGCCAGGCGACAGTTACTTGCGACAGCCTGAGCAGGGGAATGGTGTAGCTAAATACTTCGATTGAGCCTCAAATACCAGTCAGATAATGCTGAAAACGAGCCTGTTGAGGGTCTCATCCTTGGCTTTCGAGCCCAATCCAGGCCAGAGGAAGCTTTGCTGATCTCAGCGACTGCTCAAACCCCTGTTGCCCAGAGGCTCCCTAGCCCAATCGACTTGGAGCAGTCGTGCGCAACTGCACTTAAACTTACTCCTGCAAGCCCCCTTGCACCTGTCCACGAAATCAAAGTAGGCCTAGAGACGTGCTCATCTGCCAGAATGATCAACTTGGCGCTGAGCAGGCTTGATTTCCATGCTCTAATCGGGGTGTGTATGGCAGCATGCCGGCTCCAGATGTTTATCGTCGTGGCCAAATTTACCAATCTTGTCGCTCGATACCGCCTGTTGAATACAGATGATATCCTGTCTTGGATGTTTAAGCTCCATGGATGATGAGTTCCGGCTGCCCAATGCTTGGCCCTCGAGAGCAGGCATCTATTGAGTGCTCCTTGCCTAATTTCCTGGCCAGCCTAGTTGTTAATAGATTGCTCTTGCCGCGCAGCCCCTAGTCAGTCAGCAGTGAGATACAGTATCCACTATGGATACGCTTGAAGTTTAATTTTTCTTTTTCGTCATAACTTTTGCGTTAATTTAGTGCATGCTTTGATTGGCGTATTGACTTTTGCCAAGGAATAATTATTATTGACCTATTGATTCCGGACGATTTGTGAATCAGGATTTCTTGTAAGGTGTTGTTGAATCGCCTTCGCCCCGTGTTAGCAACTGATTCCCTGCGTTTCTGTCTCTTTGCCTGTGACTAGAGTTAATTTCTTGCATCCTCTCACTTCCTTCGTTCAAAACACGTTTGCATTTATTTAGATGAAATCTTGGATCAAAGAATTAGCTGCAAAGCAATTTGGCCGTGGGACTTATTCTCAGTCTTATCAGGATGAGCTCCTTGATTTAATTTTCGGCAACATAGGAACGGTTAACTCTACCCCCTTCTGTGTTGAGTTTGGCTTCAATTCTTCGTCTCTTACCGGTGGTTCGGGAGTCAATGTCGCCAGCTTGATTCTCAAGGACAATTGGAAATCACTGCTTCTTGATGGCGATAATGAGTGTCCTGAGATTAACCTGCATAAGCATTACTTATCGTCCTCGAACATCTCTGATATCTTCAGACAGTATGACGTACCTAAGCAGCCAGAATATGTTTCTATTGATGTTGACTCTACTGACTTATGGCTTTTTGAGGCCCTTTTAAAGGAATATAGGGCAATGGTTTTCTCTGTTGAGTATAATGCCCATTATCCTCTGGATGCGGCGATCACTTTCCCCAACGATCTAAATGAGAGGTGGGAAGGGGACAGAGGTTACGGAGCTTCTCTCAAGGCTCTAACAATTGTTGCTAAAAAGTATGGCTACTCCTTGTTGTGGGTTGTTCCATGTTTGGATGCTTTTTTTGTTAGAAATGATCTAATTGAAGATGGATCAGGTCAGATATGTTTTCCTTTTTCAAAGTGGCGCCATTCAACAGGAGTAGTCTCTCATGTGCCGTTAAAGAATCCAGATAGGGCCGAAATTTTTCTGGACTATGAGGTATATGAGAGCACAAACGGAGATATCTCAAAGGCCAAAGCAAGGGCGTATCCTATATGTAAGAAGTTTCTTCTTGGTAATTTCTTTGCTGACAGGCTCCTTTGGAAGGCGAAACGTATTATTCAGAGCCATTAAGGGCGCCGTTTATTTGTCGTCATATAACGGTGTTGATTTATATTTTTGTTAAACAACTGAGAGTCTCAATTCATGAGAGTTTGTGTACTGATGGTGATCATATTCTTGGTTTTTGTAATTTCAGATCACCATTTTTCACCCAAGCAAGGCGCCGTATAGAGTTAGATTGAGTAAGCGTTTAGCGGAATTCACTTTGGATGTGTCATCAAGGAATTTTCTCTAATGTTCTCGCTTGCCATTTATGCATGGCAATACGAATAGAATGAAAATTCTGAGTTACAACCAGTTCGCGTTGCAGTTTTGATTAATCGACATTGTCATTTTGAGTAAACAGTCTAATTGAGCTTTGTATGAAACAATTTTTTCTCAGGCTGATTCCGGTAGTAGACGTCATTCTACTTCCTTTCGTTTATCCATCAGCGTTGTTGCTGAAAAGCCTCCGTAGAATCGGAGTTTTCAGGATGCCTCTTTGCAAGAACGCATTGTTGCGCATAGGTGTGTTCCCCATTCGAGATCACTATTATGAGCCTCAATTCAATTATACAGAAACTGTACTGCCTTTCTCCAAAGACAGAAATCTCCCAGGAATCGATTGGAACTTATTGGGACAGTTGAAATTGCTCTCTGAGTTAAAGTACTCCAATGAGCTTAGTAATATCCCTATGTATGCAGCGGAAAGCAATAAGTTTTATCTAAATAATGGTGCTTTCGAGTCGGGCGATGCCGAATATTGGTATCAACTCATTCGGTTTATCAAGCCTAGGAGAATCTTTGAAGTAGGCAGTGGTTATTCCACTTTAATGGCTATCCAGGCGATTAGCAGAAACTATCAAGATGATGCTTCTTATAGTTGCCGCCATGTTTGCATAGAGCCATATGAGATGCCTTGGCTTCATGATGCTGGCGTAACTGTTATAAGGCAGAGGGTTGAGAATCTTGATTTATCCTTTTTTTCAGAGCTTGAAGAGAATGATATATTGTTTATTGACTCCTCTCATGTCATTAGGCCTCAAGGCGATGTTCTGTTTGAGTATCTAGAACTTCTGCCTTCCCTCAAGAAGGGGGTTATTGTGCACGTTCATGACATATTTTCTCCCAAAAACTACCTTCATCTCTGGCTGGTAGAACAGATTAAATTCTGGAACGAGCAGTATTTGCTAGAAGCTTTCTTGACAAATAATGCCCAATGGAGGATATTAGGGGCCCTAAACTTCTTGAAAAATCAGTATTATGATGACTTTAGTAAGGTTGCTCCTTTTTTGACGGCTGCAAGGGAGCCCGGTTCTTTTTATATTCAAAAGATAGAATAAATGTCTCTTCGTGCAGTTGGTATTGGCATATAAGTGCTTCGCCGGTGACTGCCAGGAAAGATGACGCCACTGCTCCTGTTGAGGAAGCCATGACAAACGTAGCTGGTTGGAGTTGGCTTTCCTGTCTTGGCGGATAGATCCAGATCACATCCGCTTGATGCCAGCAGCGTGTGGATAGTGACCACCGTCGTCGATGGCGCTGACGTGCTTGTTCGTAGACGACAGCCCGGTAACGGCAGATCTCCACAGCACCACCGTTGTGGCGCTGATGGGGCGCCACAAACTTGATCCCGCTGTGGCGGTGCCTGTGGTTGTACCAGTCCACAAATAAGGTCACCCATTGGCAAGCAGTCTCCGCGCTGGGGATTGGCCGATTCGGGTAGTCAAGACGGTATTTGGCCGTCCTGAACAGTGATTACGAGTACAGGTTGTCAATCGACACCCGTGGTCTGGAGAAGGACCTGAGCACACCCAGCTCCTCCAGGCGCCTTTCGAGCGTGGCTGCACGCAACTCTTCGAGAAGCCTTCGGCTAGGCGTTGCCATTATCGGCATGCAGGATCAACGGCTGGCGGCGGCCTTTGCTGTAGGCGAAGCCTTCTGAGCAGCAGTACCGCTCGCGCAGGCAAGCCCTGCTCACCAGATCCGCTGCGATGGCTGGATCCTCGCGCTCGGCGACATCCCAGGCCACAACCTTCCGGCACCAGACCTCGAGCACCAGACAGAGGTACAGTTACACACCTCGCACGGTGGTGGGCAGGTAGGTGATGTCCCAGCTGCACACCTGATTCGGCCCGGCCGCCCTGAGCCGTGGTACGGTGGGAGGTTGCTGTGCTGGTTTGGGTCGGCCACGCCGATGGGCCTGACCGTGGGCGTTGAGCTCACGGTAGAAGCTGCGCTCTGAACCGTAGCCGCAGGCTTCTCCGTAGGAGTTGTACCGGCCACGGGCGGCCAGGATCGGCACGATTTGGCCAGGCGGCATCGCGGCGAATTTGTGCTCGTTGCAGGTGAGCAAGATCCGCTGGTGTTTTTCTTCGCTGAGGCGATGGGCCACGTGGTGGTAGCTGCTCTTGCGGCGGTCAATGCCATCACAGTTACTCGCGAACTGGCGCCTCCAGCGTTGCAATGTCGTCAGCCCCACGCCCAGCAACAGCGCCAGCTCACTGGCCCTGGCGCCATCAGGCACCCCCTCGTCCAGGATTAGCAGGGCCTTCTGCCGGTCGTCAGGTGACGTCAATCGTCCCCGTCCTCTCCCCAGAAAGCCTGAATCCTTTTTGAGGCGTACTGCTTCGCAGAAGCCTGCGATTACAGCAATGCTGCAGCCTCCGCCAGAGCCTTCTCCTTCCGTCTGTGCTTCTGTTTGGGCGTTTGAACTCCCGCTGATCCTGGGCGCGGAGCCGTTCAAGCTCCTTCTGCTCCTTGAAGGTGAGCACTGGCTTCTCGTTGGCATCATGTGATGCCTGCCGCCAGCGTTCCACCTGCTCCGGGTACATGCCCCGCTCGCGGCAGTAGGCAGCGAGTTCGGTGGCGTACTGCTTCGCAGAAGCCTTGCGGCTACAACCCAGCGGTCTCGAGCACGACCATGAACTTGTCGGTTGCGCTCCAGCCTTCTGGTTCCTTCTCGGATGCCGGCACCACCTCTCCCTGCAGCCGCCAGGTCTTCCTCCAGTTGTAGAGGGTGACCACATGAATGCCCAGCTCTGCTGAGATCTGGGCCACGCTCTGCCGGTGCGGTGGACTCATCCGCTTCCTCACATCAGCCCTGACGGACTCGCTGTAACGTCGCATTGCTCTGCTTCATCAAGCCCCCAGGTGGAAAAAGTGGTCGCGATTGAGAGGCGTCAACTTTCCTGGCAGAGGGGGGAGAGGGGTACCCAACAGTTGTTTCTTCCCCTGGATCATCTAGATCTAGGTGTGTTTTCTCACAAGGTCATTCAGCGATCAGCAACCACTGCAGGGACTGCTGTGGGCTGAGACCACCGAAAGCCATGTGGCACTTCTGGCCATTATAGACCCCAAGATACCGAGGTTGCCAGCAGTTGCGTTCCTCGAATGTCTGGTAGGCAATGACATAGGCCCATTCAGCCAGTAGTGTTTGATGAACCGTTTCGCTTTGCCGTTGGTCTGCGGCGTGTAGGGGTTGGTTCGGATCGGTTTCAGAGCTAGTGCCTGCCAGGCTTTTAGCCAATCACCTAAGCGGTAGGAGGATCCGTTGTCCGAGAGCACCCGGCGACAGGTGATCCCCTGCTCAGAGAATCAGCCGACAGCACCGGCCAGGAAACCAACAGTCGTTGCCTTCTGCTCGTCGGCAAGCCCCTTGTCGTAGGCCAGGCGGGTGGCGTCGTCGATCGCGACATGCACCTTCTCGTAACCGGCGCCTCGGGAGGAGCCTTGCCGACGGTCGTCGGTGATCCGGTGACCGCCCCCCGCTCAAACCTGGCTAGCTGTCACTCCTGCAGAGAAGCCTACGGCTAGGTGTTGACATGGATCATGTCGCCAGGGCGTTCCCATTGGTATCGCCGAACCGGCGGTTTGGGTTCCAAGTTCCTGAGACGACCCAGCCCCAGGACGTTCATCATCCCGTCCAACGGCCCTGAGGGAAGCCTGGAGAGCCCGGGCGATGCGGCGGAGCGTGCATCGCTGGTGCCTCAGGTCTACGGCCTGCTGCAGTTGCTGCGGATCGATCGTCCGACGCTGGGTGCGGCGAACGCTCCGTCGATCCGCCAGTGCCGCTACGCCGCCTGTTCGGTAGCGGGCCAGCCACTTGTAGGCACCGCGCAGGCTGTAGCCGTAAGGCTTCTGCGCCGCAGTATCCGGCCTGATCTGCCAGGGCCTTGAGCGGCACACCCTCATCTAGGTGCCTACGATTGAGGCGTTTCCGACTGACGGGTGTCAGTCGGGCCAATTGGGTGGCTATGCATGGTGTGTGAGGTCTTGGGACGGGCGGTGACACCCCGACCCTGGCGACCTCACACCCAATCGTCAGCTGAACAACCTGATGGGACTACACATCTAGGCAATGACATGATCAGCGCCGATTTCCTTATTCGTTGTTGTGTTGCCACTGATGATCTCTATGGCGCCCTTGTCTTAATATTACCACTCTGCGCGAGACGCCTCCTTTTCGGTGCGAGAACTATTTATGGGTATTGCCCTTGCTCAGATGGTAACAACTAGATCTATCCAGACACAAAGACCAACAGTGTCAACTCATCGGTGAACGATCATGGTCGTGATGGAGGACCAATGAACTCCACAAGTAGAGCTAGCAGCCTGCCTTCGTTTTTGTTTTACTAATAGCAATGGAAGATCATTCACCTTCTATCACCCAGGGATCTGGATGCAAGGTTGCGGTTATTACGGCTACTTATAATGCTGCTAAGCATATACAAGCATGCATGGCGTCTGTGGAATCCCAGACGTATCACGATACATGCCATGTTATTATAGATAGCAAATCAGACGACGATACTGTCGCGATTATCCAGCGAAGTTCAAGCAAAAAACTTATATATTTGTCTGAGAGGGATGGAGGAATATATTCTGCCTGGAATAAAGGCGTCAAGCTGGTCAATGCAGACTGGTATTTATTCTTGGGCTCGGACGACATTTTGTTGCCTTCCGCAATTGAAGACTTGGTAAGGCAAGTCTATTGTTGTACTGATGTTAATCTAGTTTCTGCAGTGTCCATGTTGCTTCAGCCTAACGGTCAGTTTGCTGGACTTTTTGGCTCTGCTTTTTCTAGAAGATTTCTTTGGCATCACATGCCAAATTCTAACTGTTCAACTATCTATCATCGCACACTATTGTCTGACGATTTGGCATTTAATGAAGGCTTGAGATCGGCCGCAGATTATGCATTTTTGATGAGAATGCGGCATAGTATTCGGTCTTCTCACTCGCCAGTTGTTGTAAGTGCCATGAGGCTGGGAGGTATTAGCAATAATAGTCCGATGCTTAGCATTAGAGAGTCTTTTCGTGAAAAACTAAAATATTATCCAAGGTACTCGCACTTTTTCTTATTGCTATTTTATTGGATCTCTATTATGAAATATGATTTGAAGAGGATCGTGTTCAAGGTGTAACCATGAGATTTAACTACGTTGCAGTGTTTGGGGGTATAACTCTACTCGTGTTGCCGTTTTTGCTAAGCGCATTGGGGGCTAGCTCCTGGATGCTTGGAACTCTGATAGGTGCACTATTGACCTTGTGTTTTCTTCTGGTGAGGGGCGCTAGCCAAAAACTTAAGACGAGTAGAATCATTTTTGTATATATTTTATTGGCAGGCAATATTGCAGGAACGTCCGTATACTATCAACAGATTCCTTCTCCAGTTCAGATTGGGGCTGCTCTGATTGTAGGAATCCTTTTGGTATTTTCAGAATTGCTTGGATCTACTTTGGAACGTCTTTCCTACGCCCAACTTAGGAGGTACAGCACGTGGTTGGTTTGTAGCATGCTTCTTTGTAGTGTTATTGCCATTGCTACTGATATAAAATTTGTTCCATTCCAAAAGAGTATACTTTACTTTAGTGAACCAAGTCACTTTGCGCTTGCCATTTCACCATTTGTTTTATATGTAATTATGACTTCTGATGTGGTTTTAAGCCACTTTATTTTGCTTATGATTCTTGTGCTGTCTCTTGCTCTAGAGAATGTTACATTGCTTCTGGTTTTTCTCTTGACCGCTTTAATCCTTTTGGTTAGGGTGGGGCGTGGCGTATACATAAGAGCATTGTTCCTTGCCCTGTTGGCCGTCGCCATTGGTATAACAGCTCTATCACAACAATACTTTCTTGACAGGCTTACCCTTGATCGCACTAATCTCTCTTCTCTTGTGTACCTTCGAGGCATTGAGGCCGCTGGGGCTACACTCTCCCGCCCGCCTTTCATTGGTGTTGGCTTTCAAATGATGGCATCAAGGGCTCCTGTAACTTTAGCCGTGGAACAGCTTGATGCATTCGATCAGGGAACGTTGAATGCAAATGATGGTGGATTTGTTGCCGCAAAAATTATCACAGAGTTTGGATGGATAGGGTTGTTTGTAATGCTTTACCTCCTCTCCTGCATTGTGCCTGCACTTTATTCAAGTGTTCTGATGGTCTCGCAAGGGAAGGCGATGAAGGATGATTGCTTGTTTATTGCATGTTCTTTATCAGTTATGATCCAGTTATTCATAAGGGGATCAGGCTACCTTGGGCCTTTTCTTGTGCTAACTTATTTAGCCTATGGCTTTATGCCTTCGACTGGATGGTTTAGACTTAGACAGTTTTCGTGATGTTTAAACAATCTGAGACTATGAAGAACATAATGCGATCGTTAATTGGAGGCTTCTGAGCTAAAAAATCCTCTCGCGTTATTCCGCCATGTAGTTTGAGGCGGATGTCTTTTGCTGGATAGTTCTAGCCCCTGACATCGTTAACCCTGTGCGAGAGGAACAGATTTCGGTCTCAGTGTAGACCTTGTAGGGAGTTCTGCCTCCAAGGGAGCTGTGTGGTCTTACATGGCAGTACCTCCATAGGAAGTGGGCTAGGCTGATCTCGGCCTCCCAGACATCCCTGTAGGTACGCAGTTACGCCTCCTCGTATTTGACTGTCCTCCAAAGGCGTTCCACGAGGATTTTGTCGTAGCAATGATTTCGTCCTGACCAACTGATACTGATTTTCTCGTCATGCAGCCTGGAAACAAAGACAGCGGATGTGAACTTGCATCCCTGGTCGGAGTGGAAAATCTGTGGCTTGCGGCCGCCTTCCAACGCCAATTCCAAAGCCTCCACCAATGCTAAAATAGTTTGCCAGCATGGTTTGTTTTTCTGCGTATTACGCTTTATCGTTTGTGATTGTTGACGGTCGAGTTCATGCACGCCTGCTCCGGGCTCTCCTTCACAGGTTGACCTTTCTATTTTCATTTGCTTCTTCAAATGGCGGCACTCGCTAAGCGCAAGCTTAAGAAAATCCTCGTTTCTTTAAAGCTGCTGGGACTGGCAGATTATTTGCTGTTTATAAAGGATAAATTGCTTTGTTTGCGTGCTAACAGCTTATACATTGCTCGTACGGGTGCTTTAAGAAGACCTGCCGATATATGCTGGGATGCGCACAACACCACAAATCTTGAGTTGATCGATCGGCTTGGAGAACTTCACTTTGCTCCTTTCCTCTCGATCCTTGATAGTGCTTTCCCTCAGTCGCAGAAGTGCCTGAAGATCTTTGAGTGGGGTGCCGGACCAGGGCGACTTCTCCTTCAGTTTGATCGCTTGAGACAGCAGCGTCCTAATGCATTTGAGCTTTTTGGCTCTGATTACAATGCAAAAACCGTTCGATTCATGTCCAAATATGTATCTAGTATAGACTATAGGGCAAATCGACTTATGCCTCCGCTGGGGTGCTTTGAAGACCAGCCTGATGGATTCGACTTTATCTATTCGTTCTCTGTTTTTACGCATTTAACTGAGGCAGCTTACTGCGCTTGGTTAAAGGAACTCTTGGACCTGTTGACCCCAGGAGGCATATTTTGTTTCACTGTTAATGGTGATGCCCTATCGGCCTACTTGCACGGCAATGCTAGGCAAATGTATGATCTCGGTGAATACGTTTATTTCCCTGGTTCAAGCGAGGGTAAGAAGAATTCTATCTCTCATGTCTCGCGTGCCTATGTCGAGAACTCCCTGCCTGAATGTTGCGAGATTTTCGAGTTTATTCCAGGTGGTTGTAATGAAGCTTTTTTCCAGGATTTGTTTGCTATCAGAAAATGTATCTCTGCTCCTCTGGGTGAGTAGGCTCTAGGCGCTCTTGGTTGGCATGGTAGAACGAGTTGTGCGTTGACTAGCATGGTTGCATGAAGTCTTTATTCATATAATGACTCCATGGATATGTTGTGATTTGCTCTGTGTACTCGATTGTCTAATCAATTCTAATATAAATGTTATATCGTCGGATCTTTTCTTGGATATTGTTACACTTGGGTGGGAATGATGGCTTTGATTTCAGTATAGCCCTAGTCGGGAGTTTACTATTCTAGTGTTCTTTGTGTCATTTTATTATATTTGCTCCATTGGGGCGGGGCTGGAGTGACCTTTCTTTTTAACCCTTCAGCAGGCATGGAGTCACTTGCTTTTTAGGTTTCGTGCATCGGCTTTCTTTATGTCTAGCCATATTTTCTAGTAACGATTGACCATAATTCTTTCGTTGTGGTGTTTTCAGGCTGACCAGTTGGCGTTTACTCCTCTGCCTCCACTTCTCTCAGCACTGATGTCACTTGTCTGATGCTTCCGTTTTGGGGCTTGATGGAGCAGATCAATGCGTAGCTACAGGCATCTTCTGGCAGAAGGATTTTGCGTACCAGAGGACTGATATGCGCAGGTGGATCAGCCCGCCGCGCTGCCAGATCCTGCCTCTGAATTTCCGAGGAAAGGGCCATTTATGCTTTAATCCCTTACGTCTGGTGGACTGTCTGGTATCTTCAAGTATAGGTGGTGCACACATACTAAAGGTAACCTTAGGTTTGGGCTCCCGTCTGAATCATTGTGATGCATGAGATGACTTGCCCCAAGGTCACCGCGATCTGTGCAGCTCACCGTGAGCTTGGCTCCAAGGTCATTATAGCGGGATCCTGAGATGCACCAGACTAAGACAGCCATCCCGTGGAATCATCTCTGCGCAGATGCCTTCGCCGACGTAACGAGCATCAACGTCGGCATCGTCAAGGACTCTGGCCACATCCAGTCGTTGGACATCATTCCCGCTAATGTCCATGACCTCACATCTGCAGACGAGCTGCTGGATGTTGATCAAGTGTTCGCCTGTGGTGATGCCGGCTACCAAGGCATTGGCAAGCGGGCCGAGATGTTGGGCCAGTCAGTGGAGCTCCTCGTAGCGATGTGGCTCATGTATGACGAGATCCTCCGAATGCGCCTGATGGTCAATTGCTGGATCTGTTCAAGGCTGCCAGACTTCCAGTGCGCGCCAAGGTTGAGCCTCCTTCCTGAGTGATCATGCAGCTTTGGGGTCTTTCCTACTAATAAGCTTTGACTTACGGCGAAGACTCGCTTCAAGGTCAACGTGTTGGACGCATGCATGAGCCTCTTCCTAGCCGGCCATCAGCTGCTTGCTCCAGCTTGAGAGGTTGACAGGTCCCGTCAAATGGTCACACTCAGGATTTCACTACAACGAGAATAGACGCATATGAATTGATCAAGATGTCACAAAACCATGGACGGCTCACAAGCTATTTCTGCTGATTTCCGACCACGGAAGCGCTACACATTGTTTTGGCCAGAGATTGCCTGGATTTCCTTGATCCCATCCAATATGAAGATTATAGTTGTTTCCGCTGTTAATATTACTGAAGCGGGACCCTTGACGGTCCTACGCGAATGTCTTCGCTCTGCGGCAGACTCTCTACCAGGGCAATACACTATTGTTGCGCTTGTAAACTCAAGCATGCTCATCAACGAGCCTCGTGTGCAGTTTAAAGAGATATCTAGCGCGAAAACCTCATGGTTCCATCGCATGTACTGGGAATGGTTTGGATTTTATCGTATTTCCAAGAAGCTCAAGCCAACATTATGGTTATCTCTTCATGATATTACACCGCGTATTGTAGCCTGTCGACAGGCTGTCTATTGTCACAATCCTTCCCCTTTTTACAGTATTTCTCTTCAAGAGGCTGTCTGGTCGCCCGCATTTTTCCTCTACAATCGTTTTTATTTTATCTTGTACAGTATCTTTATCCGACGCAATAAATTGATTATTGTTCAGCAAAACTGGATTAGAAATGCATTCTTTTCTCGGGCAGGTAGTTTGCCCATCGTTGTATCTCACCCTTCAGTTGCCATATTTAATGCCAAAGCGGCCATTCCTTCGATGGGCCCTAGGAATAAGAGATTTTTGTATCCTGCACTCCCCCGCGTGTTCAAAAATATACAAACTCTTTGCCATGCCGCAAATACTCTTGTCCGTATGGGATTATATAACTTTGAGGTTGTATTGACAGTTAGTGGACTGGAAAATAGTTATTCAAAGTTCCTTTATTCTTCCTTCTCCAGTTTGCCTCAGATTAAGTTTCTTGGCATTCAGTCACCCTCTCAAATGGCCTCTTTGTACTCTGATTGTGATGTTGTAGTCTTTCCGAGTAAGCTTGAGACTTGGGGTTTGCCAATTACAGAAGCAAAAGCTTTTGCCAAGCCTCTTTTGGTGGCAGACTTGCCCTATGCGCACGAAACCGTAGGTGATTATGCCCTTGTTAGTTTTTTCCCGCCCGAATCTTCTGAGTGTCTTGCAAGTTTAATGGCGCAGATCATTAAAGGATCTTGGAAGCCATCTGGAAGTCATGCCGTTACTCCCCATGAGCCTTATACATCTAATTGGAATTCACTTTGGGAGTTATTGACTTCTTTGTGAGTCTACTATCAAAAGCTTACTCTTAACCTATGTCAAAACGTTTAGCCGTGAAGAACGTAGCTCATTTTAAGCCTAATCTACGCAATCTTCTAAGCTTAAGCGTCGACCTGTTCTTGACTAAGCTGTTTTATCGGCACGCTCGACTTATTCGGTTTCCATTCTATTGTAGAGGATTAGAACTTATTGACTTAGGGTCTAATCTGACGACTGGGCGCTATTGTAGGTTGGATGCTTTATCGATTAAAGGAGGAATTGATACTGAGAGGAAGCATCAAATTGTCATTGGTAGGAATGTCCAAATTGGAGACCGTGTTCATTTGGCTTCCGCTAAAGAGCTTATCATTGGAAGTAACACATTAATTGCTAGCAATGTTTTTATTAGTGACCATGATCATGGCACCTCTGACTATCGGTCGATGCTGTTACCGCCCATCGAACGTAATCTCGCTTGTGCAAGTGTTGCTATCGGTGAATCATGCTGGATAGGACAAAATGTTTGTATTCTCAAGGGTGTAAGTTTAGGCAATAATTGTATAGTGGCTGCAGGTGCTGTTGTTACGCGGTCATTTCCAGGCTTTTCCGTGCTTGGTGGCGTGCCTGCAAGGCTGCTTAAATGTACCAATGAGTGCTAGGGAGACTCTGGAAAACCCAGGCCATTCGCGGGACAATGGCCCTGTGATCGCAGGCCGGGACTGGGGTGATGGGCAGCAAGCAGCTTGGCTTCTCGGATTACGAGCTGTCGACGGCCAAGAAGCAGACCCTTACCGAGGCCGCAGGCCGAGCGTGGCGGAGCCACTAGCGGGAGAAGTTCCTCTCTGAGATGGAGGTGGTGGTGCCATGGCAGGCGCTGATCGACCTGATCGAGCCCCACTACCCCAAGGCGAGCAAGAAAGGCGGCCGTCCTCCCTATCCGCTGGCCACGATGCTGCGGGTTCATCTCCTGCAGCAGTGGTACTCGCTCAGCGATCCGGCGATGGAAGAGGCCCTGATCGAGGTGCCCACGATGCGCCGGTTTGCGGGTATCGAGCTGATCAGTGACCGGATCCCGGATGAGACGACGATCCTGACCTTTCGCCACCTCCTGGAGAGGCACAGACTGGGCGAGCAGATCCTGGACACCGTCAAGGCTCACCTCAGTGCCCGGGGCATGACGATGCGTCAGGGCACGATCGTCGATGCCACCTTGATCGCGGCGCCCAGTTCCACCAAGAACAAAGAGGGGAAGCGGGATCCGGAGATGCACCAGACCAAGAAAGGTAACCAGTGGTATTTCGGCATGAAAGTCCACCTCGGCGTCGACAAGGACTCAGGCCTTATCCATTCAGTCGTCACCACGGCCGCCAACGTGCATGACCTGACCCCGGCTGCCGAGCTGCTGCATGGAGATGAGGCGGTGGTTTACGGCGACGCGGGCTACCAGGGCATTGCCAAAAGGCCTGAGATGGCGGGCAATGCAGCGGAATTCCGGGTTGCGATGCGACCAGGCAAACGCCGAGTTCTGCCGGATACTCCCGAGGGCCGGTTGGCGGATCTGGTCGAAACCGCCCTAGCCGCAGGCTTCTGCTTGCAGTAGGCCCACATCCGCTCGAAGGTGGAGCACCCATTCAGGGTGATCAAGCAGCAGTTCGGCTTTCAGAAGACCAGGCTGCGCGGCCTGGTCAAGAACAGCTGCAAGATCAATGTGATTGCAGCCCTGGCGAATCTGTTCTTGGCGCGGCGGCAGTTACTCGCAGCAGTGTGAGCAAGGGAATGGTGTGCCCAGACATCTCGATTCCGGCTCAAATACCAGCCAGATGACGCTGAAAATGAGCCCATAGAGCATTCAGCAGGCGGCCTCAGAGCCCATCCAGGTCAAAGGCAGCTTTGCCGATCTCAAAGGGCGCTCGTACCCCTGTTGCCCAGAGATTCCCTAGATAGATGAGGCCAAGATATTGCCAAGTCTTGACTCATCGACTGCGCTTTTATCCTTAGCACATTGTTGATTGTGTCATAGTGCTTACCCAGCCTCACCTAAGGAGAACGGTTCAATTTCTTGGATGTAGTCTTTGGTTGACTGAGTTAATCTATTCATTTCAACTTCAGCGCTTTCCGTCAATGTTGACTTATTGGCTGAGGGCTGTATTGCGATATGGTTGGTACGATGTTCTGTATTCGAGATTAGCAATGGTAGGAAATTTATGTTTTTCTTTGGTGTTGTATCGGCATTCTCTTGAATCCATTCGACCTCTCTTGTCGTCGATAACAGATCTTAGTCGATATTGCTGCGAGTACGATGTTATACTTTGTGTTTATGATTGCACTAATCCTGAATTCCCACGCCCAAGTCCTGTTGTATTGCAAGAACTTGTGCCCGGCGCTACGGTTTGTCATTGCTTCGGGCCAAATATTGGTTTTGGTCGAGCCAACAATTATAATTTTTCTACTGCTATGCTTGGAGAGGAAGACTTGTTTGTAGTTGTTAATCCAGATGTATCTTTCAGCGGAAATGAGCTCATCCCTTTGCTGGAGTGGGTTCTTTCCCGCGAAGATGTTTCATGCGTGGCTCCGCTTGTGCTGGGTAGCAACGCATCAGTCCAATACTCGGCAAAGCATAATCCTACATTGCTGTCACTGGCTTTGGGTAGACTAGGTTTTCTGCGAAGGTTCGATCTACTTGCGAGATATGATTCTTGGCACAGAAACTTGACGCGTGACTATCTCCGTGAATGCATCGACGCTACTTATCTGTCGGGCTGTTTTTTGATTATTCCTTCCCCATTTTATGAGTTGGTCGGTGGATTCTCTAGTAGATACTTTCTTCACCTTGAAGATGCTGATCTCGTTCGTCGTCTTTCTCGTGTTGGGCGTACTATTCATAATCCAATTGGTCGGGTCATGCACTTGTGGGCACGGGGGTCCCACCGTTCCTTTCGCCAGCAGTTTTGCCTGTTTAACTCATTTATTACTTACTGCAGAATCTGGGGTTTTCAGCTACTTTGACCTCTTTTGCCATTCTTCGAGGTGTCTGATTTGAAGTTTAATCTATTCGGTGCCACTTCATTTTGCGGGCAGGCGTTTCAATCACTTCTTGCGGACTGGGGCGAGGATACTAGTATTCATGCGTATTCTCGAGACGCTCTTGGGTATCTCCGTGCGGATCTGTTCACTCCCGAATGCTTTCTTCCTGATACTGGTCTGGCTCATTCATTCTGGATTAGTTTTGCTCCCATATGGACGTTTGCTTCTTTTTTCGAGCGTTTCGCTGACGCTAGGCCTGATTATATTCCATTTGTATCGGGTGTTGTTGCATGCTCTTCGTCGTCTGTTTTGACAAAGCGTTACTCGAGCAATGACTATGATAAATCGCTTGTTCTGCGTCTGGGTAAGTCCGAGGATCTCCTTTTGTCTACTTGCGATCGGTTAGGTGTTCCCTGTCGCATTCTCCGTCCATCGCTTATCTATGGAAAAGCTGGTTCGAAGGGCGACCGAAACTTGAGTCGCATTATCAATCTGATGCGTCGTCTTCCCATTTTGCCCTTGCCAGCTTGTACTGGCCTGCGCCAGCCAATTCATGTCAGTCAACTCGCAGAGGTGACTCTTGAGATTGTCAAACAGCTTGCGACTTCTCATCTTCATTCTATTGATTCAGCCTGCCTAGCCCTGGGCGGCGATTCTGAGCTCACTTATACATCTATGCTCCTCCGTCTCCAGCAGTCCCTTCCCTTTGACGACCCAGCCCGCCGCTGCCTGCTTCTCCCAGTACCCAATCGACTGTTCTTTTTCTTGGCCGCGCCGATGCTGTTCCACTCCCCCAAGCTCTTTGAAGCAGTCCTGCGCATGGGGGCTGATTTGGCCGGATTCATGCCAAGCCACCAGTTGCTTAACCTGCCTGCTAAATCCTTCCCAGTGCTGCCGTTCTCCTGATGCTCACTTTCCCCCTTGTTTGGATTGTTGCTGCAGCGATTGCATCCTGGGGACTGCTCCGCGCCCTCATCCCGTTACTGCGCCGAAGCCTGCTCGATCAGCCCAACGTCCGCAGTTCCCATCGGCAGCCCACACCCCGTGGGGGCGGAGTGGCATTTGTGCTGATCAGCAGCCTGGCTTTACCTTGGCAAGGTAGCTGGATACCCCTGCTCTGCCTGCCTCTGGCCCTAGTCGGTTTTCTCGATGATCGCCACAACCTTCCCGCAGCTCTGCGCTATGGGGTGCAGATGGCTACTTCCTTGGTGTTGATGCTGATCAGTCCGCTGCCGGTTCTTGCACTTGGCTTTCTGCCCTGGCTGCTGCTCTTGATCGCCGTCACCGCTCTGATCAATTTTACCAATTTCATGGACGGACTCGACGGCCTTGTGGCTGGCTGTATGGTCGTGATCTTTGTTGTCGCTGCACTTACAGGTATGTCAGCTCTATGGCCCCTCGTGGGTGCTTTGGCTGGTTTTTTGATTTGGAATTGGAGCCCTGCGACGGTGTTCATGGGAGATGTTGGCAGCACCTTTCTTGGTGCGGTGTTTGCCGGGGTGTTGCTCCAGCAGACCAGCTTCCAGGCGTCCTTGGGCCTTTTGCTTGTGTCCACACCTTTACTGGCGGATGCCAGCCTATGTGTCCCGCGGAGGTTGTTGGCAGGCCAGAATGTATTCGGGGCTCACCGTCTGCACCTGTTCCAGCGCCTGCACCAGGCCGGCTGGAGCCATGCCACCGTGGCAACCACTTACATTTTTGCAACAGCTGTTTTGGGCTTCGCTCTGCTGGCTGGCAGTTTGCCTTGGGTTTTGGCTTTGGCGGTCGTGGTGCTCTTCATTGGCTTTTGGTTGGATAAGCGGGTTGCCGTGCCTTTTCATATCGGACCGGAGCCTCAGGTTTAATACTTTTCGCAGTTTGTGTTCTCTATGATTCGGAGTTGTACTTGTGATGATCTCTTTGCGGATCCTCTCGCGTCGTGAGAGTTCTAAAACGCGAGATCCGTGACACGCTGATGCCTGCTTTGATTTTAAGATATGATCGTTTCCGATTATCCTCACTAGGCTTGGGATAATTGTGAACTGACTCAAGCTCGTATGTTGCCGCAATCTGTCTTTGTTTTCAGCTCAATATGCTCAGATTGCCCCCATGGCTGAGTTTTCACGTGCCAGGAAGCAAGTTGCGTCCGATTCCGTGCCGCTTCTCCAGCGTTTTGATGCGGCGGGGCTGGGTCGGCACTCCAGGCTCCGTTGGCTCTGGTTGACCGGCCGGTTCGATAACACCCTGATTCCGCGGAGATTGCTGCTGCTGCTGTTGGATGCTGGCCTGGTCTCACTGGCCTTCTGGGGTGCCTTCGCCCTTCGCCTGCTCGACAACGCTCCTGTTCAGCTGGAGGAACATCTCCATATGCTGCCCTGGGCTTTGGGAATCGGCCTCTCGGTGCTGCTGGCAAGCGGCTGGTACCGAGGACTGACACGCTTTTCGGGTAGCTATTCCCTCTACGGCCTGCTCCCCCGGGCTGGTTTGGCGGTGCTCTTGCTGTTGCTTGTCAGCACCCTTCTGGGCACACCCCAACCACCTCGTTCTTTCTGGATTCTCTTCTGGCTGCTGTTCTCCCTGCTGGAGATCTCCAGCCGCATCGTCCTTCGTGATCTTCTGCGCTGGACCCTCCAGCCCATGGACCGCCTATCCATCAAAGGCTGTTCCACGTTGATCTATGGAGCAGGCGCAGCTGCCATGCAGTTGTTGGAAGCGCTTCGCCACGACCCCAGCTTCCATTTGGTGGCTGTTCTCGATGACGATCCCAGCCTGTGGGGCCGTCGCCTGCAGCGGTTGCCGATCCACTCCCCAGAGGACATCCGCCAATTGGTGCGGCAATTCGACATACGCCAGGTTCTCCTGGCCATTCCCTCCGCCCAGCGCTCCCGCAAGCTCCAGCTGGTTCGCATCCTCAGCGATGAGGGGCTCAAGGTACTGGCCATGCCCTCCCTGGCCCAGCTGGCCACTGGTGAGTTGCGGGTCACGGATCTCAAGCCCGTAGCGATCGATGATTTGCTCGGTCGGGAACCCTCCGTGCCCGACCACAACCTCCTGAGGGCGGCTGTGGCCGACCGGTCCGTGCTCGTGACCGGTGCCGGCGGCTCGATCGGCTCGGAACTTTGCCGCCAGATCCTGCTACTCGGCCCCACCCGTCTGGTATTGCTCGAGCGCAACGAATTCGCTCTCTATTCCATCGCCCAACAGCTGGACACTCTGGCCTCGGGCAGTGGCAGGCAGGTGCCCGTTGTCTCTGCCCTCGCCGATGTGGGCGACCGTCGCCGCCTGGAGGTGCTCCTCAAACAGCATGGCGTCGAGGTGCTGTTCCATGCGGCCGCCTACAAGCATGTGCCGATGGTGGAAGCCAATGTCTGCGCTGGCCTGGCCAACAATTTGCTCGGCACCCGCTCGGCCCTTGAGGCCGCTATCGCATGCGGCCTGGAGCGCTTCACCCTGATCTCCACCGACAAGGCGGTGCGGCCCACCAACGCCATGGGCGCCAGCAAGCGGGCCTGTGAATTGCTGGTGCAGAACGCCGCCAAGGTGATCGAGGAGCGGGGGCACGGCCCGATCTGCTCCATGGTCCGCTTCGGCAATGTGCTGGGTTCCTCAGGCTCGGTTGTGCCCCGCTTCCGCCAGCAGATCAGCGAGGGGGGGCCGGTCACCGTCACCCATCCGTCGATCACCCGCTACTTCATGACCATCCCCGAAGCCGTCCAGCTGGTGCTGCAGGCCAGTGGCATGGCCTGCGGCGGTGAGGTGTTCGTGCTCGATATGGGTGATCCCGTTCGAATCGCTGATCTGGCCCGCCAGATGATCCTGCTCTCGGGTTGCACCGTGCGGGAGCCCAGCAATCCGGGCGGCGACGTTGCCATCGAATACACGGGCCTGAGGCCGGGCGAGAAGCTCTATGAGGAGTTGCTGCTCTCAGACACCGATGCCCCCACGGCCCATCCCCTGATCCGCAAGGCCCTGGAGGCGTCTCTGTCTGCGGAGCGCCTCCAACAGCTGGTTGCAGAGATGGAGGCCGCGGTCGCTGCCTGGGATGAAAACGAGGTTCTTTTCGTACTACGCCAGATGGTGCCTGAATACACCCCCCAGACTGCCCAGCCGACGCTCCTCTCTGGGGCCGGAGTTCCTTCCTGAACCCAGCGTTGATCGACGTAGCAGAGGAAGCCTCAGCCGATCCATCCAGCCGTCGGTCGTGCTGGCGCCCTTGGAGCACCAGGCCTGATCGACGTGGACCCCAAACACTGAGCCAGCCCCAACGAGAGCTTCCCTACCGGCCACGCTCGGCCAGGAAAGCCCCGTGAATGTTCATGGCTAGGATTTGGTAATTCAGTCCAGGCAGGGCGTGCCCATGCGCAGCACCATCACCGCCCGTGGACAGACGGTCATTCCCGCCGCGATCCGCCAGCGCTTTTCCCTGACCCCTTCCCAGCGGCTGGAGTGGATCGTCGAAGCCGATGGTTCCATCCGGGTGGTTCCTGTCGATCCCTCGCCGGTGAAGGCCTTTCGTGGCATGGGCCGCCGTAGTGGCAGCACCGAGCGTCTCGTGGCCGAGCGCCAGGCGGAACGTGCCGCAGGCCGCTGATGGCTTTGCTGCTGCTCGATACCTCGGCGCTGCTCACTCTCCGTGACGACGAGCCCGGCGCCGGGCGTGTGGAAGAAGCCCTGGGGCATCCCCATCCTTGCTACGCCTGTTTTCTCAGCCGCATGGAGGTGCTGTACCGCGTCTGGAAGGATGAGGGCGAGCGAGCCGGTCGACTGGCCTACGAGCAGCTTCAGGCTCTTCCCTTGCAATGGGTGGAGGCATCTGAGCCGCTGTTGGTGCATGCCGCGGAGATCAAGGCCCGGCATGCTCTGTCCGTGGCCGATGCCTGGATCGCTGCTGCGGCCCAACAGGTTGGCGCCACCTTGCTGCACAAGGACCCCGAGTTTCAGGCGATCGAGGAGCTACTCCAGGAGTGGCTTGGCTGAAGCGTCTGCTGCGCTGCAGGGGAGGCTGAACGCTAACGATCGACGCCTGATGGCGCCCGTTCCCACAGCACCTGCCCGGCCCGCTGGATGTGTTGCCGAAGGCCCTCGTGCTCGATCAGGTGATCCAACTGCAGATCGATCCGCCAGGGCAGCATCAGGTCGTCCAGCCGAGCGCCCAGCTCCAGCACTTCTGCCAGGCCCAGGCCCGGCGCATCCAGGCAGAGATCCACGTCGGATCCGCTCCGATGCCGGCCCAGGGCCCTTGAGCCGTACAACACCACCCGTTCCACTGCCGGCTGCCTGCAGATCTCCGCCATCAGTTGGTCGCTGGCCTTCTCCGGCAGGCCGGGAATGGTCATGCCTGGGGCGCCCTGGCTCGCATGGCTGACTGCAGCTGTAGTAAGGCCGGCCCGTAACGCTCCACGATCAAGGTTGCGATCTCCCTGGCCAGTGCAGGGTTGTAGGTGTGACTGGTGAGGTTGCGGCTGCGGATCATTGCCATCCAATCGGCTTCGCTGCCGGGGCTCAGCAGCTCACGCACCACGGCTTCCCGCACCGCGTCTCTGGACCCGCTGATGCCGCTCACGCCCTGATCCACCAGAAAATCTTTGAGCAGCAGCCAGCTCAGTTCGTGCGTTAACTCAAAGGCCTGGATCAGCCCCTGCTCCTCTAGTTCGCTGAGGGGGCGCTGCTGGGCCGTCGCCATGGCGCGTTGCAGTGCAGCCAGCGCCCGGCCGTAGTTCTCCAGCCGCTGCAGCCAGCGCACATCGGCATCCGCCATGGCGTGATCGCCATCCCTTTGGATCAAACCCCACTCTGACGCCCAGCCTCCCCGGCGAACACCCCATCCGAGGACATTCCTGAGGGCGCTGGGCTTTCAGCTCCGTAGACGGGCATCCGACTGGTCGGCGGCCAACGCAATCGAGGTACTCGCCTGGAGGGGCACAGCCCCCTGGGCCCGCGCCAGCAGCCGCAGGGTCTTGATCAGGATCAGTCCATCCAGCATCAGGTTGGCGTTGCGCAGGTAGTAGAGGTCGTAGCTCAGTTTCATGCGGCTGTCGGCCAGGCTGGCGCCGTAGGGATAGCAGACCTGGGCCCAGCCACTCAGCCCTGGCCGCACCCAGTGGCGCACGCGGTAGTGGGGGATCTGCTGCTCCAGCTCCTCCTCCAGCTCGGGCCGCTCCGGGCGGGGGCCGATCAGACTCATCTCCCCCTTGAGCACGCTCACCAGCTGGGGCAGCTCATCGAGCCTCAGTTTTCGTAGCCAGTCGCCGATCCGGGTGATGCGAGGGTCATCCCGCTGGGCCCACTGGGCACCCTCGGGCTCGGCCTGCACCCCCATGCTGCGCAGTTTCCAGATGCGCATCGGCACCCCATAGAGCCCCGTGCGCCACTGTCCGTACAGCACCGGTCCGCCGTCCTCCAGGCGGATCAGCAGCGCTGCAAGCAGGAGCAGTGGAGCGCTGAGGATCAGCAGCGCTGTGGCCACCACCACATCCCCCAGTCGCTTCAGCCGCCATCCCCAACGGCCGGGCTGGAGCTCGAAGCCCTCGGCCTGCACCAGCCAGCGGCTGGAGAACAGCTCGGGCGGGACCCGCTGCAGGTGCTGCTCGGCCCAGACCACCAGGCTGCAGACACTGGTGCCCCGGCTGCGGCGTGCCAGCAGCTCCTGCAGCAGGGCCTCATCGAGATGGGCCGCTTCACTGACGGCAATGCCATCGAATGGGCGTTCGGGCAGGTCCCGGCGCTGGGCCAGGGAGGCTCCTTCGCAGAAGGAAAGATCCAGGGAGCTGGCCGCCTGATCACCCTGCAGCTCACCAAGCAGGATGTCCAGCTCCTCCCGGTCTCCCACCAGCAACCAGGCGTGGCTGCGACGCTGCCGTCGGTTGGCCCACAGCTGGGCCAGGGCGGACAGCAAGGTCGTGCTGCCCAGCACGGGCAGCACGAAGCTGCGGAAGGTGCGGGGGTCCTCCACCCGCAGCCCCCAGCTGAACACCACCACCACCCCCGCCAGCACCAGCAGGGCCACCAGAGCGGTGGCCATCAGCCGCCAGCGTGCGGAGTCCCGCTTGCCCTCCTCCGGTTTCGAGTAACGCCCCAGCAAGTAGGACGCCCCCACCCAGAGCAGGACCAGGACGGCGATTGATCCCGTCAGCCCCGGCCATCGGTCGAACCGATGCCAGAACAGCAGGTTGTAGAACCCCAGCAGCAGGGCGGCATCCACCAGCGCCAGCCCCATCAGCAACCAGCGCTGCCTCAGCCAGGGGGTTCGCCACCACATGCCACCCTTCGCTCCTGATCTGCGACTCTATGGGGCGTGCTGAGACCCCCTGCCCCCCTCCGCTACGCCCTCGCCGACGCCTTCCTGTTGGGGCTGAGCTGGGTGGCGGTTTACAGCTGGCGATTTGGCAGCTGGCCCACCCCCAGCCGCGGGCCGGTGGGCCTGATCCTGGCGTGGCTCCTGATCCATTACCTGCTGGGCACCTACACCGCCCTCGCCAGCCGCCAGCTCACCCTCGGCCGCCAGTTGCGCAATTGCCTGGCGGCGGCCGCCGCCGTGTTCGTGCTGGCGGCGGCCGCCACCCTTCTGCGTGGCCAACTGCTGCAGTCGACCATGACCCGCAGCTTCCTGGTGCCCGTGCTCGCCCTCGGGTTCCTCACCAACCAGCTGCTGCGATTCAGTCAGCTGACGGCCCACCTCTGGCAGCCCCAGGAGCAGTGGCTGCTGATCGTCTCGCCGGGCGAACGGGCGGTGCTGTCCCAGGCGATCGAGGCCGGTGGCTGCGCCATCCCCTGCGGGCTGGAGTGGCGCTCATCGGAGCGCATGCCCCCCCTTCCGCTTCCCCTGGCCTCCCTGCTCAAGCTTGATGGCGTCGCCATCGGTTCCCAGCTCGATCCTGGCCCGGAAGACAGGCAGGTGATGCTGGCGTGGCAGCAGGGGGGCGTGCGTCTTCTGTCGATCCGAGGCTGGGCCGAGCAGTTTCTCCATCGTCTGCCTCCCGAGCTGGTGCCCGAGAGCTGGGCCGAGCGGGTTCAGGCCTTCAGCCACGCCCGCAGTGGCCCGATCTCCAGGCTCAAGAGGCTCGGTGATCTGCTGGTGGCCGGACTGCTCTTGTTGCTCATGGTCCCCCTGGGGGCCCTGCTGGCCCTGGTGGGCCATCCGCTGCGGTTCCATCGCGACGTCTGCAGCGGTCGCCAGGGCCGCACCTTTCAGCGGCTGCGACTGGAGGGCTCCGGGCCCCTCTCGGCCCTGCCCCAGCTGCTAAATGTCTGGCGGGGTGAGATGAGCCTGGTGGGACCTCGCCCTCTCAGCCTGGAGCTGATGGAGCAACTGCAGCGCCGTTTTCCTGGGGCCGAGCTGCGCCAGTGGATGCGACCCGGTATGACCGGCTGGGGCCGCATCGCAGGGCCGCCTCCGGAGGAGCCCGATGCCATCGCCTGGGAGCTGGGCCGCGACCTTTATTACCTGCGCAACCATTCCCTTCTGCTTGATCTGAGCCTGTTGCTGACCTCCTTGCTGCAATTGTTCGGCGGGCTGTTGCCGGCTCCACGGGTGCGATGAACCTGCGGCGCATCCTTGCCAACGTGGGGGCCTCGGCCCTAGGCCTGGCGGTGGCCCTGGCCCTGGCGGAGGGGGTGTTGCGGCTGGCTGGTGTGGCCTATCCCGCCTTTTACCGGGTGGATGCGGAGCGGGGCTATGGCCTGCGGCCGGGGGCCGAGGGTTGGTGGACCCGCGAGGGCAGGGGCTGGGTGCGGATCAACCGGACGGGTTTCCGTGGAGATGACCTAGCGGCCACGCCTCCTGCAGGGACCCTGCGGGTCGCGGTACTCGGGGATTCCTTCACCGAAGCCTTTCAGGTCAATGAACCCCAAAGCTGGGTGCATCGTTTGGGCGACCAGCTGGACCGTCGTCCCGTCTGTCCCCTGCGCCGGCTCCATCCCGCCGGGGTGGAGGTGCTCAATTTCGGTGTGGGTGGCTACGGCACGGGCCAGGAGCTGCTCACCTGGCGTCAGCTGGTGCGCCCCCTGCGGCCCCAGCTGGTGCTGCTGGCGGTGTATCTGGGCAACGACCTCACCGACAACACCCCCGAGCCCCGCGCCGACCGCCCGGTGTTCCGGTTGGATGCCCGCGGACACCTGTGGGTCGATGAAAGCTTCCGCAGCCGCCGCACGTACCGCTTCCGCACCTCACCTCCCGGCCAGTGGCTGGATGGGTTGATGAACCACAGCCGCCTGCTGCAGCTGATCAATGAGGCCAAGAACCGGTTGGCGGCGCGGCGCCGGGCGCCCCAGTCCGTGGGGCAACGGGCCGTGCCCACCACCCCGCAGGCCCCAGAGGTCGCCTGGCAGGTGACCTCTGCCCTGCTGCGGCAGCTGGATGGGGAGGTGCGCGCCACGGGCGCCCGCCTGCAGGTGGTCAGCCTGACCACCCCCGAGCAGGTGTGGCCCCGCCGCGACCAGCGGCCCGCCGATCCCTTAGGCCAGGAGCGGCGCCTGGGGGCGCTGCTGAAGGACGATGGCATCCCTTACTTGCCGTTGGCTCCCCTCCTGCAGCGCCAGGCCGATGCGGGTCACCTGGTGCTGCACGGTCTACCGGGTCAGCCCGCAGGCGATGGGCATTGGAACGCTGAGGGCCACCGGCTGGCGGGGGCAGCGGTGGCCGACTGGCTGTGCCCGCCATGAGGCGGCCCGCACGGCTGGTGGTGCTGATCACCCATCCGGTGCAGTATTTCAAGCCCGTGTTTGCGGCCCTGGCGGCGGAGGCCGACCTGGAGTTGCTGGTGCTGTTCGGCTGCGACCATGGGGTGCGCAGCAGCCTGGATCCGGATTTCGGAGTGGAGTTCGCCTGGGACAGCGCCCCCACCGAGGGCTTCCCCCATGCCTTCCTCAGCAAGAGGCCCCTCCCCGATCTGTCGCGCTGGGGCGTCGCCCTGCCCCTGGCGCTGGAGGCCGTTCGCCGCGTCCGCAGCTTCCGCCCCGATGGGGTGCTGGTGTTCGCCTACAGCCCGGCCTTCATCACCCTCACCACCCTGCTGCTGGCGGCCACGGGCCAGCACCTGCTGCTGCGGGCCGACGGCACCGATCGGGCCTTCCCCCGCTCAGCCTTGAAGTCCGCCAGCAAGGATGGGCTTCTTCGGGCCTATTACACCCTCTTACGGCACGTTTTTCCGATCGGCTCCGACTCTGATGACCACTTCCGTCGTCTGGGGGTGCCGGCCAGCCGGCGGACGCCGGTGCCCTACGCCATCGACGTGGACTACTTCGCCGCCCAGGTGGAGCGCTGGTTGCCCCGCCGTGAACAGCTGCGGGCCCAGGAGAATTTGCCGCCCGAGCGGGTGGTGCTGCTCTGGGCGGGCAAGATCACGGCCGTGAAGAATCCGGGGTTGCTGGTGGAGGCCCTGGCGCTGCTGCCGGAGGCGGTGCGGCTTCGGCTCGCCCTGGTGGTGGTGGGTGATGGCCCCCTGCGCCAGGAGTTCGAGCGGCGCCTGGAGCCCCTGCTGCCGGGCCGCTGCCGCTTTGCGGGCTTCCGCAACCAGTCGGAGATGGGCCGCTTCCATGCCCTGGCCGATGCCCTGGTGTTTCCCTCACGGCAAGGGGAAACCTGGGGGCTGGTGGTGAATGAGGCCCTCCAGTTCGGCCTGCCGGTGCTGGTGAGCGACCACGCCGGCTGCGCCCGTGATTTGGTGGCGCCTGACGCCCACCCCCCCGCAGGTTCGGCCGTCTTCCCCAGCGGGAACCCCCGGGCGTTGGCCGCCGCCCTGGAGCGGCTGCTGGAGCAGCACGATCCCACGCGGCTTCGCCAGCCCATGGAGCCCCTGCCCCACCCCGGCGATCTGGCCCGGGCCGTGGCGACGGTGGTCCGGGGGCTGGTGCCCGCTCAGGCCGCCAGCCATTCCGCCAGCACCACCCAGCGCCAGTAGGGCCCCCAGCGCCCGCTGGCCCGCAGCAGCGCCCAGCTGGTCCAGACGGCCGCGGCGGGGGCCCTTAGCCCCTGGGCCCCCAGCTGCTGGCGCAGCAGATGGACGATGCGGGATGGCGCGAATCGCTCCCGTTCCAGGAGCCAGGGGGCCAGGGCCAGGTTGAAACCCCGCTTGGGGGCGTTGAGCACCTCCGGGGGCAGCAGCGGTGTGGCCATGCGACGCAGCAATCCTTTCGGCCCTTCGGCCCGATGCCAGGCCTCCGGCAGTGCCAGGGCATAGGCGGCCAGGTCGGGGTCCAGGAAGGGCACCCTCAGCTCCAGGCCCCGGTGCATGGTCACCGCGTCGCCATCCCGCAGCAGGGTGTCGGCCAAATAGCCCCGCAGCTCCAGCAGGCTGGCGTCCGGGAGGCTGGCCCGGTCCAGGGCTCCAGGCTCTGGAGCGGGGAGGAGCAGGCCGCGCTCGCGGCGCAGGCGACGGCGGGCGCGCCAGCCCAGGCCATGGCCATGGATCTGGCGCACCCGAAGCAGGCGCGAGCGGGACCTGAGCGCCATGTGGCCGTAGCCACCAAACAACTCGTCGGCCCCCAGGCCCGAGAAGGCCACACGCATGCCGTTGTCGCTGGCGGCCTGGGAGACCAGATGGCCGTTGAAGCCGTCGATGCTGGGTTGGTCGATGGCGGCCAGAAAAGGATCGAAGCTGGCATCGAGCTCTTCCTGGCCGATGCGCAGGCTGTGGTGCTCCAGCCCCAGGTGCTCGGCGGTGCGGGCCGCCAGGGGGCTCTCGTCCACCGCCCCGGGCAGATCCCGGAAGCCCACCGACACACTGCGGATCGGGCCGGCGTGCTGCAGGCGCAACAGAGCCGCCAGCAGGCCCGAGTCCAGGCCGCCGCTGAGGAACAGACCCACAGGCAGATCACCGATCGCCTGGCGTCGCACCGCCTGGTGCAGGCGCAGCTCCAGGCCCTCCAGGGCTTGTGTCAGATCCCTGGGAGCCGGGCCATACGCCCTGGGGGTGGATCCCCCTTCAGCGTTCAGCGGCAGCGGATCGGCGAAACCTTCCACGTGCCAGTCACCGCCCGGTTGCCACTGGCCCCAGTGCCCCGCCGGGAACACCTCCACCCCCGCCAGCAGGGTGTGGGGGGCCGCCACGGCGCCCCAGAGGGCGTAGCGCTCCAGGCCCTCAGGGCACAGCCACTGGCGGCTGGCCAGGCCCGCCGCTTCGAAGGCACTCAGCTCCGAACCGAAGGCGCAGCCCCAGCTCGCCCGTTGCCAGAGCAGGGGTTTGACGCCGAAGCCATCGCGGGCCAGGGTGAGGCGCCGGGCCTGCGGCTCCCAGCAGGCCACCGCAAAGATCCCGTTCAGGCGCCCCCAGAGGCGGTGGCCCCAGCGGCGGAACCCCTCCAGCAGCACCTCGGTGTCGCTGCGGGAGTGGAACGTCACGCCCTGGGCCTTCAGCTCCTGACGAAGCTCGTGCTGGTTGTAGATCTCGCCGTTGAACACCAGCGCCAGATCCCCGCTGCCGCTGACCATGGGCTGGTGGCCCAGGGGGGAGAGGTCCTGGATCGCCAGGCGGGTGTGCAGCAGCAGGACCCCGTCGTCTGCCCAGGTGCCGGCATCGTCCGGACCCCGTCCCTTTAAGGCTTCCAGCACCCGATGCCTGGGCAGGTCCGCCCGCCCCACTGCTCCGAACAGGCCGCACATCTCAGGGCATCCCCAGCTGCAGGGCTTCGGCCAGGGCCCGATCGAAGCAGGCGGGCGAGAACCGCTCCAGGGCTCGCCGCCGGGCCCGTTCCCCCGCCCGGGCCATCAACGCGGGATCCGCTGCCAGCCGGCTCAGCAGGGCCGCCAGCTGATCAACCTCCGGATCGATCAACCAGCCCGTTTCGCCATCCACGATCAGATCGCTTTGGCCTCCCAGGCGACAGGCGATCGAGGCGCGTCCCGCCAGGGCCGCCTCCAGGTAGGCGATGCCGAAGCCCTCGCCACAGGCCCGGCCATTGGGTTCGATCCCGTAGGCACTGGGCATCACCATCAAGGAGCAGGCCCGCAGTTCCGCGGCCAGTTCCCCGTCGCTGAGGCCGCCCCGGAACCGCACCCAGGGATCCAGGCCCAGGTCGGCGGTGGCCCGCTCCAGGGCGGCCCGGTCATCCCCTTCCCCCACCACGCTCCAGAGCAGGTCGGCCGGCAGCCGCTGGGACTCCAAGAGCAAGTGCAGGGCCGCCAGCACCAGTCGATGCCCCTTGTAAAGCTCCCGAGAATCCATGCGGGCCACCGTGAGGAGTCGCATGGCCACCGGCGGGGGGGAAGGCCCTCCCTCCTGCCCGATCGGATCGGCCATCGGATGCACCACCGCCACTGGCGGCCAGGGGCCCGGCTGCTCCAGCAGTCGGTCGCGGGTGAAGCTGCTGCTGGCCACGAGGCCTCCGCAGCTGCGCAGGCCTGCGCTGAGGGGCGCCAGGGCCGTTCCCCACACCTCGATGCCGTGGAGCCAGCAGAACCGTCGCCCCTGCTGACCCCCTCGTTTTGGCCGCCAGGTGCCCAGCAAGCCCAGGGGCGCCAGCAGATGGGCATGCATGCTCAGCACGGTTTCGGCCTGGGGCAGCCAGCGGATCAGCTCCAGCAGGAACCGCGCCCGCCCCAGCCAGCGCCCAACTGAACCCGGCCCCAGCCGCCGGGGGTAGAGCAGCCGCACCCGTTGGCCCTGGCGCTCGAGGCTGGCGGCCACCTGGAGGGTGAGTCGCTCGATGCCCCCCCGGCGGCGCACGTCGTAGCTGAGGAGCAGGATCATGGGTTCTGCCCCTTCAGCAGCCGCTCGTAGTGCCCCAGGGATCGCTCCAGGCCGAAGCGGCGCTCGTAGAGCTCCCGACTGCGATGACCCATGGCGGCCACCTCGTGGGGATCGCGGCTGAGGGCCAGGAGTTGTTCGGCCAGCTCCGCCGCCTCCCCCGGTTCCACCACGATGCCGCAGCCCTCCTGCAGCACCAGTTGGGCCAGGTCGCAGCTGCGGCGAGCGATCAGCACCACACCGCGGCCGCTGGCGAGAATTCCATAAAACTTGCAGGGGGCCACCGTGTCCTCGGCGCCGGGGATCAGGCCGATGGCGGCCAGGTCGCAGGCCCCCAGGCTCACGGGTAGCCGCTCCCGCTGCTGGTAGGGCAGCCGCAGTACGTGGGGAAGCGAGAAGACATCGGCGTAGGCCTCGATCTGGTTCTGCTTGGCGCCCCCACCGATGAACACGAACTGCACCGGCTCAGCCCCCAGCAGGCGGGCGGCCTCCAACAGGGTGAGCAGATCGTGAAGGCGGCCGAAGTTTCCCGAATATTGGAGGGTGAATCGGTTGGCGAAACCGTGGTCGAAAGCAAAGGGATTGGAGGCCCTGGGGCCGTCGAGGGCCCGCTCCACCGCCCAGTTGTGGATCACCGCCAGGGGCAGTGGCCGCTGGGGCCTGCGGGCCTCAGGGCTAGATCCCAGATCCCTCCGCAGCCGTTGCTCCATGGCCTGGCTGAGCACCACCGTGGCCCGACTGCGTCGGCACACTTCCCCCATCAGAAAGTGCCACAACAGCGCCGCCGGCCCCGCCGCCGGCAGGACGCCGCTGAGCACCGCCGAACGGGGAAAGAGATCCTGGAATACGAACAGGTAGGGGAGCCCCCGCACGGCCTGGATCAGCGGTCCGAGCAGGCCGATGAAGGGGGGGTTGGAGACGATCAGCACCACATCGCCGCGTTGGCCGTGGCGCAGGCACCACAGCAGCGACCCCATCAGGAACCGTACCCCCCGCAGGGCTTTCTGCAAGACACTGAGCCCCGCAGTGTCGGCAACGGCGGTCCCGTTCAGCCGCACCACGGCAAACGGCAAGGCGCCCCCTGGGGTGGCGGTCAGCACGGTGACGCCCCAGCCGCGCTCGCTGAGCCCCCGGGCCAGGTCGCTCATCAGCTGGGCGGTGGCCCCGGTGCTGGGCTGGAAGTGCTCGCTGATCAGCAACAGGCGGCGGCCGTGGCTCACAGGGGCAGCCCCCTGGCTCTGCGCCTGAGCTCGATCACCTTCACCACGGTGATCAGGTCGTAGGTGGCCATCAGCAGGGCGAAGAGCAGCCCTTGCCAGCCCTCTGTGAAGCCCCCCTGCAGCACATATTTCTGGCCGAAACGGAGCAGGGGCCGCAGGGGCCACAGCCGGGCCGCCAGGCGCCGGAGCCCCAGCCAGCGGCCCGTGCCCAGGGCTGCTGCGCCCTCGCCGGCCCGGTAGGCCACGATCCGCTCCGCCTCCCAGTCGGCGTAGCGGCGGTGGCGCTCCAGCCAGTCGTCAATGCCCTTGCTGAAGGCGAAGTGCTCGTAGGGCGCGGCGATGCGCCCCACCTGGATCCCCCCCGCCGCCCCTCCGGCTGGGCCGGGGGCCGCAAAGCTCTCCCAGACGCCCCCTTCGAAGCTCAGCCGGCCCAGGCGCAGCAGGCGTGGATGCCAGTTGGGGTAGCCCTGGGTGCGCTTCAGCCAGCGGCCCAGGAACCAGTAGCGGGGGGTGAGCTCAAAGCCATCGGGGGCGTGGGCATCGTTGATGGCGTTCAGGATCGCCTGACGGCAGGCGGGCCCCACCTGCTCGTCGGCATCGAGGAACAGCACCCAGTCGCTGTGCAGGCCCCCTTGACGCAGGGCCCAGTTGCGTTGCTCCGTGATTAGGAAGCGCCCGCTCTGGCGATGCTCCAGTACCCGCGCCCCAAGGGAGCGGGCCAGCTGCTGGCCGCCGTCGCTGCTGCCGGAGTCCACCACCAGCCGCTCGTCGCACCAGTCCAGGGAGCCCAGGCAGCGGGGCAGGTTGGCGGCCTCGTCGAGGGTGAGCACCACGGCCGCCAACGTGGGGGCCAGACGCGGATGGCGGGGGACGACGACGGGGGTGGACGCGCTCAGGGACGGCGGGGGCAATCGAACCGAGTCTGCAGGATCTCCGCATAGATCTCCATGGCGCGGCGGGCCACCATGGGTTGGCCGTAGTGGGCGGCTGCCCACTGGGCTGCCTCGGCCCCGCCCCGTTCGGGCCGCTCCAGCCAGGCCGCCAGGGTGCCGCTCCAGTCGGCGGTTCGGCGGGGGCGCACGGTGGCGAAGGGGCAGTCCCGCAGATCGCCGCCGACGCCGGTGCGGTCGCTGATGAGCACCCTGGCGCCGCATGCCAGGGCCTCCACCACCACGTTGCCGAAGTTTTCGTGGCGGCTGGGCAGCAGCAGCAGGTCGGCGGCGTTGTAGGCCCCCCCCAGCGCGGTGGCCGCCATGGTGTTGCGCCAGTGCACCCGCTCCGCCAGCCCTGTCCGCTCGAAGGCCCTTCGCAGGCGCAGGCCGCTGCCATCGGCGTCTTGGCCCACCACCACCAGTTGCCAGGGCCGATGGGCCAGGGGGGCGAGGGCCGCCGGAAGGAGGTCGAGGCCCTTCTTGTGGTGCAGCCGGCCGCAGACCAGCAGCAGGGGCTGCTTGGGATCGAGGCCCTGGTCAAGCCGCCAGCGGAGTCCCTGCTCAGGATCGGGGCGCAGGTGGCTGAGGTCGAGGGGATTGGGCAGCAGGAAGCGGGGCGCGCGCAGCCCCAGCCCCCGCAGTTCCGTGGCTTCCTGGCTGCTGGTGACGTGCAGCCCCGCCGCCCACTGCAGCAGCGGCCGCTCCCGCAGCAGGAACCAGGGAAGTTTCTTCCACCAGCCCCGCCGCAGGGAGTAGGGCCCCAGGGCCCCCCGCAGGCTGGAGAGCACAGGAATGCCCCGCTTCAGGGCGGCTTGCTGCACCGGGACACCAAGGGGTTGCCAGATGGAACTGAGGTGGAGCAGGTCCACCCCCTCCATCACCTCCGGCAGAGCCCGCTCAAGGGCCCGCGAGCGGATCGGGCCCCCCTGGCGGTCCACGGGGTAGTAGGTCACCGGCACGCCGTCATGGGTCACCGGCACCCCGGTCTGGGCCTTCGGCCAGTTCGGTAGGCCCGCTGTGGTGGTGATCACCCGCACATCGGCGCCTTCTTTGGCCAGCCCCTCACACAGGCGACTCACGCTCAGAACGGGGCCGCCGAACTGCCAGGCCGGTGCGTAAACCGGAAGAAAGTGGAGGATGCGCATCAGGCCAGCGGTGCTCCGTCGCGCCAGCCGAAGGCCTCCAGGAAAAGTGCCGCCGCCTTCCTGGTTGTGTGGGCCCGTGCCCACGCCCAAGCCCCCTTGCGCAGCTTGTCCTCCTCTTCTGAGGGCAGCTTGTCCAACCGCTCCAGCAGTTCCCCGCCGGAGCGATAGCTGATGCAGTTCCCCGCATGGAGCCCATGGGGTGCGCAGGAGGCAGGTTTGTCGGTGAGATCGCGAAAACAGAGCACGCAGCCGTTGGCCGCCAGTTCGAGGTGCCGCAGGCAGTCCCAGCCGGAGCGCCTTGAGGTGATCCCGAAGCGGCTCCGCCGTAGATCGGCGTTGTAATCGGCCTCCGAGGAAAAGGCATAGGCCATCTGCCCCCCCACCAGCTCCTGCACCTCCGGATCGACGATATGGGTGGGAAAACGTTGGGGCCTGGGCTGATCAAGCCTGCTGGAATCCACAAGCTTGTCCTCAGGAATCGAGAAGCTGGTCGGGCGAATTTGCGAAGAGTTCAGCCCGATCCAGCGGCCCCCTGCCCGCGCCAGCGGTCCGGCTACTTGCCATTCACGTTTGAAGTACAGACACCGTGGATGACCCAGCAAGGCCGCCAACGAGCGCCAAGGTCCAAAGCGTCTTAAGTGGGTGGTTGACCCCGGGTAGAGCCGTGGATCGTCATCGCCGTCGAGCAGTGCCAGCGGCACGGTGCCAAGTAGGTCCCTCCTATCGAGGAGTTGACCCCACTGGCGCCATACGTTGCCCAAAATCACCAGATCGAACCAGCCCCGTTCGAGCTTGCGAAAAATCTGGTTCCGTTCCGGCTCCCCCCTTGTTGAAAGTGTGCCGTAGAGGTTGAAGCCTCCCCCACGCACCCCTAACTCAGGGCATCGGTGGCTCCGGATCTCTCCGCTGTAGAGGCAGTGCTTGCGGGGCTCGTCCACCACCTCAACCCAAGGGGTGTGCCGCAAGCCATGCAGTAGGCCATCGGCTAGGTAGTCCTCCCGGTCTTCGGTGAGGAACAGTATGCGAAGCGGTTGCATCAGGAACTCCCCACCCAGCGCCGCAGCGGCCAGCCATCAATGGCCAGCAGCCCTAGGGCCACCAGCAGGGCCATCGGTTCCCATGCGGCGTAAGCGTTGTTCCCTTGGTCTGGCAACCAGCACAGGGGCAGCAGCGCCAGGGTGAGCACCAGGTGGCGCCAGAGCGGCGCAGCGGCGTTGAATCCGTTCTGGGCCACGGCGAAATAGGTGAGCAGCGGCACCAGGGCAAACACCAGCTTCGCCACTAGGAATCCCCCCACCCCCAGCCGCGGGATCAGCAGGGCTCCCGCCCCTGCCGCGAGCAGGGCCGCACCGTTCTGGGTCAGCAAAAACAGGCCGGTGCGACGGGAGGCCAGCAGGGGCTGGTGGAGTACCTGACTTAGGGACTCAGCCACAGCCGCCAGCACCAGTACCCGGGTGGCCTGCAGGGAAGGCAGGAAGGCGGCCCCGAAGAAGAGGGGCACCACCCAGCGATCTAGCAGCAGGTAGAGCACCAAGCAGACCAGGCCGCTCCACCACAGCAGCCGCAGGGAGCGTTCGATGCCTCGGGTTTGCTCGTGGAGGTGCTCGCTTTCCCGCAGGCGCACGAACAAGACCGGCACCAGAGCCCCTGGCAGCAGGGTGAAGAGCTGCACCACAATCTGCCCAACCCGCAGGAAGCCCACCTCCGCTAGCCCCTGGTCTCGGGCCACCCCCGCCAGCAGTGGCAGAAACACCAGCGAGGCCATCAGGTTGGTGGCGTAGAGGGGAATCCCCTGGCGCACCAGATCGACAGCGATGGCCAGCTCGAAATGGCTCTGGCTGGGCCACGGCAACAGACGCCTGCAGCGCTGTCGCAGCCAACTCCCCTGCACCGCCACCACTACCGCGAACCCCACCAGCGCACCGCCGATGCCCCCCACCAGGGCCCCGAGTGAGGCCGCCAGCAGTTTGCCGGGGGCGAACACGCCCTGGCGCAGGGCAAGGGCCGCGGTGCGACCTTTGACCAGCAGCAGGTCCCACTGCAGGGCCGAGAGGGTTTCCAGAGAACTGATCACCACCAGGGCCAGCACCAAGGTTCCCCGCTCCAGCGGCAGGCTGCGGGGCAAAAGGCCGCCGCCTGGCATCACCCAAAGCCATAGGCTCAGCACTACCACGGCGGTGGCCAGCTGCACCACGCGCAGGGCGGTGTGGGCAATCTCACCCTGGCGCTCGGCCGCCAGCGCCGCACCGGGCCCGGTGAGGGCGCAGGTGATGCCGTAGTCCACCCCGCCCCGCACCGTCAACTCCACGGTCTGGGTAGTGGTGAGTATGAGGCTGAAGAGCCCCAGATTTTCTGGTCCCAGGCTGCGGCTGAGCAGCAGATTGAGGGCAAACCCCAATCCCCTCCCCACCACGGAACCCCCCAGCAGGTGCAGGAACCCGGCACGAAGGGTAGGAGGGCTCAGATCAAGGGTTTCGGGTGCCAGGAGGCTATCAACGGCGAGCGAACACGAAGATGCTGCCCATGCTCCAGAGCTGGGCCGAACCAATTGCCCGCAGGCCGGCCAACAGGGGTTGGAGCAGGGGTTGCTTAGCCACCAGCGGCTGCTGCACCTCCTCCACCAGATCGAAGCCGGCGGGCGCAGCCACCTGCTCCAAGAGGGCCCTAGCCTTGGCGATGTTAATCATGAACTGGTGCTTGAAACCTTCCGGTTGGGGCACAAGGTCGAGGCTGTGAGCGGGTATCTCCCTGCCACCCAGATAGCGCAGCCGGTCGAAGAAGAAGAGCTCATTAGGCAGGCTGACCACCACGTGGCGTTTGGCCTGGCCTAGGGCCTGCTCGAACAGGGGGGTGAAGCGGCGGGTGTGTTCGAGTACGTCCAACAGCAGGACGGTGTCGAACTGCCCTTCGCTCTGCAGCACCTGCTCCAACTGGGCGGGATCCACGTAGCGGATCGAAGGGTTGTCGTGGCTCTGGTCGTAGATACAGGCATCCGCCAGATCCAGACCCCTGTAAGTGGTCACCTTCGGCAGCCAGCGGCCCACCACCCCATCGCCGCAGCCGATGTCCAGCACGGAACCACTGGGGTAGCGGGACAGCACCTGGCGGGCGATCAGTTCCGCTAGCCGGGCATCGGAGCGGTGGGGCAACAGCGAGATCTTGGGCAGCTCGGAGCGCTGACTCATCCTCCCAGCTTATCGGCGCGTGGGCGCCACCGTAGTCCGCAGCACTAGGGGGTAAAGCCGTTCCACTAACCAGGCCAACACCACCAACGCCAGCAGGTACTTGGGGAAGTCCCAGAACCAGTTCCACACCGTCTCCGACAACGACCGCAACGGCACACCGTTGAAGAAGGTGGCGGGGTAAACGGCGATCAGGAAGGCGAACAGCGAACCCGACAGGGAGGCCCACCGATACCAGAGGCGACTGAGCAGGGCATAGAAGGAGGCGAACAGCAGTGAACCGATCACCACCCCGCTCCAGCGGAATCGCCAGTAGAGATCGCCGGCGAAGCTCACGTTGGGGAACCACACGTGCTTGCCGCGCACGGTTCCCGCCATCGGTGTGCCCATGATCTCTTTGGCAATCAGGTGGCCGTCGTTGATTTCCGGCCGGTTGGGATAGAGGTGCTTGGGCACCCAAAGGAAGAGCAAAGCTTGCAGCCTTCTCCAGCCGGCGGGCTGCTGCAGGGAGCCAGGGGGCTGGAACAGGTATGGATCACTGGAGGGGAAAAGGTCCCTGCCGATCACCGACAGCTGCTCCCCCTTTGGTCTGGCGGCTGAGGCGCTCTGGGCGATCACTTCCATGCGCCCCAGAAGGTTCTGGGAGTTGGTGGCCTGGAAGCTGGGTGTGTCCCGCAGGGCTCCCATCAGGGGAATGAAGGCCAGGGTGAACACCAGAAAGCCCAGAAACAGCCAGCGGATCGTGCGGGCCCGCAGGTCCGTCATCCAGAGGCCGAACAGCAGCAACGCCAGTGGTGCCAGGAGCAACCCCCGGCCACCGGTGAGTCCCCCCAGAACCAACGAAACGAGGGTGAGCAGGATCAGCAGCGGCGCTAGCCAGCGCCGGGGGCTTCCCCCTGAGTCGGTCTGGGATGGAATCAGACACGCCTGGATCCCTAGGGGCAATAGCAGATAGAAGAGGTCCTTGAGGCGCAGGAAGGGCACAAACACCGTGTCGGCCCGCCAGAGCCGGATGGTCCAGTGGACGTAGTTGACGTTGCTGCGGTCGAGGGTTCCAGAGATCACCCCAACCAGCAGGTAACCAACACTGAACAAGGCGAGCAGCAGCACAAGCAGGGGCAACCGGCGCTGGAGGGCTGCGCTGATCGGCGCAGGATCCAGTTGAAGCAGCTTTGGGCGGTTGAGCAGGGCCACAGCCACGATGGCTGTCGACAGGAATCCCCAGAGGGCCTGGGTGGGCTCCAGCGCCCGGGTCCAGGGCAGCACGTCGGCCCGCACTTGGCTGCCGGCGGCTACCAGAAATAAACCGCCGAGCCCCCATCGCATGAAGCCCACAAGGGTGAGCACCGTCAGGGGCGGCAGGGGCAGGCGATTGATCCAGGGACGCTCAAGCCATACGGCCGTGGCCAGCAGCACCAACGACCAACTGCACCAGGCCAGGGCCAGCCAGCGGCCCGTGAGCAGGGAGATCAGGATCCACAGAACCGTGGCGGCGAGCAGTGCGACGGCCGGCTGGATCAGGACCACCGCAGGTCCGAGCAGCTGTTCAAGCTGGTCAGCGCCCTTGGTCCCGGGACTCAGCGGGAGGTGCCTTTGCGGTGTCTGCGCCATCGTTGAGGGAACCAGGCCAGCAGAGCCAGGCCAGTTTGCATGAGGCCCGCCGAACTGTGGATCGGCCCCAGGGTCGGCCGGAGGGCCTCGAAATCGCCCCGGCCCAGCCGCTTGAGCAGGGTCCAGAGGTGGAACTGCATGACATGGGCGGCCCAGCGATGGCGACGGGGCTCGTTGGCCAGGAGCCTGTGATGGTGGAGTTTCGCCACCACTTCGGTCACTTCCTGGAGTTCATGGCCGCTGGTTCGGTTGGCATTGGAGAGCTGGGCAGGATGGGTGCGCACCTGGGCGATGGGCACCCTGCTGAGCAGCACGGACCCAGTCTCGGCGGCCCGGATCAACCACTCCCAGTCGGCGGCGTGGCGCCAGTTGTCTCGGAACGGACCGGCCTGCTGCCAGAGCGAGCGACTGAAGGCCATGCCAGTGAGGTTGCCGTTGAGGCTGCCCAACTCCAGCAGGGCAGGGAGGAACCTCTCCGGAGGAATCAAGGCCGTCCTGCGGCTCACTTGGTCGTGGTGCCAGGCGCTGTCGGCGGGTCGTGGGCTGCCGTCGGCGTTGATCGAGTCGAACGTGGACAAGATCAGGCCCGCCTCCGGCCATTGGTGCCGGGCCTCCAGGAGGGTGGCCACCGCAGAGGGCAGCAGGAGGTCGTCGCTGCAGAGCAGCAGCACCCAATCCGTTGCTGCTTCGCTGATGGCCAAGTTGAGGTTGGCGAACAACCCCAGGTTCTGTTCTCTCCGCATCCATTGCACCTGCTCCCCATCGTTTTGGATCGTCCAGGCCTCCAGGAATCTCTGGGTGGCTTCATCGGAGCCGTCGTCGGCGATCAGCAGCCGCCAGGCGGAGCTGGTCTGGGCGAGCACGCTGGCCAGGGCAGGTTCCAGCAGATCGGCCCGGCCGTAGACCGGCAACAGGATCGTGATCGGATCCGAAGGCTCGGCGGTCATGGCGTCGCCCCCGCCTTGCCGTGAGCCAACAGGCTGCGGTAGTAGGCGATCGCCCGCTCGCCATAGGCCTGCCAGCTCAGCTCAGAAGCGGCGAGTTGGAGAGCTGCTTGCCGCTGCAGTTCCCACAGACCGGGCCGCTCCGCCAACTGCCGCAGGCACCAGGCAATGGCCTCTGGGGCCTGGATCGGCACCAGGAATCCGGCGGCGAATTCCTGAACCCCCTGGGGCCGATCCTGAGGTTCTTCGCCGCCCAGCCGGAGCAGATCCTCGCCGCCGGTGTTGGTGGTGCAGATCAGAGGAAGACCACAAGCCAGGGCCTGTAGCTGCACCATCGCCATCCCCTCCTCAGTCGAGGCCATCACAAAGCAGTGGGCTTGGCCATAGTGCTCCACCAATTCGGCCTGGGGCCGGTGTCCGAGGCGCTCCACATTGGCGGGTTGCCTGGCCAGTAGCTCGGCCAGCTCAGGGGTTTCGCCACCCACCAACCTGAGGCGGGCGTTCGGCAGGGCTGCGGCGGCAAAACCCTCCAGCAGATCGGGGATTCCCTTGCGCACCGATAGGGAGCCCGCATAAATCGCCCGCAGACCGCCATCTCCAGGGGCCGGCGGCGGCTGAGTCGGGGGCTTGAAGTGGCTGAGGTCCACACCCAGAGTGTTGCGGAACAGACGCTTGCGGGGGAACTCCCGCTCCAAAAACGACCGTTCTACAAACAAGCTCGGCACCACCACGGCTGTGGCGAACCCATACTCCCGCAGCTCCATCGCCTCAATGCGGGGGTGGGTTTCAGTCCAGGTGAGGCCCAGGCGGGCATGTTCTTTGCGCAGCAGGCGGCTCTGCTCAAGGATGTGGGCCGAGGAGCGTTCCAGAACCGTGGGGATGCTGCGTTCCTGGGCCCACCGCAGCGAGGGCTCACTCCATTGGGACCAGCCGTGGATCAACTCGCTGCCCTCCAAGTGGGCCACGGCCCGCCTGGCGAACCAGCGGTGCACCGCCCACTGGCAGCGCATCATCAGGGCCTCCCCTCCGATCCTGTAGATCAGCTTCACTAGCCAGAAGGTGAGTGGCAGGCTCACCACCCGCTCAGGGGGAATCCCCCAGCGCTTGACGAACCAGCGGGGGTAGTTGGTGATCAGCCGGTGCAGGTGGCCGTGGCGGTGGAGCTCGCGAGCTAGGTCGAAGGCATGCCAGCGGCCCCCCACCACGATGGTGATGTTCATGGGTTCGGGCCTTCGGCCCATTCCAGGATCGATCGCAGTCGGTCGGCGTAGGTGTGCCCTGGGCGCTGCAAGGCTTCCGCCCCCCGTTGGCGCAGCACCTTCTGCAGTCCTGGATCCGCCATCACCTGCTGCACCCGCTCCCGCAGCTCCCGGGGGTTGCGGAAGAAGCCCACCTCCGGATAGTCCCCCAGGAGTTCCCGGTGTTCTGAGGAGTCTTGATAGAGGCCGCAGCCGCCGATGGCGCCGATTTCGTAGGACCGATCGGTGGAGAGGTCCCCGTTGGCCTGGCGCAGCAGCCCCAGCACCACCTTGGGGCCGGCGATCGCCCGCATGTAGTGCTCTCCGGTGACCGCTTCGTTCCGTTCCCAGCCCGGGGTGGCCAGGGAGCTCCAGCCGTTGCCGTGGATCCGCCGGCGCAGGCCCGGCAGGTCCGCCAGGGCCGCTAACCAGGGCAGCCGCTCCGGTGCCCCGGTGCCCACGAAGGCCACGTCCACCTGTTCGCACGCCTCCCCCTCCTTGGTGCCCTGGGCCGTGGCGGGCGGGTGGTGCAGGGCGGGGTCGTAGGCGAAGGGCAGCCAGCTGGTGCTGGGGGTGCCGGCCAGCTCCAGCCGCTGCCGCAGGGCCTGTTTGGTGCTGAAGATGTGGTCGTAGAGGGGCAGGTTGGCGAGGAAGCAGCGGCGGCGGTGGATTGGGTTCCAGGGGTCGTCGGTGAGGTAATTGACGATGCGGCCACCGTGGCGATGAACCGCCGTGAACACGCTGGGGGCAAGGGGCAGGATGCCCGTCACCACCACCAGCCGAGGGCGAAGGCGCTCGATCCGCTCCAGCAAGCTGCGCTGGAAGCCCCACCACTCCCAGCTGCGCCGGTCCGCTACCCGGTAGAAGACCTTTCCACGCAGGCGGGCCATGGACGGCGAGAAGGCCAGGGCCGGGGAGCTGTAGGCCACCGCCAGCTCCCCCGCCTCCGGCGCCGGATCGAGGCCGGCGGCGGAGGCTCCCCGCAGGAACTTGCTGCCCAGGGCTTCCGGGGCCGACGTGTCGGCCAGCAGCAGCAGGCGGGTGGGTTGCATGATGCGATTATCCGGGTCCAGCAGCCTCCCCATGGCCCCCACCCTCTCGATCCTGGTGGCCACCTGGAACTGCGCCGACCAGCTCGACGCTTTCCTCGGCAGCCTGGCCCAGCAGACCTACGGCGACTGGGAGCTGCTGCTGCTCGACAACGCCTCCAGCGACGGCAGCGCCGAACGGGTGGCGGCGTACCGCTTGAAGCATCCCCACCAGATCATTCACTGGAGCAGCCAGCCCGACACCGGCATCTACGACGCCTGGAATCGGGGGCTGACCCTGGCCAGCGGCACCTATTTGAGCTTCATCGGCGCCGACGACACCTTCGTGGATGCCCCCAGCCTGGCCCGCATCGCCGCCCTCACGGCCTCCGGCGCCGACCTGATCACCGCCCGCAACGCCTACCACGACCGCCGGGGTCGCCTGCTGCGCCACTGGGGCGGCCCCTGGCAGTGGAAGCGCATGCGCCAGTCCATGACCATCGCCCATCCCGGCATGCTGCTGCGCCGTTCCTTGTTTGAGCGCGTCGGGCCCTTTGATGCCAGCTTCCGCATCTGCGCCGACTACGAGTGGCTGCTGCGGCTGCCACCCGATCTGCGCACGGTGCACAGCAGCGATTCGATCCTCAAGGTGGTGCAGGGCGGGGTGAGCCATACCTGCATCCCCCAGGTCTTCGCTGAGACCTTCCGGGCCCAGCGGCGCCACCTGGGCTGGGGGCCCAGCGCGGGCTGCTGGGCGCTCAACTGGGCTAAGTACCTTCGCCGGCGGCTGATCGGCCTGGCCTGATGCTGCTGCTCAACTACCGGCCTGTTCTGGCGCAGCCCAGAGGCATTGGGGTGTACGCCGAGGGAGTGTTGCCGGCCCTGCGGCAGTTGCCCCACCGGCTGGTACAGGGCGGCGGGTCTGGGGGTGGGCTGGAGCGGCTGCGGCGGCTGGCCTGGACCCAGGTGCGTCTACCCCGCCTGGCGGCCCGCTCCGGCGCCTCCCTGATCTTCACCCCTGCCCCCGAGGGCTACCTGGGCCCCCAGCAGGTGCCCCAAGTGGTGATGGTCCACGACCTGCGTTCCCTGACCCACCCTGAGGCCTCCTTGCAGAGCCTCTACTTCCGCAGCTGGGTGCCGGCGCTGCTGCGCTCCTGCCGCCACGTCCTCACCAACTCCCTCTACACGGCCGCTGAGATCATCCGAGCCACGGCCATCCCGGAGAGCCGCATCAGCGTTGTTCCCCTCGGCTACGACCGCCAGAGCTTCCGTCTGGCCTCGGCCGGGGCCTTGCCGGACCTGGCGGGCCTGGTGCCCCCGGGGGCTCCCTACCTGCTGCACGTGGGAGAGGCCTATCCCCATAAAAATCTGGAGCGCCTGATCCGGGCCTTCGAAAGGCTGGGGCACCTGGAGCTGCGGCTGGTGCTGGCTGGCAAGCCCCACCCCACCGAGACCCTGCGCCTGCGCCGGCTGGTGGCGGAGCGGGGTCTGACGGATCGGGTGCTGTTTCTGCCCTACGTGCCCTTCGCCCAGCTGCCCGACCTCTACCGGGGGGCCTTGGCCTTCGTGTACCCGTCCCTGTGGGAGGGGTTCGGCCTGCCGGTGCTGGAGGCCATGGCCTGTGGCACCCCCGTGCTCACCTCGCCGGGTTCTGGTTTGCAGGAAGCGTCTGGGGAGGCCGCCCTGCTGGCCGATCCCCTTTCGCTGCCAGCCCTCACCTCTGCCCTGGCCCGCCTGGTGGGCGATGGCGGCCTGCGGGCTCGCCTGCGGGCAGCGGGTCTGGAGCGGTCGGCGGCGTTCAGCTGGGAACGCACGGGCGCCCAGACCCGGGCCGTGATCGAGGGCCTGATGGGCTGATGGCCAGGGCATGGCCCCGACAAGAGCTCAATCCCAGCCGTTCTGGCGCCAGCGGCGCCGCACCAGATACAGGGGCCGTGCCTTCACCTCATCGAACACCCGGCCCAGGTACTCCCCGAGCACCCCGAGGCCGATCAGCTGGATGCCGCCCAGGAACAGCACAGCGGTCATCAGGGAGGCGTAGCCCGGCAGATCGATGCCGAACACCAGGGTGCGCAGCACCATCCAGCTGCCGTACAGCAGGGCCACCAGGGCGGTGGCCACGCCGCCGTAGCTGAGCACCTGCAGGGGCAGCCGGCTGAAGGAGGTGATGCCGTCGAGGGCGAAGTTCCAGAGCTTCCAGTAGTTCCAGCTGGTGCGCCCTCCTCGGCGGGGTGCCCGGTCGTAGGTCACCGCCGTCTGGCGGAAGCCCACCCAGGCGAACAGGCCCTTCATGAACCGGCTCCGCTCCGGCAGCTGCAGCAGCGCCTGCACCACGCAGCGGTCCATCAGCCGGAAATCGCCGGTGTCGGCGGGGATGGCGGTGGCGCTGAGCCGCCCCATCAGCCGGTAGAAGCCATAGGCGGTGAAGCGTTTGAACCAGCTCTCGCCGGCCCGCTGGCGTCGCACGGCATAGACCACGTCGTAGCCGGCCCGCCATTGCTCCAGCAGGGCGCCGATCAGCTCGGGTGGGTCCTGCAGGTCCGCATCCAACGGCACCACCACATCCCCCCTGGCCGCCTCCATGCCGGCGGTGAGGGCCGCCTCCTTACCGAAGTTGCGCGACAGGCTGATCACGGTGGCGTTCAGGCCAGGGTGCCGATGCAGGGTGTTCTGCAGCACCTCCAGGGAGCCATCGCGGCTGCCGTCGTCCACCAGCACCAGCTCGTAGGGGAGGCCGAGGGCCCCCAGGGCCCGTTCCAGTTCCGCCATCAGCGCGGGGATGTTGGCGGCCTCGTTCAGGAACGGCACCACCGCGCTCAGCCGGGGATGTTCCGGACGCGGGTCTGAGTCGTTCATGGACAAGAGGCGATGGGGGTCAGCGGGACTGCCCGTAGGTGAGGGCCACCTCCCAGCGGCCGGTGTTGACGGGGATCGAGATCCAGCCATCGGCGTCACGGGCACCTGCGGCAATGGGGGCGCTCCAAGGGCCAGAAATGGCGTTCGCTTGGCGCAATTGCACGCGCCACTGTGGATGGGCCCACTGCATCAGCCGCAGCGTGCCTGGGGACATCGCCTGCACCAGCAATGTCCGCTGGCGAGGGCTATGGCTCAGGATCGTCACCGAACCCTTCCCACTGAACCGGGCCCAGCTCGCCTGGGGCCAGGTTGGCACCCAGAAGGTTTGCAGCCGCTTCTGCCAGGACCCTTCGGGGATTCCGGCCGGGCTGTAATCCGGTACGCCAGCCAAAGCGATGCGCCCATCCGGCAACGCTGCGAACCGCTTGGCCAGCTCTCCATGGACGGGCAGGGCAGCGATCCCCTCGGGACAGGGCTCCAGTGGATCGCAGGCCAGTAGCTTCATCAAGGCGTGTCGGTCCTCGGAAGCGGGGGCATGGCCCACCAGGTTGGTGCGGAAACGCCAGAGAGCATCAAACCAGCCGGCACCGGCGGCTGCGCAGACCAGAGTCAATAGGAGTCGACGCCAAATTCCCTGAGCATTAGCGCCCACGGCTCGGGCGCCTGGGGAGCAGAGCCACAGCAGGCTGCCAAACCAGGCTGGGCCCAGCCAACGCCACGGAAACTGGATGCGCTGTAGGGGGGGCACCAGGCCGTAGACCGGTTGGCTGATGGGGAGCATCAAGGCAAGTCCAAGCAAGGCGATGGCGAGCCCCCAAACCCCCAGCCAGCCGCTGCGATGCCCCCAGGCCAGCCAACGCGCCACGATCAATAGGCCTAGGACAACCGCTTGGATCCAAAGCAGCTGGGCGAAGCTTCCAACACCAGCCTCGCCAGCCAGGAAAAACTCTCCTGGAAACAATCCCGCCGGGATGGGTGGCCGCACACCTTTCAGCATCAGCAGCGCCGGCAGCCAGAACGGTGCTGTCACAGCCAGCCCCAGTAGCAATCCCAGCAGCCACTTCATCAGCAAGGGCCATTTTCGGCTTGCGGCTAGGCCGACGGCACCTACCCCCCAAAGGATGAACAGCAGCAGGGCCGCGTTCCAGTTGCTCAACACCACCCCGGAGATGGCCATGGCCGTGATCCACAGCGCCCAATGCCTTTGGTGATGGATGCCCACCAGGCCCACCGCGAGCCACCAAAGCCAGCCCTGTGCCAGGGCCTCAGGCCAGGCTCCTCGTACATACACATTCACCAACAGATAGGGGTTCAGCGTGGCGCTAATCACCAGTAGCCATCGCCAGCCCCCAGGCCGAAGCCACACCTTCGCAAGGGCGAGCCCCCCTGCGGCATTGACCAGCAACACGACCAGCAAGGCACCCGCCAGGGCAATGTCGGCCGGAACGCCTGTCAGAAGAGGCAGACCAACCAGCAGTCGGAACAGGGGAGGGTAGATGGCGAGCGCAAAGGTGCCGGCTCCAGCCCAGTTCAGATCGCTCCATTCGGGCCACCACCAGCCCCCGGCCACCTGGCGTGCCCAGCCCACCGCCCAGCCCAGGTGCAGGAAGCCATCGGGGGTGTCCAGGGGTACTCCGGCCCCCCCCAGTGGCAGCCACACCAAGAGCGCCAGGGCGGAAGCGGCTAGGGGGAGGAGCAGGTGGCGGGTGCTTGGGGCTCTCAAGGGGTGAGGTCCGTTGTTGATCCAAGGCCATGTCGGCTCTGAACGTGTCGTACCAGCTCGACGCGTCGGTCGTACTGGTGGATCACCGCGGGCACCCGACTCAGTATTTGGACCGGTTCCGGTCCTTCAGGCACTCGAATATCTTCGGCAGGTACGCAGCCCACTGTGGCGATGGGGCCATTGACTGCACTGATCGACAACTGCAAAGCTGAAGGACTGCGCAGGATCTTATTGTGAACTGCTTGATCTAGATTTTCAAGGCAGCTTGTGCGGTGTCGATGCATGATCGCTAGCGCATCTGTGCAGAAGAGATCAAGATAGAGAATCACCTGCTCCCGCGATCCCATCACCACTCCAGCGCAGAGGGCTGGACGCCCGCACAATGCTTGCTCCATTTCTGCTCCGTAAGCCCTACGGATCCAGCGACGATTCATGGCGCAGTGGTCAAACAGCCCAAATTCTTCACCGGTGATCAAGCAGTTATTGATGCTTGCGAATGGGTTGCCTTGCACCACTACATCCCTTACGTCACAGAGCATTACCGGGTCATGATCACACCAGCGGTTTTGGGTCAACCGCTCGCGTGCCCAGAAGAAACGGCGGATCAGGAAATGGGCTTGAGCCGTGCTCAGCCCAAGCAGCCTGGCTTCTTCAATGGCAATGCTGGGGTGTTGCAGAAGGTTTTGCTGACGTCTTCTGAACCAGCGCTTGGTTCGTGCGGCCAGCTTTCGGGGTACGGCAAACTTGCCATGGATCACCTGGGGAGGGTGCGCCACCGTTTCGAGGCTGAGCCTTGGGAAGATCTTTTTGAGAGGCGCCAATATGGGTAGATCGTCCTCTGATGTCAGAACCAGGACGTCAGCTGTCGGTACAAACTGGTGCAACGAGTGGAGAAGAGGCCATAGGTCGCTAGGTTCATAGGAAAAGGCTGTCGTGATGACCAGTGGGCGCTTGCTCATTGCTGATCCACGATCTGTCCCCGAGCGTAACCTTGGTTGATGGAGGCAAACACTGCGCCCTCCCACTGGCGCCACGGGCCTGCATCCGTCGGTCTGTTGGCGGGGGTGCTGGCCTTCCTGGTGTGGTTTCTGGTGGTGTTTGGCAAATACCAAGGCAATCCCACTGGCCTCGCACGCATCGGCGATCAGCTCCCCGTGTCGCCCCGGCTGCATGGCCAACAGGTTGTGATCTTGCCGGGCAAGCGAGGCAACGATGGCCAGCAATACCTATCCCTGGCGCTGGATCCGTTCCAGCGTGATCCCAGCACTACGGCAGCCCTCGACAACCCGATTTACCGGGGTAAGCGTCTGCTCTATCCCCTCCTGGCCTGGATGCTGGGGTTCGGACAGCCCCGTCTGATCATCTGGACGCTGGGGCTGTTGAACGTGGTCTGCATGGGCTGCGCCGGGGCCCTGGTGTCCCAATGGGCCCAGTTGCATCAACGCTCCCCCCAGTGGGGCCTAGCCATTCTGGCTCTCCCGGGTTTCTGGATCACCCTCAGTCTCGATACGGCCGATCTGCTGGCCACCACGCTGTTGCTGTCTGCGGCTGTAGGCGTCCTTCAGGGGCGGCTCGATCGTCTTGGGCCCAGCCTCACGGCGGCCCTCCTGAGCCGTGAAACCAGCCTGTTGGCATGGGCCGCCACTGGGCTGACTGCCCTCTCAGAGCGCCGGTGGCGCTGGATCCTTCCCCTCGCCCTTGCGCCCCTGCCCCTACTGGCTTGGACGGCCTGGCTGCGCCACCGCTTCCCCTCCACCGCCGATGGGACCCTGGCCAGCCTCCACTTCACTTGGCCTTTTGCTGGCATCCTGCGCAAGGCTGCCCAACTACTCGGGTTTGCTCCTTTGCCGGGTTTGGAACTCGGGATTGTGGAGTGGTTGTTTGATGGGCTCTGCTTTGTGCTGTGGTTGGGAACGCTAGTAGTGCTGGCTCTTGTGCCCTGGCGGGGAACAACCAACAGATGGCTGCGCCTGGCCGCTGGTTGCTACCTGCTCCCTGCCCTCTGCACCAGCACACAGATCTTGGCCCGCTTTCCCGATTACACCCGGGTCTGGATCGACCTGTCCGCCCTGGCGCTGTTGGCCCTGCTGGCCAGCCCCAAGGCAGTGCCGCGGTTGCTGTGGCTGGGGGGGGCAGCCCTGCTCAGCGTTGGCTATGGCGTCGGCTACCTGCTGAGCCCATGAGTGGTCCGGTGCCGATCCTGCTGATTGCCTTCAACCGGCCTGACACCACGGCTCGGGTGCTGTCGGTGCTGCGAACCCTGCGGCCCGAGCGCCTCTATGTGGCCTTCGATGGACCCCGGCCAGGTCGGCCTGGTGAGGAAGCCCTCTGCGCTGAAGTGCGGCGGCTGGTGCAGGAAGCGATTGATTGGCCCTGCCGGCTTCACACCCTGCTGCGGGAGACCAACCTGGGCTGCCGCGCAGGCGTGAGCGGTGCGATCGACTGGTTCTTCGAGCAGGAGGAGGAGGGGATCATCCTGGAGGACGACATCCTGCCGGACCTGAGCTTCTTCCCCTACGCCCAGGACCTGCTGGTGCGCTACCGGGACGACGAGCGCATTGGTGCCATCGCCGCCAACAACCACCAGCGCCAGCCACCCGCCGATGGCAGTAGCTATCGCTTCTCGATCTATGCCCATGTGTGGGGTTGGGCCACCTGGCGACGGGCATGGCGTCACTACGACGCCGACCTGGCTGGCTGGCCTGTTTTCCGGGATCAGGGCTGGTTAGGGCACCTGGGCGGGGCGCCCCTGGCGCGGGTGTGGGGCCCCTGGCTGGATCAGCTGGCGGCCGGCACGATCGACACCTGGGACATGGTGTGGCAGCTGAGCTGCTGGCAGCAGGGCTATCTCACCTGCCTGCCGGCGGTGGAGCTGGTGGAGAACATCGGCTTCCACACAGAAGCCACGCACACCCTGGATGAAACCTCCCCCCTGGGGCCCCGGGGCAGCCTGTCCCTGCCGCTGGCGCATCCCGCCGTGATCCAGGCCGACCGCCTCCGAGATGCCGATACGTTCCGGCGCCTCTATCGACGCTCCCGCCGGGCGGAGCTGGTCCGCAAGGGCCGCAAGGCCCTGCGGCTGGTGGGCTGGCGCTGAGATGCGGGTCCTGCAGCTTTCCACCTACGACGGCGGCCAGGGGGCGGCCCGCGCCACGTTCCGCCTTCACCGAGCCCTGCGGGATGCAGGAGTCGACAGCAGCCTGCGGGTGGCGCTAGCCACCAGCGGTGATGCCTGGGTGCAAGCTCCCAGCTCCAAGCCCCGCCAGGCCCTGGCCCTGCTGCGCAGCACCGCCAGTTGGTGGCTGCAGAAACCCCAGCGCAGCGGCAACCCCGTCACCCATTCCGTGGCCGCCCTGCCCTCCAGGCTCGATCGGGAGCTGAACCGGGCCGGGGCCGATCTGCTCCATCTGCACTGGATCCAGGACGAGTTCCTCTCGATCGAGGCCATCGGCCGGCTGCGGGGGCCTGTGGTCTGGACCCTGCACGACACCTGGCCCTTTTGTGGCAGCGAGCACTACCCATCGGCGGCGGCCGATCGGCGCTTCGAGGAGGGTTACCTGCGGGGAAATCGGTCGCCTGGTGGACGGGGGTTGGATCTGGATCGGTGGGTGTGGCAACGCAAGCGGCGGGCCTGGGCGCAGCTGTTGCCTCGTTTGCACCTGATCGCCCCCAGCCGCTGGATGGCTGATCAGGCCCGGGCTTCTGCCCTGTTCGCCCGGGTGCCGTGCACAGTGCTTGCCAACGCCGTCCCTGAGCTCTACCGGCCGATTCCCCGTGCCCAGGCCAGGCAGCTGCTGGGCTGGCCCGCCGAGCGGCAGGTGGTGCTGTTCGGGGCCCTCGGTGGCGGGGAGGATCCGCGCAAGGGTTGGGATCTGTTGGTGCCAGCTCTGGCGCGCCTGGCGACGGAGCGCCCGGAGCTGGAGGCGGTGGTGCTGGGCCAACCCGCCCCCAACGATCCGCCGAACCTGGCTCTGCCTATCCGCTTCCTTGGCCGGCTCCAGGACGACCTCAGCCTTGCCCTCACCTATGCCGCCGCGGACGTGGTGGTCGTGCCCTCCCGCCTCGACAACCTGCCCCAGTCCGCCAGTGAGGCCCTGGCCTGCGGCACCTCCGTGGTCGCCTTTCGCCAGGGGGGCATGGCCGACCTGGTGGAGCACCGGGTCAATGGTTACCTGGCCGATCCCTTTGATTGGCAGCACCTGGCCCAGGGCCTCGCCTGGTGCCTCGACACCCCCGGTCTGGTGGCATCACCGGAGCGGCTTTCCAGTTGGCGCCCCGCCGCGGTGGCGGCGGCCCACAGGGGCCTCTACGCCCGGCTGCTGGAGCCATGAGTGAGCACTTCTGGGGGATGAAACACGCCGTGAAGGAACGGGGCCGCCGGCTGGCCGCCCGCTGGGATCGCCTCCGTTTTCCCCGGGCCTTCGACGGGGTGCTGTCCGATGGGGAGGCGGGCCGCTGGATCTCGGCAGCGCTCCAAGCCCGGCGCCCCGTGCTGGTGGGCCGGCTGGGCTCGGTGGAGGCCCGCCTGATGGGCGAAGCCCGCTGGCGTCCGGGATGCTTCAGTCGGGTCACGCTGCGGGAGGCCCACCGCAACGCGGGGATGTTCCCCCTTGATGCCGGCAGTCTGGAGAGGGCGGCGGAGCGCATGCAAGCCGCCCTGGGCGCGGTGGATCTGCTGGCCGCCTGGGACAGTCCCCATCAGGCTCGGCTGGTGGCTGATCTCGTTCCCTTGCCTCAGCGTTGCTCCCTGGCGGCCCTTGAACCCTGGTGGCTGAAGGCACCATGGACGGCCACGCTGGCCGGCCGGCGGGTCCTGGTGGTGCATCCCTTCGCCATCAGCATGGAGCGTCAGCTGGCCCATCGTCGGGAGTTGTTCGCCGATTCGCAGGTACTGCCGGAGTTTGAGCTGCTCACCCTGCGTCCGCCCTTGACCCTCGGTGGTGCCCGCGACGGGTATTCCAGCTGGGGCGCTGCTCTCGATGACCTGGTGGACCGCACCAGTGCCCTGGAGTTCGATGTGGCCCTGCTGGGGTGTGGTGCCTACGGCCTACCACTGGCGGCGGCGATCAAGGCCATGGGCCGGCCGGTCGTACACCTGGGGGGTGCGCTGCAGCTGCTGTTCGGCATCCGTGGCCGCCGCTGGGAGACCATGCCCCGCTTTGCCGCTTTGATGAATTCCTCCTGGGTCAGGCCCTCGCCGGAGGAGACGCCGATCGGCGCGGCCCAGGTGGATGGGGGCTGTTATTGGTGAGCCGGCTGCCTCCCTGGATCGGTACAACCGTGCGCGAGCTGTGGCTGCGCGCAGCCGATACTGGCCTGCTGGGCTTTCGCCACCGCTTGCGCCCCTTGGGTTTCGGCCCGTCTGCCCTCGTCACAGCCGAACAGACGATTCTCAATCTCGATCGCTTGCCCCTGGCGCCCCCTGGCCCGGCGCGGCTGGTGAGCCATCCCTACCGCAGCTCGCCCCTGCCCGGGTATCCCAGCATCGAGAGCTGGACCCTGGTGGGTGGAGCCAGCTGCAGCCAGGCCGCGGCCTACCGCTGCATTCAGTTCCACACCATCCGTCGCCGGCTGGGCGGCCCGGAGCGAATCCTGGCGGGGGCCTATGCCGTCTTTCCCCACCTCACGAGCCATTTCGGCCACTGGGTGGGCGATCAGCTGGGGGCGATCCTCTGGTTCGCCTCCGATCCCCGCGTGACGGCGGGTGGAAGACGCCTGCTGGTGATGGCCCCCTCGGCAGCCTGGGCCGAGCAGCTCCTCAGGTTGTGTCCTCCAGGCAGCCTGGAGCTGCTGCTGCCGGAGCAAGGGCTGGAGGCCAACCTGCGCCTGGAGGATGCCCTGCTGCTCCCGCGGCTGAGCAGCTGGCAAAACCTCTCCCTTGCCCGCGACCGGTTGGGGGCAGCCCTGGCCGGCGAGGCCTTTGCGTCGATTGCCGGCGATCTGCCGCCGCCCGAGAAATTGTGGCTGACGTCTTTGCGTCCCGAGCGCATCGTCAACCTGGTTGAGGTGCGCGGGGTGTTTGAACGGCACGGTTACACGGTGCTCGACCCAACCGGTTTGCCAATCCAAGAGCTGTTGCTGCGTCTGCGCAACGCTCGCCAGCTGTGGTGCGAGCACGGATCAATGGTGCTCAACGCTCTGCTCTGCCGCACCCGCCCCTACCGGGTGCTGGAACTTCAGTCCACAGCCCATGACCCGGTGGTGGCCTTCCTGGGGGGCGGGCTCTACAACACCTTCCAGCGGGCCCTGATCCGTCCCTTCCCCTGTTCCGCCGCCATCGACTCGGCTGAGCTTGATCTGCGGGTCCACCCCTACCAGCGGCAACTTCGTCTGGACCTGGAGGCCCTGGAGGAGGCACTCTCAATGGAGTGCGGGCCGGTGGGCTGATGGACGCGGCGCTGCAGGTGGCCTTTGCCCTGATGGGCCTGCACCTTCCCAAGGCCTTCACGTTGCTCTACCTGACCCTGGCCGTCCTGGCCTGGTCCACCCGCTCCGCGCGGGCGCCGCTGACGCCGGAGCTGAAACGCAGTTCCCTGCTGCTTTTGCTGTTCGGCCTGGCCTACGGGGCTCTCTCAGTGGCCTTCGGCTTCTGGAGGCTCGCTGGCACCGAACTGCTGGACCTGGTGTCAGTGATCGTTCTGCCGGCTCTCTGTCTGGTGCTGGGGGTGCGGTTGGCGGCTGTCAGGAGCTGGCAACGGATGGGCTGGCTGTGGCTGGCCTACGGACTGGGGGGTCTGCTCTACGTCTGGGTCGTGTTGGCCCATGGACGCCTCGGCGACGGGGATCTCCACGCCCTGTTTGCCCGACGTTTTGAGTCTGTGATCGCCGTACCGTGGGGCAGTTCCCCCACCGTGAACGTGCGCTCGATCGAGCAGAACGCCGTGTTGGCCCTCAGCTGGTTTGTGCCCGGCCTGTTCCTGATGAGGCAATCCGGCCAGCGGCAGCTGGGGCTGGTGATGGCCGTGGGAGGTGTGCTCGGGCTCGTGGCCGTGGTGGCCTTCCATGGCCGCATCGGTCTGCTGGTGGCGGCCCTCGGCGCCGTGCCGGTGGCGGCGGCCACCTGGCCCGCCCAGGGACCCTGGCGACGGCGGCTTGATCGGATGGTGGCGGCAGCGGCCGCCCTGGGGCTGCTTGCGTTGCTGGGGGCCTTCTGGCACGTCCACCCCCTGCTCAATCGGATCGCCGATCGTCTCCATGACGAGCGCTTCGATCGCTTTGGTGGCTTCCTTCACGCCGCCTCAGGCTTCCCCTGGGGCGGTAACCGGATCCACTTCAACTACTTCGACAGCCACCAGGGGGCGATGGCCTCGTTCGATGCAGCCCACGGCGAGATGCTCCACAACGTGGCTTTTGATATCTATGCCCGCGTGGGGTTTGTGCCCATGCTCGCCCTTCTCCTGGCGATGCTGCCGTTGCTCTGGCGTGGCGGTCGCCATCTGATCGCCGCCCTGCGACGCTCCGCCCCGGCTGATCGGGCCGGAGCGTTGGTGGCGGCGGGGCTGCTGCTCACCCTGACGGTGCAATGGCTGTTCCAGCCCCTGCTCTATGCCGATGGCCTGTTCTTCTACCTTGGCTTCCTGTTGCTGGGTTACCTGGCAGCCCCAAGCCAAAAGCTTGCCTCCTCCATCCCTTCGACCCCATGAGTGATCCGAACCAGCCGAAGGTGGCCCTGATCACCGGCATCACCGGCCAGGACGGCAGCTACCTGGCGGAGCTGCTGCTGGAGAAGGGCTACACGGTGCATGGCATCAAGCGCCGCGCCAGCAGCTTCAACACCGACCGCATCGATCACCTCTACCAGGATCCCCACGAGCGGGGCAGCAGTGGTGATGGGCCCCGGCTGGTGCTGCACTACGGCGATCTCACCGATTCCACCAACCTGATCCGCATCATCCAGCAGGTGCGGCCCGATGAGATCTACAACCTCGGTGCCCAGAGCCATGTGGCCGTGAGCTTCGAGAGCCCGGAGTACACCGCCAACAGCGATGCCCTCGGCACCCTGCGCATCCTCGAGGCCGTGCGCATCCTCGGGCTGATCGACACCACCCGCATCTACCAGGCCAGCACCTCCGAGCTCTACGGCCTGGTGCAGGAGATCCCCCAAAAGGAATCCACCCCCTTCTATCCCCGCAGCCCCTACGGCGTCGCCAAGCTCTACGCCTACTGGATCACGGTCAACTACCGCGAGGCCTACGGCATGTATGCCTGCAACGGCATCCTCTTCAATCACGAGAGCCCCAGGCGCGGCGAAACCTTCGTGACCCGCAAGATCACCCGCGGCCTGGCCCGCATTGATGCGGGCCTCGACGGGGAGCTGTTCATGGGCAACCTTGATTCCCTCCGCGATTGGGGCCACGCCCGCGATTACGTGGAGATGCAGTGGCGCATGCTGCAGCAGGAGGGTCCACCGGAAGACTTCGTGATCGCCACCGGCCGGCAGGAAACCGTGCGTCGTTTCATCGAACTGGCGGCCGGTGAACTGGGCTGGGGCGGCATCAGCTGGAGCGGAACGGGCCTGGAGGAAACCGGCCGCCGCGCCGACACCGGCGCCGTGGTGGTGCGCATTGACCCCCGTTATTTCCGGCCCGCGGAGGTGGAAACCCTGCTCGGTGATCCCACCAAGGCGCAGCAGAAGCTGGGCTGGACCCCCACCACCACCTTGGAGGAGCTGGTGGCGGAGATGGTGGCCACCGATGTGGAAGAGGCGGCCAAGGAGGCCACCCTCAGGCGCGAGGGTTTCCAGGTGGTGGGCTCGATGGAGAATCCCCCCAGCAGCACCCAGGTGGCGTCCACCGGTGTCAGCACCTGGCCATGAGCCCGATCACCCCATGACCCTTCTCCACCCCAGCGATCGGATCTTTGTGGCGGGGCACCGTGGCATGGCGGGCTCCGCCATCGTCCGCGCCCTCACCGCCGCCGGCTACACCAACCTGCTCACCGCCCCCCGCAGCGAACTGGACCTCGAGGACGGCGTCGCCGTGCGGGCCTGGTTCGAGGCCCACAAACCGGAGGTGGTGGTGCTGGCGGCCGCCAAGGTGGGTGGCATCTATTTCAACGACACCTACCCGGCTGATTTCCTGCTCGACAACCTCAAGATCCAGAACCATGTGATCGAGAGCGCCTGGCGCACCGGCACCCGCCGGCTCCTGTTCCTGGGCAGCAGCTGCATCTACCCCCGCCTTGCCCCGCAACCGATCAAGGAGGAGTACCTGCTCACCGGCCCGTTGGAGCCCACCAACGAGTGGTACGCCACCGCCAAGATCGCCGGCATCCAGCTCTGCCGCGCCCTGCGCAAGCAGTATGGCTTTGATGCCATCAGCCTGATGCCCACCAACCTCTACGGCCCGGGCGACAACTACCACCCCACCCACAGCCATGTGCTGCCGGCCCTGATCCGTCGCTTCCACGAGGCCAAGGAGGAAAACGCCCCCAGCGTTACCTGCTGGGGCACCGGCTCACCGCTGCGGGAGTTCCTCCATGTGGATGATCTGGGCGAGGCCTGTGCGTTCGCTCTGGAGAACTGGCAGCCCGATGCCGATGATCCGATCCAGCACCTGAATGTGGGCACCGGGCTTGACCTCAGCATCCGGCAGCTTGCGGAGGCCGTGGCCGAGGCCACCGGCTACCCGGGCGAGATCCTCTGGGATGCCAGCAAGCCCGATGGCACCCCGAAAAAGCAGCTGGATGTCAGCCGGCTGGCCGAGCTGGGCTGGAGGGCGCGCATTCCCCTCCAAGACGGTCTGCGCAGCACCGTGGCCCTGTTCCGCGAACAACTGGACCAACAACAGGTGCGTCTCTGATGCCCTCCTCCCCCATCCGCAACCTGGTCACCGGTGGCGCTGGCTTCGTCGGCTCCCACCTGGTGGATCGCCTCATGCAGGCTGGAGAGGAGGTGATCTGCCTCGACAACTACTTCACCGGCCGCAAGGACAACATTCGCCACTGGCTCGGCCACCCCAGCTTCGAGCTGATCCGTCACGACGTCACCGAGCCCATCCGCCTTGAGGTCGACCGCATCTGGCACCTGGCCTGCCCCGCCTCGCCGGTGCACTACCAGCACAACCCGATCAAGACCGCCAAGACCAGCTTCCTGGGCACCGCCAACATGCTCGGCCTCGCCCGCCGCGTCGGCGCCCGTCTGTTGCTCGCCTCCACCAGCGAGGTCTACGGCGATCCCGAGGTGCACCCCCAGCCCGAGAGCTACCGCGGCTCGGTCAACACCCATGGCATCCGCGCCTGCTACGACGAGGGCAAGCGGGTCGCGGAAACCCTCTGCTTTGACTACCACCGCGTCCATGGTGTCGAGATCCGGGTGGTGCGGATCTTCAACACCTACGGCCCCCGCATGCTCCCCGACGACGGCCGGGTGGTGAGCAACTTCATCGTGCAGGCCCTGCGTGGTGAGCCCCTCACCCTCTATGGCGATGGCTCCCAAACCCGCTCCTTCTGTTATGTGGATGATCTGGTGGAGGGTCTCATCCGCCTGATGAACGGCAACCACTCCGGCCCGATCAACATCGGCAACCCAGGCGAATTCACAATCCGCCAGCTGGCCGAGAAAGTGCTTGCCAAGATCAACCCCAGCCTGGAGCTGATCAGCCAACCCCTGCCCCAGGACGATCCCTTGCAGCGTCAGCCCGTGATCGACCTGGCGCGCCAAGAGCTGGGCTGGGAGCCCACCGTGGCCCTGGATCAGGGGCTGGATGCCACCATTGCCTACTTCCGCGAGGCGATCGCATGACCATCCGCACCATTTGTTGCATCGGTGCGGGCTATGTCGGTGGTCCCACCATGGCGGTGATCGCCGATCGCTGTCCCCATATCCAGGTCACCGTTGTTGACCTCAATGCGGTACGCATTGCCGCCTGGAATGACCCTGACCTCAGCCAGTTGCCGGTGTACGAGCCCGGGCTGGATGTGGTGGTGGGCCGCTGCCGTGGCCGCAACCTGCATTTCTCCACTGCGGTGGAGCAGGCGATCGCCTCCGCCGACATGGTGTTCCTGTCGGTGAACACCCCCACCAAGACCCGCGGTGTGGGGGCTGGCCAGGCCAGCGATCTGCGCTGGATCGAGGCCTCAGCCCGCCAGGTGGCCGCCTGCGCCCAGGGCCACACGATCGTGGTGGAGAAGAGCACCCTGCCGGTGCGCACCGCCGAAACCGTGAAGGCCATCCTGGCGGCGGCCCAGGGCGAACAGACCGGTGAAGCTTCACCCAAGACCTTCTCCGTGCTCTCCAACCCCGAGTTTCTGGCCGAGGGAACGGCCATCGCTGATTTGGAAAACCCAGACCGGGTGCTGATCGGCGGTGAGGATCCTGATGCGATGGAGGCCTTGGCGGGCATCTACGGCCAGTGGGTGGCCTCCGAACACATCCTGCGCACCAATCTCTGGAGCTCGGAGCTTTCCAAGCTCACCGCCAATGCCTTTCTGGCCCAGCGCATCAGTTCGATCAATTCGATCGCAGTGGTGTGCGAGGCCACCGGCGCCGACGTGCTCGAAGTGGGCAAGGCCATTGGCAGCGACAGCCGCATCGGCTCCAAGTTCCTCAAGGCTGGCCCCGGCTTCGGCGGCAGTTGCTTCCAGAAGGACATCCTCAACCTCGTCTATCTCTGTGGTCACTACGGCCTGCACGAGGTGGCCGCCTACTGGAAGGGCGTGGTGGAGCTCAATAGTTGGCAGCAGCACCGCATCGCCCAGCTGGTGGTGGCCGACCTGTTCGGCACCGTCACCGGCAAGCGCATCGCCGTGCTGGGGTTTGCCTTCAAGGCCGACACCAACGACACCCGCGAGGCCCCCGCCATCACCATCTGCCGCGATCTGCTGGAGGAGGGTGCCCAGTTGGCGATCTTCGATCCCAAGGTGGATCCGCTCCAGATCGCCCAGGACTTGGCCACGCCTCCTTCTCCCCAAGGCACGCCCCTCAGCGGCGACGGGGTCTGGCAAAGCGTTGATGACCCGCTCGCCGCCGCCACCGGAGCCGATGCCGTTCTCGTGCTCACCGAATGGCTGGAGTTCCGTTCCCTTGACTGGCCATCCTTCGCCGCCGTGATGCGGCAGCCCGCCTGGCTCTTCGATGCCCGCCGCATCATCGATGCCCAGGCCGCCGCCAAGGCCGGTCTCAAGGTCTGGCAGGTCGGGAAGGGCTGAGATGGGGGCCCCTCCTGTTCTGGTCACCGGCGCCGCCGGTTTTATCGGCGCGGCCGTGGCCCAGCGGCTGCTGGAGCGCGGTGATCGGGTGGTGGGTCTCGACAACCTCAACGCCTACTACGATCCGGCCCTCAAGCAAGCCCGGCTGGAGCGGCTGGAGGCCTTGCCCGGGGCGGCCGCCGGCGGCTTTCGTTTCCAGCGCTTTGATCTCCAGGATGGCGAGGCGATGGCGGCTTTGTTCGCTGACGAGCGGCCGGATCGGGTGGTCCACCTGGCGGCCCAGGCGGGGGTGCGCCACTCGATCGACCAGCCGGCCCTCTACATCCAGAGCAATCTGGTGGGGTTCGGCCACGTGCTCGAAGGCTGCCGCCACCAGGGAGTGAGCCATCTGGTGTATGCCTCCAGCAGCTCGGTCTATGGCGGCAACCGCCGCTTGCCCTTCTCCGAGCAGCAGTCTGTGAACCATCCGGTGAGCCTGTACGCGGCCACCAAGAAGGCGAACGAGCTGATGGCCCACAGCTACAGCCATCTTTACGGTTTGCCTGCCACCGGGCTGCGTTGTTTCACCGTTTACGGCCCCTGGGGTCGCCCAGACATGGCGCCGATGTTGTTCGCCCAGGCGATTTTGCGCGGGGAACCGATCCGGGTGTTCAACCACGGCCAGCTGGAGCGGGATTTCACCTACATCGATGACATCGTTGAGGCCATCGTCCGCTGTCTCGACAAGCCCGCCACCGCCGCCGCCGACTTCGACCCCTTCGCCCCCGATCCAGCCCTGGCAGCGGCGCCCCACCGTCTTTTCAACCTGGGCCATGCCCAGCCGGTGCCACTTCTGCGGTTCATTGAGTTGCTGGAGGAGGCCTTAGGACGGAAGGCCATTCCAGCCTTTGAGCCGGGCCAGCCCGGTGACGTGCTGGCCACCGCCGCCGACACAACGGCTCTGTTTGAGTGGGTGGGCTACCGCCCCGGCACCTCGATCGAGCAGGGTGTCAAGCGCTTCGCCCGCTGGTACCGCGAGTACTACGGGCTCTGAGGGCGGCCGCTGGGGCCCCCAGTCCTAACGATCGAAGAAGGTTTTGCCATCGGCACGCTTGCGCCTGTGACGGCGGGCTTCGCGGCTGGTGTATTCGCTCACGGTTGGATTGCCGCCTATCGCATCCACATGGGCCACCTGCATCCAGAGATCCCTCGAGGCCCAGGTGACGCGATGGAGCACACGGTCGTGGCGCTCCACATGGCACCAGCGGGCCATGCCGCAGCTGGGGCAGAACAGCTCCTCGAGCCATTCGTTGCTCAACACCAACACCGGGTAGGCGTTGATCACGAGGCGGGCTTTCCTGTCGTCCATGCCACGGGCCTTGAGCTGCTCAGGGGTGAGCAGATGGAGGAAGTGCTTGCGGCCGTTGCCTTCGATGCGCTGCTCGGGGTGGGCAGGGCAGAACAATTCTCTCCGCTTGGGCCGACGGTTGCGTCGTTCGGACCCAGGGCCCGGATCGGAAGCAGTCAAGCGTGGTTGGCCGATGCCTTCAGTTTAAATCAATTGCCCCGATTGACCGGTTGCCGGTGATGCCTCCGCAAGGTGGCCGTCCATCAAAAAAGCGGGCTGATAGCCCGCTTCATCAGGTGAGGCGGCTTGGCCGCTCAGGCCGAACCAACCCCCACATAGGAGCCGTAGAAGAACAGGCCCACAACGAAGATCACGGCGATACCCCCAGCTGTAGCCACGAGCCAAAGGGGGAGAACCCCTTCGGTCCAACGGGAACGCCAGGCAACAGCTGGGCGGCCGTCAGGAAGGCGGTCAGGAAGGCGGCCGTCAGGCAGGTTGGATTTCTTACCGCTCATGGCTGAAGCTCCGGTTCAGTTGAAGAAGTAGCTGGTGAACAGCACACCGATGACGAACACCAGCAGAAGCCCTAGGTAGAGGCTGGTGCGGTTGAGTTCGACCGGCAGGTTGTTGGGGTTGGGAGAGCGTTGCATGGCCAGATTCAGCGACGGACGAACTGCATGGCAGCAAGAGCACCCAGGAAAAACACCGTTGGGATGCCAAGGGCATGGACCGAGAGCCAACGCACCGTGAAAATCGGATAGTTGCGCGGTGTGGTGGCGATGGGGGATTGCGACATGGCTTATTTCAGGCGCAGATCAAGTTGACTCTTGGCCTCGTAGCGCTGGCTCACCACCGGCGCCCTGGACTCCTGAGCCTGGAAGTAGGCATCGGGGCGGGGGGTGCCGAAGGCGTCGTAGGCCAGGCCTGTGGACACGAAGAAGAATCCAGCTAGGAAGATCGCCGGCAAGGTGACGGCGTGGATGACCCAGTAGCGGATGCTGGTGATGATTTCGAAGAACGGACGTTCCCCTGTGGAGCCGGCAGCCATGGCAGCGGGCAATTCAGCTGAGTCATCCTAAGGGTCCGAAGGAGGCCGCCGGAGTCGGCTGCGGCCCTTGGTTACAGAGGGACGCAGTTGGATCGCCTTCAACCCACCCAGCGCAGCAGGTGCCCCCGTTCCCCCAGCACGAAGCCCTTGCCGCCGTCGGCAAAGACGATCCGACTGAAGTTGGTGGGTTGGGCCTTGCCCAGCGGGTCGGTTTTCCAGCTGTGGCCTTCATCGCGGCTCACCAGCAGGGTGCCGTTGCCCCCGCCCGCCCAGATGGCACCCTGGGGGTCCCAGGCCATGTCGAGGTAGCCGTAGCCATTGGGGATGGGGACAACAGGCTTGCCCCAGGTCTCCGGAATGGCTGCATCACCGTTGAAGCGCATCTGGGCACCGCGGGAGAGCATCCAGAGGCGGCCATCGGGCTGTTGGCCCATGCTTTGCAGCCGTTGGCTGCTGATTCGCTGATGGGGCTGCCAGAGCTCCTCGCCCGGCTGCCAGGTGGCGAAGTAGTTGCCCAGGCTGGAGACGCCCACATAGTTCCCTCCGCTGCCCCGGCGCAGGTCGCGCAGGGCGCCGGCCGCATCGGCCACCTCGGCCTGCCAGGAGTTGCCGGCATCGGAGGTTGCATAGATGGCGCCCACGTTGGTGGCCAGTTCGGCGCGACGGGGGCCCAGGGCCGTGATCAGGTAGGGATCGCCCGGCAGCTTGGTGTCCAGGAGCAGGCGGGTCCAGCTGCTGCCGCTGTCATCGCTATGCAGCAACAGGCCTGGCTGGCCCACGATCCAGCCCTCCTGACCCTGGAAGTCGATGCTCAGCAGCCGGAAGTTCTCCTCGGCTGGCAGCTCCAGTGCCCGCTCCTGCCAGCTGGCTCCCCCATCCTCGGTTTCGAGGATGAGTCGGTTGCTGCCCACCAGGAAGCCGTGATTGGCATCGGTGAAGGCCAGATCCAGGGGGTTCGAGCGGCTGGGCAGCTCCACCGCTTGCCAGGGGCTGCCCTCTGCTATTGGCAGGTGGGAGGTGGTGCATCCGCCCACTCCCAGCGCCAGGCCCAGGGCGAAGACGAGGCTTAGAAGGGACGTGATGAAGGGCCGTTTCACGGATCTCAACGGAGGGAATAGAGGGAGAGGAAAAAGGCGAAGGCCAGGGCGAAGGCGCCGAAGATCAGCACGTTCTTCTGGCCCGGGGTGAGTTGGTTGACCCCCAGGCCGAAACCCAGGTTTTCCTCGAAGCCACTGGGCTTGTTGCGGGGACCGATGTCCTTGAAGGCGCCGATTTTGCTGCGGCAGACCGGGCAGCGGAACGTGATCGGATCCAGTTCGGCAAAGGCCACGCCGGACTCAATGCCCTGCTTGCGGATCCCCTCCGCCGGGTCGTAGACGAAGCCGCAGCTCAGGCATTCGAAGCGATGGTCACGGCCGTCGTCGATGGCCTCGGTGGGCGAGGTGCCTTCACCGATCTCCACCGCAGAGGGTTCTTGGGTTGGGGCTTCGTCGGTCGTGGACTCCTGCGGAGCAGGTTCCGCTCCAGGGGAGCTGGTTGCTCCGGTGGCATCGGCTGCGGCCTCGATCGCTTCGGAGGGGGGCTGTTCAGGCCCTTCCCGGTCCGGTTCCCGGGTGGTCACTTCCATGGTTTTGCCGCCGGTTTCGCTGGATCGAACTCTATCCATTGGCGCCATTCGTCGGCTTTGGCGCACAGGTGCCAGACTGCGCCCCAGGTCGGGCCACTCCATGTTCGTTCTCTCCGGATATGACGCCTTTCTGGGCTTTCTGCTGATTGCCGCAGCGGTTCCGGTCCTGGCGTTGGTGACCAACAAACTTCTCGCTCCCCGTTCCCGGGGCGGTGAGAGGGAACTCACCTACGAATCGGGCATGGAGCCCATTGGCGGAGCGTGGATTCAGTTCAACATCCGCTACTACATGTTCGCTCTGGTCTTCGTCATCTTTGACGTGGAGACCGTCTTTCTCTACCCCTGGGCCGTGGCCTTCCATCGCTTGGGATTGCTGGCCTTCATCGAGGCCCTGATTTTTATTGCCGTCCTTGTGGTGGCACTGGCCTACGCCTGGCGCAAGGGCGCCCTGGAATGGAGCTGACCCCATGACCCTCACCCCCACCTCACCTTCGATCGACGCCCTCCGCGACCTGCGGGCAGCCTCCTGCAACCCGGTTGGGGCCCCCAGCGTCACCAACGAGCTGTCGGAGAACATCATCCTCACCAGTTTGGATGATCTGCACAACTGGGCACGGTTGAGCAGCCTCTGGCCCCTCCTCTACGGCACGGCCTGCTGCTTCATCGAGTTCGCCGCACTGATCGGTTCCCGCTTCGATTTCGACCGCTTCGGTCTGGTGCCCCGCTCCAGCCCCCGTCAGGCGGATCTGTTGATCGTGGCCGGCACGGTCACCATGAAAATGGGGCCTGCCCTGGTGCGTCTCTATGAGCAGATGCCCGAGCCCAAGTACGTGATCGCCATGGGGGCCTGCACGATCACCGGTGGCATGTTCAGCGCCGATTCCACCACGGCCGTGCGCGGTGTCGACAAGCTGATCCCAGTGGATCTCTACCTCCCTGGCTGCCCCCCCAGGCCGGAAGCGATTTTCGATGCGGTGATCAAGCTGCGCAAGAAAGTGGCCAACGAGTCCGTGGCGGAACGGGGCCAGCTCCTGCCCACCCACCGTTACTTCACCATTCCCCACCAGATGGTGGCCGTGCAGCCGATCGTTGACGGCGCCTACCTGCGCGCTGAAAGCCAACAGGCCGCTTTTGCTGCCTCGGCGGCCCTGCCGGTGGCCCTCACTGAATCCGTTCCCACCCTCGCTGAGTCTGGCGATGCCTGATCCCACCGAATCCACCTTGGCGGCCACCCCGAGCGGGCCTGCCAGCGGTCCCTTGAGCCAGTGGCTCAGTTCCGAGGGCTTTGACCACGAGGTGCTTGAGCCGGACCACCTGGGGGTGGAGATCATCGGTGTGGAGCCGCTGGTGCTGCCGATCGTGGCGGCGGCCCTCAAGGCGCGCGGCTTTGACTATCTGCAGGTTCAGGGGGGCTATGACGAGGGTCCCGGCGGACGGCTGGTGAGCTTCTATCACCTGGTCGCTCTCTCAGCTGCCGCCAACCCCAGTCCCGCCGCCGGAAGCGCCCCGGAGGAGGTGCGCCTCAAGGTGTTCCTTGAGCGGGATGGAGACCTCACCATCCCCAGCCTCTATCCCCTCTACCGCGGTGCTGACTGGCAGGAGCGCGAGACCTACGACATGTACGGCATCCGCTACGAGGGCCATCCCCACCCCAAGCGTCTCCTGATGCCCGAAGACTGGAAGGGTTTCCCCCTGCGCAAGGACTACGTCCAGCCCGACTTCTACGAGCTCCAGGACGCCTATTAGGCGACCCCCTGCTCCCTACGAACCGCCCTTGTGGCGTCGGTAGAAACGCATCACCGCCAGCGCCACGCTGCGGGGATCGTGGCGCAAGGTGGGGCTCGGTCTGGCCCCCTGCAGCGGGGCCAGCATCACCTCGTAGCCCTGGCTCCGTAATTTGCCCACGTCGCAGAGCACGGGCTCGGCCCCACTTCTGCGGTAATGGGCCACAAGGGCGGCATCCTCCAGTTCTTCCTGGGCCAGCACGGCGGTGAACAGCCGCTGCTCCACGCCGAGGCTGGCCAGCTGGGCTTCGATCGCCCGCAAGTGCCCTTCCACATCCAGGCCGTCGGTTTCGCCTGGCTGGGTCATCAGGTTGCAGATGTAGAGGCGCGGGGCCTTGCTGCGGGAGATGGCCTGCACCAGCTCAGGCACCAGCAGGTTCGGCAACAGGGAGGTGTAGAGGCTGCCGGGGCCCAGCACGATCAGCTCGGCGTTGGCGATGGCATCGAGGGCCCGGGGCAGGGCCGGGGGCCTCTCCGGCGTACAACCGAGCCGAACGATCGGGCTGGGGGCATGGCCGATGCTCGACTCTCCCTCGATGCGCTCGCCGTTCTCCAGTTCCGCCCAGAGGCGCACGTCGGCATTGGTGGCGGGCACCACCTGGCCCTGCACCGCCAGCACCCGGCTGCTGGCGAGGATCGCCGATTCGAGGCTGCCGGTGATCGCGGTCAGCGCCGAGAGAAACAGGTTGCCGAAGCTGTGGCCCTCGAGGCCGCTGCCGGCCTTGAACCTGTACTGGAACAGGCGGGTGAGCAGGGGTTCCTCCCGGGCCAGGGCGGCCAGGCAGTTGCGGATGTCGCCCGGGGGCTGCACCCCCAGCTCCCGCCGCAGCACGCCGCTGCTGCCGCCGTCGTCGGCCACCGTCACGATGGCGGTGAGATTGCTGCTGTAGCGCTTGAGGCCGCTGAGCAGGGTCGACAGGCCGGTCCCCCCACCGATCGCCACGATCGCGGGTCCCCGGTTCAGCTTGCGCTGGGCCAGCAGGGCATCCACCAGGACCGTGTCCTTCTCCGGTGCCAGGGCCTGCTGAATCGAGCCGAAGCTGCGGCTCTGGCCCAGCCAGATCAGGGCCCCTCCGATCACCAGCACCAGCGGGCCGGTGAAGGCCCGCGGCATCACCGTGGTGATGTTCTTGAGCACCCAGTTGATCGATTCCAGGAACCAGTAGATGGGCTTGAGATCGGCCCAGACGGCCGCCCCGAGCAGGGCCACCAGCAACCCCAAGCCGGAGGTGAGCATCCAGCGCTTCACCACCAGCCCGGGTTGCAGCCAGCGCACGGCCCGCCGGGAGCGGCTCATCAAATCCTGTTGCCGCAGATCCCCCCGGCCCACCCATCCCGGTCGTTGGGGTCGCCGCCGCGAGGGGCGGCTGCGTTGGCTGGGGGGCAGGAGGCTCAAGCCACGGGGGCGTTACGCCGGAGGTGGGGCTGATGAACTGTACGGAGAGAACGCGAGGATGGATCCATTCCTGCTGGACTCCCGCGTGAGCGTTCCGGTTCCTTCCCCCCAGCCCGTGGCGGAGATGGAGCGCCTTTCGATGCGCTGGGGGGGGCGATTCGTGCTTGAGGAGGTGGATCTGGTCCTGCCCAGCAATGAGCGTCTCGTGGTGGTGGGTCCGTCGGGCGCGGGCAAATCCACCATCCTGCGGATCATGGCGGGTCTGCAGCTGCCCACCGACGGCAGCCTGCGCATCCATGGCACGGAGCAGCACTACCTGCGCCTGGACCAGCGGAACCCACCGGATGTGCGCCTGGTGTTCCAGAACCCCGCCCTGCTGGGCTCCCTCACGGTCCAGGAGAACGTGGGCTTCCTGCTCTACCGCCACAGCCGCATGCGCCCCAAGGAGATTCGTGAGCGGGTTCGCCACTGCCTGGAGGCGGTGGGTCTCTTCGGCATTGAGGACATGCTCCCCTCCGAACTCAGTGGTGGCATGCAAAAGCGGGTCAGCTTCGCGCGGGCCCTGATCGATGACCCCACCCAGCCCGAGGGGGTGGCGCCACTGCTGCTGTTTGATGAACCCACCGCTGGCCTGGATCCTGTGGCCTGCACGCGTATCGAGAACCTGATCGTTAAGACCACCGAGGTGGCGAAGGGGTCAGCGGTGGTGGTGAGCCACGTGCCCAGCACGATCGACCGTGCGGCTGACCGGGTCGCACTCCTCTACGACGGCCGCTTCCGCTGGATGGGCAGCGTGGAGGAATTTCGCCAGACGGACGATGCGTTTGTAGTGCAGTTCAGGAGCGGTAGTCTGAACGGCCCAATGCAGCCGGCGGAGCACTGAACCCATGCGCCGCAGTCTGCGTGAGGCGATCGTTGGGTTTTCCCTGTTGGCGGCGATCGCTGGCGGAACCTGCCTGTGGGCCTGGTTAAAAGGCATCTCCCTCAATCAGAACATCTGGACCATCAACGTGCGTTTCGACGACGCCGCTGGCCTTGCTCCCCGCTCCTCCGTCACCTACCGGGGCGTGCTGGTCGGAAGCGTGCGCAGGATCCGGATCAGCTCCAATGCCGTCGAGGCCCAGCTGGAGATCAGCGATCCCAACCTCCGCCTGCTTCGTCCGATCGCCGCCCAAGTGAAGACAGGCACGCTGCTGGGGGGCAACGCCGAAGTGGCCCTCATTTCCAGCAGCAAGGCAGGAACTGAGCCCGAAGCGAGGCCGGCTTCACGCAATTGTGACCCCAAGGTGATGGTCTGCGCCGGCGGAGAGGTGTCCGGCGTGGCTGCCGCAAGCCTCAGCAGCGTCACCACCTTGATGCAGAACCTGCTCGACCAAGCCAACGATCAGAAGCTGGTGCCCCGCCTCGCCCAGGCCACTTCCAGCTTCGGAGACACCTCCCAGAAGGCCAACGACTTCCTTGGCGATGCCCAGCGGCTGGTGCGGCAGCTGGATGCCTCCATCGCCAAAGCCGATCCGATCCTGGCCAACCTCAACCGGGCCACCGCCGATGCGGCCAAGGCCAGCGGCCACATCAAGAACATGACAGCGGCCATCGACAACCCCCGCACGATCTCCCAGCTCAAGGGCACCGTGGCCAATGCGGAGAGGCTCACCGCCCGCTTGGATGCGGTGGGCGGCGACGTCAACAAGCTCACCGGCGACCCCCAGTTCATGGACGGGATCCGCAGCGTCACCCTGGGCCTGGGCAAGTTCTTTGACGAGCTCTATCCGGCCCAGAAGAAGGGCAACTGAGCCAACCAACGGCCGGGCAGCATCCGGCCTGGATTCAGAGGCTCCCCAGGGCCTCCATGGCGATGGCGGCGATGGCCTGGTCGCTGGCCTTGGGCAGTTGCACGTAGCGGCCGCCGGCGGCCTCCGCCAGCTCCTTGCCCATGCCGCTACCGATGAATTTGCGTTCGGTGTCGATCACCAGCAGCTTGATGCCCAGGGCCCGGTAGCGGCTCGCCACCTGCTTCACTTCCTCGCGCAGGTCCACGGCCTCCTCCCCCTCCAGGGGGGGCTGTCCCAGGGAGCGGGCGAGGGGCACGTTGCCGCGTCCGTCCGTGATCGCCACCACCACCACCTGGCCCAGGTCGCCCGTGGCCAGGGCGTTGGCACCCACCCTTGCCGCCTGGGTGAGGCCATGGGCCAGGGGCGATCCGCCGCCGCAGGGCATGGATTCGAGCCGCCTTCGGGCCGCCGTGATCGAGCGGGTGGGGGGCAGGAGCACCTCGGCCGCCTCGCCCCGAAAGGGGATCAGGGCCACCTCGTCGCGGTTCTCGTAGGCCTCGGTGAGCAGTCGGATCACGGCCCCCTTGGCGCTTTGCATGCGGTTGAGGGCCATCGAGCCGCTGGCGTCCACCAGGAAGATCACCAGGGCACCGGCCTTGCGCTGCAGCAACTTGGCCCGCAGATCGCCGTCTTCGACGATCACCTTTCGGTGGGGCTCCCGCTCCCGTCGTGCCCTCTGGTGGGGGGCCGCCGCCCGCAGGGTGGCATCCACGGCGATCCGGCGGACGGGGCCCCGGGGCAGCATCGGCTTGACGTAGCGGCCGCGGCTGTCGCTGAGCACCACCGAGCGCTTGCCGCTGCCGCCGCTCTTGGATCGGGCCGCCGAGAACAGCAGGAGATCGGGATCGATGGCGATGGCCTCGGGATCGAGAAGGAACTCCTCAGGAATCGACGGTGGGGCTTCATCCTCGGGGCTGTCGTCCTCCTGCTCCTCCTCGTTCTCCGGTTCCTCGGGCTCTTCCTCCGGGTTCGGGTCTTCGGGTTGTTCCGGCTCCTCCGGCGGCTGCTCCCCCTGGGGCGGCGGCGGTGGCGGCTCCATCGGTTGGTCGGGATCCGGGGGTGGCAGCTGCAGGGCCCGTGGTGCGATCACCAGCCGCACGGCCACCTGCAGGTCGTCGGCTTCCACCCGGTCGCGGCCGCTGAGGGCCGCATGGGCCCGGGCCACCCGCACGGCGTAGAGCTCGGAGCGATGCCCCTCCACGCCCCCCCGCAGGGCCTCGTTCACGAGGTAGCCGATCTGCTCGCGGCTGATGCGCACGTCCGGCAACCATTGGCGGGCCAGCAGCAGCTGGGTGGCCAGGGCGTCGGTTTCCTCCTGCCATTGGGCGCGGAACCGCTCGCTCGATTCGGCCTGCTCAAGGGCCGAGCGGGTGATCGTCACCCGTTGCTCCAGCTCCAGCACCTGATTGGCCGACAGGGCAATGGCGAAACGGTCCAGCAGGTGATCGCGCACCGCCCCCTCCTCCGGGTTGTAGGTGGCGATCAGCAGGCAGCGGCAGGGGTGGGAGAGGCTGAGGCCTTCCCGTTCGATCCGGTTCTCGCCCGAACCCACCGCCGCCAGCAGCAGGTTGGTGATGCCGTCGTCCAGAAGGTTGAGCTCATCGACGTAGAGCACGCCCCGGTGGGCTTCCGCCAGCAGTCCCGGCTGGAACACGGCACTGCCGGAGGCGAGTGAGGCCGCCACATCCACCGAGCCCACCAGCCGGTCTTCGGTGATTCCCAGGGGCACCTGCACGAAGGGAGCCGGGATCACCCGGGTGGGCAGCAGGGCGGAGGGGTCGCCACCACTGGCGTCGCCCCCCAGGGCGGTGATGCGTGTTCGCGCGGTGTCGTCCCAGTCGTCGGGACGGCTGGGGTCCACGTTCAGGAAGAGGGCCTTGTCGCCCAGGTCGAGCACGTCGATCGGGGGCAGCAGGGCATGGAGACCCCTGGCCAGCACCGACTTGCCCGTGCCGCGGCCGCCGGCGATCACCACCCCCCCCAGCCCGGGATCCACGGCCGCCAGCAGCAGGGCCAGCTTCAAGGTGCCGTGGCCGGTGATGGCGGCGAGCGGAAAGGAGCGGGCCGCCGCATCGCTGCGGGCGCTCGCGGGGCTGGTGACCATGGGGAGAGCGATGGGCCCTTGAATGGGCAGTCTCGCCGATCGACCCAGCGAGGGTGCCTGAACCCATGCTCCCTTCTTTCGATGCCGGTGTTTCAGTGAGCGCTTGCCTTCCCTTGGCGGCGCCCTCCGGGATCGCCATTGCCCTGGGGGCGAACCTGGGCGATCCAGAGGCCACCTTGGTGGCGGTCCGTCCCCTGCTGGAGGAGGCGCTGCTGGCGGCGGCGGTCCGCATGGGCCCCTCCGGTTTCGCCTGGTCCCCCCGCTACCGCACGGCCCCCGTG
>JBAXME010000005.1:0-76143 GCA_037134455.1 Synechococcaceae cyanobacterium ELA445 | reverse complement strand
GCCAGCAGGGTGGTGGGCACCTGCACCACGGCGATGCCCCGCAGCCAGGTGGCGGCGGCGAAGCCCGCCATATCGCCCACCACGCCACCGCCGAGGGCCACGATGGCCGAACTGCGTTCCAGCTGCGCTGCCTGGGCGGCGTCATGGATCAGGGCCACGGTGGCGGGGGTTTTCTGCTCCTCGCCTGCCTCCAGCACCAGCTCCGTCAGCCGGTAGCCGGCCTGCTCCAGGCCGGCTTTGACTCCTGACCCGTAGGACTCCGCCACCACCGGGTTGCTCACCAGAAGCACCTTCGTCCCCGGCCTGAGCCCCGCCTCGACCATCAGTGGACCCAGCCGTTGGAGGCCGCCGGCCCCCAGGTGGATGGGGTAGGGGTTCGCATTCAGTTCCACCGGGATGGTGAGCAGAGGAGAGGCCACGGTGGGGGGTTCGCGGGGTGTCACAGCGGAGATCAAGGTTGTGCGTTCTGACTCGAGTAGGCAGCAGTCTGCGCGCCAGAGCGGTCTTCATGCAGCACCATCTGGGGGAACGGGATCTCGATGCCTTGCTCCTGGAAGGTGCGCCAGATGGCCTTGGCGACTTCATTGCAGACCGAGAGGTTGTTCATCGGCTTGGCGATCCAGAAGCGCACGGTGTAGTTGATGGAGGAGTCGCCGTAGCTGAGGAAAAAAGCCGCGGGAGGGGGAGCGGACAGGACTCCGGAGCAGCTGGACGCAATCCGCACCAGCAGCTCCTCAATCTCAGCGGGGTCGTGGCGGTAGGCCGCCGAAACGAGCACCTGACTGCGCCGCAGGGTGTCGCTGCCGGTGTAGGTGGTGGTGGTGGTCGTGAAGAACGTTTGGTTGGGGATCACCAGATCGGCGTTGTCCCGTTGGCGCCAGAGCATGGCCGCCCGGAGGCCAAGGCTGCGCACCTCGCAGGGATCGCCGTCGATGATCAGCACCTCCCCGGGGCGCACGGAGCCCTCCACCAGCAGCCAGAGGCCGCTGATGAAGTTGGAGAACACCTCCTTGATGCCGAACCCCAGGCCCACCGAGAGGCCACCGGCAACGGCCAGCAGACCGTCGCCCTTGATCCCTAACTGATCCACCACCAGCAGGATGCCGATGCCCACCAACACGTAGCGGATCATCAGCTCCATGGCCCGCCGGCTGCTCTCGGTGATGCCGATGCTGCGCTGCAGCAGCCAGGCCAGCCAGATGGAGGGCAAGCCCGAGGCGGTGATCAGCAGATAAAGGGTGGCCACGGCCGTGAACAACTGGCCGAGGTTGATGGTGGAGCCGAAATAGGTGCCAAGCGGGATCCCGGCCAGATCACTGATGCTGTCGAGCTTCTGGATCAGAGCCATGGTGGCGCCGATAAAGAAGCCCGGCTTGATGACCTGGGTGTAGAGGTTTCCCACAATCCGGGGATCGAACCGATGAATCAGCAGCAGGCGCAGGAACTCAAGGCCAATCCAGATGGCCTGCAGTCCGGCGAAGAACAGCAACAAACCGTGGGGCTGCCCCAGGAGCGGCAGCAGGACCGCCCACAGCAGCATCAGCCCCAACTTGATCAGATTGCGAACCACGGGGGCAACCGGCCTGCGGCGCCGTTGGGGCAGGGCGGCCAGCTGGACGCCCAGCACGATGGCCACCGTGCCAAACAGCTGCCACAGCACCGCTTGGCGCTGCAGGTAGCCAAACCAGCCACCGAACTCGTAGAGGAGCTGGTTCATCGCAGCTTCGTGAGTCGTTGGATCAGCATCTCGCTGGCCTGGGTTTCGTCGGTGGCGCCAAAGATCATCGTGGCCAGCACCTTGCGCAGGATCGTCTCGCCGGCTTCCCCCTCCAGCAGGCTTGCGTTGAACAGGTTGTAGGCCTCCGACTGGGCCATCCCCACCTGCAGGGCTGCCAGTGACCGGGAGCTGGTGACGGGGATGTTGACGTAGCGGTTCACCGGCAGGGTCTCCAAGGTGGCCAGGGTGGTGGCCCGCTGCACGAGGGGATTGACGCTGAATTCGGCCAGGGCCTGGCTGATGCGCCGCTGTTCCGGGCTCGAATCAATGCCGAAGCTCCATACCCTGAGCCGGGCAATCGGACTGGCCTCTCCCGAGGGCCCGGAGGGCAGGGGGGCCACCCCAAGCCGCGCACCCATCAAATCCTTGAGCCGGGGCAGGTGGCGGCTGCGGCAGGCGATCCACGCCAGATCTCCTTTCACCAGTCCCGCCAGCATTTCATCGGTTGTGGCATAGAAGTTGATTCGCTGCTGATCACCCGCCAGGTCCAGCCACTGGAGCCACCGCAGCAAGCCTTCCCGTTCGGCCTGGTTCAGGGGACGGGGGGGGGCATCCGAGTGCAGTTTGAGCAGTTGCTGCAGGGCAGCTGTGCCCCCCAGGCTTCCCGCGCTCCAGAAAAGGTCGACCGGCTCCAGCGAGAGTCCCACGGGTGCCCCCTTGGCGCTCACCTCCAGCAGCTCCTGCAAGGTGGACGGTGCCTGGGGGAGCACCTTGCGATCAAAGCAGGCCACCTGGGGCTGGCTGAACACCGGCAAGGCCGACCAGCCAGCTTTGGTATGAAAACTCCTCAGCAGGGAGGGCTTGAGTTGGGAGAAGATCTCCGCGGGCAAGGACACCGTGCGACTGAGACCGCGCCCATGGAGGACCTTGGCGGTGCTGCCATTGACCAGGATTAGGTCGGGTCCGAGGCCGCTGCGGTGCCGTTGGGCCACCTCCGCCGGTATTCGTGCCTCGGGGAAAAACACCAGCTGCACCCCTACCCGGGGATGGAGCATGCGAAAGCCGTGGATGAAGCGGCTGAACAGGCTGCGGATATGGCTGTCGACCCGGGGGTTGGTCAGTTGGTCAGAACTGGTGCCGACATAGATGTAGACGGTGCCCTCCAGCTCCCGGGCGTGGGGGGGCCTGGGGCTGGCGCACCCGGCCAGCGCCAGTACGGCTCCAAGAGCAACGAGCCTGCGTCCGAGGCGGTGGAGAGCAATCACACACCCAGGGTAGATAATCTGCCCCCAACCGTTACCCATCCATGGCACAGGGCCGCCCCACCCTCACCGCCTGGGGTTTTCTTACGCCCGCCCTGGTGTTGATCGCCCTGTCGGTGCTGGTGCCGGCCCTGATGGCCCTGGTGATGAGCTTCAGCCAGACCGGTCTCGATGTCAGCGAGCCGTTGCGTTTCATCGGCCTGGCGAATCTGCGGCGCCTGGCCCACGACCCGATGTTCTTCCGGGTGCTGGGCACCACCTTCCTCTATCTGGTGGCTGTGGTGCCGCCGATCGTGGTGGGATCCCTGGTCCTGGCGGTGCTGGTGAACCGCAGCCTGCCAGGCATTCACTGGTTTCGTGGCGCCTTCTACACGCCCGTGCTGGTGTCGATTGTGGTGGCCGCCATCGCCTTTCGCTGGCTCTACGCCGAGAACGGTCTGGTGAACGGCTGGCTCTCGGCCCTGCTGGGGGAGCGGTTCAATCCCATCGGTTTTCTCACCAGTCCCCTGCTGGCCCTGCCTTCGGTGATGGTGGTGACCCTCTGGAAGGGCTTGGGCTACTTCATGGTGATCTTCCTGGCGGGGCTCCAGGGCATCTCCGCCGATCTCTACGAGGCCGCTTCGCTCGATGGCAGTGAGGGTTGGCGTAAGCACCTCGACATCACCCTGCCGTTGCTTCGCCCCTACATCTTTCTGGTGGCGGTGATTTCGGCTATCTCCGCCACCAAGGTGTTCGAGGAAGTTTTTCTGATGACCCAGGGGGGGCCCGCCGACTCCACCCGCACCCTGGTGTATTACGTCTACGACCAGGCCTTCTCCGAATTGGAGATCAGCTACGCCTGCACGGTGGGCCTGGCCCTGTTCGTGATCGTGCTGCTGCTGAGCCTGCTGCGTTACCTGGTGGCGGGTGAGAAGGGCCTTGCCTGAGTTGGCCAGGTCACCGGGTGCCAAGCTGACGTCCTGCAGAGATCGGTCTGAGGTGCGTCATTGAGCGGTGATTCAGGCCCCTCCCTGACCGGGCGGCCTGCCATCGGCATCGTGGGGGGCGGGCAACTGGCCCTGATGGTGGCCGAGGCGGCAGAAGGCCTCGGCATTGATCTTCAGGTGCAAACCCCCGATCCCGCTGACCCCGCCGTCAGCCACGCCAGCAAGGTGGTGCAGGCCGAACTCGGTAGTGCGGCCGCCACCCGCAGCCTGGCGGCCGGCTGCCGCGCCATCAGCTTTGAAAACGAGTGGGTGGATCTCGAGGCCCTGGCCCCCCTGGCCGCCGATGGAGTGGTGTTCAGACCCAGCCTCAATGCCCTCGAACCCCTGGTGAGCAAACAGCGGCAGAGGGCCCTGCTGCAGCGCCTCCATCTGCCCTGCCCCCGCTGGTGGTCCCTGGACCAGTTGATGGCTCCCGCTATCGGGGTTGGTCAGCTGTCGGCTTCCAAAACCCCGCCGGTGATGGGCGGCGCCGACCCTGAACCAGCCCCGAGCCTTGTTCTGCCCCCAGGTGCCACGTTCCCCTTGATGGCCAAGGCGGCCACCGGCGGCTACGACGGCAAGGGCACCGTGGTGATCAACGATTCATCTGCCCTGGAGGCACTGGTCGCCAAGGTTGATCCGGTCGAATGGATCCTCGAGGAGTTTGTTGACTTCGATCTGGAGCTTTCCCTGGTGGCCTGCCGGGACCAGCAGGGGCAGCTGGCCTGGTTTCCCCTGGCGCGCACCCACCAGCACCAGCAGGTCTGCGACTGGACCCTGGCACCGGCTCTGGTGGATCAGGCGGTGGAGGCCCTGGCCCGCAACGTGGCGGCCTCGGTCCTCACCAGCCTCGACTACGTGGGGGTGCTGTCGATCGAATTCTTTTACGGGCGTGGTGGCCTGCTGGTGAATGAGCTGGCCCCCCGCACCCATAACTCCGGGCACTACACAATCGAGGCCTGTGTCACCAGCCAGTTCGCCCAGCAGGTGCACATCGTTGCCGGTGAAGCGGTGGCTGACACGACCCTGGTGGCTCCCGGCGCCCTGATGGTCAATTTGCTCGGACTGGAGCAGGGGGCCGAACAGGAAAGGCAACGGCGGGAGGAGTTGGCCGCCCTCCCTGAGGCCCACCTCCACTGGTATGGAAAACGGGACTCGAGGCCCTGGCGAAAACTCGGTCACCTCACGGTGTTGCTGCGGGACACCACGCCCGAGGCACGGGAGCGGGAGGCGGAGCGACATCTGCAGCGCATTCGCTCGATTTGGCCCCTCCCACCCACTTCAGGCCCCTAGAGTGACTGCGGACTGCTGTGTTGGTGACTGCCTTCTACAGTTTTCTGATCTGACTCCCTTTTCGACTTGGGAGGTCTGTCGCGACGGCAACGTATACCGGCCTTGAGTCGGAAACGAAACCCCGCTTTGACCTCCCTTCTGGTTCATCCAGGTCGGAATCTGGGGCAGAACGGCACGGTGGTCCACCCCCTTTCCAGCCTTCATCGAGTCGCACCCTCCAGGGGTCTTCGAGCTGGCCCAGCCAACCTTCTGACCAGGATTTCAGTCCAAATCGGTTCTGAAGGACCTCATTAAGGTCAAGGGGCCAACCCTGGCGGTGGGTTTGCCCATGCCGAGCAAGCGTTCCAAGGTCCATGCCGACCAGATCCGTTATGGGTTGGTCAGTGTGGCCCTCGGCGCCCTGCTCACCGTGCTGATGCTGGCCAACGCCGACCAGGAACGGCGCAACGGCAATCCGCAGTTCGCCGAGGACAGCCTCTTGATGCTCTGGTCCCCGGCCATTTTTGGCATGGCCGGCGCGCTGTTTCTCACCCGGGGGCTGCTGGGGGAAGCCGGCTGGGGGGGCCTCAGGCCCAGGCCATGGACCCGGCGGGTTATGCCCTTCGCCCAGGCTGCCCCACCAACGCCAAGGGCGACCAGGGCCCAGCAGCCCCACCACCTACCCCAGCAACCCGTTCAGCCACCTGAGACGGCTGCTGGCCAGGGATCGGCGGAACCTGCTGTGGCGCTTGAGCCGCCGCCATTCGACGATCGCTACCGCCAGGCCTGCGTGGAACTGGGCGTAGAACCCGGCACCGACTGGCTGGTGATCCGGGCCATCTGGCGCCGCAAGCTCCAGGCCTGGCATCCCGACCAGGGTGGCTCCCACGACACCTGGTTGCGCAAGAACGCCGCCTATGCCCTGCTGGAGGCCTGGGAGCAGTTCAAATCCTGAGGGGGGCCAGCCGTGGGCCATGACCACCAGACTCTTGGCCTCCTCCAGGTTCAGTTCCACCGGCCGACCATCGGTTTGACCGAGGTGTTCCTCCAGGAGCCTGCGCAGCAGTTTCACCATCGCAAAGGTGTTCGGCGCATGCACCGCCATGGATGCGGGCAATCTCTTTGAGGCGTCTGCATGGTGGGCCTCTGCTGGACCAGTTCCTCAAGCAGGAGCTGGTCCGTGGCCTTCAGCTTCCGGTTGTCGACATCGGCAGGGGGCCAAGGTGTTCTCGGCGCGGGCAAGGTGCAGCCATCAAGCCTGCAGCACCTGATCCCGACCCATGCGCTTGGCCTGCAGCAGGGCCTGATCGCTGCGGATCAACAGGGTCTCGCTGGTGTCCTCCCGTCGCCATTCCGCCACCCCGAGGCTCACGGTGACCATCACCGTTGCCTTGCTGGTGGGGACATGCAGTTCCTTAACCATGCTGCGCATGGATTCGGCCACCCGAACGCCCGCCGCGAGGGAAGAGCCGAATAGCAGCACCACGAACTCTTCCCCGCCCGTGCGGCACAGGATGTCCGTTCCCCTCAGACGGCTCTTGACCACCTCCACCACTGCGATCAGCACCTGGTCGCCCACATCGTGGCCGTAGGTGTCGTTGACGGCCTTGAAGAAGTCGATGTCGATGCTGATGGCGATGATTCCCGCCCCAGAACGCTTGCTGCGCAGGATTTCCTCGTTCAGTCGTCTGTACAGCTCCCGACGGTTGAAGCAACCCGTCATTGGATCGATCGTCGTCAGCCGCTCCAACTCCTGCTCCCGTTCCTCGAGGGACCTGTTGGTGCTCTGCAGGGCATTGGTGAGCCGGTTGATTTCCTCGCCCCGCTGGTTCACAGCTGAGGCCAGATCCTGCAGTTCGGTCACCAGGGAGTACTCCAGCTGGGGCAGGAACTGGTGCTCTCCGGTCACGGGATCACCGCTCCGGCCCAGCGGTTTGAGCATGACCTGGAACTGCCGGTCGATGAACAGGGCGACCATTTCACTCAGGAAGGAGCCGATCACGAGGATCCAGGCCAGGATGCCAAGGAAGCGGGCGCTGGACTGCTGCAGATCGACCATGTCGGCGGCCGCCGGTTCGATCACCTGAAGCCAGTAATCCCCTGACTTGCCGTTATCCCTATGGGCGTGAAAGAAGCGTTCATGGCTCCAATAGCTCTGCCCCCATCGCTTCATTTCCGGCAGCGATTGCCGTGGCATGACCACGTTGAGTCCCTCCTCTGCGATTGGGGGCCGATCAAGCGGTTTGAACTCGCGGCCCAGGGTGCTGAACAGGGGACGGTTGGTACTTTCGAGGATGCCATCGGCTGATCGAATCTGGACCGCGAGGCCTGGACTGAGCAGGTCGGGATCGTCCCGGATGGTTCCATCACTTCGCATCTTGGAGATGACCACTCTTGCCGTGATCTCAAGGCGATCGAGCACGCCCCGCTCGATCGATGCCTCCAGTTCGTGGCTGCCCATCACGGTGATGATCAGGGCCGGCACCGTGATCGAAAGGAACATGATCGCCAGGACGAGATCCTTCAAAGACAGGCCTTTTTGCTCGTGCACGGGCCTCAAGGTCGTAATCACCAGGAAGATCGTGAAGGCGACGGCGGTGTTGAGCACCCCATTTACCCCCTGCTTGAGGGCCAGCAGGGTCGTACTGGAGAGATCAATCTTCATCACCTGGTGGAACAGCAGGAACACCAGGGGTGCACCAACCAGGAGCCAAAACAGAACATCGCTCACCACGGCGTGGCCGAAGCGCTTGCGGCCCTCCTGTTGCACGATTGCGTAAAACGACACCGTCAGCCAAACGATCTCGGCACTGAAGATCAGCACGGACCAACCGTGGTGCCAGAGCTTGATGGTGGCAAGGGAGGCAATCACGCCGATGGGGATGGCGCTCCCCCCACCCCGCACCAACAGCACCAGGATCGGCACGGTGGAGCCCAGCAGCAAATTGACCCCGAAAATCACCGGGATGGGCTGGAGATTGATGGCAAGCCCGATCAGTCCAAGGAGCACCACCATCAGGATCTCCCGCAGTGGATGGCCCACCCGCTCCCTGGGATCGGAGCGGTTGGAGGCCTTCGGAAGTGACGTCAGGCGGCTAGGCCGACCCATGGGCAAGCTCCTGGTTTTCCCTTTTTAACCCAGCAGCCGGTGATTGCTGATGGAAGCGTTGACTCCAGGCCGATCATTTCGATCGGGTGGGCCGTAGCGACTGTTGCCGGTGTTCTTTAGATCGTCCTGCCTAAATTGTCGCCACCAGATGGTCCAGTTCCCCCTGGAGCCGTTCCCTGCTCCAGCTACTCACAACAAACACCTCCTGGGCTGAACTGCCCCGCCGGGCCAGGAGCTTGTGGCCCCCCTGGATCGGGGCTGAGACCCTCAACCTCAACTGGTTGGCCCGACCCTTGACCCGGCAGATCACCGCCGGAGTGACTGTTTCGATGCCGCTCTGGTTGGCCAGGGCCTTGAGCACCGGGATCAGCCCCTCGATGTAGGTGCTGTGGGTGATCACCACCCGTCCCATGGGACCGTCGCTTCGATACCGCCAAGCCTAGAAAGGTCTGCCATCATGGGCAGCCCGAAGGGTTTTCCCATGGGCTCCAACACCGAAGGGTGGAACGACGGCGCCCCCGCCTTGGATCGACGCTCCCTCGCCGAGCGGCTTAGCCACGAGCTCGGAGTGGCGGTGGAGGTGGTCTCCAGCCAGCAGGCCCAGGCGCACCGGATCAGCGGCCTGGCGTTCTGCTCGGGCCGGGTGATGAGCTTTGTGATCGATGCCCAGGCCCGTACCCTGCGCACCCGCAACCTGCTGGAGCTCACCCGGCTCAGCCGCAGGCGGGCTTAAGCCTTCTCCAGGGGGGCCATGGTGAGTCCGGCGATGCCCAGCTGCTGGTGGTAGAGCTCCGCCTGCTCAAACGGGCCACTCCAGACCACCGCCGATCCCTGGGAATCGATCCGGTGCGCGAGCTCCCAGGCCCGATCCGGTTGCATCGCCGGGATGGTGCGCACCAGGCAGTCCACCACATGCTGAAAGGTGTTCACGTCGTCGTCGAGGACCACGACGTTGTAGGTGGGGTAAGGCTCCTGCAGCCGCCTGCGCTCCAGCACGGGCTGGCCGCGGGCTGGGGAAGCGCTGAGCTGGGACATGGCTCATGAAGCACCGCTCCCAACCCTAGGTACAGTGGGCCCGATTGTGGATCCATTGGTGCCATGTTGATTTCCCTGGGTTGGGCTTCCCTGGCTGCGGTTTTCACCCTCTCCATCGCCTTCGTGGTCTGGGGCCGCAACGGCGACGGCAGCATCAACTTCTGAGGATCTGCGGGCTGCTGAAACCGCCGCAGATTGGGGGTCACCGATGGTTGAGCTGAGCGTCAACACCGTTCTGGCCACCATGGCTGGCGCCCTGTTGCTTTTTGTCAGTGGCGGGGTCATCTACCTCTCCGCGGTGGAGTGGCGCGATCGTCGGCGCCGCGTTCGCAATGAAAAACCGCGGCGCCCCTGAGCCCCCCCATGCCCCACGTTTTGGTGGCTCGCCCGACCCGCTGGCTCCACAGACTCCCCCTGCCGCTCACCGCCACCGCCACTGTCCTGCTGTTGCTGGTCCCGGCGCTCTGGCTGCACCGCCATCCCCGACCACAGGCCCAGGGGCTTGAGCGGGTGCTGGCCGCTTCGGCCCTGTTGCAGAGTTTCACGGCCGACCCCCGTCGGCCCGTTCCAGGCCTTTGGCGGCAACGGCTCGGGGCTGAGCCGGCCCGCCGCTTGTGGCTCCTCCAAAGGGGCAACTGGTGGCAGTTCTGGGGCCGCCATGGGGACGGGGGCCTTTATCTGGTGCTCCCTGCCGCCAGCTTCAAGGCGGCGGGTCTGCCGCCTCCAGCCGCTGCCCTCAGGGTCGATGACCTGCGGGTGCTGGCACCGAGCCCCCTGGCGGCCCAGATCCTGAAGGAACCGCTGGCGCTGAAGCAGTGGCAGCCCCGTGGCTTGGAGCGGCGCTGCCTCACAAAGCTGCAGGGTCCACAGGCTGTCTACTGGACCGACTCCGCCCTCGGCCAGATGCTCGGTCCGTTGTCCTCCTTGATGCAGAGCTTCCAGCAGGGCTGCATGGAGCTGGGCAGCCAGGGGGGGGCGTTGCTGTGGCAGGGCGAAGCCACCGGCACCCCGGGGGCGTTGTCCGTGGCACCCCCACCAACCGGAGCGAGCCCTGAGAGTGTTCGGCCTCTGGCAACGGACCGACTCCTGGAGGTGCGCGGGGATCAGCTTGATCTGTTGCTTCAGGACCTGCTCAATCGCCAGATGGTCCGCGAACCCCTGGCCAGCCGCTACGGCATCGCTGACCGCCAGCTTGCTCTCCTGCGCCGCACGCCGTTCCTGCTGCGCCTGCGTCCCCTTCCCAAGGGCCCGTTCCTGGCCGGTCTTGAGCTGCAGTTGGCCGTTGGGGATCAGCGCCGCGCCTGGGCCGCCCTGCTGCCTCCCCTGCGCAAAGCCTTGATCGACCAGGGGCTGATGGAGTCGAACAATCCACAGATCCGCTCTGCCGGTAGCCCCTTGCTGTTGCCCACCAGCACCTGGGAGCGGGACGACGGCACGGTGGTGGGGGGGTGGCGCTGGGTCACTCCAGCAGACAGCCCTGTCCCCCAGTTGCTGTTCTTCCTCGGGCCCGAGCCGTCGATCTCGCCACAATCATCCCCCTGGCCCGATGCCCGCTCCCCGCGGGGGGCCCGCTTCGTCTTGCAGGCCAGGCCCCTGGGATTGGCCCGACTGGGTCTATTGCCTGGGGATCTGCCCCTGCTGGTGCGCCGTGCCAGGGAATTGACCGTGGTGGGAGGAAGCGGGGGAGGGGCTGACAAACCTGCTGACTCGACCAGCCTCAGGGGTTCCCTGCGGCTGGGGACGCAGGCCCGCTGAGGGCGTCGGTGCTGGAGTCGCCTGGGCTGGGTTCCGTGGACGGGGGGGATCCTTCCGTGGCAGGGGCCGTGGCGAGGCGTTCCCGTTTCCGCCGCTCGGCGGCCACCGTTTCCTCCATCAGCTCTACCGCCTGAGCCATCCGCTCAAGGTTGGTGGCGTAGATCCCCAGGTCCTTGTCGAGGCGGCTGCGGATCAGCCCCATGGCTTCTCCGACCCCGTGGGCCGCCTGGCGCAGGGCTTCCGGTTCCATCGACTCGGCCCCTTTTGCCTTCTCCAGCAGGCTCAGCAGTCCGACGGCCACCAGGCGGGAGTAGTGGAAATCCTGGCGCTGGATGCTGGAAAGGGCGCTACCGAGGGGTTCGGGTGCCCCCTGCCCCTGGTGCTCAAGCCAATGCTTCACCTCCTCGAGGTCGTGGTCGCCAACGGCGGCCACGGCCGCATCCCGTTGACGTCTCAACTCGACGGCATTGAAGCCGGAGGAGGTGCAGAGGGCTTCGAACAGGGGCTCCTTCTGCTCCGGCGGCCGGTAGCCGCGGGCGAAGCCGTCGAAGACCTGCACCAGGCCAGCGGCGAAGAGGGCATCGCTTTGGAAACCCTTCTGATGGCTGAGCAGGTGGAGCTCCACAAGGAGCTCGTCCACCAACCGTCGGTAGAGCGGAGCGATGACGTGGGGGAAGGCGCTGTGGAAGGCGCGCTTGCTGTCAGCAACGGTGAGAGCGGGGCTCACACTCCTCAGACAAGGGTGTGTGGACCCTAGCGCTCAGGCGCTCGTTAGGATCAGCCGAGCCGAAGCACCGATGTCCATGATCCCGATCGTGATTGAAGAGTCGGGCCGGGGTGAGCGCGCATTCGACATCTATTCCAGGCTGTTGCGGGAGCGGATCATCTTCCTGGGCGAGCCCGTCACGGCCGAATCGGCCAACCGGATCGTGGCGCAGCTGCTCTTTCTCGAGGCGGAGGACCCCGAGAAGGACATCTTCCTGTACATCAATTCCCCAGGGGGCTCCGTCTACGACGGCCTGGGCATCTTCGACACGATGCAGCACATCAAGCCGGATGTGCAGACCGTGTGCGTGGGTCTGGCGGCAAGCATGGGCGCCTTCCTGCTCAATGCTGGCGCCAAGGGCAAGCGCAGCAGCCTGCACCATTCCCGCATCATGATTCACCAGCCCTTGGGGGGAGCCCGGGGTCAGGCCAGTGACATCCGGATCCAGGCCGACGAAATCCTCTATCTCAAGGCGAAGCTCAACCAGGAGCTCTCCGATCGCACCGGCCAGCCACTGGAGCGCATTGAGCAGGACACGGACCGGGATTTCTTCATGTCCCCCCATGAGGCCCAGGCCTACGGCCTGATCGACAAGGTGATCGAGAAGCGTCCGATCCGCGCCGTCTGAGGTGCCGGTGGCCCCTTAACTCCCTCAAACGGCCCCCTTTGCCTGCAGCGTTTGGCCACGATCGCCATTCCCCTCAAGCAGCAGGGAGCACCTGGTGGCAGCGCACCCTCCGTTCACGGTTTCGGGAAGGTGGTCCCAGGTGTCGTGAGCACCACAATTGGGTGAGCCTGTGGTTTTAGCCCCGGTCACTTCCTGAACCTGTAGCCGGCTAGGGCCCTGACTATTCGGGGCAGCTCTCCCAGTTCCCCCATGCGGGGTTGGCACCTGTGAAGTGGCGAGGAGGCATCTCCTGGAGCCATTCCGGGAGATCAGCGTTCGTCAATCTGCTCAGCGGCTCGATCTGGCTCTGCTCGAGAGAACAGTTGCCTGTTCTGCATGGGCAGAGCCGAGATCTTTGAGGCAACCAGCGGTCAGACCTTGGCAGCCAGCAAGGGAGAGAAGCGCTCTTTCTCGGGAATGTCGGCAAACTCAGCGACGATGGCGCGGAACTCATCGCCATCGAGGGTCTCCTTCTCGATCAGCAGTTCCACCAGCCGATCCATGCCCGCCCGATGCTGGCTCACCAGCTGGAAGGTTTCCTGGTAGGCAACCTGCACCATGCCTCGGACGGCTTCATCGATCTTGTTGGTGATCGAATCGGAAACGTCGCTGCGGGTCATCAGATCGCGACCGAGAAACACTTCCTGGTTGCCGGATTCAAGCGAGAGGGGGCCCAGATCACTCATGCCGAAGCGGGTCACCATCTGGCGCGCCATCGAGGCCACCTGCTGGATATCTCCGCCGGCGCCGGTGGTTACCTCCGCGTGGCCGAAGACCACATCCTCGGCGGCCCGGCCCCCCAGGGCACCCATGATCCGTGCCTTGAGCTGGGCCCTGCTCACCAGCATCTGCTCTTCGTCGGGGGAAAACCAGGTGAGGCCCTGGGCCTGACCCCTGGGAATCAAGGTGACCTTCTGAACAGGGTCGTGATTCTTCACCAGGGTTCCCACCAAGGCGTGGCCAACCTCGTGGTAGGCAATCAGCCGCTTGCTGCGGCCGTCGGTGAGGGGCTTACCCTCCATGCCGGCAATCACACGGTCCACGGCGTCGTCGATTTCGGCCAGGGTGGTGGCCTCCTTGCGGCGCCGGGCGGTGAGAATCGCCGCTTCATTGAGCAGGTTGGCCAGATCGGCGCCCGTGAAGCCTGGGGTGCGGCGTGCAATCGCCTCTAGGGAGACGTCGTCCGCCAGTTTCTTGTTGCGGGAATGGACGTTGAGAATGGAGAGCCGTCCCTTGATGTCCGGAGGATCCACCCCCACCTGACGATCGAAGCGACCCGGACGCATCAGGGCTGAATCGAGCACATCGGCGCGGTTGGTGGCCGCAATGATGATGATGCCGGAATTGCCCTCAAAGCCATCCATCTCAGTGAGCAGCTGGTTGAGGGTCTGCTCCCTCTCATCGTTGCCTCCGCCGATGCCGGCCCCGCGTTGGCGGCCTACCGCATCGATCTCGTCGATGAAGATCAGGCAGGGGCTGTTCTCCTTGGCCCGCTTGAACAGGTCGCGCACACGGCTGGCCCCAACCCCCACGAACATCTCCACGAATTCAGAGCCCGAAAGGGAGAAGAAGGGCACTCCAGCTTCACCGGCGATCGCCTTTGCAAGCAGGGTCTTGCCTGTGCCCGGTGGGCCCACCAGCAGCACCCCCTTGGGAATCTTGGCGCCGACGGAAGTGAAGCGTTCGGGGGTCTTCAGGAAGGTGACCACCTCCTGAAGATCCTGTTTGGCCTCCTCCACCCCGGCCACGTCGTCGAACTTGACGCCCGTTTCGGCCTCCATGGCAAAGCGGGCCTTGGTCTTACCAAATTGCATCGCCTGGCCGGGACCACCGGGGAGGCCCGAGGAACGGCGTGCCAACAGGATCAGGCCGCCGATCAAGAGCAGCGGGAAAAGCAGGTTGCCGAGGATCCCCAGCAAGGGTGGGGTGGCGCGGGGGGGATGGACATCGAAGCTGATGCCCTGTTCCTTGAGTTGGTTGATCAGGTCAGGAGCCAGGCCTGGCAGATCCACCCGGAGGCGCTGCACCCGGTTGTCCAGATCGGGGTCCACCGCCTCCACCACCGCATTGCGACCACCGTCGTAGATGTCGACGGACGTGACGCGGCCCGCATTGATGTAATCAAGGAATCGGCCGTAGCTCATGCGGGCGACGGCGGTGTTACGGCTGGCCACCCTTGAGGAGTCGGCTCCGCTGGAACCTGTGCTGAAGCGGTCGGCACCGCCTTGACCAAGCACCTGCCAGCCAAGGAAGGCAGCGACGGCGAGGGGCAGAAGCCAAAGGGCGATCAGGCGCCAGCGCTGGTTCATGGAGAGGCTCTTTTGCCAAACTTTAAGAGGCCCTCCGGCCAGCCCGTGGCGATCGGCGGGGCGATCGGCCGGGGCCCAGAAGGCTCAGTTCAAAAGGCTGCCGGCGATGGCAGACGCCGCTGTTCCCTCCTGACTCTCGGCAAGGGGAGACTCGACCAAGAGGTCGCGGGCATCAATGACTTCCACCAGCGTTGGACCGCCCAGGTCGTGGGTCCAGATCTCGACCTCGCAGCCAGCGGGGGCCCGGAAGCTGAGGAGTTCAAAAGGAAAGACCACCCGTTCGAGGAAAAATTCTTCGGGGCCACAGCAACGAACGATCACCATGCGGTCGCTGGTATTGCGATAGCCGCACGAGAGAAGCGCCAAGATCGAATCCTCATCGAGACACCCCATCAACCCACCTGCCAGGTGTGCGCTTGGTGACGATCTTGACGATTTTGGGTTTTTAAGGGTTTCTTAAGGAGTAGGTCCTCAGTGCTGGGCAGCGCTCCGGTGGGGGATCCCCTCGCCGTTCAGAGGCTGCGCAAGGCGGTGATCGGATCAAGACGGGCGGCCCGTCGGGCCGGCACCACCCCGAAGAACAGGCCGATCGAACCCGAAAGCGCCACGGTGAAAACTACGTTTCCGGCACCGATCGCGGCCGGCAGGGCAGTGAAGCGGTTGACGGCCGCGATCGTGGTCAGACCCACGGCGCTGCCGATGGCGCCCCCAAGGGCTGCCAGCACCAGGGACTCCACAAGAAACTGCAGCAGCACATCGGTGCTGCGGGCCCCCACCGCCTTGCGTAGGCCGATCTCCTCGGTGCGCTCGCTGACGGACACCAACATGATGTTCATGATGCCGATGCCGCCCACCAACAGGGATACCCCGCCGATGGCCCCCAGCATCAAGGTGAGGCCGCCGGTGATGGTGCCCACAATCGAGAGGGCGTCCTTCTGGGAGCGGACGGCAAAGTCGTCCTCTCTCAGGATCTTGTGCCGTTGGCGCAGCAGGTTGGTGATCTGGAATTTGGCCGCGTTGGTACTGGCCTCGTCCCGCGCCTCAACGCTGATGAAGCTCAGGCTGACCCCGTAGGTCGGGTCGCGGCCGCTGAGCTTGTTGACCATCGTGGTGAGGGGGATGTAGGCCGCTTCGTCCTGGTTGGAGCCGAACACCGCCCCCTTGGCGGCCATCACCCCAATCACCTCGAACGACTGGTTGCGGATGCGGATGCGGCGGCCGATGGCCGATCCGGTGGGCAGCAACTTGTCCCGCAGGTCTGGTCCGATGACGGCCACGTTGCGGGCTGACTCCAGGTCTTGTTCACTGAGGAAGCGTCCCTGGGCCACATCGAAGCGGCGCACGGCCAGAAAATCCGGGGTTACTCCCGAGATCGAGGAACTGGCGCTGTTGGCACCGGCCTGCACTACCTCGTTGAGGCTCACCTGGGGCACCACGCGTCGGATGCTCGGCACCTGCTCGGTGATGGCTCGGGCGTCCTCCAGTACGAGGGTCTTGGGATTTTCCAGGCCCTGCCGGCGGGTGTCGTTGTTGCCCGGAACCACGAAGAGCACATTGGCCCCGAGGGTGTTGAGCTGGCCTTCCGCCAAGTTCTGGGCCCCCTTGCCCACCCCCACCAGGGTGATCACGGAGGCATTGCCGATGACGATGCCCAGCATCGTCAGCAGGCTGCGCATCCGGTTGGCCCGGAGGGTGTTCAGGGCCATCGCCACGGTTTCCCCCAAGGGGAGTTGCCTCAGAGGGAGCTTGGCGGCCATGGGCTGGGGGTCAGACGGTGGAGCTCAGCCTGGCGTGGAAGGGGCTGTCATCGTTGCGCCGGGTCTCCGCCTCGTCCCGCTCCCGGCTGACGATCCCCACTTTGACCAGGTCGGTGGAGCCGCTCACTCCCGGCAGGGTGCCGGCGGTCTGGACCACCAGGTCCCCCTCCTTGAGGAGGCCGTGCTCCTGGCCATGGGCCATGGCCGCTCCGAAGGTGGCGCTGGTGGACTCCTGGTCGGCGATCAACAGCGGGTTGACCCCCCATACCAGCTGAAGTTGACGGGCCACCTTCTCCTCGCTGGTGATGGCCAGGATCGGTGTGGAAGGGCGGAATTTGCTGACGTTACGGGCCGTGGCGCCGCTCTTGGTGAGGGGGAGGATCGCGGCAGCATTGAGCTGGCGGGCAATGCTGCTCACCGCCTGGCTGATGGCGTTGGGGATCGTGCTGGCGATGTGGCTGTCGAGGGTGCGCAGGGGATAGTCGCGCTCAATCCGCCTGGAGATCTGGGCCATGGTGGCCACGGCTTCCACCGGATATTCGCCCACGGCGGTTTCGTTGGAGAGCATGACGGCGTCGGTGCCATCGAGGATGGCGTTGGCCACGTCACTGACCTCGGCCCGCGTCGGTCTAGGGCTGCCCGCCATGCTGTCGAGCATCTGGGTGGCCGTGATGATCGGAATGCCGAGGCTGTTGGACTTACGGATCAGTTCCTTCTGCAGCAGCGGCACTTCCTCGGCGGGCATCTCCACGCCGAGGTCTCCGCGGGCCACCATCACCCCGTCGCAGAGGGGCAGGATGGCGTCGATCTGGTCGATGGCTTCGAACTTTTCGATCTTGGCGATCACAGGCGTGGAGTGGCCCTGGCTGCGGATCAGCTCCCGGATCTCCACCATGTCGGAGGGGTTGCGCACGAAGCTGAGGGCGACCCAGTCGACCCCCTGGGCCAGACCGAAGGTGAGGTCCTCCCGGTCCTTGGGGGTCATGGCCCGAATCGAGAGCTGCACATCGGGGAAGTTGACCCCTTTGTTGTTGGAGAGCACCCCACCGACGGTGACCTTGCAGCGGAGGGTGCGCTCAGGGCGATCCACCTTCACCACCACCATCTCAACGCGGCCGTCATCGAGAAGGATGCGACAGCCCTCGGTTACTTCCTCGGCCAGCTTGTCGTAGGTGACCGTGGCGATGGTCTGGTTGCAGGCCACCTCCCGGGAGGTGAGGGCGAAGGGGTCGCCGCTGGCCAGGGTGATCGGGCCGGAGTCAAAGCGACCAAGACGGATCTTGGGCCCCTGGAGATCCTGGAGGATGCCGATGTGAATTCCCAGTTCCTTGGACACCTGCCGGATCGTGGCGATCCGGGCGGCGTGATCGGCGTGGTCGCCGTGGGAGAAGTTGAGCCGGAAGGTGGTGGCTCCAGCCAGCACCAGTTCCTTGAGTCTCTGGGCCGACTCGGTGGCGGGGCCGATGGTGGCCACGATCTTGGTGCGTCGCGTCAGATCGGGCTGAGCCATCGGAAGGCCGAAGGGTTTGCGGAAACTACCATCCGGCCTGGCCTTTGATGTCATCGCCATGGACCTCGACGCCTACCAGAACCAGGCACGACAGACTGCCCTTTATCCCCAGGCGGGCTCCAATCCGATCTACCCCACCCTTGGCCTTTGTGGCGAGGCGGGGGAAGTGGCGGACAAGGTGAAGAAGGTGCTGCGGGATCAGGGAGGCGTTTTCGACGCCCGGGTGCGTGAGGATCTGAAGCTGGAACTGGGTGACGTGCTCTGGTACGTGGCCCAATTGGCCAGCGAACTGGGATTCAGCCTGGAGGAGATCGGCCAGGCAAATCTGGCCAAATTGGCCAGCCGTTCGGAGCGAAATGTGATTTCTGGAAGTGGCGATCGGCGCTGACTAGCGTTGAAGCACGTCTTCGGATCCCGTTCCGCCCATGGAACCCCTGCTCACGTCCCCCCCGGGCGAAGGGTTTGACGGGTTCGTCGCCCACGCAGGAACCGTGCGCGCCCTGCTTGCGGTCCTGGAGGCCCGGGACACCGTTACCTACTTGCACTCCCAGCGGATGGCCCATCTGGCCGCTGCCCTCGCCCTTGAACTGGGATTTTCGACCGCTGAGGTGCTCAGCGTCCGCGTGGGAGGCCTGCTCCATGACATCGGCATGATTGCCATGCCCATCGACATCCTCAGCAAGCCGAGGGAGCTCTCGATTGCGGAGTTGGCCGCCGTCACGGGCCACCCCGTCACCGGCTATGCGGTGCTCCGCAATGTGCCCTTGCCGCTGCAGATGAACCAGGCGGTCCTTCAGCATCACGAGCGGCTGGATGGCAGCGGCTATCCCCAGGGGCTCAAGGCTGGGGCCATCTGCCAGGCCGCCCGCATCCTCGCGGTGGCTGACACGATGGAATCGATGGTCAGTGAACGTCCCTACCGGGAGTCCCCCGGACTTGAGAAAGCCCTGACGGTCTTGCAGCAGGGCAGCGGGGTCCTGTTTGACCCAGCTGTGGTGGGGGCCTGCGTCCGCCTCTTCCGGCAGGGCGATTACCGCTTCCCCGAAAGCTTCCCCTCCCATCTCAATCCCGTTGAAGGGGGCTATGGAGATCCCTATCCAGACATCACCCATCCGGCCTCCGGACAAGCCCTGTGATCAAGCACCCCCACCCTCGGCGCATCTCTTGGCTGGTGAGGGCCCTTCTGGGCCTGGCCACGGGGTTGCTCGTACTGGTGGCCGCCGCAGGGCCTGCCCTGGCGGCAGAGCTGCGGGTGAGTGGGGTGACGCTGGAGCCCTGTCCTGCCGCGGATGTGGGCACCCAGCCCCAGCTGCGCCGGGAGGCGGAAGCCCGGTGCTACGCCCTACGGGGGGAGGTGATCAATTCGGGCAGAAAAGCAGTGGTGGACACCGATGTGTTCGCTCGAATCCTCGATGCCAGCGGTGAACCGGTGCTGCCCAACCGCACGCGGGTGGGATCGATCGGCGACGTGCCCCCTGGTCGTTCCGACTTTGCCCTCAGGCTGGCGGTGCCACCGGGAACACCGGGGCCGTTTCGTTTCAGCAATGTGAAGGCCAGGGGATTCAGTGCACCCGTGCGTCGGCGGGCCGGTGAAGAGGACGAACTGCTTCCCCTGGAACAGCAATTGGCCGACCAGGACTCTCTTACAAACGGCCGACCGATTCAGTAACCAAGACCGCCCCCCATCAACGAGGCGCTCAGGCCACCGAGCAGTTGCTGGACCAGGTTGAGGGCGATGAAGGCGATGATCGCCGAAAGATCAAGCCCCCCCAGGGGCGGAATCAACCCCCTGAAAACATTGAGATAGGGATCGGTGATGGAGCTCACCGTGGAGAGCACGGGGTTGCTCCAATCCAGGTTGGGGAACCAGCTGAGCAGCACCCGCACCAACAGGATGAGGGTGTAGATGCTGAGGGTCTGGGCCAGCACACCCAGCAGCAGGCTCAGGGCTTCCATGGGTTCCTTCGGATCGGATTCTGGGCGCGACTCTAGGCAGCCTCCTCCCAATCGGATTCCGGCCCGCTGCCAGCGGCAGGGGCCCCTGAGGCATCAGCCTCCTTTGCAACCTCGCGGGGGCGTCGGCTTGCCAGGTCGTCAGCCTTGATGGCGAAGGTGCGGTGGAATTTCTCGCTCAGGGTCAGCCAGGAGGAGCGGCCATCGCTCTGGCGCCGCCGCTCGATGAAGCCGTGGGCCAGCAGCTCCTTGATGTGGTCGTAGGCCCCGGAACCGCGCAGCTCCACCAGCTCCGATTGCAATAGCCGTTTTTTGAGCGCAATGGTGGCGAGGGTGCGCAGGGAGGCCGTGGACAGATCCACGGGCAAAAGGTTCTGCACCAGGTCGCCCAGGCTCTCGCGCAGCTGCAGGCCGTAGTGGGATCCGTCCTGGCGGATTTCCAGGGCCGTATCGCGATGGGCGTAATCGGCCATCAGGGTGATCAGGGCCAACTCGGCTTCTTCGCGAGTCACGGCTGCGATCTCGGCCAGCTCACCCAGGGTGAGGGGCTTGCCCTTGAGGTAGAGGATTGCCTCCAGGTGGGCTGGGAGCGAAAGGCTTTCGCTGGGCATGCGCAGGCGCCAGCAGGTAAGGCCTGCACCGTACCGCAGGCGAATGGGTTCCTGCCATGGCGGCACTCAAGCCCCTGCAGGCTGGGCGGCGCCCGTGGCACCCAGAAAGAGGGCATAGGCGGGGTTGGCGGTCTCCTCCCAGTGGCGGTAGCCCAGACCGGCCAGAAAGAGGTTCCAATCGGCCAATTGTTCGGCCGTTACCTGCACACCCACCACGATGCGGCCCACGTCGGCGCCGTGGTTGCGGTAATGGAAGATGCTGATGCTCCAGTTCGGGTGCAGGGCGTTGACGAACGCCATCAGGGCACCCGGCCGTTCGGGAAACTCGAAGCGGTAGAGCAATTCCCTCAGCTCAGAGTCCGCTGCGGCAGGCACCCGCACGGGTAGGCGTCCCCCCACCATGTGGCGGAGGTGCAGCTTGGCCAGCTCATTGCCGCTGAGATCGAGGCAGGGAAATCCCCCCGTCTCCAGCTCCGCCTGCAGGTGTTTGGCGTCGTCATGGCCGAGCACCTGCACCCCCAGGAAAATATGGGCAATGCGGGGATCGGCCATGCGGTAGCTGAACTCCGTGAGGCTGCGGGAGCCGAGCACCTCGCACAGACGCCGCAGACTGCCCGGCCGCTCCGGGATTTCCACGGCCAGCATGGCCTCGCGCTCTTCCCCCAGCTCGGCGCGCTCGGCCACGAAGCGCAGCCGGTCGAAGTTCATGTTGGCGCCGCAGGCCACCGCCACCAGGGTCTTGCCCTCCAGGCCCCTGCGCAACACATCCGCCTTCAGCCCCGCCACCGACAGGGCGCCAGCCGGCTCGAGGATGGAGCGGGTGTCTTCAAAGACGTCCTTGATGGCGGCGCAGATCTCATCGGTGTCCACCGTCACCATCGCGTCCACGTGGCGTTGGGCCAGGGCAAAGGTGTGTTCCCCCACCTGGTGCACCGCCACCCCATCGGCAAACAGGCCCACCTGCTCCAACATCACCCTCTTGCCGGCCGCCAGGGAACGGGTCATGGCGTCGGCGTCCTCCGGTTCCACGCCGATCACCTCCACCTGGGGCCAGAGGCTTTTCACGTAGGCGGCGATGCCGGCGATCAGGCCACCGCCCCCCACCGCCACGTAGATGGCATCAGGGGGAGTGGAGCACTGGCGCAGGATCTCCAGGGCGATGGTGCCTTGACCGGCGATCACATCGGGATCGTCGAAGGGGTGGATGAAGCTCAGTCCCCGCTCCTGCTCCAGTTGGCGGGCATGGCGGTAGGCCTCGTCGTAGGTGTCGCCATGGAGCACCACTTCGGCCCCCCGGGCGGCCACGGATCGCACCTTCATCTCGGGCGTCGTGACCGGCATCACGATCACCGCATGGCAACCAAGCTTCTGGGCCGCCAGGGCCACCCCCTGGGCATGGTTGCCGGCACTGGCGGCGATCACGCCCCGGGCCCGTTCCCCGGGCTCCAGGCCCACCATTTTGTTGTAGGCGCCCCGCAGCTTGAAGGAGAACACCGGCTGCAGGTCCTCCCGCTTGAGCAACACCCGATTGCCCAGCCGCGCCGACAGGTTGGTGGCCGGATCGAGGGGGGACTCGATCGCCACGTCGTAGACCCGGGCCCTCAGGATCCGCTGCAGGTAGTCGCTCATGGACTCCAGTGTGCCAAGACCCCTCGGAGTTCCCTGTCGAAACGGTGACCCTTGCGGCCGGAGGGCCTGAGGGAGGTCCTAGATTGACCCGATCAGGCGGGTGGGTCATGCATCTCAGTGAGCTGAGGCATCCGAATCAATTGCACGGTCTCAGCACCGCTGAACTGGAGGCCATCGCCCGCCAGATCCGCGAACGCCACCTCGAGGTTGTCTCCACCAGCGGCGGCCACCTCGGCCCGGGTCTGGGGGTAGTGGAGCTCACCCTCGCCCTCTACCAAACCCTTGACCTCGACCACGATCGGGTGGTCTGGGATGTGGGGCATCAGGCCTATCCCCACAAGCTGATCACCGGTCGCTACGCCCAGTTCGACACCCTGCGCCAGCAGGGTGGTGTGGCGGGCTATCTGAAGCGATGCGAGAGCTCGTTCGACCACTTCGGCGCCGGCCACGCCTCCACCAGCATCTCGGCCGCCCTGGGCATGGCCCTGGCCCGCGATCGCCGTGGCGAGGATTTCCACTGCGTCGCCGTCATCGGCGATGGGGCCCTCACCGGCGGCATGGCCCTGGAAGCGATCAACCACGCTGGGCATCTGCCCCACACCAAATTGCTGGTGGTGTTGAACGACAACGACATGTCGATCTCACCACCGGTAGGGGCCCTGTCCACCTATCTCAACCGTATGCGGCTCAGCCCGCCGCTGCAGTTCCTCTCCGGCAGCGCCGAGGAAGCCGTTAAGCACCTCCCTTTCCTGCACGGCGAGTTGCCCCCGGAGCTGAAAACCCTCAAAGAGAGCATGAAGCGGCTCTCGGTGCCCAAGGTGGGCGCGGTGTTCGAGGAGCTGGGCTTCACCTACGTGGGCCCCGTCGATGGCCACGACATCGCTGCCATGGTGCGCACCTTCCAGGCGGCCCACCGCTGCGACGGGCCTGTGCTCGTGCATGTGGCCACCACCAAGGGCAAGGGCTATCCCTACGCCGAAGCTGACCAGGTGGGCTACCACGCCCAGTCCGCCTTCGACCTCAAGACCGGCAAGGCCTATCCCTCCAGCAAACCCAAGCCCCCGAGCTACAGCAAGGTCTTCGGCCAAACCCTGATCAAAATCTGCGAGCAGGATCCCACCGTGGTGGGCATCACCGCCGCCATGGCCACCGGCACCGGCCTTGACCTGCTGGAGAAGGCCCTGCCGAACCAATACTTCGATGTCGGCATCGCCGAACAGCACGCCGTCACCATGGCCGCGGGCATGGCCTGTGAGGGCCTCAAGCCCGTGGTGGCGATCTACAGCACCTTCCTGCAGCGGGCCTTCGACCAGCTCATCCACGATGTGGGTATCCAGAAGTTGCCGGTCACCTTCGTGCTTGACCGCGCCGGCATCGTCGGTGCCGATGGCCCCACCCACCAGGGCCAGTACGACATCAGCTACCTCCGCGCCGTCCCCAACTTCACGGTGATGGCCCCTAAGGACGAGGCCGAGTTGCAGCGCATGCTGGTCACCTCAATCGGCCACGACGGCCCCTGTGCCATCCGCTTCCCCCGCGGCGAGGGCGAGGGGGTGCCGCTGATGGAGGAGGGCTGGGAACCCCTGGAGATCGGCAGGGCCGAACAGCTCGCCGATGGCGACGATCTGCTGCTGGTGGCCTACGGAGCCATGGTGGCCCCGGCCATGGCCACCGCCGGGCTGTTGCAGGAGCAGGGGGTGCGCGCTTCGGTGATCAACGCCCGCTTCCTGCGCCCCCTCGACGAAGCCTTGATTGCGCCGATGGCCCGCCGCATCGGCCGTCTGGTCACCTTCGAAGAGGGTGCCCTGGCCGGTGGCTTTGGTGCAGCCGTGCTGGAAGCCCTCAGTGATCTCGATGTGCACGTGCCCACCCTGCGCATTGGCATCCCCGACCAATTGGTGGATCACGCCAGCCCCGAGCAGAGCAAGCAGGCCCTGGGCCTTACACCCCCCCAGATGGCCGATCGCATTCTCGAGCGCTTCGGCGCCGCGCTCCGGCGCCAACCCCTCACCGTTTGACCTCGCCGCCATCGCTCCGCTGCCAGGTGCTGGTGGTGGGGGCCGGCCCCGCCGGTGGTGAATTGGCTCGCCGTCTCGCCCGCTCCAGGGTCGACGTGCTGCTGGTGGATCGATTGCCCCAGCTGGATCGAGGGGCCTTCAGCAGTGCCGCCCTGCCCTGGGCGGCTGTGGAGAATCTTGGCCTTCCCGCCCACGTGGTGGCCAGCCGTTGGAGCCGTTGGCAACTGCTGGGGCCCGGAGAGCAGCGCCGTCACTGGACGGCCCCCTCTCCGCTCGGGGTGGTGTTGGAGTTCGGCGCCCTGCGCCAGTGGCTCGCGGCCGAGTGCAGGCTTTGGGGCGGGGATGTGGTGCTGGGGGCCACCGCCCTCACCAGCCAGGAGCGGAAGGGGGCCATGGTCACCCAGCTGCGACTCGGCTCCGGTGCGGATACGGAGGTGATCAGCGACTGGGTGGTGGATGCGACCGGTGAGCGGCGGCAATTGATCGGAGAACCTGGTCCGGGCGAGGAGACCCTGACCGAGGGCCTCGGCGTTGAGTGGTTGCTCCAGGTGCCCCCAGATGTCTGGCAGGCCTGGTCGGACCAGCTCAGTTTCGCCCTCGGTTCCGACTGGGTTCCCCAGGGCTATGGCTGGATTTTCCCGATGCAACCGGGTCGGCTGAAGGTGGGGGTGTGCCGCCTCCTGGATTCCTCCCGGCCCCAGCCACCGTTGGGGGGCGTCCTGGAGCGCATGATGCGGCGGGCCGACCTGCTGGGCCACCGGGTGCTGGATCGCCATGGCGGCCGCATTCGCAGCACGATCAGACGCCGGGACAGCCACCGCCGCGGGCGCCTGATCGGCCTGGGAGATGCGGTGAGCACCGCCAACCTGCTGGGGGGCGAGGGCATCCGCCATGCCATGGCCAGCAGCGGGGTTCTCTCCGAGCTGCTCATCGCTGCGGTGGCTGCGCCATCCGAAGCGGATCGTCTCCTGGGGAGCTATCCGGTGCAGTTGCGCAAGGCCCTGGGCTGGCGCTGGAGCCTGAGCGGCCGGCTGGCACGGCGCACCTGGCTGGGGTTGACGGGAGCTGGCGCTGATCGGCGCCTGGACCGTTTGCTTGCCGGGCTTGCCGACAAAAAAAGGGCGGAGGATCTCTCCGCCCTGCTCTTTGACTACCGCTTTGAGCGCTATGGCCTGCGGGCGCTACCCGATCTGATCGGCTGGCGCTGAGGCCCCTCGGAACTCAGAGCACGCCGCGGGAGGCGAGGCCCTGGATGGCGCCGATGCCCAAGAGGTGGCCGAAGCTGGTGGTGGCCAGCAGCGAGGCATGGCTGAGTCCGCCGAAGAACTGGGGGCTGGGCAGCTGCGCGCCTTCGTTGGGGTACTTGATGGTGGCTTTGCCAATGCCGATGGCGATCACGTTGGCGACGATCATCACCAGGGCCACCTTCGGCGACCAGGAGAGCGAGGCGGGAGCTACGGCCAGGAGCGGAAGAATCATGGGAGTCAAGGCAAAGCGACGCGCCCCATCTTCCGGGTGATCCCCGGCAGGTGGATGGGCCCTTAAGACTTGTTCATCGCTGAAACGCTCCTCCCTTGCCCCGCCCTCGCCATGCGGCCAAGGAGTTCGCCAGCATTGGGGAGAAAGCGAGGGCCTGGGGCTTGGCGTTCCTTTCTTGATGACCGGCTCCTTTGGATGGTCGCTCAGGAAACTGAAAAACCTCCTCCAACTGGAGCGGCCGCCGGATCCACTTCGATCTGCTTCAGGGCTTGGGCCTGCTGGCGAACCCCACCAGGATGAAGAGGTTGCTGAGGGTCAGAAAGGCTTCGGCCCCGCCGTGCAGGGCATCCACGTCGGCTAATTGGGCACCGAAACGCTGTTGGGCCACCACCGCAGCCACGATCGTCACGGCGACAAACAGCAGGGTGAGCCAGAAGCCACGCAGGGCGATGGCAGGGAAGCGGCCGCTGCGGCCAGCCCAGCGGAGGAAGGCCAGGTAAGGCAACAGGGAAAGGACGAACAGGGGTGCCGGATCAAATCGGCCCCAGGCTTCGAGCAGGGAGCCAATGGTGTCAGTCATCGCGGCAGGGCCAGGCGCCAGGCTGCCCCCGCCAAGGCCACGTTGCCCACCAGGGTGGTTGCCGCCTGGAACACCACCAGGCCTTGCAGTTCGGCCGCGTTATCGAACAGGTGCCAGGTGCAGGCGGCCATGGCGCTGATCAGGGCCGGCACCATCGCCAAGGAAAGCCAGGTCCACTCGGGTTCCTGCCGTTGGCGGCCCCACTGCTGAATCGCCACCATGGCCAGGGCCCACTCCAGCACGGAGGTGACGTGGATCCACCAGGTGGGAAGGGAGAGGGCGTGCACCGTGCCCCGCACTGGCTGTGGTCCGTAATGTACGAAGCCGGCGGGGCTGGTGCGGCCCGATTCCTGATGCGGCCTCTGCTCTGCGGCTACTACGGCGAGCACAACCTCGGTGATGACGCCCTGCTGGCGGCCCTGCTGGAGCAACTGCCGCCAGGCCACGAGCCCATCGTCACCGCCCATGACCAGGCACAGGTGGAGGCCCGTTTCGCGGTGGCCACCTGCCCCCGCCGCAGCCTCGGGGCCGTGCTGGCGGCCCTCCAGCATTGCGATGCGCTGGTGCTGGGTGGGGGCAGCCTGCTGCAGGACGCCACCAGCTTCCGCAGCCTCCTCTATTACGCGCTGCTGATCGTGGCCGCCCGGTTAGGGGCCAAGCCCGTGCTGCTCTGGGGCCAGGGCCTTGGTCCGCTCAAGCGTTTCCGCAGTCGCACGCTGGTGCGTTGGCTTCTCCCCCTGGCCAGTGGCATCAGCTGGCGTGATCCTGCCTCCGCCGCCCTGGCGGCCCGCTGGGGGGTGGTCTCCCTACAGGGCAGCGACCCGGTCTGGAGCCTGCCCCAGGGTTCCTGGCAGGGGGAAGGGGGGGCGATCCTGTTGTGTTGGCGATTCAGTCCGCTGTTGACCCATGACGGCTGGCTGCTGCTGCTGGATGCCCTGGATAGGTTGGCCGAGCAGGCCGATCGGCCTGTGCACTGGCTTCCCTTCCATCTCGATCAGGACAGGGACCTGCTCGAGGAGTTGCGGTCCCGGGGGCTGCTGAGTGAGCGCCTTGCCCGGAGAAGCGTGGCGGTGGCGGCCCAGAGTCCGGGCGAGGCCCAGGTGCTGTTTGAGCGGGCGGGTCTGGTGATCGCCATGCGTCTGCATGGCTTGATCCTCGCCGCCCTGGCCGGAGCCCCCTGCGCAGCCCTCAGCTATGACCCCAAGGTGCGCGCCGCCGCCGAGGCGATTGGTTGCCCCTGCGCGGATCTGGATCGCCCGCTTGACGCCGAGGGGCTCCTCGGAGAGTGGCAAGCATCCCTGGACCAGCCTCCGGAGCCAGGGGGAATCGAGCGCCAACGCGAGGCCACTGCCATTCACCGCCAGCTCTTGGCGGCAGGTCTGCCCACCGCCAGCTCCAGACCTGCCCTTGCCCGCTGAGCCATGCACGCCGTCGGCTACGGCCAGCCCCTGCCCGTCGAGGATCCCCGTTCCTTGGTGGACATCGAGCTGCCCCGCCCCGTCCCTTTGGAGCGCGATCTGCTGGTGCGGGTGTCCGCCGTGGCCGTCAATCCTGTGGACACCAAGGTGCGACGGCGCGACGGGGCAGCGCCCGGGGGCTGGAAGGTGCTGGGCTGGGATGCCGTGGGCGTCGTGGAGGCGGTGGGGGCGCGGGTCAGCCGTTTCAGGCCGGGGGATCGGGTCTGGTACGCCGGCGCCCTCGACCGCGACGGCTGCAACGCTGAATGGCATCGGGTGGATGAGCGCCTCGTCGCCGTCGCCCCCACCTGCCTGGACGATGGCCAGGCGGCAGCCCTGCCCCTGACGGCGATCACCGCCTGGGAGCTGCTGTTTGATCGGTTGCGTCTGGAACCTGACCCTGCCCTTGGCCGCGGGGACCACGTACTGGTGGTAGGGGCCGCCGGCGGGGTGGGTTCCATCGCTATCCAACTGTTGCGCCAGCTCACCGGTCGCACGGTGATCGCCACTGCCTCGCGGCCCGAGAGCCAGGCCTGGGTCCGCGACCTGGGGGCCCACCACGTGATCGACCATCACCAACCACTCAGACCCCAACTGGAGGCGCTCGGTTTCGATGCGGTGCAGCACGTGGTCAGCCTGACCCACACCGATCGACATTTCCCAGCGCTCGCCGATCTGCTCGCCCCCCAGGGGGCCCTGGCCCTGATCGATGATCCCGATCCCGCCGCCATCGACCTGCGGCTGCTCAAGAAAAAATCCCTCAGCCTGCATTGGGAGTTCATGTTCACCCGTTCGCTGTTTCAAACCGCCGACATGGATCGGCAGGGGGCGTTGCTGGAGCGGCTGGCCCAGCTGGTGCTGGAGGGGCGGATCCGCAGCACCCTGGCCCAGCGGCTGGGGCCGATTGATGCGCTCCACCTGCGCAGGGCCCATGCCCTGGTGGAAAGCCACACCAGCATCGGCAAGGTGGTGCTGGAAAAATTTCGCTGAAGCGGCAGTCACCTCCTCCAAATGGTGATGATGTCTACCGAAGGCCCCCCGGGCGGTCTGATGAACTAGCTGCCATGACGTCCACCCTGCCTTCCGCCCCAGAACTTCCGTTGCTCACCAAGGAGCAACTGGCCGGTCTCAACCGCTCAGCCAACGGTCCCGCTTCCCTTCGCTTGGTTTCCCACCTGGCTCTGATCGTTGGGGCCGGAGTGGTGTGGGGGCAGGCCGCGCTTCCCCTGCCCTTGCGCCTGTTGGCCTTGGTCGCCCTTGGGGTCTGCCTGGCCACCTGCTTTGCGCCCATGCATGAGTGCGGTCATCGCACCGCCTTCGCCGATCGGCGTCTTAATGACGCTGCCGCCTGGCTGGCCGGGCTGCTGAGCTTCTACAACGCCACCTTCTACCGCCGCTACCACCAGTGGCACCACCGCTACACCCACCTGCCCGGCCTGGACCCTGAACTGGAGGATGCGCCCCCCACCAACCTGTGGGAGTACGGGCTCGAGATCGGCGGCTGGAACTGGTGGGTCGGCAAGCTGCGGGGGCATCTCACCCTCCTGCTGGGCGGGGATGTCTCGCACCTCCCCTATCTCAACCCTGAGGTGATTGTTTCGGTGCGCCGTTCCGTGCGCCTCCAGTTCGCCGCCTATGGCCTGGTGGCACTGGCGTCCCTGATCGGGGGGAATGGTTTTCTGCTCTGGTACTGGCTGTTGCCCTTAGCCATCGGCCAGCCGTTTCTGCGCTTCCTGCTGCTGGCGGAGCACGCCGGCTGCAGCTTTGACAGCAATGGCACCGCCAACACCCGCACCACCCTCACCTTGGCGCCAGTCCGCTGGCTGATGTGGAACATGCCGTTCCATGCCGAGCACCACCTCTATCCGTCCCTTCCTTTCCATGCCCTTCCGGCCGCCCATGGCCTGATCGCCCCCCGTCTCCAGCACTGCGATCCTGGCTACTTGGCCGTGCACCGCGACCTGCTGCAGCGGCTGCCGAGCCTGGCCCTGCCGGCGTGAGTGGGACCAGCGGCCGTTTTGCACTGGGCCCCTTCCCCCTGGCCTGTGGTCACACCATTGCGGAGGCCCAGCTCAGCTACTGCACCTTTGGCGAGCTGAACGCGGAGCGCTCCAATGCGGTGCTTTACCCCACCTCCTACGGCGCTCACCATGGCGACATCGCCTGGGCGGTGGGCCCGGTGCTCGACCCCCAGCGCCACTTCATCGTCATCGTCGACATGTGGGGCAACGGGCTCTCCAGCAGCCCCAGCCACGGGGCCATGGGCCTGGCGGAATCTGGCTGGGTGGTCAGCCACGGCGACAACGTGCGCGCCCAGCGCCGTCTGTTGTGGGAGCAGTTCGGCATCGAGCGTCTGGCCCTGATCTATGGCTGGTCCATGGGGGGCCAGCAGGGGTACCAGTGGGCCGTGGACGTTCCTGAGGCGGTGGAGCGGCTTTGCGTCGTCTGTGGCACCGCCCGCACCGCCATCCACAACCGCCTGTTCCTCCACAGCCTGCGCCAGGCCCTCACCGCAGACCGCCACTGGACCGGCACGGGTTTCGAGGCCGAGCCGATCGAGGGGTTGCGCACCTTTGCCCTGATCTACGCCAGTTGGGCCGCCAGCCAACGCTTCTACGGCGAAGGGCACCACCTCACCGCAGGCCCCATGGCGGTGGAGGACTACGTGGAGACCCAGTGGCTGCCGGCCTACCGCCGCCACGACCCCCGCGACCTGATCGCCATGATCGACACCTGGATGGCCCATGACGTCTCCGCCGGAGCCCCCCACCACGGCGATCTGGCGGCCGCCCTCGGCTCGATCAGGGCCCGCACCTCCGTGCTGGCGGGCCGCCACGATCTCTATTTCACCGTCGACGACATGGCGGCCGACGCGGCCCGTATTCCCGGAGCCCACTTCGAAGTGATCGAATCGGTGCTGGGCCACCGGGCCGGTAATCCCCGCAACAGCCCTGTCGAGCAGACCCAACTGCGTTCGGCGGTGGATCGTCTCTGGAGGGGGCCTGGCTTGGTCTGATCCCCTACCAGCGGTTGGCGTTGCCTCCGCCATCCTGGCCGCCTTGACCTCACCCTTGCGTCAACCTCCTCCATGAGTCGCCTTCAGGCCTACGCCCAGACCAACGGAATCGCCCACTTTCTGGTCTCCTTCACGGATCTGTTTGGCGTGCAGCGGGCCAAGCTCGTGCCCGCCCGGGCCATCGCCGAGATGGAGGTGAGTGGAGCGGGATTCGCGGGCTTTGCCGCCTGGCTGGATCTCTCCCCCGCCGACGGAGACGTGTTGGCCATCCCCGATCCAGCCAGCCTGATGCCCCTGCCCTGGCAGCCGGAGGTGGCCTGGGTGGCGGGCGATCTATTGCTGGAGGGTCAGCCCCTGGAGCAGTCCCCACGCCAGGTGCTCAAGCGGCAGTTGGAGCGGGCTGAACGGCTCGGGTTCCACTTGCGCAGTGGCGTGGAAGCGGAGTTCTTCCTGCTCAATCCATCGGGAGAAGCCCTGGCCGATGGGGCCGACCAGCAGAGCAAACCCTGCTACGACCAGTTAGCCCTGATGCGCCAACTGCCCCTGGTTGCCCAACTGGTGGGGGCGATGGACAGCCTGGGCTGGGGGCCTTACCAGGCCGATCACGAAGATGCCAACGGCCAGTTCGAGCTCAACTGGACGTTCGACGATGCCTTGGTCACCGCTGATCGCCATGCCTTCTTCAAGGTGATGGTCAAGACCCTGGCGGAAACCCATGGCGGCCGGGCCACCTTCATGCCCAAGCCCTTCAGCGCCCTCACGGGCAACGGTTGCCACACCCACCTCTCCCTTTGGGACGGCCAGGGGCGCAACCTTTTCCATGACGCCGGCGGCGAGCTGGGTCTCTCGGTCTTGGCCTATCAGTTTCTCGCCGGCCTGCTGGAGCATGCTCCGGCGCTCAGTTGCCTCACCAATCCCACGGTCAACAGCTACCGGCGCCTGGCGGCCCCCCCCACCAGCTCCGGGTCCACCTGGTCCCCAGGGGGCATCAGCTACAGCGGCAACAACCGCACCCACATGGTGCGCATCCCCGACGACCAGCGCATCGAGCTGCGGCTGCCCGATGGCTCCACCAACCCCTACCTGCTGCAGGCGGCGGTGCTGGCGGCGGGGCTGGATGGCATCGAACGCCAACTCGATCCAGGCCCCCGCTCCGACAACGACAGCTACGCCGATCCCGGAGCCACCATCCATGCGCGCCCCCTGCCCGCCAGCCTCGGCGAGGCCCTGATGGCCTTCGCAGCTGATGGTCGACTACGAGAGAGCCTGGGGGAACCCTTCTGTTCTGCCTACGAGACCCTGCGGATCAGGGAGTGGCGTCAGGCCACCAGCCAGGTGAGCGCCTGGGAGCGTCAGCACACCTTGGATTGCTGAACCGGAGGGAGGTCAGCTCACCACCTTGCCGCTGCGGTCGAGCACGGCCCGGTCGATCGGACGGCCATCGATGTCCCAGGCCTGGATCTCGAGGCTGTCCTTGCCGGCGGTCAGCTCGGCAAAGCTGTGCACGCTGATGGCCCGGGCGCTGTTCCCCCCTGGATCGATCGGGCGAAGGTAGGCGCCACCCCCTCCCACCACCAGGTAGGTGGTGCCATGGATCGGCTTGCTGCGCTCGTAGTTGTGGTCGTGCCCGTTGATGTAGAGCTGCACGCGGGCACTGCGGAAGAGGGGTGCAAGCCGGTCCCTGGCCACTTCGTCATTGCCGTAGTAACCGGAGGAATAGATCGGGTGGTGACCCACCACCACCTTCCAGGGGGCGGTGCTGGCGGCCAGGGCCTCCCGAAGCCAGGGGAGCTGGCGACCCCAGTTGGCGTTCACGTTGGTGTCGATCATGAAAAACTCGACAGGGCCCTTCCGGAGGGTGTACCAGCGCCCCTTCATGCCGAAGGGGGGATAGGCGATCTGGGGATCCCCGTTGGCGGTGCGGATGTCGTGGTTGCCCAGCACGGCGTGAAACGGTACGCCGGCCTCCAGCAGGCCCTTGTAGGGGATCGTGAACTTTTCCTTGACCTGGGCGATGTCGCCGTCGGGGTAGATGTTGTCACCCCCAAGAACCACGAGATCCAGGGGCCGGGCCCGGTGGACGGCCACCATCCGCGCCCCCACCGCCCGCTGTTCGGGATTGCCCCCACCGGTATCGGCCACCGCCAGCCAATGCAGGCTGTCTCCAGAGCCAGCACTGGCAGCGAGTCGCTGGGCGGTGGCCTCCCGGCCCAGCAGCAGGCCTGCCACCAGGCCACCGCCCAACACCAAGCGGAGCATCTCGCGGCGGCTGGTGACCCTGGAGGTCATCGGGTTGGTTCTACGGAGTGCCCAACGCTATCGGCCCCGGGCGGTGCGGCCCAACACCCAGCAAGCTCACCGGCTACCAGAGCCGGATCATGCCCCTGTGGTCTGGAGCCGGGTGAGTTCGGCGAGCACCTCCTGGCTGTGGCCCACCGGGCGCACCGCCACCCAGCGGGCCCGCACCACCCCGTCCGGGTCGATCAGGAAGGTGTGACGTTGGGAGAAGGGGGGGATCCAGGAGCCATATAGGCGGCTCACCTGGCCGCCGGGATCCGAGAGCAGGGGGAAGCGAAGCCCCTCGCTGTCACAGAAGGAGGCGTGCTGATCAGGGCTGTCCGCACTGATGCCCACCACTTCGGCGCCCCGGGCACGGAAGGCGGCCAGATCCTTTTGAAAACCGCGGGCCTCCAGGGTGCAGCCGCCGGTGAAATCCTTGGGATAGAAGTAGAGGGCCAGCCAGCGGCCGTGGAAGCCCTCCAGGCTGGCCGTTCCATCCGGGCCGCCATCCTCCAGGCCCGTCGCCGCCAGGGTGAAACCGGGCGCGGGGCCGTTGAGTTCGGGCAGGTCGCCGCCCATGGAAAAGGCCCGCTGGGGCAATCCCAGCAGGCCAAACAAGAGGAAGGTTGCACCTTGGGCGGAACCGACGAGCAGCTGACGACGGTTCACGGATCCAGGCGGTTGTGAACTGGGGAGAGATCCAGCGGTTGGGCTGAACGCTCAGAGTTTGGCGAGGTTGATCCCCAGCTCCTTGGCGTAGGCACCCAGACCTTTCTTCTGGATGGTGCGCAGGGTGCTGGTGGCGAGCCGCAGCTTGACCCAACGGTTGCCCTCGGCCCACCAGAGGCGGCGCTCCTGCAGGTTCACCTGTTGGAGCTTCTTGGTGCGCACGTGGGAATGGCTGACCGCCATGCCGTTGTTGGCGCGCTTGCCGGTGAGTTGACAAACCCGGGACATGACTTCAACCGTTCAACGATGATCAATGGGGCAAACCCCAGGCACTGAGCTTATCAAAGGGCCTGCGAGGCCTGGTTCCTCCGGCTCAGAGCCCCCGCTCCATCAGCCGACCCAGGAGGTCGGAGCTGCGTTGCTGGAAACCCGCCAACTGGTTGGGCTCCACGCCTCCAACCGCAAGCCGCGCCAGTTCATACACGTGGCGGCTGAGGTCATCGGCCAGCTGTTGACTGGGGGAGACGCCCGAGGCCCCGGTGAGCACGGCGCCGCTGGAGAGCTTGAGCAGGCCCGCTACGAGGGGGTGGCGTTTGTTGACCACCAGCACGTGGTGATCGGGCAGCCCCGGCAGGCGCTGTTCCATCAGGGCGCCGATGTCGTTGAGCCGGCGCATCTGCTCGGGCAGCAGGATCAGGGCGGCAGGAGCCCCTTCTCCCTTAAGGGCCTGCACCTGCACGGTCACCTTGTCGTTGGCCAGGGCGTGGCGGAACAGATCCTTGAGCTTGTCGCTGCTGCCGGCCCCCTCGGCGTCCGTGAGTTCGCTCTCCTGCTCCTGGATGCTTGCGTCCAGTTCGGCGTCCACGCGCTGGAATTTGAGTTCCCCGTGGCGGGATTCCAGCCAGGGGATGAATTGGGCATCGATCCAGGTGTCGGCCTGAAGCACTTCGGCCCCCTGGGCCTTCCACAGGGCCAGGGCTCCGGCCTGGCCAGCCTCATCGGTGCAGTAGAGGATGCGTTTGTCGTTGTCCGCCGCAAGCCGGCTGCGGTAACCGGACAGGGTGGTGTAGGCCTTGTCACCGACGGCAATGGGATCAGCCGGGGTCGATTCCGGCTCAGTGGCCGGTTCAACGGCAGCGGCCGTGGTGCCGAACAGAACCAGATCCGCCACCTGCTCGGCGAACTTGTCGTCCTCCAGGGCACCGATCTTGATGAAAGGGGCAATCCCCTCCCAGATCTCCGCATACCGCTTCGGATCATCCCGGTGCAGTTCCTTGAGGCGATCACCCACCTTTTTGGCCACAAAACCGCCGATCGAGCGCACCCGCCGGTCGGTCTGCAGGGCTGAACGGCTGACGTTCAGGGGGATGTCGGGGGAGTCGATCACGCCGCGCAGGGGCAGGAGGTAGCGGGGCACCACCTCCTTGATCGAATCGCTGACGAACACCTGGTTGCAGTACAGCCGGATCTCGCCTTTCTCCCAGTCACCCCGGCCGGTGAGTTGGGGGAAGTAGAGGATCCCCTGCAGGGTGTAGGGGTAGTCGGTGTTCAGGTGCACCCACAGCAGCGGGTCCCCCTGGAACGGATAGAGGTAGCGGTAGAGCTCGATGTAGTCGTTTTCGGTCAGATCGCGGGGGCTCTGGCGCCAAGGGGCCAGACGCTTGTTCACCGTTTCCCCCTCCAGTTGCACTTCCACGGGCAGGAAGTCGCAATAGGTGGTGATCAGGGTGCGGATGCGGGACGGCTCGATGTATTCGAGCTCCTCTTCCTGGATATGGAGGATCACCTCAGTGCCGGGCTCGGCCCGTTCGCCCGATTCGAGGCTGAAGTTGGGGGAGCCGTCGCAACTCCAGCGCACGGCCTCAGCCCCTGGTTTGGCGCTCAGGCTGACCAGCTCCACCTTCGCCGCCACCATGAAGCTGGAGTAGAAGCCCAGGCCGAAGTGGCCAATGATGGCGTCGTCCTCGCGCTTGTACTTCTCCAGGAACTCCTCGGCGCTGGAGAAGGCCACCTGGTTGATGTAGCGCTTCACCTCATCGGCGGTCATGCCGATGCCGTTGTCACTGATGGTGAGGGTCTTGGCCTCACGGTCGATGCGGATCGAGATCTGCCCTTCGCTGCCTTCGCTGCAGTCGCTCGCCATGGCGGCCATGCGCCGCTTGCTGATGGCATCCACCCCGTTGCTCACGAGTTCCCGCAGGAACACCTCATGGCCGGAGTAAACGGCCTTTTTGATGATCGGGAAGATGTTCTCGGTATGGATCTGGATCTGACCCTGTTCCAAAACCGCCATGGGAGCTGCCGTCTGTCGTGATCTGAGCTGACCTTACGGACCTGCTGCCGGGTGTCTCAAGGGTGTTTGGGGACGGGTCACCGAACTGACGCCGTTGGGTTGAGTCGTGCGGTTCAGGGCCGCCGTTGCAGCGCAGGCTTTTCCTCGGGCACGATCGCCCCCTCCACCGGACACACCTGCAGGCAGATGCCGCAGTCGATGCAGGTGTCGAAGTCAATCCAGAAGAACCCAGTGCCCTTGGTGTTGGCGCCGGCGCCTGGGTGGATGCAGGCCACTGGACAGGCGTCCACGCAATCGGCCACCCCCTCGCAGACGTCGGTGAGGATTGTGTGGGCCATCGCCGGACGCATTCGCTGGCCGCCGATCCTAGGGAGGGGTGGTCCTCAGGCCCCGAGCCATACGGCGCCGCTGCAGCCACGGTCGCTGGCCAGGCGCTCCGCTTCCGCCTGGCTGGAACAGGGTTCGCTCAGCAGTTCCGCCGGCTGTCCCTGGTGATGGAGCTGCTGCAGCTGATCGAGGGCAACGCCGATCAGGCCCGGTTCGGCATAGGCCACCAATGTGGGACCCTCCGGCGGATCACCACCGAACTCCGACGGATCGAGCAGTTCGCGGATCTCCTCGATCGCGAAGCCGAACCCCACCCCCGCCGCCTCGTCGTTGCCGAAGCGTTGCATCAGGGCGTCGTAGCGACCGCCGCTGGCAATCGCCACAGGAGCGGCCTCTCCCTGGCAAACCAGCTCAAGCACCAGACCGTCATACAGATCGAAATGGGGCTGAAAGCTTGGATCCAGCTGCAGCGTCACCCCCAGCCGCTCAGCGGTGCCGGCGATGCTTCCCAGCACGGTGGACAGATCCCGGAGCAGGGGGCCGGGGCCCAGCAGTTGCTCCAGCTGGTAGAGCACCGCCGGGGGCTCCCCCCGCAGGCGCATCAACCGTTGCAGCGCCTGGCGATCGGCTTCATCGAGGGGCAGGGCCGCCAGGGCGAGGGGATCGAAACCCGTCAGGGCCTTGCGGGCCGCGGTGCGGTGAGAGGCAGGCACCCGCCCCAGCAGCGCTGTCAGCAGGCCGTGGTGCCCCAGCAACAACCGAGGTTGGTGACGGGCCTGGAGCCCAAGGGTTTCGGTGCAGGCCAGCAGCAGCCTCAGCAGTTCGGCGTCGGCGGCGGTGCCGGACACCCCCAGCAATTCGACGCCGCTCTGGAGCCGCTCCTGCACCCGCTGGCTGCCCGAATCACCGATGAAGGTGCGGAACGTGGTGCCACTGGCCCACAGCCTCAGGGGCCTCGGCCGGCCCGCCAGGCGGGTGGAGGCGGCCCGGGCGATCGAGGCGGTCATCTCCGGCCGCAGGCCCAGCGGTTCGTCGGTCACCAATCGGACCACCTCGCGGTCGTCGATGGCACCGCCCGCCTCCAGGGTGTCCAGCCGCTCAATGCTCGGGGGGGCCACTTCCTGGTAGCCCCAGAGCCGGTAGACCGCCGCCAGCTGCTCCCGCAGGCGTCGGTTGCCCGTGACCTCGAGGGGGTTCAGATCCTTGGCGCCAGCGGCAGGTTGCAGGGCCATGGCGTGACGGCGGACAGAAAGGGGTGGTGGCCGATCCTATGGAGCGTCCAGTTCGGGGGCACCGAAGCTCGCCCCGGTCAAGTGGCGAACCTGGGCCAGGCCTTGCACCAGATGTTGCTGCAGCCCAGGAGCGCAGGCGATCAGGCGACCCTCCGCCAGCACAAGGCGGCCGCCGTCATAGGCGCTGACGACACCCCCAGCCTGTTCCACCAGCACCACACCGGCGGCGAGATCCCAGGGGGAGAGCCCCCTCTCCCAGTAACCATCCAGTCGGCTGGCGGCCACGTAGGCCAGATCGAGGGAGGCGGATCCGGGGCGGCGCACCCCCCGGGTGCGGTGGGTGAACCAGCAGAACTCGGCGTAGTTGTTGTCCAGCCGGCTGTGGCGGTCGTAGGCGAAACCGGTGGCCAGCAGCGAGGCACCCAGCTCGGAGCAGTCGCTCACGGCCAGGCGCTGGTCGTTGCACCAGCTCCCCAGGCCCGGGGCGGCCCAGAACGATTGCCCCAGCGCCGGAGCTGCCAGGGCCCCCAGCAGTGGGATCCCCCGCCAGGTCAGGCCTATTGAAGTGGCGAAGAAGGGAAACCCATGGGCGAAGTTCGTTGTGCCATCGAGGGGATCGACGCACCACTCCAGATCGGTGCGTTGCAGGCTGCGCCCTGATTCTTCCGCCAACACCCCCAACTGGGGCGTGGCGTCCGCCAGCACCGCCAGCACGGCTTTCTCCGCGTCCAAGTCGGCTTCGGTAACCAAATCTCCGGCACGGCCCTTCTCCCGGATGTGCTCCAGCTCGCCGTAGAGCCCCATCAGCACGTCCGCTCCTGCGTCCGCAGCCCGGCGGGCCACCGCCGACAACCGCTCCAGTTCCTGGGAGTCAAGGTCGGAATCGGCCAAGGCCAGATCCGAAAGGCGTGCCTGGTGCAAAGGGCTCATTCTTCGTCGAGGGGAAGGCCTGGTCGCACCTTGCCACGGCCGAAGAAGCGGCCGAACTGCAGGTCATAGACCTCGTCCTCGTCCTGGGTCTCCACATCCAGAGGGGCGATCGCCCGGGCAACGCAGAGCAGGCCATAACCTCTGCGACGCAGTTCCTGGGAGATGCCGAGGGCTTCGCGCTGGTCGATCGTGCCGGAGAGCACCCGCACCGCGCAGCTGGTGCAGCAGCCATTGCGGCAACTGAACGGCAACGGTTCGCCCTGTTCCTCAAAGCTGCGCAGGATGTACTCCCCCTCGGGCACCTCCAGCTGAATGACGCGATCCTGCTGACGAAAATGCACCCTGATCGGGAACCTCTTACCTGGAGCTGTCGGCGTCATGGCGGCGCTCGGGGGTGGCGAAGGGGCTGCTGCTACATTGACATCTGCCCCATTTGCCCCTGGAGAGGTGGCCGAGTGGTCGAAGGCGCAGCACTGGAAATGCTGTATAGGGGCAACTCTATCGAGGGTTCGAATCCCTCCCTCTCCGTTCATCAGCCGGCCCGCGGGCCGGTTTTTTTATGGAGTACCGAGATCCCAGGATGGCTATGCCCAACCAAGCGAACAAAGCCCCAAGGAATTTGACGGCTATGGGAGTGAATTGTGGCCCCTCTTAAAGGTGGAATGGCGCAGCGTTTGAGCTGATCCAGCCAGCCTGAGGGGCAAAGAACACGAGTGAAACGGCAATCGGAACAATCAGCCGAAGCGACCGCTGACGTAGTCCTGGGTGGCCTGCTGAGCAGGCGAATTGAAGATCAACTCGGTTTCGTTGAACTCCACTAAGTAGCCTATCTTGCCGCTTCCGCCCTCTACAGCTTCGGCGTTGTAGAAAGCCGTTTGGTCGGAGACCCGCACGGCCTGCTGCATGTTGTGGGTCACGATCACGATCGTGTAGTTCTTCTTGAGCTCGTGCATCATCTCCTCAATTTTGAGGGTGGAGATTGGATCAAGAGCTGAACATGGTTCGTCCATCAGGATCACCTCCGGCTCGATGGAGATGGCGCGGGCGATGCAGAGTCGCTGTTGTTGGCCACCGGAGAGGGAATAGCCGCTCTCCTTCAGTTTGTCTTTGGTTTCATCCCAGATGGCCGCCTTGCGCAGGGAACGCTCCACCAGCTCATCCATGTCCCCCTTGTAGCCGTTGATGCGGGCACCGAAGGCGATGTTCTCGTAGATGGATTTGGGGAAGGGATTGGGCCGTTGAAACACCATGCCAATCCGTCTGCGCACCTCTACGGGGTCGACGTTCGGGGCGTAGAGGTCATTGCCGTCGAACACCACACGTCCCTTGAGGCTGCAGCCTTCGATCAGATCGTTCATGCGGTTGAGGGCCCGCAGCACGGTGGATTTGCCGCAGCCCGAAGGGCCGATGAACGCGGTCACCTGACCCTTGGGGATCTCCATGTAGACGTTGCGAACCGCCTCGAAGCTGCCATAGCTGATCGAGACGTTCTCCAGCGACATGCAGGTTCCAGAGGTTGTGGTCCGTTCGTGGCTGGAGGTCGAGCTGGTCATGGCTGCAGGGAAGGGGAACAGGGAAGCAAATGGTGGGTCTTCAACGGTGGAGCCTTGGCGTCGCCTTCAGGTGGAGGAGGCGAAGCGACTCAGCCAGCGGGCAAAGAGGTTGGCGCCCAGAATGAGAGCCACCAGCACAAACGAGGCCGCCCAGGCCAAGGCGTTCTGGGCCTCGTAGGGCATGATCGCGAAGTTGAAGATCAGCACCGAAAGGGTGGCGATCGGCTTCAGCAGTCCCTCGGGCCAGAAAGGGGAGAACAGGGCCGTGAAGATCAAGGGGGCCGTTTCGCCAGCGGCTCGGGCGATGGCGAGAACCACGCCGGTGGCGATGGGGGTGAAGGCCGTAGGCAGGGTGACGCTGGTGATGGTGACGAATTTGGAGGCACCCACGCCGATAGCCCCCCAGCGGAGCTCCTGGGGAACCAGCTTCAGGCCTTCGTCGGTGGTCTTGATGACCGTGGGGAGCATCAAGACCGAGAGCGCGATACCACCCGCCACAGCGCTGTAGCTCTCGCCGAACAGGATCCGGGTGGAGACAATCAGGCCGTAGATGAACACGCCGCAGATGATTGAGGGCACGCCGGCCAGCACGTTGGTGCCGAAACGCACGAAACCCTGGAACCAACCACCGCGGGAGTATTCGGCCAGGTAGATGCCTCCGCCCACTCCTACGGGGATGGCGATCAGGGATGCCACCAGGGTCACCAGGAAGGTGCCCAGGATGGCGTTGGCGATGCCGCCTCCGGTGGTGCCCGGGGCAGGGGGTAACTGGGTGAGCAGACCGATGCTGAGCAGGGAACCTCCCTTGATCAGCACATAGATCAACACCAGGAACAGGGGCAGAACACAGACCGTGGCGAATAGGCCCGCCAGGAGGGTGAAGAACAGGTTCCAGCGGTTGCGGCGAAGGGAAGGCTTCTTGTGGAGTGATTGCCTTTCGAACAGGCTCGTGGTCGGAGCGAAGGTGGCCATGGTGGGATTCAGTACTTCAGGCTTAGGCGCTTGACAATCCACTGAGCAAAGATGTTCACCACCAGGGTGAGCACCATCAGCACCAGTGCGGCGTACATCAATGACGACACCTGGGAGCCATCCGCCTCGCCGAACTGGTTGGCCAACATCGAAGCGATGGTGTTGCCGGGGGCCAGCAGGGAGAGGCTGAAGTTGTTGGAGTTGCCGATGATCATGGTCACGGCCATCGTTTCGCCCATGGCCCTACCGAGGGCCAGCATGACGCCGCCGGTGATACCTGAAATGGCCGCCGGCAGAATCACCTGCAGGATCGCCCCCCAGCGGGTGGTGCCCACGCCATAGGCCGCCTGGCGCAGCTCGGGGGGCACCTGGTTGAGGGAATCGCGGGAGATGGCCGTAATGATCGGCAGGATCATCACCACCAGGATCAGGATGGCCGGCGCCATGCCGGGGCCCTGGGGTTCGGTGCTGAAGAAGGGCAACCAGCCCAGGGTGGAATAAAGCCAGCTGAGGAAGGGTCGCAGGAAGGGCTCCATCACGAAAATGGCCCAGAGGCCCAGCACCACCGATGGGATGGCCGCAAGCAGCTCCACCATCAGGCCGATCAGGTTGCGGAGCTGCAGGGGGATCAGGTTTTCGGTGATGAAGATGGCTGTGCCCACCCCCAGGGGCACGGCAATCAGCAGGGACAACACCGAGGTGACGATGGTGCCATAGATGGCCGTGAAGGCGCCGTATTCCTCTGTTACCGGATTCCAGCTGGACTTCACCAGGAAGCCAAGTCCAAATTGTTTGACAGCCTCCTCTGAACCGTGCATCACGGTGAGCAGGATGCCCAGCAGCACGATCGCCACCAGGGACGCCAGCACAATCACCAGCTGACGAAAGCCCAGGTCAATGAGCTTTTCGCTGGCAGGCCTGCGGCGAAGCGTGAACAGGTCCTCTTTGAAACTGGTGGTCATGCAAGGTACGCCTTCAATTGAAAAATAGGGAGAAACCCTCACTGCCGTCACTAAGGCCGGATTAAGGCCTCCCTTGGAGCCGGCCACGGGGCCCGTTACCTTGGGTGCTGCGTGTGCGGATCCATGGGTCGGATCGTTGGCATCGACCTGGGCACCACCAATTCGGTGGTGGCAGTGCTCGAGGGCGGTCGGCCCCAGGTGATCGCCAATGCGGAGGGGGGGCGCACCACGCCTTCGGTGGTGGGGTTCAGCCGTGACCAGGAGCTGCTGGTCGGCCAGCTGGCCCGTCGGCAGTTGGTGCTGAATCCCCGCAACACCTTCGCCAATCTCAAGCGCTTCGTCGGCCGCACCTGGTCCGAACTGGAGGAAGGAAGCCTGGCGGTGCCTTACACGGTGCGGGCCAATGACCTGGGCAATGTGCGGGTTGTTTGTCCAGCCACTGAACGGGAATACGCCGCCGAGGAACTGGTGGCCAGCATCCTGCGCAAATTGGTGGACGATGCCTCCACCTACCTTGGTGAGCCGGTGGAGGCGGCGGTGATCACCGTGCCGGCCTACTTCAACGATGCCCAACGCCAGGCCACACGGGATGCGGGCCGGCTGGCGGGCATCACGGTGGAGAGGATCCTCAATGAACCCACGGCTGCGGCGCTGGCCTACGGCTTCGACCGCAGCACGGTCAAGCGGGTGCTGGTGTTTGACCTCGGTGGCGGCACCTTCGATGTGTCGATTCTGCGGATCGCCAATGGCGTCTTTGACGTCAAGGCCACCAGTGGCGACACCCAGCTGGGCGGCAACGACTGGGATCGCCGCATCGTCGATTGGCTGGCGGAGGCCTTCCTGGCGGACCACACCATTGATCTGCGCCGGGATCGCCAGGCCCTCCAACGGCTCACCGAAGCGGCGGAGAAAGCCAAACAGGAGCTCTCCGGCGTCACCAGCACCCCGATTTCTCTCCCCTTCATCGCCACCGGGCCTGAAGGGCCCCTCCATATCGAAACCACCCTGGAACGGCGGGTGTTTGAGGGGCTCTGCCCCGACCTGCTTGATCGGCTGCTGCGGCCGGTGCAACGGGCCCTGCGGGATGCCCAGCTCGCCGCCGAAGACGTTGATGATGTGGTGCTGGTGGGAGGTGGGACCCGCATGCCCATGGTGCAGGAGATGGTGCGCACCCTCATCCCCCTCGAACCGTGCCAGTCGGTCAACCCCGATGAGGTGGTGGCCATCGGCGCCGCCGTGCAGGCCGGGATCCTCACCGGTGAACTGCGGGACCTCATGCTCAACGACGTCACCCCCCTCTCGCTGGGCCTGGAAACCATCGGCGGCGTGATGAAGGTGCTCATCCCGCGCAACACCCCGATCCCCGTCCGCAAGTCCGATCTGTTCAGCACCTCGGAGGCGAACCAGTCTTCGGTGGAGGTCCATGTGCTCCAGGGGGAGCGGCAGATGACTGAGGGCAACAAGTCCCTGGGCCGTTTCCGGCTGGCCGGGATTCCCCCGGCCCCCCGGGGGGTGCCCCAGGTCCAGGTCTCCTTTGATATCGATGCCAATGGTCTGCTGCAGGTGTCCGCCACGGATCGCACCACCGGCCGCCAACAGACCGTCTCGATCCAGGGGGGCTCGAACCTCAGCGAAGAGGAAATCGCCGCCTTGCTGCAGGAGGCCGATCGCAAGGCGGGCGAAGACCGGCGCAAGCGGGCCGAGATCGATCGCCGCAACCAGGCCCAGACCTTGGTGGCCCAGGCCGAGCGGCGCCTGAGGGATGCGGCCCTGGAGCTGGGGCCCTATGGGGCGGAGCGGCAGCAGCGGGCCGTGGAGATGGCCCTGCGGGAGGTGCAGGACCTGCTGGCTCCTGGCGATGCCGCTGATCTGCAGGATCTCGATCTGGCCGTGAGCCAGTTGCAGGAGGCGATCTACGGCCTCAACCGGCGCCTCGCCAGCGAGCGCAAGCAGGACACTAATCCGCTGCAGGGGATCAAGAACACCCTGGGCTCCCTCAAGGATGAGCTGTTCTCCGACGACGACTGGGACGACTGGGATCGGCCAGGCAGCCCGTCCCGCTTTGGCGCAGACCCCTGGGGGGAGCCGGCCTATGGCAGGGATCGGTTCGGCCCGTCGCCCCGAAGCTATGGCAGAGAGGACCCACCGCGGCGTCCCAGCGCTTCGGTGCCCCGCAGTCGTCCCTACGACGACGACCCCTGGTCGGAGGTCTGATCCTTGATCCGCCGAGCATCCACCGCGACCGCCCCTGATTACTGGGCGGTGCTGGGCCTGGAGCCGGGCGCCGACGCCGCCAGCCTTAAGCGGGCTTTCCGGCAGCAGGCCCGCCTCTGGCATCCCGACCTCAACGGCAACGATCCGGTGGCCGAAGAGCGCTTCAAGTTGGTCAATGAGGCCTATGCGGTGCTCACCGACCCGAAGCGGCGAAAGGCCTGGGAGGGGGGCATTGATCCCACGGCCAGCTCGCCGCAGGATCCCTTCGCCAGCGGTTTCCCCGATTTCGAGACCTACTTCGACACCATCTTCGGCCGCCGCCGCCAGGTGGATCCCCCCCCGCAAGACGCCCCATCCTCCTGGGAGACGGAGGCCGACGCAGACAGCGATGAACCTCGGCCATCTCCCAGCGATCGTTCCTATGACAGGCCCGGTCAGGTGGCGCCATCGCCGTCCCCCCCTCCTCCGGTGCAGGCGTCGACCGATCTGGAGACCCTGGTGGAGCTGACTCCGGAGCAGGCCCTGATGGGGGAGCGCATTGAACTGGAGCTCGACGATGGCACGACTGTTGAGGTCTGGACTCCGCCCCTGGCGGGGGATGGCTGGCGGCTGCGTCTGGCCGGGGTGACCCCGGGCGGCGGGGACCATTTCCTGCACCTGAGGGTGCGCACCAGCGAAGGACTGCGCATTGACGGGCTACGGGTCACCTACCCGCTGGAGCTGATGCCGGCCGACGCTGCCCTGGGCTGCTCCGTGGTGGTACCGACTTTGGCGGGACCGGTGAAGCTGCGGGTGCCTCCCGGATCCTCCAGTGGCCGGCTGCTGCGTCTGCGGGGGCGGGGGTTGGAGCAGGGCAGGGAAAGGGGTGATCAGCTGGTGGAGATTCGGATCGTGGTTCCCGAGGAGCTCAGCGACGCCGAGGAGGCGCTCTACCGCCGGTTGCAGCAACTGGGCGAAGGGCAGGAATGAGAAACTGACGGGCGTGACTCCCTACCGCTCCATGCCGGTCCACGTGCTTCTCTTCGATGCCGGCAGTGAGAATGAAGGCATCCATTCCCTGGAACTGAACGGCAGCACGGTGGTGCTGCTGTTCGAGGACCCCGACGACGCGGAGCGCTACGCCGGTCTGCTGGAGGCCCAGGATTTTCCTGTGCCCACGGTGGAGGCCCTGGATCAGGAGGAAATGGAGCGCTTCTGTGCCGAATCGGGCTATCAGGCACGCGTCGTACCCAGTGGCTTCCTGCCCCGCTCGGCCGAGGAGCGGCTGTTGATTGCCCCACCGGAGGCCAACATGGATGTGTCCCATTGGCAGGAGCAGTCGGACATGTCGGCCGCAGGACCCGGGGAAGGGGAAGCAGGGGCTGGTGAACCGGGCGTTGATCCCGAACTGGAGAATTTCCGTCGCCGCCTGGAGGGACTGCTGTGAGTTTCTCCACCCTTGATCGTGGCCACCTGCTGACCGAGCAGGCCAACCCGGCCAGCGCCGAACTGGACCAGCTCAGCACCGCCGCGTTGGTGGATCTCTTCTGCCGCGAAGATCTGCGGGCCCAGGAGGCGGTGGCCGCTGCCGCACCCGAGCTGGCGAACGCGGTGGAGGCCATCAGTGCGCGACTCCGCCACGGCGGCCGACTTTTCTACATCGGTGCTGGCACCTCTGGGCGGCTTGGGGTGCTGGATGCGGCTGAATGTCCGCCCACGTTCTGTTCTCCGCCTGAGATGGTGCAAGGGGTCCTGGCCGGCGGAGCACCGGCCCTGCTGCGTAGTTCGGAGGGGCTGGAAGATCTGCGGGAATCCGGCCGTGCCGATCTGCAGCAGAGGAATTTCGGCGCCGGGGATGCCTTGGTGGGGATCGCCGCCGGAGGCACCACCCCCTACGTGCTGGGCGCCCTGGATCTGGCCCAGGAGATCGGGGCCCTGGCGATCGCCATGGCCTGCGTTCCAGCCGATCAGGCGCCGATGCCCGCTGCCATCGACATCCGTCTGCTCACTGGCCCGGAACTGGTCACCGGCTCCACCCGATTGAAGGCCGGCACGGCCACCAAGATGGCCCTCAACATCCTCTCGACGGGAGTGATGGTGCGCCTGGGCAAGGTCTACGGCAACCGCATGGTGGATGTGGCGGTCACCAACAGCAAACTGGAAGATCGGGCCCTGCGCATCCTGCGGGACCTGGCCGGGGTGGAGCGGGACCAGGGTCGGGAACTGCTCCTCCGCTCGGGGGGCTCGGTGAAACGCTCCCTGCTGATGGCCCTGCGGCAGCTGGAGAGCGAAGAAGCCGGGGCCCTGCTCCAGACCTGTGGCGGCGACCTACGTCGCGCCCTTCAGGTGAGCGCTCCCCAGTAAGGGGCGGTGAAGAGATCCAGCTTCCTGCGGGTGTCCAGGGGCACCTGTTCCTTGGGGGTCATCAGGGCACTGCGCAGGGCATGGTGGGCGCTGCTAATGGGGCGCTGGGCGTCGATGCGTTCTGCGGCCACCCGCACGATGCGCTGGGCCAGTTCGGCATTCGACTTCAGGTTCGCGATCACCAGATCCACGGTCACGGCGTCATGGTCAACGTGCCAACAGTCGTAGTCGGTGACCATGGCCAGGGTGGTGTAGGCGATCTCCGCCTCCCGGGCCAGACGGGCCTCGGCGTGGTTGGTCATGCCGATCACCGAGCAGCCCCAGCTGCGGTAGAGGTGCGATTCGGCGCGGGTGGAAAAGGCCGGCCCCTCCATGCAGAGGTAGGTGCCGCCACGGTGGAGGCTGGTGCCTTCGGGCATCAGGCTGTCGGCTACATCGCCCAGCAGGCGGCTGAGGACCGGGCAGAAGGGGTCAGCGAAACCCACGTGGGCCACGGCTCCATTGCCGAAGAAGCTCAGGGGCCGCTGGTGCGTGCGGTCGATGAATTGATCCGGCACCACCATGTCGAGGGGGCGCAGGTGCTCCTGGAGCGAACCGACGGCTGAGCAGGAAAGAATCCAACGCACCCCGAGGGAGCGCAGGGCCCAGAGGTTGGCCCGGTAGGGAACCTCCGTGGGGCTGAAGGTGTGGTGGCGGCCGTGGCGGGCCAGGAACACCACCTCCAGATCACCGATGCGCCCCAGCCTGAGGGAATCGGAGGGGGGCCCAAACGGGGTGTCCACCTGCACCTCCTGCACCTCCTCAAGCCCCTCCATCCCGTAGAGGCCGCTGCCGCCCAGAACCCCCAGACGGGCATGGGCCAGGTCCAGGCCGGTGGGGCTTGTCATCGCAGGGGCGTCAAACGCGACTGTTCTACCCGAGAGCGCATACAGTCCGCTTTTGCCCCCAGACCCTGTGACCAAAGCCCTGATGGAAACCGATGCCGGCACCGTGGAGATCGAGTTGTTCGATGGCGATGCTCCTGGCACCGTGGCGAATTTCGTCAAGCTGGTGGGCGAGGGCTTCTACGACGGGCTCGCCTTCCACCGCGTGATTCCCGGCTTCATGGCCCAGGGGGGGTGCCCCAACACCCGGGAGGGCGCCAGGGGTCCTGCGGGCACCGGTGGCCCCGGCTACACGATCCCCTGCGAGATCAACACCCGCCTGCACCAGGCCGGCACCTTCTCGATGGCCCATGCGGGCAGGAACACCGGTGGCTCCCAGTTCTTCCTCTGCCACGAGCCCCAACCCCATCTCGATGGGGTCCACACCGTGTTCGGTCAGGCCGGCAATCTCGATGTGGTGCTGGCGATCAAGAAGGGCACCAAGATCAACAAGGTCACGATCGTCGCCTGAGGCGCCGATCTGAACCGCCGAGCTGAGTGCAGCTACAGCTCGCTCAGCTCCAGCGGAGGAGTGCCCCGGGTTGCAGCTGCAGCACGGGACTCTCCTGCAGCAGTTCCACCAGGGGGCGCCTCTCCGCCTCCAGGCTGACGCTGGGATGGGTGCTGCGTTGGGCGTCCGGGGCCAGCAGCAGGCTGACGGAACGGGTGCCTGGCCAGCGGGCCAGGGTCTGCAACCCTTCGCTGAGGCGAACCTGGGCGAAGTCCGTTGGGCCATCGTGCTCCTTGCTCCGCTCAAGCGGACCAAGGAGCACCGCCACATCGGGCTGATCGAGCAGGGCCAGCAGGCGAGGGTGCTCTTCGATGTGTACTTCCAGTTGGAGCTCCCCGGCCCAGCGCTGCAGGCTTTGGCGCAGGCGGGAGCGCTCGATCTCCTCCACTGGCTGTAGCCCCTGCCAGGCCAGCACCACCGAGGGGCCCTGGGGGCTTTCCATCAGGTGGCCCAACTTGACTTGCTTGGTCTGCAGGTAAACGGCATTGTGCTCGCCTGCGTCGATCACCAGGGGAACCCTGTCCTCTACCTGGAGGCCGTAGCCCCCGAGGCCTGCAATCTTGCGGGGGTTGTTCGTGATCAGGTGCAGCCGCCTCACCCCCAGGTCGCTGAGGATCTGGGCCCCGACCCCGTAGTTGCGCAGGTCGGCGGCGAACCCCAGACGCTCGTTGGCTTCTACGGTGTCGAGCCCCCCATCCTGGAGGCTGTAGGCCCGCAGCTTGTTGATCAGGCCAATGCCCCGCCCCTCCTGGCGCAGGTAGATGACCAGCCCCTCGCCGGCGGCCTCGATCATGCGCAGGGCCGCCTCCAGTTGGGGCCGGCAGTCGCAGCGCAGGGAGCCGAAGGCATCGCCAGTGAGGCATTCGGAATGCACCCGCACCAGGACGGCGCCAGGGGCCCTTTCGGGGTGGCCCTTGACGATGGCGATGTGCTCGCTGCCGTCCAGTTCGTTGCGGAAGCCGATTGCCCGAAAGGTGCCGAAGCTGCTGGGCATGCGGGCTTCGGCCAGCCGTTTGACGAACCGCTCGGTGTCAAGCCGGTGGCGGATCAGGTCGGCAATGCTGATCAGCCGCAGGCCATGGCGCTGGGCGTAGTCCGCCAACTGGGGCAGCCGGGCCATGGAGCCATCCGGGTTCTGGATTTCGCAGATCACCCCGGAGGGGTACAACCCCGCCATCCGGGCCAGATCCACCGCCGCCTCGGTGTGGCCCGCCCGCTTCAGCACCCCCCCCTGGCGGGCGCGCAGGGGAAAGATGTGGCCGGGTCGGCGCAGATCGGAGGGGCGGCTGGAGGGATGGATGGCCACCTGGATCGTGCGGGCCCGGTCCTCAGCGGAAATGCCTGTGCTGACACCGTTCTCAGGACCGGCATCCACGCTGATGGTGAAGGCGGTTTGGTTGCTGTCGGTGTTGCGGTCCACCATCAGGGGGAGGTCGAGGGCATCCAACCGCTCCCCCTCCAAGGCCAGGCAGATCAGGCCCCGGGCCTCGGTGGCCATGAAGTTGATCTGCTCCGGCGTGGCGAACTGGGCTGCGCAGATCAGATCACCCTCGTTCTCCCGATTCTCATCGTCGACCACAACCACCATCTCGCCGTTGCGAATGGCGGCTAGGGCGTCCGTGATCGAATCGAACTGGATGGCGACGGAGGTGGTCAGAACAGAGCAGGCCCGTGGCCTAGGTGCTGCCTTCCCTTATAGGGCCCGGTACGATCTGCCGTTCTCGACTCTCCGGCATGGCGACCCCTTCCGCATCCCAGCCGGTGGACCTTCGGGGTGTTGCCGTGGTGGGGGCCAGTGGCTACGGCGGACTGCAGACCCTGCGCCTGCTGCAGGATCACCCCCATCTGAACGTCACCTTCCTGGGGGGGGAGCGCAGCTCGGGCAAGCGCTGGAAGGAGCTGGTGCCCTTCCTGCCCCTACCCGGCGATCTGACCGTGCAACGGCCCGACCCTGAGGCGATCGCCGCCGCCGCCGACCTGGCCGTTCTCAGCCTGCCCAACGGCCTCGCCTCCACCCTGGTACCCGCCCTGCTGGAGCGCGGCGTGCGGGTGGTGGATCTCTCCGCCGACTACCGCTACCGCTCTTTGGCCCAGTGGAAGGAGGTCTATGGCGGTGAGGCGCGCCAGTATCCCCGCAGCGATGACGACCTTTGTCTGGAGGCCGTCTACGGCCTGGTGGAGTGGGAGGAGGAAGCCATCCGCAAGGCCCGCCTGGTGGCGGCGCCCGGTTGCTTTCCCACCGCCAGCCTGTTGGCCCTGTTGCCCTTTCTGCAGCAGGGATTGATCGAGGGCAGCGGCATCATCATTGACGCCAAGACCGGCGCCTCCGGTGGTGGTCGGGCCGCCAAGGAGCATCTATTGCTGGCGGAGGCCGGCGAGGCCGTGGCCCCCTACGGCGTGGTGGGCCATCGCCACACCAGTGAAATTGAGCAGATGGCCAGCCGTGCCAGGGGCCATGCCATCCAACTGCAGTTCACCCCCCATCTGATGCCGATGGTGCGGGGCTTGCTGGCCACCGTCTATGGCCGCCTGCGGGATCCTGGCCTTACCGCCGAAGACTGCACCACCCTGTTGCAGGCTGCCTACCGCCACAGCCCCAGCGTGGAGGTGCTGCCGGTGGGCACCTACCCCTCCACCAAGTGGGTGCGCCAGACCAACCGGGCCCTGCTGTCGGTGCAGGTGGATCCGCGCACAGGGCAGCTGATCGTGATGAGTGCCATTGACAACCTGATCAAGGGCCAGGCCGGCCAGGGGGTGCAGTGCCTCAACCTGATGGCGGGTCTCCCCGCTGCTACGGGCCTGCCGTTGTTGCCCTTCTACCCCTGAGGTTCCGGCTGGGCAAGGCCCAGCCGCTGGGCCGCCAGGGCCACCGCCAGCGGCAGAATGCGGTGCTCTTGATGGCGAACCCTCGCCGCCAGGAGCCCGTGGTCGTCTCCGGCCAGTACGGGCACGGCCGCCTGCACCAGGATCGGCCCCGCATCCACTTCTTCGGTCACCAGGTGGGCGGTACATCCCGTCAGGGTGACGCCCGCTGCCAGGGCCTGACCGATCCCATCGAGGCCGCGGAAACTGGGCAGCAGCGACGGGTGGATGTTCACCAGCCGATCGGGGAAGGCGGTGATCAGGGTCGGCGTCACGATGCGCATCCAGCCGGCCATGACCACCAGATCCACCTCCGCCCGGCGAAATGCCTGCACCAGGGCCCCATCGAGGGCCTCTCGGTTGGCATGCTTGCGATGATCGAGCAACTGCCAGGGCACCTGCAGGCGTTCGGCCCGCCGCTGGGCGCCGCAGGCTGAATGGTTGACCACCAGGAGGGCCACCTCGGCCCCCAGTGGCCCTTGGCGGCAGGAAGCCACCAGGGCTTCGAAGTTGCTTCCCTCCCCCGATGCCATCACCCCCAGCCGCAGGGGCGAGGCAAAGCGAGGCCAGGCCGGTGACAACGGCCACTGGACGCTCAGGTCCAGATCGCTAGGGTCTGGCAACTCGGGCATTGGTTCCATGTCCCACCTGTCCATCCTGCCAACCGTCCTGCGGGACACCGAGGTGCTGGCGGCCAGTCTTTCGGATCTCGGTCTGGAGCCCCTTTGGGGCGGAAGGCTGCGGGGCTTTGCCGGCGAGAGCCAAGCCGTGGAGCTACAGGTGCGAATCGGATCGGATCTGAGTCTGGGTTGGCGCCGCCAGCGCAACGGTGAACTGGCACTGGTGGGGGATCTGCAGCGCCTGAGCCAGAACCTTCAACTTCCCCCCCTTCTGGGACGCCTCACCCGCCGCTACGCCGCCCGTCTGGCCCTGAAGGACGTCTCGAACGTCCTGCCGACGGCCACGGTTCAACTCAGCTGCTGATTGCGCGCCTGTGCCTGAGCTGACGCTGGATCTCACGGCCTGCCGCCAGCACCTGGTGCGCGCCACCCTCTCCTTGACACCCCGGTCCCGGGTGTTGCGCTTCCGCCTTCCCTCCTGGACTCCTGGTTCCTATCTGATCCGCGATTACGTGCGTCAGTTGGAGAGTCTCGAGGTGGTGCAGGGGGGGGCGGTCCTGCCGGTGCGCCCCCTGCAGCCAGCCAGCTGGGAGGTGGAGTTGCCCGGGTCCGATCCGGTGGAGATCCGCACCAGCTCCCTGGCCACCGAGCTGAGCGTGCGCACCTGCCACCTCAATGATCAGCATGGGTTCCTTGCCCTGGCGGCCCTCGCCCTGGAAGTGGAGGGTGAACGCTGGACCCCCCATCGGCTGGCACTGGTTCTTCCCTCCGGCTGGGAATCCTTTGTTCCCCTGCCCCGCGATGCCGACGGCCAATGGCAGGCTCCCAGCTATGACGCCCTGGTGGATGCCCCCGTGGAGGTGGGCCCCCACACCAGCCATCGCTTCTGCGTGGAGGGGGTGCCCCACCGCTGGGTCACCTGGGAAACGGGCCGCCCCCTGTTGGAGCTCCATCCTGATCTTCTCGTGCAGGTGGCGGCGGTCTGCCGCAGCTGTTGCCGTTTCATGGGGGAATCGCTTCCCGCAGCCCCCACCTATCTCTTTGTGCTCCACCTGCTGGAGGAGGGCTACGGAGGCCTGGAGCACGACGGAAGCTCCGTGCTCCAGTTCGGCCGAAGGGCCCTGGGGCGTCCCGATGGCCTGCGCAAGCTTCTGCAGCTGGTGGGGCATGAATACCTGCACCAGTGGAACGTGCGCCGGCTGAGGGCGTCAGAACTCACACCGATCGATTACCACCAGCCCACCGTGGTTCCCACCCTCTGGTTCGCCGAAGGGGTGACCAGTTACGTGGATCTGCTGCTGCCCCATGCCGCTGGGCTGACGGGGGAGGCCACCGTGCTGGAAGACCTGGGGTCAGACATCAGCCTCTATCTGCTCACCCCTGGTCGCCATCTGCAGAGCCTCCAGCAGAGCAGCGAGCAGGCCTGGGTGAAGCTCTACAAGCGCGATGCCTACAGCGACGACAACCAGATCAGCTACTACCTCAAGGGGGCGCTTCTGGCCCTGGTGCTCGATCTGCACCTGCGTCGGGTTGGCTCCCAACTCGCGGAGGTGGTGCGCGACCTCTGGCGGCGCTTCGGCCGGGTAGGCAAGGGCTACAGCTCTGCTGACTTGATCGCCGCCTTCGCTGCCCAATCGCCCGATCTGGCCACCCTGTTGCCCATGTGGCTCACCTCCACCGAGGACCCGCCCCTGGCGTCCTACCTCCCGGATGTGGGACTGGCGCTGGTGGAGGAGCGAGCCAGCCATCCCTTCTGTGGCATGGGTTGCCAGGCCGATCCCCAGCAGGGGCTCAGCGTGCGCAGGGTGCATCGTCATGGGCCAGCGGAACGCTCTGGCGTGGAGGTGGGGGACGAGCTTCTGGCCCTCGATGGCGTTCGACTGCGGCAAGCCGAGGAGCTGGCCCCCTTGTTGCAGGAGGGGGTGCCCCAGCCATTGCTGCTGGCCCGCCGGGGCCGGGTTTTGCATCGGGACCTCACCTCTGGCCCCGCGGCGATTGAGCGTTGGCGGCTCACGGCCGATGCCGCCGCTGGCGAGGCGACCCTGGAGCGACGTCGGCGCTGGTTGACGCTCCAGCCTGAGCCGGCAGGGGTGCCGTTGCGATGTTGAGACCACCCCGCAGGTTCGTTCAGCGTCGTTGGTTGCAGCAACGGCCCCTCCTGCTCACGGTGGGAGTGGGGGGGCTGTGTTGCCTCGCAGCCCTGGGCTGGCTCTCCCGGTCCATCGGCGATGCCAGTCCGGCCGTAAGCAACCCCTCACTCTTCCAGTTCCTGCGGGACGGGGTTGGAGCCCGAACCATCGCCCAGGACAGCCCGAAAACCAGCAGCCGCAGGGCGCCCCCGCCACCGCCCGCAGCTCCCTGGCGCAGCCCACTCCAGCGCCAGTGCAGCAGCAGCGATCCAGAGCTGACGAGCCGTATGGAGCGGCTCAGCGCTGCCTTACCCCAGCGCACCTTCCACCTCTCCACCGATCCCAGCAACTACGGAGAACGCTTCAACCTCGACGCCTTCGGCCAACCGGTCGATCCGACCCCGCAGCTGATCGTGTTGCATGAAACCGTCTACGGGCTCAACTCCGCCATCAACACCTTTGTCACCCCCCACCCCCGCGATGAGGACCAGGTGAGCTATCACACCCTGGTGGGTCTCCAGGGGCAGGTGGTGCAGGTGCTCGATCCCGGCCGCCGTGCCTTCGGCTCCGGCAACTCGGCCTTCAACGGCCATTGGGTGATCACCAATCCGCGCATCAATGGCTCGGTCAACAACTTTGCCCTCCACCTGAGCCTGGAAACCCCTCTCGATGGGGAGAACGATGAAGCCACCCACAGCGGCTATACCGCCGCCCAGCTGGATGCCGCTGCCGTGGTGCTAGCTGACTGGATGAAGCGATTCTCCATTCCGCCCCAACAGATCACCACTCACCGTGCGGTTGACCTGGGGGGCGAGCGACTCGATCCGCGCAGTTTCGATTGGATGGCACTTCAGGAGCGCCTTGCGGCCCTCGGCCGTCTCTGCTGAGGTGTTGGCAAGCGAGTGCCGGGCCTGCCCACTGGAGCCTCGGTCAAATGAGGACGGTGATCGCCTGCTTGCGACCGGAGTAGATCAGGGCGTGCAGCTCGGGATCCTGCAGATAGCGCAGCAGCCGGGTGGGGTAATCGAGCTTGCCGTTGTGGAGATAGGCAAGGGTGGCAATGGCCTTGGCATCCCGGGGCCGGCTGCTGGCGTCCAGGCGGCGGCCGGGCTCGATTCCTAGAACGCGCTGCAGGCGGGCCAGCTTGCCCACCAGAAGCTGCACGTTGCGGCGGGGATCCAACAGTTGTTCCCGGGCCGCCTGGATTTCCTCGAGCGAAGCATCCTCCCGAAGCAGCCCCTGATGAACCATCTCGCTCAGGCCGAGCTGGGCGGGGCCGTGGGTCGTGAACAGGCCTGAATGGGCCGCCAGGGGCAGGTCCTCGCCTGGTTTGGCGTGCTGCATCTCATCAAACAGGATCGCAGCCACCAGCATCGGGTTGACCCCCATGCGCTTGCTCTCGCTCAGGATCGTGGGCCTCAGTTCCTCCAGGCGCCCCAGCGTGTGGGCCCGCAGGGGGGTGAGTTCATCGAGCCCTCGGGTGAACAGCTGGGCCAGGGGGGTCTGGGGACCATGAACGCCGAAACGCTGCTGCAGTTCCCGCAATTCCTGGGGACTGAAGTCAGTGGGGTCAGGCCGCTGACCTTCACCGCTCAGGGCCAGGGCGCTGCTGCTGTCGGTGCCGACACTGGCGGTGAGACCGGGTTCAGTGAGGACGCTGTTGCCCATGCCCAGGCGGAGCGAGCTGGATCCTTCGAGGCCCAATCCCACGGCCAGGGCGACGCCTAGGCCCACCAACCCATGCCGCCACAACGGCGACCGGGTGGGGCTGGAACGACCGTGGGCCAAGTTCGGCAGCAATGCGACAAAAACGTTAACGAATTACCACTATTTTGGGTCTATAGCCAACTGGGGCTCACGCCGATGGGGCAGACCTTCGTCTGTCCCATCGGTGTGGCATCACTCCGGGTGCAGCCCGGTTTCTGTTGGCAACCGCTTTTGGCCCAGCAACGGTCTGAGGCATTCGCTGAAGCGGTCCGTGGATAGATTTAGGCCTATGCCACCCAGGTTGTCGGCCGCCGCAATGACCTTGCTTCCGGACTCCAGCAACGCATCGCCGCCTGAGCAGTGGCAACGGTTCTGCTCCCTTCTGTGGCACCACGAGGATCTCGGCTTCTGGCTCGACGTCAGCCGGATGGACCTGGATGCAGCCCAGCTCGAGCGTCTGGAGCCAGGATTCCAACGGGCTTTTGCTGCCATGGCGGCCCTGGAACGGGGGGCCATCGCCAACGCCGATGAGCAGCGCCAGGTGGGCCATTACTGGCTACGGGCTCCTGAGCTGGCGCCCGATGCCGCCACGGCCGACCACATCCGCGCCGAAATCGATCGGATCGAGACCTTCGGTCGGGCGGTCATCGACGGCACGATCGCGGCCCCCGGTGGTACGGCCTTCACCGATGTGCTCTGGATTGGCATCGGCGGTTCAGGCCTCGGACCACTGCTGATCCTCAAGGCCCTGCAAAGGCAGGGGATCGGCCTGCCGTTCCACTTCTTTGACAATGTGGATCCGGAGGGCTTCAGCCGTGTGCTGGCGGGCCTCGGTGAGCGCCTGCGTTCCACCCTGGTGATCGTTGTGAGCAAGTCGGGGGGGACCCCCGAACCCCGCATAGGTCAGGAACAGGCCCGAGCCAGGCTGGAGGCCCTGGGCGGCACCTGGGCCGCCCAGGCGGTGGCCGTCACCATGCTGGGCAGCCAATTGGACCGGCAAGCGGAGGCGGAGGCATGGCTCGCCCGTTTTGACCTGTTCGACTGGGTGGGGGGTCGCACCAGCATCACCAGTGCCGTGGGGCTCCTGCCGGCGGCCCTGATCGGCGCTGATCTGCGGGCCTACCTCGATGGGGCGGCTGTCATGGACGGGGCCACCCGTGGGGCCGATGTGCGCTCGAATCCTGCCGCCCTGCTGGCGGCGGCCTGGTACGCGTCCGGGGATGGTCAGGGTCGCCGCGACATGGTGGTGCTCCCCTACCGCGATCGCCTGGAGGTGTTCAGCCGCTACCTGCAGCAGCTGGTGATGGAGTCGTTGGGCAAGAAGCTCGACCGCCAGGGGCATGTGGTGCATCAGGGCCTGGCTGTTTACGGCAACAAGGGATCCACCGACCAACACGCCTACGTCCAGCAACTGCGGGACGGGCTCGACAACTTCTTCGTCACCTTCCTCGAGGTGCTGGAGGATCCAGCTGACATCGCTCCCCTGGGGGGGGAGCATCCCGGCGATGTGCTCGACGGCTTCCTGCAGGGCACCCGTTCCGCCCTGAGCGAAGGGGGGCGCCAGAGCCTGTCGCTCACCCTGCGGCGCTTCGACGAGCGCAGCCTGGGGGCCCTGATTGCCCTGTTCGAGCGGGCCGTTGGCCTCTATGGCGAGCTGGTGGATGTGAATGCCTACCACCAGCCCGGTGTCGAAGCGGGCAAGAAAGCGGCTGCCAAGGTGCTGGCGCTCCAGGCCAGCGTTGAGGGGCTGCTGGCCGATGGTCTGCCCCGCAGCCTGGAGCAGATTCAGGTGAGTCTGGGCCTGGATAGTCCGGAGCCGGCGTTCTGGATCCTGCGGCGTCTGGTCGCCAACCCACGGGGCTACGTCGCCACCGGTGACTGGGCCGATCCCCTCTCCCTCACCGTTCAGTACGGTGCACGCCCTTGATCCGCACCCGCTCCTCCTTCAACTGCACCGGCAGCATGGAGGTTGTGGGCGCTGCCCTGGAGACCTGCTACCCGGGCTGGGGCTGATCCATGATCCACGGCCTGGCCGGAGAGGAGATCTCCACCCGTCCCTTCCAGTAGGTGACGGGTCGGATAGGACGGCGGTCCGCCTTCGGCGGGGAGCGGGGCGAGATCCCCTTGGATCTGTTCATCCCCCACACCAGGCCTCTCGAGGCCACCCAGGCTCATCGGTTTCGGTCTCTGAGGCCGGTGGCCTGGCTTAAGGCACCAGGTTCACCAACTTGCCGGGCACCACGATCACCCGGCGGGGGAACTGGCCCTCCAACCATTTGAGGGCCACGTCGCTGGCTAGGGCGAGGCGCTCCAGGGTGGCCGCATCAGCGCTGGCGGGCACCGTGAGACTTCCCCTCACCTTGCCCTTCACCTGGATCACCAACTCGATGCTGTCCCGCACGAGGGCGGAGGCATCAGCACGGGGCCAGCTCTGGCGGTGCACGCTGCCCGATCCCCCCAACCGCAGCCAGAGTTCTTCGGCTAGATGGGGGGCGAAGGGGGCCAGCAACAGCACAAGGGTTTGGAGGGCTTCGTTGGCCACCTCCTCGCCCACGGATTCCAGGGTGCTTCCCATGGCGTTGCTGAGTTTCATCAGCTCCGAGACCGCCGTGTTGAGTTGGTAGTGGCCGTCGGCCAGATCGTCATCGATGGCGGCGATGGCGGTGTGCACTGCCCGGCGCAACTCCCGTTCCGGCTCGTTGGTGGCTGCCGGGAGCGCAGAAGCGCCCGCCGCCGTTCCGCCACCGAAGCTGAGATCGCGGGCCAGGGCCGTCTCCACCAGCCGCCAGAGTCTCTGCAGGAAGCGGAACTGCCCCTCCACGTCGGCGTCATCCCACTCCAGATCCTTTTCCGGTGGCGCCTTGAACAGGATGAACATGCGGGCGGTGTCGGCGCCGTAGCGGTCGATCACGGTGGCCGGATCGACGCCGTTGTGCTTCGACTTCGACATCTTCTCGAAGAACACCTCCAGCACCTCTCCGGTGACGGGATCGCGGGGATCCGTGCGATCGCTCACCTCGGCCGGCGACACGTAGCGGCCACTGTGGGGATTTTTGTAGGTGATCCCCTGCACCATCCCCTGGGTGAGCAGACGCTGGAAGGGTTCGTCGAACCCCAGCAGGCCGCGATCGCGCAACACCTTGGTGAAGAAGCGGGAATAGAGCAGGTGCAGGATGGCGTGCTCGATGCCACCCACGTACTGGTCCACGGGCAGCCAGCGGTCCACCGCCTCGCGGCCGAAGGGCAGGGCCGTGTTGTGGGGATCGCTGTAGCGGAGGTAGTACCAGGAGGAGCACATGAAGGTGTCCATGGTGTCGCTCTCCCGCCGGGCCGGGGCCCCGCAGCTGGGGCAGGGCACCTCAGCCCAGGAAGCCAGCTGGGCCAAAGGTGATGCCCCCTTGCCGCTGATGGTCCCGTCCCGGGGCAGCTCCACCGGCAACTGGTCCTCCGGTACGGGCACCACACCACAGTGGTCGCAGTGGATCACGGGTATGGGGCAGCCCCAGTAGCGCTGGCGGGAAATCAGCCAGTCCCGCAGGCGGAACTGCACCTTGCCCTGGCCCCAGCCCTGGGCTTCGGCCAGGCCAATGATCTGGGCCTTGGCTTCGGCGGACGCGATGCCATCGAAGGGACCGGAGTGGATCAGGACACCTGGCTCGGTCCAGGCACCGCCTTCATAGGCGTGCTCATCGGCTCCTTCGGGAACGATCACCTGTTTCACCGGCAGCTCATAGCGGCGGGCAAAAACAAAATCGCGCTGGTCGTGGGCGGGAACGCCCATCACCGCACCGGTGCCGTACTCGGCCAACACGTAGTCGGCGATCCAGAGAGGGACCGTTTGGCCGGTGAAGGGGTTGCGCACTGAGGCTCCAAGGGGGACCCCCTGCTTGGGTTTGTCCTCGGCGGTGCGCTCCTGTTCGCTCTGCAGGCTGACGCGATCGCGGAAGGCGATCACGGCAGTTTCCTGGTCGGCGTGGGTGAGTTGGGGCACCAGCGGGTGTTCCGGTGCCAGCACCAGATAGCTCACCCCGTAGACCGTGTCGGGCCGGGTGGTGAACACGGTGATCGCCTCGCCCGTTGGCGTGCCGGCCCCATCGAGGATGGGGAAACTGAGTTCGGCCCCCAGCGAGCGGCCGATCCAATTGGCCTGCATGGTGCGTACCCGTTCCGGCCAACCCTTGAGCTGATCGAGGTCGTCCAGCAGGGCGTCGGCGTAGGCGGTGATCTTCAGGAACCATTGGCGCAGCTTCCGCTTCTCCACCAGGGCACCGGAACGCCAGGAACGACCCTCGCCGTCCACCTGTTCGTTGGCGAGCACGGTCTGGTCAACGGGATCCCAATTCACCGTGGCCTCCCTGCGGTAGGCCAGGCCCGCATCGAGGAACTGCAGGAACAGCCACTGGGTCCAGCGGTAGTAGGTGGCGTGGCAGGTGGCCACCTCCCGATCCCAGTCGATCGAGAGGCCCAGGCGCTGCAGCTGGATGCGCATCTGGGCGATGTTGCTGTCGGTCCAGTCGCCCGGATTCACCCCCCGCTCAATCGCGGCGTTCTCCGCCGGCAGGCCGAAGGCATCCCAGCCCATCGGATGGAGCACCTGGCGCCCCCGCATGCGCTGCACCCTGGCGATCACATCGGTGATCACGTAATTGCGCACATGGCCCATGTGCAGGTTCCCCGAGGGATAGGGGAACATCGACAGGGCATAAAAAGGTTCGCCCGCCGGTACGGGGGTGGCGTCGAGCTCGAGCTCCTGCTCCCGCCAGCGGTTCTGCCAGCGCTCTTCGATCGCCTGGGGCTGGTAGGGGGTGGGTTCGGTCACGGCCTTGGCTCGACGCCGGCCCCGGTGGGGGCTCGGGGGCTGGCCTGTGATGGTGCCACAGCCCCGGAGCCCTAATCGCCCCCGGGGCGGTTCAGTTGAGCGAGCGGATCAGGCTGACGGACAGCCGTTGGATCAAAATCGGATCCTTCTCATCGGACTGCCGCAGGGCCAGGAACTCCATGTCCTGCCAGTCGAGGGTGCCATCGAGCTTGGTGCCGTCGTTGATCTGGATGCGGATGGCCGTCTTGGCGCGAATCCAGTTCTGCAGTTGCCGCACACCAGGCAAGGAGGTGTCCAGGAGGGCCAAGGGAGTTCGACGAGCTCGTTCCTAGGATGGCATCGCTGTCGTCGAGGCGACCTGGGTGCTCCAATTCAGCAAGTACCAGGGATTGGGCAACGACTTCCTGCTGCTGGATGGCCGCACGGAAACTGACCCCGATTTCTGCTTCGGCCTCACTCCCGAACTGGTCCGGCAGCTCTGTGACCGACGCTTCGGTGTTGGCGGGGATGGGGTGATCCTGGCGCTACCACCGGTGGCGGGTGGTGAACTGCGCATGCGGATTTTCAATGCCGACGGCACCGAGCCGGAGATGTGTGGCAACGGCATTCGCTGTCTCGCCCGCTTTCTGGCGGACAGTGATGGGGATGCACCCGGACGCACCTGGCAGGTGGAGACCCTCGCTGGCCGGATCGTGCCTGAGTTGCAGGCCGATGGCAGCGTGCGGGTCGACATGGGCGAGCCCTTTCTGGAGCCTGATGCCGTTCCCACCCTGCTGGGCGTGGGTCCGGCGGGCCTGCCCCAGGGGGAGCTGGAACTCGAGGGGGTGCGCTTTGCCGTGGCGGCCGCCGGCATGGGCAATCCCCACGTGGTGGTTCCGGTGAGCGATGTGGAGGCCATTCCCCTGGAACGCTACGGGCCCTGGCTCGAGCAACACCCCAGCTTCCCTGCCCGCACCAATGTCCACTTCGTGCAGGTGCTCAACCCCACCCACGGGCGCATGCGGGTGTGGGAGCGGGGCGCCGGTCCCACCCTTGCCTGTGGTACGGGCGCCTGCGCCTCCCTGGTGGCCCTCCATAGGCTCGGGCTCCTGGAAGCCGAAGCGCGGCTGGATCTGCCCGGCGGTCCCCTGCACATTCGCTGGGATCACGCCAGCAACCACGTTTTCATGACCGGCCCAGCAGAACTGGTGTTCGATGGGGTGCTGGCCACGGAAGCCCACGAGGTTCGCCAAGGGGAGGTGGCCCCTGTGGAGGCCGGCGCCACTCCACGGCCCAACCTCGAAGCCGAGGCCTCCGCGAAGGTGGTGGCAGGCACCAAGCCCGCCCCTTCCATCGACTGCTCCGTTGCCTGCGTCCACGGCTGCATTCGCCCCGAAGCCTGCGTCAGCGCTGAAGCCCGGGCCCGGGTTGAAGACCTGCTGAGCGAACGCTCCCTCGACGACCTGTTGGCCCTGGCTTCCAATTCCCTGGAGTCCCGGACCCGCTCCCGCATGGAGCGTGATGGCGGCGTCCCCGGCTGATCAGGGCCTCTACCTCGACGCCTGCGCCACCTCGCCGCCGGCGGCCGAGGTGTTGGCGGTGATGGCGCAGGCCCAGCGAGAGGCGTGGGCCAATCCATCCAGTCTTCACGGCTTCGGCCTGGCCGCCGCCGACTGCCTCGAGCGCAGCCGCCTGTCGATCGCCACCAGCCTGGGCTGTGACCCCTTGGCCCTGACCTTCTGCTCGGGCGGCACCGAGGCGGCCCAGGCCTCCCTCCTGGGGGCCGCCTCGACCTTGCCGGTGGGTCGGCTGCTGATCTCGGCCGTGGAGCATCCCGCCGTGGTGGCCGCCGCCCGCCGCCTCGAATTGTTGGGATGGCAAGTGGTTGCCGTGCCGGTGGACCGCCTGGGCCGGGTCCAACTGGAGGAGCTCCCACGTCTCCTGGCGCCTCCGACCCGATTGGTGTCGGTGATCTGGGGGCAGAGCGAGGTGGGCACGCTGCAGCCGATTGAGGCGATCGGGGCACTTTGTCGGGCGGCCGGAGTGCTGTTCCACACCGATGCGGTCCAGGTGGTGGGCCACCGTTCGATCGACCTGGCCACCCTGGCGGTGGACCTGTTCAGCTTCACCGCCCACAAGCTCCAGGGGCCCCGGGGCATCGGCGCCCTGGTGGCCTCCCCCCGTCTCCCCTTGGCGCCGCTGGTGGACGGAGGCGGCCAGGAGGGAGGGCGACGAGGGGGCACCGAGGCGGTGGCACTGGCCGCTGGATTCGCCGAGGCCCTGCGACTGGCAGACCAACGACGGGAGGACTATGGCGGTGATCCCCTCGTGTCTCTGCGAAATCATCTGCTTGCCGAGTTGCTGAGCCTGCCGGGAATCGAACTCAGCGGTTGCCCCAACCGGCGGCTTCCCCACCACATCAGCCTGCTGGTGTCCTCCCCCGGCGGAGAACCCCTCCCGGGCCGGCGCCTGGTGCGGCTTCTTTGGCAGGAGGGCTTCGCGGTGAGTAGCGGCACCGCCTGCAGCAGCGGCCAGGCCACCGCAAGCCCCGTGCTCCTGGCCATGGGTGTGGATCCGGCTCGGGCCTCCTCAGGCCTGCGCATCAGCCTGGGCCCCTGGTTGACGAAGGAAGACCTGGCCCCCCTGCCGGCCGCCCTGCGGCGGGCCCAACGATCCGTCACCCCTGGGTAGGGTCCCCGAACAGGCATCCACCCCCGCTCCCTTCTCCCCCTGCCCATGGCCCTTCCCGCCGATCTGCGCACCGCCGAGGAGCAGGCACTGACCGCCCTGCGGGAGGCGCTGGCCGCCCGCAGCCATGGCCGCTGGACCGTGGAGCTCCGTTTTGAGGGGTTGAGGGTGTTGCCGGTGGCCCTAAGGCTGCTGGCCTCCCTTAATGGGACGGACCCCATCGCCGAACTGTTGTTCACCGATGCCGGTGGCGCCGCCCTGGCCCGCCGCGATGCCCCCGAGCTGGCCCCCTGGCTGGGCAGCCTTGGAGATCGGCTCCGGCGCCTCCAGCCCCAGGAGAATGCTTCCGGAGAATCTGATCCCCCCAGCGAAGAGCTCCATCCCGCCGTGCTGGTGCTCGTGGCCCCGGCCCAGGCGGACTATGCCGAGGTGGAGCAGGTCTGCCGCGCCCATGGCGGAGCGGTGGTGATCCTCAACGGTCGCCTGGAGGATGCGGCGGTCGGGATCGGCAGCGTGGCCAGGGAACGCCGTCGCGGTTTCCTCTCCACATGGGAAGCGGCCTATGCCCTCCTGCCCCGATCCGGATCAGCCCTGCGACGGGCCTTCCCCGGTGACTGGGAGCTCTACCGCCAGGATCCCGATGGCTTTCGCCTTGCCCATCGCTTTGACACCCGACCTGATACCGAAGCGGTGGAGGAGGCCCTTGGGGACGACCAGCAGGGGCTGAATGTGGGCGCCGGACTTGGGGCCCTGGACCGTTTCATCGAAGGTCTGCGTAGCTGAGGCGATCCCGCGGGGCCCCCTGGTGACTTCCACTGGGTCTCCGTACACTTTAGCGTCTGCAGTTCCTCCATGGCCCCCATCCATACCAGCCGTCGCTCCATCGGACTGGTGGACATCGGCGCCGGCGTTGCCGTCGCCCTTGCCTTGGTGGGGGTGATCTGGAGTCCAAAGCTGAGCGGTGCGGTTGCCAAGGCCACCGGATCTCTCAAGCCAATCACGGTGACCGTTGATGTGCGGGGCATCCCCGCCGTTGACCCTGCCTCCCTGATTGCCGGCACCAAGCAGAAAGGCAGCGTGAACATCGTGATTCGCAACCAGCCCCACGGCAGCGTCACCGTCAAGGATGTGACCCCCCTGCCCCGCCGCATTTCCACGATCACCCCCGCCGGGCAGGTGATCACGGTGGATGACCCCAACCAGAAGGTGTTCAGCACCCTCGATGCCCGTTTCCTTCTCGAGGGCCAGGGACAGCTCACCAAGGAGGGCGTGGAGTTCGGGGGCCAGAGCATCAAGGTGGGAACCCCAATTGACCTGGACGACAACCAGTTCAGGGTTTCCGGCACGGTGACCAGCTTGAAGATCGGTTCCTGAGATGGTGACCTCCCCCCGGCCGGTCCTGCTAGCCACGCTGGCGACGGCATTGATCGCCCTGCCTGCGCCCCTGCTCCGGGCCCAGGAGATGGCGGTCCCCATGGCGTCGCTGCCCCCGGCCCCGCCGCCGATTGGCTTGCCCCAGCTCCAGGGGGTCGCCAGTTGTCCGAGCCTGCAGCAGCGCCTGGTGGCCACCGTGGGCGGCGAAGCTCCCGTCTGGAGTGTGACGGTGGCGGATGGATCGGGCCGGCTCCTGGCGGACATCAACGGCCAACAACCACGGCTTCCGGCCTCCAACCAGAAACTGATCAGCACGGCCTACGCCCTCGACCGGCTGGGCCCCGATTTCCGGCTGCGCACCCAGCTCTGGCGCCTTCCCGATGGCACCCTGCGCCTCACCGGAAACGGCGATCCTGACCTGGGCATGCCCCAGATGCAGCGTTTCGCCAAGCTTGCCCTGGGCTCCGGTGGCAGCTCCGGCACCGTTCCCTCCCTGGTGCGGCTCCAGCTGGCGGAGGAACCCCTACCCAACTGGTGGCCCAAGGGCTGGCACCTGGAGGATCGGGCCGAGGCCTATGGCGCCCCGATCACCCGCCTGGCCCTGACCAGCAACGCCATCGAAGCAGCCATTCCCAATCCCATCGGCCGTCTGCAGCGCCTCCTGCAGCAGGAGATGGCCCGCCAGGGGGGCAAAGGGGTGCAGATCTCCCTGGTGGCTGCCCAGCCGCAAGCCAGCGATGACATGGTGCTGCTGCATGAGGAACTTTCAGCTCCAATGCATGACCTGCTCAGCCTGGCCAACACCGAGAGCCACAACTTCACGTCAGAGGTGTTGCTGCGCTCCGCCAGCGGCACCTGGAACCTGGCCTCGGCTCGCCAACTGGAGATGCAGTGGCTGAACCAGCAGGGCCTGCCCATGGCCGGGGTTTCCGTGGCCGATGGCAGCGGCCTGGACCGGGCCAACCGGGTCACCAGCCGCCTGCTGTCGGCCCTCCTGGTGCGCATGGCCCAACACCCCTACGCCGCCAACTACCAAGCCTCCATGGCCATCGCCGGCCGCCGGGGAACCCTCAAGCACCTGTTCATCGGCACCCGAATCGAGGGAAATTTCCGTGGGAAGACCGGCACCATTTCTGGGGTGCGCTCCATCTCCGGCATCCTCGACACCGTCGATGGTCCGCGCTACGTGAGCATGATCTCCAACGGCGCCTCGGTGCCCAACACCACCATCGGCAGAATCCTGCTGCAGGTGCAGGACGTCAGCCTCTGCCGGCCGCCTGTCTGAGCCGTTCGGCGGCCCTTCGGGCCCTGCCGATGGGCGGGGGGTTGGAAGCTCCGTTGCGCTCATCGGCCTTGACCGGGCTAAGAGCAGCAGGATCGGTGGCCTGCAAGCGCACCAGTTCGCGACGACCGGCCGCCACCACTTTGCCCATGTCCTGCAGGCGGCCCTCCAGCTCCCCGAGCACCTGCTCGGCGTAGCGGTTGGCCCCTTCCTGCACAGCCCCGGCTTCGGCCCTGGAGCGACTGATCAAGCCTTCACATTGTTGTTGGGTCTGCTGGCGGAACTGAAGGGCGTCGGCATGGAGCCGTTCAGCTTCCGCCTGGCTTTCCCGTTGGACCCGCAGGCTTTCCTGGCGGATCTGATCCAGTTCCTGGAGGCTCTGCTGCCGGGCGCGTTCGTGCTGGTCCACCAGTTGACGCTTGATCTCCACGTACTCCTGGTCGAGTTGCTGGCGGCGCTGGAGCGACTCCTGCTCCAGCTGCTGCCGGCGGGCACCGAACTGCTGCTCCATCTGGGCCAGCCTGGTCTGGTTGTCCTGTTCTGCCTGGGCCACCTGCTGGCGGGTCTGCAGCAGCAATTGCTCGCACTGCTGGCGGGCCTGCTCCCGCAGTTCCCCCACCTGGCGCTCGGCCTCCTGGCGCACGGAGGCGGCACTGATCAGCTGTTCCCGTTGCAGGCGGGCCTGGCTGAGGATTTCGTCGGCCTGCTGCCGGGCCTGGCTGATGAAGCTCTCCCTCTGGCGGATCAGCTCATCCGCCTGGGTGAACTGCACGGGCAGGGCGCCACGGAGAGCATCGAGCACCTCGATGGCCTCCTGCTCGTTCACCAGGCGTCCACCGCTGAAAGGAATGCGGCTGCCGTCCAGCACCACATCCTCGAGCTGATCCAGTTGATCCAGCACGGTGAGCCGGGTCTCGGTCATCTCAGTTTTGCGGGGCTGACCGATTAAAGAGCCTGGCGAGATCCTCCGCCACTCCCGTTGGCACCATGTGACGAACGTCGCCACCGAAGCGGGCCACCTCCTTCACCACCGAGCTGCTGAGGAAGCTGTGCTGCACGGACGTGGCCATGAACAGGGTCTCCACCGCCGGCGCTAGGCTGTGGTTGGTGTGGGAAATCTGGAGTTCGAATTCGAAATCGCTCAGGGCCCGCAGACCCCGCAGAATCACCGTGGCACCGCAGCGCTGGGCGAAGTCCACGGTCAGGCCGTCGAAGCTGCTCACCTCCACCCCCTTCAGGTGCGCGGTGGCCAACCGGATCTGCTCCAGCCGCTGCCCCAGGGGGAAGCTGGGGGTCTTGCTGGGGTTCTGCAACACCGCGACCACCACGCCGTCGAACAAGCGCACGCTGCGCTCGATCAGATCGAGGTGCCCCAGGGTCAGGGGATCGAAGCTGCCGGGGTAGAGCACGTTCATGGGCCCGATCCTATGGAGCCTCCCAGCCCGGTTCGGCCATAGCCCCTGCCTAGAGTTGGTGTCATTCCTGAGCCCAGAGCCCCTGTCCATGGCCCTCGACCTCCCCGCCAAGAAAACCCTTCTGCGCAAGATTCCCCACGGGCTTTTTGTTTGCGGTGTGGCGGAGGGGGAGGTGGTGAACGGCTTCACCGCCAGCTGGGTCACCCAGGGCTCGTTCGAGCCGCCGCTGGTGGTGGTGGGCGTGCGCGCTGACTCCACCAGCAACGGCATCATCCAGCGCACGGGCCGTTTTTCCCTCAACGTGCTGGCGGCCGATCAAAAAGACCTTGCTGCCGTGTTCTTCAAGCCCCAGCAGGGGGTCGGCGGACGGTTTGAGGCCGCCCCCTTCCAACTCGGCGAGCTGGGCCTGCCCATCCTCGACGACGCCCTCGGGGCGGTGGAATGTGAGTTGGTGGGCCAGGTGGCCCATGGCGACCACACGGTGTTCGTTGGCGAGGTGAAAAGCGCCGTGCTGCATCGCGATGGCGCGGCCCTTGATCTGGCGGCCACAGGCTGGTCCTACGGCGGTTGAGCGTGGCGGAGCCCCTAGTGCTCCAACCGGAGCGGCTGGAGATCCGCTTAAAGGAGCTTCCTGCGGAACCTGGCTGTTATCTGATGCGGGACGGCGACGACCGCATCCTTTACATCGGCAAATCGAAAAGCCTGCGCAGCCGCGTGCGCAGCTACTTCCGCGAGTCCCACGATCTCAGCCCCCGCATCAGCTTGATGGTGCGGCAGGTGCACGAGATCGAGTTCATCGTCACCGACAGCGAGGCGGAGGCCCTGGCGCTGGAGTCGAACCTGATCAAGTCGCACCAGCCCCACTTCAATGTGCTGCTCAAGGACGACAAGAAGTACCCCTACCTCTGCATCACCTGGAGCGAGCCCTACCCCCGGATCTTCATCACGCGCCAGCGCCGCTTCCGCAAACCCCACGACCGCTTCTACGGGCCCTATGTGGATGTGGGCCTGCTGCGCCGCACCTTGGCCCTGGTGAAGCGGGTGTTCCCGATGCGCCAGCGGCCCCAGCCCCTCTTCCGCGACCGCACCTGTCTCAACTTCGACATTGGCCGTTGTCCAGGGGTGTGTCAGCAGAAGATCAGCCCCGATGACTACCAGCGCCTGCTGCGCAAGGTGGCGATGATCTTCCAGGGCCGCAACGACGAACTGCTGGAGTTGCTGACGGCCCAGATGGAGCGTTGTGCCGAACGGCTTGACTTTGAGCAGGCAGCGCTGGTGCGGGATCAACTCCAGGGGCTGGAGACCCTCACCGCAGACCAGAAGATGAGCCTGGGCGACAGTTCCGTGTCCCGGGATGTGATCGCCCTGGCGTCCGATGAACGGGTGGCGGCGGTGCAACTGTTCCAGATGCGGGCCGGCAAGCTGGTGGGTCGGCTGGGTTACACCGCCGACGCCTCGATCGCCACCCCGGGCGCCATCCTGCAGCGGGTGATGGAGGAGCACTACGGCCAGGTGGAGCCGGTGGAGATCCCCCCTGAGGTGCTGGTGCAGCACGCCTTGCCCCAGCAAGAACTGGTGGCCGACTGGCTGGCCGAGCGCAGGGGCCGCAAGGTGAGCCTGCAGCACCCCAAGCGCCAACAGAAAGCCGATCTGGTGGAACTGGTGGAGCGCAACGCCGGCTTCGAGCTCACCCGGGCCCAGCGCAGCGCCGAGCAACACCAGCTGGCCACCGAGGATCTGGCCCAGCTGCTGGAGTTGCCCCAGCCACCGCGGCGGATTGAGGGCTACGACATCAGCCACATCCAGGGCAGCGACGCGGTGGCCTCCCAGGTGGTGTTCGTGGACGGACTACCGGCCCGGCAGCATTACCGCAAATACAAGATCCAGAGCAGCAGCATCGGCGCCGGCCACAGCGATGACTTCATGGCCATGGCCGAAATCATGCGGCGGCGCTTCCGCCGCTGGGCCCAGGCCAAGGCGGAGGGAACCAACCTGGCGGAACTGCGCAAGCTCACCGGCACCACCCTGCACACGGGCGGCCTCAACGACTGGCCCGATCTGGTGATGATCGACGGCGGCAAGGGCCAGCTGTCGGCGGTGATGGAGGCCCTGCGGGAGCTTGATCTGCATGAGGAGTTGGTGGTCTGCTCCCTGGCCAAGCAGCGGGAGGAGGTGTTTCTGCCGGGGGCCAGTAAACCGGTGGAAAGTGAGCCGGATCAGCTGGGGGTGCTACTGCTGAGGCGGTTGAGGGATGAGGCCCACCGCTTCGCCGTCAGCTTCCACCGCCAGCAGAGGGGCGAGCGGATGAAGCGTTCCCGCTTGAGTGACATCCCTGGTCTGGGTCCGCGGCGGGTCAAGGAGCTGTTGGCCCATTTCCGCTCGATCGATGCCATCCAGCTGGCGAGCCTGGAGCAGATAGCGGCGGCCCCGGGGGTGGGCCCCTCCCTGGCCCGATCGATTCGGATCTACTTCCACCCCGAGGAGGAGGAGAGCCAACGGGATGGGTTGGAGGTGGAAGCCTGCTGAACCAGGGGCTTCTCCATCTCAGCCCATGGTCACGAATTCCTCGGCGACGCTGGGGTGGAGGGCCATGGTGCGATCGAAGTCGGCCTTGGTGGCCCCCATGCCCAGGGCAATGGCCGCCATCTGGATGATCTCCGCGCTGTGTTCCCCCACCATGTGGGCCCCCAGCACCCGGTCGGTGGCGACCTCCACGACGAGCTTGAGCAGGCAGCGGGGCCCCCGCTTGGGCAGGGCCAGGGCCATGCTGCGGAAGCGGGCCCGGTGCACCCGAACCCCGGCTTCGCCGTAACGCTCCTTGGCCTGCTCTTCGCTCAGGCCCACGCTGGCCAGTTCCGGTTGGGTAAACACGGCGCTGGCCACCAGCTCGTGGCTGGTGCGGCGAGGCTTGCTGCCGAACACGCTGTCGGCGAAGGCGCGGCCCTCATCCACCGCCACAGGGGTGAGGTTGATGCGGTCGGTTACGTCGCCCACCGCATAGATGTGGGCCACATTGGTGCGCTGGTCGGCGTCCACTGGAATCCGCTGGCCTTCGCGCCGTACCCCGGCCGCGTCGAGGTTGAGGCCCTCCGTAAAGGGTTCCCGTCCGGTGGCCAGCAGCACTGCCGCCGCCTCAAGCCCTTCACCGGCAGCAGTGGTGAGGTGGAGGGAACCGGGCTCGCCATCGATCCGCTCCGGTGAGGTGCTGAAGCGCAGGTCCACCCCCAGTTCCTCCATGCCGGCCTGCACCGCATCCGCCAGCTCCCGGTCAAAACCGGCCAGCAAGTGATCGCGGCGCACCAGTTGGGTCACCCGCACCCCCAGCCCCACCAGGATGCAGGCGAATTCCGAGGCGATGTAACCACCGCCGACGATCACGATCGACTCCGGTAGGTCTGGTTGCAGAAACAGGTCGTCGCTCACCCATGCCAGCTGCGCCCCGGGTAGGGCCGGGCGCAGCGGCCGGCCCCCCACCGCCACCAGCACTCGCTCGGCTTCGATCGTTTGGGTTTCGTTGGCGTTGGAGACCGTGAGGCGATGGGGATCCTCGAAGTGGGCCCAGCCCCGCATCAGTTCAACCCCTGCCTTCTGCAGCAGGGACACATGAAGCGCATCGAGACGATCCACCTCGGCGCGCACGTTGGCCAGCAGCGTGGCCGGACGGCACTGCACCCCTTCAAGGTCCCAGCCGAAGCTGGCGGCGTTGGCCAGCAGTTCCCGGTAGGCCGAGCCGTACACCAGCAGCTTTTTCGGCACGCAGCCGCGGATCACACAGGTGCCCCCCACCCGATCCCCCTCGATCAGGGCCACGCGCGCGCCGTGGGCTGCGGCCCGCTTGCTGGCGGCCAGGCCACCGGAGCCGGCTCCAACCACCACCAGATCCCAGCGCTCGGCCATCGGTCACCCTTGCCCTTCCTGGGCCGAGCATCTCATGGCTGCCTGGTCCTGGGGACTGGGCACAAGGCCCCTTGACAGCGAGCGCTTGGGGGTGGATCTTGTGGCTCCTTCCACCAGATGGCTGCCCCATGGATTGCGGCGACACTACGGGTAGTGCCCCTGGGGTCTCTGGGCTGCAGATGGAGCTGCCGGGCGACCTGATCGAGGCGATGCAGGGCTTTCTGCGGCGTCGGCCCGGTCTGGAGGCCAATGCCCTGCTCCAGACAGCCCTTGCCCAGTTCCTTGTGCAGCAGGGCGTTGCCCAGCCCGAAGTGCGGGAGCTCTACCTTGAGGGCCTGTTCAACCAGCCCTGACCATGAACCTGGCCCTCCCCCCCGAGGCCTACCTGTGGTTCAAGACGCTCCACATTGTGGGCGTGGTGGTGTGGTTCGCAGGGCTGTTCTATCTGGTGCGGCTGTTCATCTACCACGTGGAAGCCGAGGAGCGGGAGGAACCCGTGCGCTCCGCGTTTAAGAACCAGTACGTGCTGATGGAGCGCAGATTGGCCAACATCATCACCACCCCGGGTTTGGTGGTGACCGTGGCCATGGCCGTGGGTTTGTTGGCGCTGGAGCCTGCCTGGCTGAAGCAGGGCTGGATGCACGCCAAGCTCGCCGGAGTGGTGGCCCTGCTGGCCTACCACCTGTTCTGTTATCGCCTGATGGGCCAACTGGAGAAGGGCACGTGCTGCTGGGGCGGCAAACAGCTCCGGGCCCTCAATGAATTGCCCACACTGTTGCTTGTGTTGGTGGTGATGCTGGTGGTGTTCAAGGCCCAGTTCCCCACCGGGGCGGCCACCTGGTTCCTGGTGGCCTTGGTGGTGTTCATGGCTGTATCCATTCAGTTTTATGCCCGCTGGCGTCGCCTGCGGGCCGAGGGGGAGGAGGCCCTGGCCACCGGTGGCTAGGGGCCATCCCCTGGCGGCTGTGCTGGAGCAGGTCACGGCCTCCAGTTGCCCCGACCGGTTCAATTTCCACTGCCATACCCACTGCAGCGACGGCAGCTTGCACCCCGAGGAGCTGGCTCGCCAGGCGATCGATCGTGGCCTGGAGCACTTCGCTGTCACGGACCACCACAGCATCGATGCCTACGGGCCGATGCAGGAGCTGCTGGAGGCCGAACGGAGGACGGGGCGGCCCACGCCCATGCTATGGACCGGTGCGGAGATCAGTTGCCTGCTGGAGGGCTGCCTGGTACACGTGCTCGCCCTGGGATTCCAGCGGGACCACCCAGCCCTACAGCCCTATCTGCGGGGCCAGTCCGTGGTGGGCAAAGCGCTGCAGGCGGCAGCGGTCCGAGACTCCATTGCCGAAGCCGGTGGCCTGGCCCTGCTTGCCCATCCGGCTCGCTATCGTCTTTCCCACCGACGTCTGATCACCGCCGCTGCCAGCCTGGGTTTTGACGGCGCGGAAGCCTGGTACGACTACGGCATGCAGGGCCGCTGGCACCCCACGCCGTTGGTCTGCGAAGCGATCGACACCCAGCTGACAAATCTCGGACTTTTGCGTAGTTGCGGTACGGATACCCATGGTCTGGAGCTGGATGGTCGCTAGGGTCTAGTCACGTTTTCCTCACGTCGTCGATGGGACTGTTCGACCGCTTGCTGGGCAACCGCACCTGGAGCCAGAACAGGGACGAGAAGCCCAAGAAGGACGAGGCCACCTTCTTCCTTGATGCGGATTCCTCCAGCAGCCTGGGCAATGTGGAGTTCATGCGGAGTCCCAACACGATCCGTCGCACCTTCCCTGGCAGCGCTGACAACCCCGGCGGCAAAGAGTTCATCCAGGAGGTGGACTCCATGGACGCCCGGGTGGAGAAGGCCACCACCGGTTTTCCTGGCACCGTCAAGGCCGATGCCCCCATCGACCTCACCGGCGGCGTGCCCAAGCCCGTCAAGAAGACTTTCGCCGAAAGGCTCACCGCCAGCGAACTCAACCAACGTCTCAATGGAGCGTCCGTTGCGGGCGTGAACCAGCCCGGTGGAGCCGCACCCGCCCCCCGCAAGGTGAAGGGAGAAGGGAGTGAGGGCCAATCGGTGGTTTCCCAGCAAGCAGCGAAACCAGGCTCCACCGAGGCCTGGCGCAGCATCGCCAAGGACCTCAACGGCTGAGTGAGGAACCGGAGGCTCAGCCCTCCACCAGTTCCTCGCTGCTGAGCACCAACTGACGCAGGTGCTCCAGTTGCCCAGGTTCGGCCCCCTCCCACAGCCCTCGGTTGCGGGCCTCCAATAGCCGTTCGGCCATGTCCCGCAGCGCCCAGGGGTTGCAGTCCCGCAGAAAAGCCAGCACGGAGTCGGAGCGCAGCCACTGGTTGCAGATCGCTCCATAACTCCAGTCCGGCACCCGGCCCGTGCTGGCGTCGTAGGCGAAGAGGTAATCGAGGCTCGCCGCCAATTCGAACCCCCCCTTGTAGCCGTGGGCCCGCATCCCCTCGATCCAGCGGGGATTGAGCACCCGGGAGCGCAGCACTTTGTCGAGTTCCTTCTCCAGTCGGTGCATCCGGGGCCTCTGGGCGCGGGAATGGTCACCGAACCAGAGGGCCGGTGCACGGCCCCGGACACGCTCGGTTGCGGCACTCAGACCGCCGTGGAACTGGTAATAGTCGTCGGAATCCAGCAGGTCGTGTTCCCGGTTGTCCTGGTTGTGCAGCACCACCTGCACCTGGCGCAGCCGATTTTCCAGGCCCGCCCGGTCCGCCACCGCCTCGCAGCCTGCCGACCCTGAGCCCTCGTAACGCCATCCGCTCCAATTCAGAAAGGCCTCGCCCAGGTCGCCCCGCTCCTCCCAGTGGCCGCTGTCGATCAGCCCCTGCAGCCCCGCTCCGTAGGCCCCGGGGGCGGATCCGTAGATCCGGGAGGCGTGGCCCTCCCGGCGGGCGGTGGCGGCCAGGGGGTTCACCGCTTCCGTCTCATCCAGGCTTGCCACCAGAGCAGTGGCACGGTTGAACCAGCCCACCAATTGGGGGAAGGCGTCGCGGAACAGTCCCGAGATGCGCAGGGTCACATCCACCCGGGGCCTTCCCAACAGGGTCAGTGGGATCGCCTCCACCTCCACCAGCCGGCGGGTGGGACCGTCCCACACGGGCCGAACCCCCATCAGGGCCAGGGCCTGGGCGATGTCCTCGCCGCCGTTGCGCATGGTGGCGGTCCCCCATACCGAGAGGGCCAGGTGGCGCAGATCCTCCCCCTCCTCCTGCAAATGCAGGTCAATGAGCAGTTCGGCGCTGCGGCGACCCAGGTCCCAGGCCGCCTCCGTTGGCAGCCCCCGCAGATCGACGCTGTAGAAGTTGCGGCCGGTGGGCAGCAGATCGGGGCGTCCACGGGTGGGGGCCCCTGAGGGTCCGGCGGCGATCCGCTCTCCCGCGAGGGCCGCCAGGAAAGCCTTCCGTTCCTCTTCGCCACAGGCCAGCAGGTTGGGCAACAGGCCCGTGCGCACGCGCTCCAGCACCGCTGCACTGCCGCCGCCCCAGTCCACCATGGGGGCCCCAGTGCCATTGATCAGGGCCTCCATCAGGTCCAGGGCCCGCTGCTCCAACAGGGCTACCCCATCCCCCACCCGACGAACGCCATGGCCCAGCAGGACACGGTCCCCCTCGCCGAGCTCCTGCTCCTCGGGATCCCCCCAGGGATCGAACGCCAGGCCAGCGTCGAGGGCAAGGGCCTGGGTGAGGCCTGCACCGCCGGGCACCGGAGGCCGGGCCAGGGCCAGCAGCAGCTCCGCCAGTTGACGGGGCGGCGGTAGCTGACCATAGGTGTGGAGGCCGGTGCGGATCTGGGCTTCCTTGAGTTCACAGAGGTAACCGTCGGCCGCCTCAAGATCCAGGTCCATCTGGAGGGACTCCAGGCAGAGAGTCAGCCGTTGCTTCAGGCCCACCTGTCGGGCACTGCCCAGCTGGTGGGCCTCCCAGTACTCATCGAGCAGTGCTTCGAGCTCCAGCAAGGGGCCATAAAGGCCCGCCCGGGCCATGGGTGGGGTGAGGTGGTCAAGGATCACCGCCTGGGCCCGGCGCTTGGCCTGGCTGCCTTCACCCGGATCATTGACGATGAAGGGATAGACGTGGGGCATGGGCCCCAGGGCCCATTCGGGGAAGCAGGACGGGGAAAGGCCGAGCCCCTTACCGGGCAGCCACTCCAGGTTGCCGTGCTTGCCCACGTGCACCACCACCTGGCAGCCGGCCTCCTGGCGTAACCAGAGGTACTGGGCCAGATAGGCGTGGGTCGGCGGCAGGTCGGGGGCGTGGTAGTTGAGGCTGGGATCCCGGTCGTAGCCGCGCTCGGGCTGCACCAGCACCACCACCTTGCCGAAGCGGAGGCCACGGATCGGGAACCCCGCAGGCTCGAGGGCTTGATCCTCGGAAGGTGACCCCCAGCGCTGCTCCAGGCGCCGGCGGCCTTCCTCGGGCAGGGTCTGATACCAACGCTCGTAGGAGGCCAGCTCCAGGTGGGCCAGGGGTGGGCGGTGGCTGCTTTCCGGGTCGTTGGTGCGGCCCGCCAACAGCTGCCGGACCAGATCGTCACCGCTGGTCGGCAGGGGGGCCTCCCCCAGGTCGTGGTTGCTGCCCCGAAGCCAGCCGAGCATGTGGGCGCAGCTGGCTGGGGTGTCGAGGCCCACACCATTGGCGAGGCGGGCGTTGCGCGTGGGGTAGTTGGCCAGGACCAGGGCCAGTCGCCGCTCCTCCACCGGCGTCTGCCGCAGATCCGTCCAGCCCCGCACCAGGCGACTCACCCAGTCGAGCCGCTCAAGATCCGGCCCGTAGCGCTGCACAGCCGTGGCCAGGCGCCCATCGGCCCGCTCGATCTGTTTGAAGGCCCCCACCCGGGTGGTGAGGCGGCCGTCCAGTTCCGGCAGGGCCACCTGCAGACTGAGATCCAGGGGGCCCAGGCCAATGCTGCTGCCCGCCCAACGCTCCCGGCTCTGGCTGCTGCAGAGCAGCTGCAGCACAGGCACCCCTAAGGCTTCCCAGAGGGGAGCGCCCAGGCCCGCCTCCTCGAACTGCACCGAGGCGAAGGACGTGGTGCAGAGCACGGCCTGCACCCGTTCGCGGCCCAGCAGATCGGCCACTCCCATCTGCACGGCAGGATCCCGCAGGCCGCTCACCCAGAGGGCCCGGGGGCAGAGCCCTTGTTGCCGCAGGCTTGCCAGCAGGGCCTCGGCCAGGGCCAGATCCCCCGCCTGCAGCAAGGCGCGGTAGAGGATCACCCCTACCCGGGAGCCGGGCTCGGTCCCCCAGTCGTGGGGCAGGGGGTCGGCCTGGGGC
>JBAXME010000004.1:0-88838 GCA_037134455.1 Synechococcaceae cyanobacterium ELA445 | reverse complement strand
GTGGGAGGGTGGCCAGGGGGGCGGCCTCAGCCACTGACAGGTTCAGCGCGGGAAGCGGCGGACGATCCTTCAGGGGAGCCTCGGGCAGCGGAGCCTCGGGAAGGGAAGGCTCGCTCACAAGGGTTTCGGACACCGACGGTGGCGTGGCCTCGGCGCTGGACTCAACCCGCCCAACGGGCTGGAGCTCTGTACCGGCATCGGGATCGTTCAAACCGCCGCCAATCCCTTCTCGTTGAACACGCCCTCAAACAGCACCGACGACAGATAGCGCTCGCCCGAATCGGGAAGGACCACCACGATCGTCTTGCCCGCAAAAGCGGGCTCCTGGGCCAACCGGGCGGCCGCCACCGTGGCGGCACCACAGGAGATGCCGGCCAGGATGCCCTCCTCCCGGGCCAGTCGCCGGGCCATGGCCACGGCCTCCTCGTCGCTCACGAGCTCGACGCGATCCACCAGATCCACCTCCAGGTTGGCGGGCACGAAGCCGGCACCGATCCCCTGGATCTTGTGGGGGCCAGGCTTGAGCGGCTCCCCGGCCTTGGTCTGGCTGATCACTGGGCTGTTGGCGGGCTCCACCGCCACAGACACCAGCGGCTTCCCCAGGGTCCGTTTGATGTAGCGACTGACACCCGTGATCGTGCCTCCGGTACCGACGCCGGACACCAGCACGTCGACCTTGCCATCGGTTTGCTCCCAGATCTCGGGGCCGGTGGTGTCGTGGTGAATCTGGGGGTTGGCCGGGTTGGCGAACTGCTGCAGCAGCACGAAGCGGTCGGGATCGGAGTCGGCGATGGACTGGGCACGGGAAACCGCGCCGCTCATGCCCAGCCGCCCTTCGGTGAGCTCCAGGTGGGCGCCATAGGCCGTGAGCAACTTGCGCCGTTCCAGGCTCATCGTCTCCGGCATCGTCAGCGTCAGCCGAATGCCGCGGGAGGCGGCGACGAAGGCCAGAGCGATGCCCGTGTTGCCACTGGTGGGCTCGATCAACTCTTTGTTGGGTCCGAGAAGGCCGTCCTGCTCGGCCTTCCAGATCATGGCCGCGCCGATGCGGCACTTAACCGAGTAGGCGGGGTTGCGACCCTCGATCTTCGCCAGCACGGTTGCCGTGGTGTGGCCGATGACGCGGTTGAGCTTCACCAAGGGCGTATCGCCGATGCTGAGGCTGTTATCGGCGTAGATCTGGCCCATCCAGGCTCCTGGTCGCTGTGGGCACCCTAAGGGAGTCTCAGGATTCGGGCCAAAGCCACTTGTCAAGTCCGGCTGACACCCCTGCCATGCACTGCGGCGTCTTACATTTCGCCGATTCCGCCCCGTCGCAGAGACACAAACCATGGGCCTATCCGCGCTGCAGAACGGCGGTCCGGCGGTGCTGCCGCTGGTGCTGCTCTCGGTTGTGGTGGTGGCGATCGGCGTCGACCGGGCCCGCTACTGGCGCAGCCACGGCCTCGAAGCCGCCCGCGGCGAACGGCAGCTGCTGGAGGCCCTTCAGGGCAGTGGGGGTTCGAAGGAACGTGAGCTCCGCCAGGAACTGGTGCTGCGGCAATTGGAACGGCAGAGCGCCAGCGGCGAAGCCGTACTGGAGGCCGCAGCGGTGATCGGTCCGCTGCTTGGGTTGATCGGCACCGTGGCCGGCCTGATCCGCTCCCTGGCGGCCCTGGGCCCCCAGCTGGTGCTGCCCGCCGCTGGCTCCAGCCTGGGCAGTTACTCCCAGGTGCTGGTCAGCACCCTGCTGGGGCTGGTGGTGGCCCTGATCGCCACCGTGGTGCTGCGCACCAACCAGGGCCTGCGCCTGCGCCAGCGGCAGCAGCTGGAAACGGCAGGGCTGCGCTTTGCCCTGGAACACCAGCCATGAACCCTCCTCTGCTGGCCCTCAGCGGCATCACCCTGGTGCTTCTCACCGCCGTGGCCACCTTGCCGGAGCTGCTGAGGGTGAGGGAACCCCGCGCCCGGGACCGGCCGCCGGTGGAAACGGTCGCCCCCTGGATCGTGGTGCGCTCAGGAAGCGGCAGCTGGTTCATGAACGGCGCGCCCATCGCCCCAACGGGGTTGGCCGCCCGCCTGCGCAGCGCCCCCCCCGGGGGGTCGGTGCGTTTTCTGGCCTCCTCGGCCCTGGCCAGTGGCGAGGTCAGCCGCTCCCTGGCCTGGCTCAGGCGGCAGAGCCGGGATCCCGTGCTGCTGGAACTGGCCCCCACCCGCCCATGACCCGCCCGAGCGCCATCACCGATGGACTGGCCTATGGGGCCCTTTCCACGGCCCTGGCCCTGTTCGCCGTGGGGCTGCTGCTGATCCCCCAGCTGCTGGCCCAGCGACCGGCCCATGCGGGCGTGGTGGCGCTGCACCTGGCCCCCGATGGGGGCCTGCGGCTCTGGAACCGTCCGATCAGTGGCCCGCAGCTGCCCCAGGTGCTGCGCGACGCGGGGCGGCTCGATCGACGGACCCGCATCCGCCTGATCCCGGACCCCTCAACCCCTTGGGGAGTGGTCCAGAGCGTTCTCCCCCTGCTTGAAATCAGTGCCCTCCCCTTCGAAGTTGAACTTCCCAGACCTTCGGCCCAGCCTTGAGCAGCTGAGGCACCGCCTTCCCGCCCGTCTTCCGTCCTCCCTCGCGGGGCGGCTGCCGGAGCGCTGGCGCTTGCTGCTACTGCCCCTGGGGGTGGCCCTGGGGGTGCACGCCCTCTGGTTGCTGGTCGCCAGCCTGGGCGAATCGAAACCGGCGCCGGTGAACGTGATTGCCAGCGGCGATGACACGCCGGAGCTGCTGCGCTTTAGCAACCGTGCCGCCAGGGCGGCCGGTGAGGTGAAGGCCCCCAACCTGAGCATGATCCCCCTGCCCCTGGACAGCAGCACCCTGCCGCCGCCGCCGCCCGATCTGGCCTTCCCGGCCAAGGGCGGGGCCCTGCCTCCAGGCCCGAAGCCGGAGTTGACCGCCGCCAGGCCAGCGGCTGCCGTTCGCAGCGAGCTGGTGCCCACCGAGCGCAGCTCCATTGAGGGACTGCCGAGTGATCCTCTGGTGGCCTTCAAGCTGGCGGTGGCCCTGGCCGACGGCAAGCCCGCGCCGTCAAGCGGCACCGAAGGAGACGGCGACAAACCAACCGCCGGCGCAGCCAGCACGGACCCAGCCGCCACCGCAATCGCCCGGCGCCACCTAAAGCTGAGCGCCAGCACCGAGAAACCGTTCCTGCTGCTCTGGCAGCAGGCCAAACCCCTCACCAGCCGGCCAGTGGCCCTCACCGATCTGCCCGAGGGGGTGGAGGTGCGCAGCCTGCCCCTGGCCGCCGCCAAGAGCATGGGGTTCGCCCAGCCCCAGGGCCTCTCCCTCAGCCTCAACCGCGGGTTGCTGCTGCTTTGGGTGAATGGCGACGACCTCTGGCTGATTCAACAAAAAACCTGATCCAGCAGAAGACGCCAATGTCAGCGAAGCCCGCAGAGTGGCGGCGATCTAGAATGGAAATTCGGCGAAAGTTCCTGAACCCATGTCTTCGAATCCCAGCCTGCGCCTGTTCACGGCCGTGCTGCTGTTCATTGCCGCCGGGCTCTCGATCGTGCTGCCCTTCGTCTCGGCCACGGCCCTGACCATCGCCATCGGCGGGGTGGCGATCGCCGCCGGCGTGGCCCAACTGCTGCGGCTCAGTGGCGAGGGGGGCCTCAACGGCAAGTTGTTCCGGGGCCTCTCCGCCCTCTGCTACCTGGCCGGCGGCGCCTGGATCCTGGCCTATCCCATCGACAGCGAGGTCAGCCTCACCCTGCTGGCGGGCCTGTTGCTCGTGTTCGAGGGGGTGATGGAACTGGCCGGCGCCGCCTCCGGTGCGGGAGCTGCCCGGGGTCTTGTGATCGTCGATGGCGTGGTGACGGCGATCCTGGGGGGCATGCTGGTGGCCGAGTGGCCCAGCGACAGCCTCTGGGCCATCGGCACCCTCTTCGGTGTCGCCCTGTTCTTCTCGGCGATCAACCTGCTGACCGCACCGGCTGCACCCGCGGCCTGATCAGGACGGGCACTTCTTCACCCAGGTCTGGGTGCAGACGCCACTGGCGTCGTTGCACTCCACCCGCTGAACGGGCCGATCAAAGCGCTCAGAGAAGGCCTGCTGCACGATCGCCGAAGGGGCCTCGCCCTGGAACACCTTGCTGGGGGGTTTGCAGGCGGCCTGGGCCCAGGTGGGTGCCGCCAGCGGCCCAATCAGCAGGGGCAGGATCAAGAGTCGGAGCACGGCCGGCGAAGAAACGCTGGGGTCCAAGCCTACCCAGGTTGAACCCAGCAGAAACCGGTCTTCACCCCAGCGGCCTGTGACCAGAGGTGCCTGGATGACCCTGATAGCAAGCCGCTGCGCTCGCGCTTAGGAGCCGTAGCCGCAGGCCCGGTCCAACTCCTCGGCGTAGCGATCCCATGGCAGGGCGGCCATCAGGCGGGCCTCCGCCTCCCGCTGCCACTTGCTGGCTGCGTAGAGGCTTTCGATGTCGCGCTGATCGCGGCGGCTGAGGCGCCGCTCCACCTCATCCCGGGGAATCCAGGGGCGATCCCGCAGGCAGAGGAACTGCACCCCGTGCCAGCCCTCATGCAGCAGGGTTTCGAGCCGGTTGCCCCGGGGGCAGACCACCACCGCGGCGGTGCCACGGATGTGGAGGCCGAAGAACCCGTCGCTGGCGCAGCGGGGATGGTCGAGACGCACCTCAAAACCCCGCTGCTCGAAATGGTGCAGGGCGGTGGCAAAGCGATCCTGGCTGAAACGCTCCTGGGCGGAAGCGGGCGCCAGCCCGGTCAAACCGGCCCCAAGGCCCACCAGGGGAGACAGCAGCAGCCGAACCAGAGCGGTGAGCCTGGGGTGGTTCCCTGCGATCAAGGGAGGAGATTGCTGGCGCCTCGCTAACCTACGACCGCCTAGTCGATGGTCCTGACGTTGAAGAAGTTCTGCCGCCGCCGTGCCCTTCTCCTCTCCTGCGTCACCTCTCTGCTGGCGGCACCGGCCCAGGCAGGCCCCCGGTGGCTGAAGTGCACCTTCAACGAGGCCACGCCCAGCCAATCAACGAATCCCGTCAGCTCCTATGTGAGGAGTCAGCAGGCCAAGAACAACGTGGAGTTCGTCAACAGCAGCGGCGAACGGTTCACGTTGAACGCAACCTATAGCCCAACCTCCATCGTGTTCACCTATCCCAAGGTGGTGAGCCGCGATGTGAGTTATGACATTGAATTCCGCATCGACCGCAAGAGCCTCGCCATTAGCAAGCAGGTGGTCAACGAGCTTTCAGCCACCCAGGGCACCTGCGCCTTCTCGCCAGCGCCGTGACCATGACGCCAGGGCGCCGGCTCGCCGGCTGGCTGGGGGGGGTTCTCGCGGCCATGCTTCTGCTGCTTGCCCTCGCCAGTCCACCGGCCCGGGCCGGCCTCCTGCCAGGGGAGAAGGCGGCGCCTGCCACGGAGGCGGAGGCCGCAACCGAGGCGGGCAGCTACGCCATCGCCAACGTTCGGATCCTGGGGATCCCAGCTCTCACCGTGGCTTCACCGGTGGTGAACAACCAGCGGGGCGGTCCCGACGCCAGCCAACGGGCGCGGGTGATTGAGGGCAACCTCAACCTGCTCTATGCCACCCAGAACTTCTGCAGCCCCAGTGAGACCCTGAGCGAAAACCTGCTCGAGGCCCTCGTCCTTCATGGATCGGACAGGGCTTGCCGAGGGGCGAACTGGGCCCCCCAGGGCAAGCCCGGCGACCTGAGCATCGTGATCAGCCGCGACGCCGGCGGCCTCAACGTGCTGGGCGCACGGCTGCCGGGTCACCCGGAACCGTTGCAACTGCTCACCGTCACCCAAGCCGATGCGCGGCTCAACGGCGTCAGCACCGACACCCTCGCCCGATCCTGGCGCCAGCTGCTGGAGCGACGGCTGCGCCATGCCCGCCGGCAGATGGAGTTCTCCTCCCTGAAAGTGCGGGAACGGATCGCCTTCAACGTTGAGCTGTTGTTGGGGCTGCTCACGGCACTCAGCCTCTGGTTGCTGTCGAAATGCCGCAACCTCACCTCCAGGTTGCAGGGGGAGGAAGGCGGGCCGCCCAACCGCCGGCGCCAGACCCTGGTCCTGCTCAGCTCTGGCCTCACCAGCCTGCTGTTCGTGACGGTGTTGGGCCTGCTGATGGCGATGGTGGGCCTGGCGGTCATGGCCGTCCCGGGCAAGGTGCCCCTGGGGCTGGCCCTGCTGATGCAGCCCTTCGACGCCCTGGTCAAGGTGCTGGTGATGGGCCTGCTGGCGGCGGCGCTTCGCCTGCTGGCCAACTTCCTTTTGCACCAGTGGCTCGACAACCGCCACGTGCCGGCCGACCAGCGGGCGCGCCGGAGCCAGCGCTACCGCAGCCTGCTGCGGGTCAGCCACCGCCTCATCAACCTGGGCTGCATCGCCGTGGTGGCGGTGCTGATCCTGATCGAAATTCCGGGGGTACGCGATCTTTCGACAACCGCTGCCGTCGCCGGAGGAGCCCTTCTCGGCGGCCTTGCCTTTGTGTTCCAGGGCCTGCTGCGGGATTTCGTCGCCGGCCTGGCTCTGCTGCTGGAGGATCGCTATGCCATCGGCGACTGGATCGAGATCGGCGGGCTGGAAGGGGACGTGGAGGACGTGGGGGTGCTGAGCACCCAGCTGCGCGGCACCGACCAGCGGGTGGTGGTGGTCCAGAACAGCAACGCCGATCGGGTGGTCAACCACACCAAGTACCGCTCCGGAGAGGATGTGCGGCTGCTGCTCGCCCACCGCATCGCCGACATCAACCAGGCCCTGGCCGTGATCGCCGCAGCGGCTGAGGACTTCGCCCATGACCCCACCTGGGCCGACAAGTTGCTGCAGGCCCCCGCTTGCCGAGGTGTGACGGCCGTCACCCCCCAGGGGATTGAGGTGTCCGTTCTGTTGATCACCCGCACCGGCGAGCAATGGATGTGCGGCCGGGAACTGCGCCGCAGGCTGCTGCTGGCCCTCTCCGCCGCGGCCGTGCCGTTGGCTAGGAGCTGGTCGGCAACTCCACAATGAAGCGGCTGCCCTCCCCCGGCTGGCTGGTCACCCGAATGTCGCCGCCATGGGAGGAGCAGATGCGCGAGACGATCGCCAACCCCAGGCCCGAGCCCCCATCGGAGCGATCGGAGCGGGCGCGCCAGAAGCGATCGAACACCTGGGGCAACTCCTCCTCAGACAGCCCGATGCCGCTGTCCTGGACGGAGAACACCACAAAGCTGCCCCGGCGGTAGGACTGCACCGTCACCTGGCCGCCTTCGGGGGTGTAGCGCATGGCGTTGTCCAACAGGTTGCGCGCGAGGCGATTCAGCAGGGTTGCCTGCCCGAGCACCTGCAGCCCTGGCGTCAGATCCAGCGTCAAGGTCTGGCGCTTGAGCTCGATGGCATCCCGGTGAAGGGCCACCTGATGGGCCAGAAGGGCGGAGAAATCGACCGGACGGGGTGTATCGATTCGCTCCTCATCTTGGCGCGCCAGCAGGAGCAGATCGTCCACAAGTCGCTCCATCTGGGCGGCGGCACTGGCGATGGCTTCGAAGCGGCGCAGCTGGGGGTCGCCCTCCGCACCGCTGTCCAGCAGGCCCATCTCCGCGTTGGCGGCCAGGGCCGCCAAGGGGCCCCTGAGCTCATGGGAAGCGTCCAGGCTGAACTGGCGCAGGCGGCTCAAACTGCGCTCAAGGGGGGCCACCGACCGACGCGCCAGCAGCAGGGCACTTGCCGCACTCAACAGCAGCGCCACCGTGATCGCGACCCCCAAGGTGGCATCCAGCTGGTGCAAGCGGTTCTGGAGGGACTCCAGGTTCTCGCTGACCCGAATCCAGACACCCGGAACCACATCGGAACGGCGCACAAGGGCGATCCAATCGGGTACCTGCTGCCATACCTCTTGCTGGCCCTTCAGGTTTTTAGGCAGGGGGCCGAGGGTGTGCAGCTCTCCCAGTCGGTCCACGGACCCGGGGCGGCCTGCCACAAACCACTCCACCTGCTGACGGGCGGTGGCGAAATCCTTACGGGACTCCTGCAGATCCTTCTCAGTGCCAGGACTGGGCAGGGGCAAACCCGAAAAATCCTCACCGATCAGCCTTAGATGGCTGCGCACGTCCGCCAGCTGCTGGGCCTGAAATCCCTGGCGCACGACAACGGCAAACAGCACCAGCACCGCCGTCAAACTCCCCAGATAAAGGAGCAGAAGATCGATCTGCTGGCGCCGGGGTGAGCGGGCGGGCCGGGCGGTGGGGGGACGTTTCATGGCGTTGGCGGCGGCTGCAGCCGGTAGCCCAGGCCATGCACGGTCTCGATCGGATCGGGGGCGCCGGCGGCGCGCAGCTTGCGGCGCAGGTTGTTGAGGTGGGTCTTGACCGTGTCTTCCCCCGAATCGGCCTCCAGGGACCACAACTGATCGAGCAGTTGGCTGCGGCTGAACAGGCGGCCGGGATGGCGCAGGAACCACTCCAGCAGCTGCCATTCCTTGCTGGTGAGCGTCAGAGGCCGCCCCTCGCACCAGGCGAGCATGGCGGAGGGATCCAGCTCCACGGGGCCCCACACCAGGCGGGAAGACAGATAGGGGCGGTCGGAACGGCGCTCGAGCGAGCGAATGCGGGCCGCCAGCTCGGCCATCCGGAACGGCTTGACCAGGTAGTCGTCGGCGCCCCCCTGCAATCCCTCCACCACATCGCCCAGGCCGTCGCGGGCGGTGATCATGATCACCAAGGTGGTGTTGTGGTGCTGCCGCAGCCCCTGCACGATGCTGAGGCCATCGCGGCCCGGCAGCATCCAGTCGAGCAGGGCCAGCTGGTAATCCCCAAGCAGCAGTTCATCGAGGGCCTGATCTCCGTTGCTGAGCCAGGTCACCGTGTGGCGCTCGTGTTCAAGGAAGTCGACGAGGGGCTCGGCCAGCCGGGAATCGTCTTCAGCCAACAGGATGCGCATGGAGATCGGGAACCACCGGGGCGAGGGCACCCGGCAGGCTGAGGCATTCGATCCGCAGGATCCCACCCCCTTCATCGTGGTGCACCCGGCAGACCGAGGTGTGCTGGGCGCGGAACAGGTCCACCTCCCGCAGGCCGAAGTGCTGGGCCATGGCCAAGCGCCCCTGGTCGGCGCTGCTCTGCACCAGGGGGTCGCTGAACTGCGGCAAGGACTGGGGGAAGGGATCAGGCACGGCAGCCTGGGGGGAGCTGCGCAGCCAGGCGCGGCCAAGCCTCCAGGCGGCCACCAGGGTCAGCAGGCCAGCAGGTGCGGCAACACCGCCGAGCAGCAGGCCCCAGGCACCCCAGAGGCTGAGGGTGGCCAACTCCGTGGGCACCTGCCGGTGGCGGGGCTGCTCAGCGCGCAAATCGATGATCGGGGCGGAACGCGAAGGCACGGGAGGCACCCGAGGTGTATCGATTCACACTGTTGCCAACATTCGTGCAGAAATCGGCAAGCCAGGGCCCCAGCCTCAGACCCGCTGCCCCCGATCGGGGCTGACCCAGCGGGCCCGCTGGCCACTGCCTCGCCCCAGCACCCGGGGCAGAGCCACCACGGACGTGGCCAGGGTGAGCATCCAGAAGACGAGCGGGTACCAGATCATCCAATAGACATTGCGGCCCAGATCCCTGTCGTAGGGGCGATCCAACCACAGGCTCAGGCAGAACTGCAGCAGGCACACCAGCGCCAGCCAGGCCCCGCCGGCGCGGGGGAGCAAGGGCATGGACACGTCGCCGGACCAGGGGCCGGGGACCATCAGCGCCAGGACCCAGATCAGCAGCACCAGCACCATGGCATGGGCCCAGATCAGGCTCAACAGCGGCTCCAACAGGAAGGGCAACAGGCGCCACTGGCCCGGCCGCAGCAGCAGATCCAGGTTCGCTAGCAGCACCTGTACGCCCCCCTCGGCCCAACGCAACCTCTGCTTCCAGAGCCCGGAGAGGGTCTCAGGCATGAGGATCCAGACCAGGGCATGGGGTTCATAGGCCACCCGCCAGCCCCCCCGCTGCAACGCCCAGGTGATGGCAATGTCCTCGGTGAGCATGGCGACGTTCCAGTAGCCGACGTCGTGAAGGGCCTGCCGCCGGAAGGCGGCGATCACCCCGGAGACGGTGAACAGGCCCCCCAGGGTGGACTGGGCCCGCTTGATCAGGCCGATGATCGAGGAGAACTCCCCCACCTGCACCCGGCCCAGCAGGGTGGTGCGGTTACGGATGCGGGGGTTGCCTGTCACAGCGCCCAGGCGGGAATCCTGCAGCAGGCGCCGCACCAGCCAGGCCACCGCATCGGGGTCCAGCAGGGCATCACCGTCGATGCACACCAGCAGCTCATGGCGCGCCAACAGGGCCCCGGTGCGCAGGGCCATCGCCTTGCCCTGGTTGCTGGCCAGGTGCACCACCCGCAGGCGCCGGTCCACCGCGGACCAGGCATCCAGCTGCGCTCCGGTGTCGTCACCGCTGCCGTCGTTGATGGCGATCACCTCCCAATGGGGCCAATCAATCGCCAGGGCGTGGCGCAGGGTCTCCGCCAGGTTGGGCCCTTCGTTGAAGCAGGGGATCAGCACGCTCACCGGCGGCGTGGCCAGGGGCGTGGGGGGATGGCGCCACCAGCGCTCCTTGCGCTCCTTGCGCAACACGAACACCAGGGCCAGGGCCATCCACACCCCCGCCATCGTCAGGGGGTAGTCGACCACGAACAGACCGAGGTCCCGAATCGCTTCGGTTGGGAAGGCCAACCTCAGCGGCGCGCCGGCAGCTGGGCCAGCACGGGATCACTGGAGTGGGCCATGAACACCGGCCGCAGCACCGAGGGATCCGGCGTGCCGCGGTGGATATTGTCGGGGTAGTAGCCCACGTGCCGGGCCCCCAGGCGGTAGAGATCCCGCACCTGGGCCGCCAGCTCCTGGCTGGGGATGTCGGTGCGGGTGTGCCAGTCGGTGGTCTGCAGCTCGAACAGCACCCGCTCGAGGCCGTGGGGCTTCTGCTTCACCTCCGCCACCAGCCGGCCCAGGAAGGCCTGGGGATCGCCGGCCTTCTCCATGTAGGGCATGGCCATCACCGCCGTGAAGTCGTAGTCCCGGATGGCGTCATCCAGGGACTGGCTGTACCAGGATTCGGCATGGGGGTTGAGCACCACCTGGGCATAGAGGTTGCGGGCCGTGCGCAGCTGGGCCTGGTTTTCGCGCACCTTGTCGGCCAAGTGCAGGGTGATCTGCTCGAGGGCATCCGTTTTGCGGTTGGTCCAACGGCCCAGCAGGTCGTCGCTGGAGCGGATCTTCGCCAGATCCGTGGGTAGGCCCCAGCGGCGGTACTGGCGAAGGGCATCGGGGCTGGCGTCCTCGTAGTCACTCAGGGTGACGTCGTCATGGAAGAGAACGCCGTCGAAGGTGGCCCGGCGGGAGAGGTCGGTGTAGATGTCCTCCACCACGGCCATGGCCCGGGGCGAAAAGGGAGAGAGCCGCGGATAGCCCATGGACAGATGGCCCGAGCGGTTGGGCAGGGTCACCACCCGGTCGGTGGCGGCGGGATGGCCCTTCGGCAAGGTGAAGGCCAGCACCGGCATCCAGGCGTAGAGGCGACGCACCTGCGTGCGGGTACGGATCTCCCAGGCCACGTGGTTGAACAGGTCGGCCCGCACCGGCAGATGCCGGTTGGGGAAGTAGACGGAATCGGCGGCGCCGTCTCCGTCGGGGTCGGCGTAGGCCTGCAGGTAGACCGTGTTCACGCCCATGGCGCGGATGCGCTCCAGCAGCAGCTTGAGGTTGCGCTCGATCTGGGCCGGATTCGGGTCGTAGATGTTGTCGAGGTCGACATGCATCGCCTTGACGGCACGGGCCGTGTCGCCCGCATCTCGTTCCCGCACCGCCAGTTCCCGCTCGAGCCCCCTGGAGCCGCCCATCTCGGCGGTCATCAATACCCGCCTGAGGGCCTTCAGGGGCACACCCAACCTGTTGGCTCCGTCATCGAGGGTGAGGCCGACCGGCATGCCCAGGCCCGTGGCCACCGCAGCGGCGGTGGCGTTGTAGCGGCCGTAGGGCCAGACCACCGCCCGGGCGGGGTGGCCCAGGCGCGCCTGGAGCAGGTCACTGTTGCGGACCAGGTCGTCCCTGAGGCGGCGGCGGTAATCGTCCTCGCTTTCGTACCCCTTGCCCGGGCGATAGAGGCGCGTGGTGACCGCCGGCTCGGAATTGCGCTGGGGGTTGGCGGTGACGCCTCTGTGGAGGTCGTAGGTGTGGCTACCCGCCTCCACCAGGCCGCTGCGCTCCATCTCCTTGAGCTGATCCCAGCTAAGGAAACGCTCCCGGGGTTGGAGCTCATCGCCGAAGCGCACCAGTCCGGGCGGAGCCTCCAACCAGCTCCCCACCAAACCCAGCACGGCCGGCGCCCTGTGGCGTTTCAGCACCGGGAAGGCGTTGTCGTAGAAGCTGCGGTAGCCGTCATCGAAGCTGAGCAGCACCGAACGGGGGGGCAGGCGCCGCCGTCCCGCCTGGGCCGCCAGCAGCTCGTCGATGGAGGCGAAGTGGTAGCCGTGCTCCGCCAACCAGCCGATCTGGGCCTGGAAGTGTTCGGGGGTGACGGCGAAGTCCCGTTCCAGGGTTTTCGGACCCTCGGCAATCTCGTGATAGGCCAGCACGATCAGACCCCGATAGGGGTCCGGTGGAGCGGTGCTGCGGGCCTGGGCCCCAGAACCCAGCAGGCCGAATCCAGGCGTCAGGGCCAGCCCCAGGCCCAGCAGGGCCGCCAACAGGGACCGGAGGAACGCGGAGGGGGGCTTCATGGCCGCCACTGTGCCGCTGGAAAGGGAAGAAATCGATAACCAGAACACACGGGCCAGATGGGATAGTGCTGGCAGCGGGTCATTCAGCATGGAACCGCCCGTCCTCAGAGCCGCAGTTGCGGTCCAGTCCCGGGCAATGGGTGGGCCGGAGAGCCCGGTGCGGGGGGATCCCCGCAGGGCCTTTCTGGTGGATCTGGCCCTGCTGCTGCTGGGCCTCTCCCTCGTGGTGCTGATCGCCAGCCTCGGCAGCCAGATGGCCGTGAGCTTCCACCCCAGCGATCGCCTGGCGGGCCTGGATCTCTCCCCCAGCCAGCTGCCCTACTACGCGGCCCGCTCCAGCCTGCGCATGTTCATGGGCCTGGCCCTTTCCCTGGTGATCGCGATCACCTTGGGCACCCTCACCGCCCGCTCGGCCGTGGCCGAACGGCTGATCCTCCCCCTGGTGGACGTGCTGCAGTCGGTACCGGTGCTGGGGTTCCTGGCGGTGATCGTGCCCTTCTTCGTGGGTCTGTTTCCCGGCAGCCTCCTGGGCCTGGAGGCCGCTTCGATCTTCGCGATTGTGACCGGCCAGGTCTGGAACCTGATCTTCTGCTATCACCAGTCGCTGCGCACCATCCCCAAGGAACTGCGGGAGGCCGCCAGCGTTTACCGCTTCAGCGGCTGGCAGCGGTTCACGCGCCTGGATCTCCCCGCCAGCGCCATTCCCCTGGTGTGGAACGGAATGATGAGCTTCGCCGGCGGCTGGTTCTTCGCGACCCAGAGCGAGGCCATCAGCGTCAACAACGCCAACTACACCCTGCCCGGCCTGGGTTCCTATGTGGCGTCGGCCATCGCCCAGCAGCGCATGGACTGCGTGCTCTGGGCACTCCTGACCATGCTGGGGTTGATCGTGCTCACCGATCAGCTGTTCTGGCGGCCGATCGTGGCCTGGAGCGAGCGCTTCCGCCTGGATGCCAGCTCCGCTAGCCAGCCCGGGGAATCCTGGCTGCTCACCCTGTTGCAGGAGTCGGGGGGCCTGCGCTGGCTGGGCCTGGGGCTGGCCCGGGTCAGCGGGCCCCTGCGGCGGCGGCTCAACCGCTGGACCGTCTCCCGCCGGCCATGCAATGCCCCCACCTCGCGCCCCCAGGACCCCCGCTGGGTCGACGCCCTGGTGCTGATGGTGGGCGCCATCGCCCTGGCGGCGGCCTTCGATCGCAGCCTGCACCGGGTGGGCCTGGGGGAGATCCTCACCGTGCTGAGCTATGGCCTGCTCACCCTGGGCCGGGTGCTGGCGGTGGTGGGGGCCAGCACCCTGATCTTCCTGCCCCTGGCCGTCACAATCGGTCTGCGCCCCCGGCTCGCCACCCTGCTGCAGCCCCTGATCCTGATGCTGGCCAGCATCCCGGCGAACCTGCTGTTCCCCTTTTTCACCGTGCTGTTCCTGTTCACCGGCATCCCCCTGTGGCTGGGTTGCGTGCTGCTGATGGCGATGGGGGCCCAGTGGTACGTGCTGTTCAACGCCACCGCCGGCGCCAGCGCCATCCCCAATGATCTGCGGGAGATGGCCCAGGTGTTCGAGCTGCGGGGCCGTCAGCGCTGGCGCCGGTTCCTGCTGCCGGCCCTGTTCAGCACCTGGGTCACGGGGGCGGTCACCGCCTGCGGCGCCGCCTGGAACGCCTCGATCGTGGCCGAACTGGTCACCTGGGGCAGCCACCGCCTGGTGACCCCCGGCCTGGGCTCCTACATCGCCGAAGCCACCGCGCGGGGCGACCAGCCGCGGCTGCTGCTGGGGCTGGTGGTGATGTCCCTGATGGTGGTGGGCTTCAATCGGCTGCTGTGGCGGCCCCTCTACCGCTTTGCCGAAACCCGCTATGGCGAGTGAGCTCCTGCCCCTCCAGGCCCACCCCCTGCTGCGGATCCGCCAGGTGGCCAAGCTTTTTCGCAGCGCGGATGGCAGCAGTCAGGTGGCCGTGCTCGACCAGCTCGACCTGGACATCGAGGAGGGGGAAGTGGTGGCCCTGCTGGGGCGCAGCGGCAGCGGCAAGAGCACCCTGCTACGGCTGATGGCCGGCCTGCTGGCCCCCAGCGAGGGGCGGATCGAGCGGGAGGGCCAGCCCCTGGTGGGGGTCAACCGCGACGTGGCGATCGTGTTCCAGAGCTTCGCCCTGCTCCCGTGGCTCACGGTGCTGGAGAACACGGCGGTGGGCCTGGAGGCCCGGGGGCTGCCGGAACGGGAGGTGCACCAGCGGGCGATGCGGGCCCTGGCGATGGTGGGGCTGGAGGGGAACGCCGAGGCCTATCCCCGGGAGCTCTCCGGTGGCATGCGCCAGCGGGTGGGCTTTGCCCGCGCCTTTGTGATGGAGCCGGCCCTGCTGCTGATGGACGAACCCTTCAGCGCCCTCGATGTGCTGACGGCCGAAAACCTGCGGCGTGACATCGACGAGCTCTGGGCAAAGGGGAACTTCCCGGCGCGCTCGATCGTGATCGTCACCCACAGCATCGAAGAGGCGGTGCTGCTCAGTGACCGGGTGGTGCTGCTGAGCGCCAATCCGGGGCGGGTGCGGGGGGTGGTGACCAACCCCCTGCCGCGGCCACGGGATGACACCCAGCCGGCGTTCCGGGCCCTGGTGAATGAGCTGTACGGCTACATGACCGACCCCGACAAAGCGGTGGGCTCCACACCGGCCGTGCCGGAGATGGGGCCAACGCCGCAAACCCTGGCGCTGCCGCCCGCCTCCCTGGAGGGGGTCGAGGATCTTGTCGCCCAGGTGCCGGAGACCGGGGGCATCAGCCTGGCGGAACTGGCCGACGAGCTGGTGCTGGAACTCGACGAACTGCTGCCGATCATCGACGCCGGCGAACTGCTGGGCCTGATGGAGGTGGACGATGCCCAACTGGAGCTCACCGAGGCGGGCCGACGGCTACGGGCCGCCGAAGAGGAGGAGCAGCAGGAGCTGTTGCGCAGCCAACTGCTCAGCCGGGTGCCGCTGGTGCGGCAGCTGCAGGAGGCCCTGGATGCCAGCGCCCGGGGCGAAGTGGACGGCGACACCGTGCTGGCCCGTCTCAACGAGCAGTTCACCGACCAGGAGGCCGACGAGGTGTTCGACACCTTCATCAGCTGGACCCGCAGCTGCGGCCTGTTCCGCTACAACCGCGAACAGGACCGCTTCAAGCTGGCGGCCGCCGAGCCCCGCGAAAACTAGGCCGGCTCAATCCGCCAACCGCCGCGTCCATCCAGCCGCAGCAATCGCTGATGGAACTCCCGCAGGCTGGGGCGATGACCGACGCTGATCACCGCCACATTGGCGCGGATCAACTCGCCATAGAGGTGCCGCTCACTGTCGAGATCGAGGGCACTGGTGGCCTCATCGAGCACCACGAAGGGACTGCGTCCCAACAGCAGCCGGGCGAAGCCGAGCCGTTGCTGTTCGCCGCCGGAGAGCACCCGGCCCCAGTCCTCCTCAATGGAGAGATCGCCATAGCGCTCCGAGAGCGGGCCGAGGCGCACCTGCACCAACGCCCGGCGCAGGTCATCGTCGCTGGGGGGCGGGGCCTCGATCGGCAGGGTGTAGAGGAGCTGATCACGCAGGCTGCCCAGGGTCATGTAGGGCACCTGGGGGAGCACCGTCCAGGCGGAGGGATCGGGGGTCTGCAGGTGGCCCGCTGCGGCGGGGGCCAGGCCACTGAGCACCCGCAGCAGGCTGGTCTTGCCGCAGCCACTGGGGCCGATGACCAGCAGGCGCTCGCCCGCCGCCACCCGCAGATCAAGATCCGCGATCAGGGGTGCCCCGCCGCCGGGATGGGCCACGCTGAGCTGCTGCAGGCGCAACTCCGGCCCCGCTATCGCCGCCAGGAACGGTGCGGGGGGCGAAGGGGGTGTCGCCATCGTCGAGCCCATGGCTCGCCGCAGCTCGCCGACGCGGTGGAGGCTGGCGAACAGGCTGGAGAAGTCGTCGGCGCGCACGATCAGAAACGACAGGGCCACCTGCACCTGGGAGAAGGCGATGCTCCCCACGGTCAGCTGCCCCAGGGTCACCTTGCCGCCGAAGTAGGCGGTGGAGAGCACCAGGTAGGGGACGAACTGCATCAGGAAGCCATAGAGGCCCGTGCCCTGGTCCACGAAGGCCCGCCAGCGGATCAGCCGCTCCAGGTTCTGGAGCAGAAGGTTGAAGCGTCTTCCCAGCCCCCGGCCCTCCCGTACCTCGCCCCGCAGGAAGGCGATGCCCTCGGCATGGCTGCGCACATGCATGAGCCCAAAGCGGAAATCGGCCTCGAGCGATTGCTGACGAAAGCCCAGGCTGGCCAGCCGCCGCACCAGTTGAACGATCACGCCGTTGCCGGCCACCGTGGCGATCAGGAGGGTCAGCACCAGCAGCCCGCTGATCTGGAACAGCACCAGCACATAGGCCGCCAGCGACAGCAGGGAGGTGCAGAAGCCGAAGAACAGCTCGGTGGAGCTCAACACCGCCCGCTGGATGTCCTCGGCGATGCGCTGGTCGGGGTTGTCGATGCCACCGTCACCGTCTCCGTCACCGTCACCGCCATCGCGGCCGCCGCCGATCGGCTCGGTCTCCAGGCGGTAGTAGTTGTGGCCCTGCAGATAGGCCTGCTCCAGGGCGGTGGTGGCGCTGCGGCGCCAGGACAGGGCAAAGCGTTGCTGGCCGTAGCTGTTGAGGTACTGGATCGGCAGGGTGAGCAGATAGATGGCCGTCAGGCCCACGGCCGTCCCCCAGAACCGCTCCGCACTGCGCACGTTCAGGGCTTCCATCACCGCCCCATTGCCCTCGGTGAAGGCCACATCCACCGCCGTGGCCACCACCAAAAGGAGGAGCAACCCGGTCAGGGCCAGCCATCGGCGGCGCAGGGGGCGGGCCAGGGGCCGCACCCATGTCAGGGCCCCCAGCAAGCCGCCTCCGACCAGGGCAAGGGCCAGGGCGAGCGCTCCTTGGGGTTCCGCCTGGGTGAACCGCAGGGCCCCCCGCATGTAGGGGAAGGCCAGATCCAGTCGAGCGGAACCCAGGATGCGATGCAGCAATTCGGCGAAGCCACCGATCAACAGGGCCGACGTCCCCAGCGCCAGGGCCACCGCCACCGTGAGCAGGACGCCGAAGGAAAGCAGGCTTCGCCTGCGCTCGGGGGGCAACAGGAAGGCGGAGGCCAGCTGGCGGAACTCGCCGGCGAACGTCAGCAGGGAAGGTCTCATGCGTTCACCGAACGCCAGTGGGCCCGCACAGGGATCGGGACGCCTGGTTCACCCTATGCACCGCCGCAACCCATCCACCCCCTAGCGGGCTCAAGGGGCCCCACCTGCTGCGCGAGAGTGGTTCATTGCGCTCGCGCCCATGGCCTCGAAACGCACCATCGGGCTGGTCGCCGCAGGGGTGTTTCTGCTGGGGGCCGGGGTCTGGGTGGTCCGAAACTGGGGCATCGAGTCCACCGACGACGCCCAGCTCCAGACCCATCTGTACCGCATGTCGAGTCGGCTGCCGGGCACCGTGGCCGAGGTGCTGGTGGAGGCCAACCAATCCGTTCGCCGCGGCCAGCTGTTGCTGCGCCTCGACGACGGGGACCAGCGGGCGGCCGTGCGGCGGGCGGAAGCGGATCTGGTGGCGGCCCTGGCCAAGGCGGAAGCGGCCCGGGCCACGGTGGGAGCCGACCGCAGCACAGCCGCCGCCAGCCGCCAGCAGGCGGATGGGGCCCAGCTGGAGGCCCAGGCGGAACTGGAGCGCACCCGCACCGACCTGGGTCGTTTCGAGCGGCTGCATGCGGCCGGCGCGGCTTCCCTCCAGCAGGTGGAGCTGGCCAAAAGCCAGTTCCTCCAGGCGCAAGGCCGTGTCAGCCGTAGCGCCGGCAACCGGGCCAGTGCCCAGGGGGACCGGGCCAAGATCGCCGTGGACCAGAGCCAGGCCGTGGCCGCCGATGCCGGGGTGCTCCAGGCCCGGGCGGCCCTGGCCAGCGCCAAGCTGCAGCTCAACTACACCACGGTGGTGGCACCGGCGGATGCGGTGGTGGGGGCCCGGGAGGTGGAGCCGGGCCAATCGGTGCAACCCAGCCAGGGGCTGCTCAGCCTGGTGGGCCGACCGGTGTGGGTGGAAGCCCACTTCAAGGAAACCCAGGTGGGCCCCATGAGGGTCCACAACCGGGCCGAGGTGCACATCGACGCCCTGCCCGGGATCACCTTCAAGGGGAAGGTGAGCAGCCTCTCGCCGGCCTCCGGCGCCCGCTTCGCCCTGCTGCCGCCGGACAACGCCACCGGCAACTTCACCAAGGTGGTGCAACGGGTCACGGTGCGCATCGACCTGGAGCCTTCCGAACTGGAACCCTGGCGTTCCCGGCTGAAACCGGGGCTCTCGGTCACCGCCCGGGTGCACACCTGAGGTGGGCGTCTCCAGCCTCGCGCCGGCGGGATCCCCTCCCGCCAAAACGCCCCTGACCCCGGCCGTATGGGCCATCATCGCCACCGCCTCCCTGGGGGCCTTCCTGGAGGTGCTGGACACCAGCATCGTCAACGTGGCCCTCAACAGCATCCAGGCCAACCTGGGGGCCACCCTGGCGGAGGTGGGCTGGGTGGTGACCGGCTACGCCATCGCCAACGTGGTGATCCTGCCGCTCACCGCCTTCCTGGCCGACGGCTTCGGCCGCCGCAGTTACTTCGTGTTCTCCCTGGTGGGGTTCACCATTGCGTCGGTGCTCTGCGGCCTGGCACCGAATCTGCCGACACTGGTGGCGGCCCGGATCCTTCAGGGGCTGCTGGGCGGTGGCCTGCTGGCCAAGGCCCAGGCGATCCTGTTCGAGGCGGTGCCGAAGGAACGGCAGGGATTTGCCCAGGCCATCTTTGGATTGGGCATCATCACCGGGCCGGCCCTCGGGCCCACCCTGGGCGGTTTTCTCACCGACCTGCTGGGCTGGCGCTGGATCTTCCTGGTCAACCTGCCGTTCGGGCTGCTGGCGGTGGTGATGGCCCTGCGCTCCCTGCCGCCGGATGAACCGAAGCCCCCGCCGGCTCTGGCCTCGGTGGACTGGTGGGGGATCGGCCTGCTCACCACCGCCATGGGCTCCCTGCAGGTGGTGCTGGAGCAGGGGGAGCAGTACGCCTGGTTCGAGAACCAGGGCATCCTCACGCTGACGCTGGTTTTCGTGCTGTCGCTGCCGGCCTTCGTGCTCTGGGAACTGAACCACCACCGGCCGGCGGTGGACCTGCGGGTGCTGCGGCACCGCAGCCTGGCGGTGGGCAGCCTGTTCTCGATGATCGTGGGACTGGGGCTCTACGGCACCGTCTTCCTGATCCCGGTCTTCGCCCAGGCGGTGCTGCAGTACACCGCCATCCAGACAGGGTTACTGGTGCTGCCGGGGGCCCTGGCCTCGGCCGCCACCATGCTGGCCCTCAGCCGCCGGGTGCAGAGTATCGACCCCCGGCGGTCCATCGCCGCCGGCAGCCTCTGCACCAGCCTGGTGATGTTCGCCCTGGCCTCGATCAACCCCGGCACGGGGGAAGACGCCCTGTTCTGGCCGCTGATCTTTCGGGGCATCGGCACGGTGCTGATGTTCCTGCCCCTGAGCCTGGCGGCCCTGGGGGATCTGCCCAGCGCAGAAATCAACGCCGGCAGTGGCTTCTACAACCTCACCCGCCAGCTGGGGGGCAGCTTCGGCATTGCCCTGCTCACCTCCCAGCTCAGCCACCACGAGGCCCAGCACCGGGCCCGCCTCACCGAGGCGGCCGGGTCCCTCAACCTGGTCCTCAAGGAGCGGCTTGAGGCGCTGCAGTTGATGTTGCAGCAGCAGGGGGTGGATCCGGAACTGGCTGGCCGGCGCGCCCTGGAGCTGGTGGATCGAACGGTCGACCGCCAGGCGGCCCTGCTGGCTTACAGCGATGTGTTCCACCTGCTGGCCCTGGTGTTCCTGGCGGCCATCCCCCTGGTGCTGTTGCTGCGCCCCCCCCGCCTCCCGACCCCATGAGCTCTCTCCCTTCCATGGCCACAGCGCCGGTGCTGATTGTGGGGGCAGGGCCGGCGGGCGCCAGCCTGGCCCTGCAGCTGGCCGAGGCGGGCGTGCCGGTGACCCTGGTCGAGGCCTCCCGGGACTTCAGCCGTCAGTTCCGGGGGGAGGCCCTGATGCCCTCGGGGCAGGAGGCCCTGGCCGCCATGGGGCTGGAGCCCCTGCTGGAGGGCCTGAGCCGGCGCCCCCTGGACGGCTGGAGCGTCTGGATCGAGGGTCGCCATCTGTTCACGGCCGAGGAGCCCCTGGGCTCCCAGCGCCCCTGCACCCTGGTGGCCCAGGCGCCGCTGCTGGAGGCGCTGGTGCGCCGGGCCCGGATGGCGCCGGGCTTCACCTGGCTGCCGGGGGTGGCCGTGGGCGATCTGCTCTGGGAGAACGGACGGGCCAGGGGCGTGCGCTTGGTCGATGGCCGCTGTCTGCCGGCTTGTCTGGTGGTGGGGGCCGACGGGCGCCGCTCCGTGGTGCGCCAGCGGGCTGGCCTGGCGCTCGAGTCCTTCGAGGCCCCCCTCGACGTGCTCTGGTTCCGACTGCCGAGCGCACCTGAGTTCGAGACCCCCAACCGCTTCATCACCCTGGTGGCCGGCGGTCAGCTGGCCAGTCTGTTCGCGGGCACCACGGCCGACGAACTGCAACTGGGCTGGGTGCTGCCGCGGGGGGATCCTGCGGCGGCCGCAGGCAGGGGGGAGCGGAGTTCCCAGGACTGGGCCAACGCCTTTGCCGCCCTGGCGCCGCCACGCCTGGCCGAGCATCTGCGCCAGCAAGGGGAATGCCTCCAAGGCCCGGTGCGCCTGACGGTGGAGGTGGGTCACTGTCCCTTGTGGCAGCGGCCCGGGGTCCTGCTGCTGGGGGATGCGGCCCATCCGATGAGCCCCGTGAGGGCCCAGGGGCTCAACATGGCGCTGCGGGACAGCCTCGTTGCAGCTCGGCTGCTGGCGTCGCTGTGGACAGATAGAGCCGCCCAAGGGGGAAACGCTGGAGCGGATCCGACGGCCCTCGATGCCGCCCTGGGGCAGATCCAGAGTGCCCGCCAACCGGAGGTCAAGCTGATCCAGGGGCTCCAGGCCGAGGAAGGCGGCAGGGGAGAGACCCTGCGCCGCCATGGTGTTCTTCGCTGCGGCCTGGCCCTGGGGGCTCCCCTGCTGGGACCCCTGGTGCGCCAGCGCTGGATGGCCCAGCAGCGTGTTTTACGAGACGGGCTGCCGTTGCCAACCTGGTGACATCCTGAGGGTCCAGCCCGCCACCGCCCCGATGCCCAGCGATCCCGGCCTGGCGGCCCTCGGCTCCAGCTTCACCGCCATCACCCTGGCCGAACTGGGCGACAAGACCTTCTTCGTTGCCCTGCTGCTGGCGGCCCGCCACCGGGGCCGCTGGGTCTTCCTGGGCTCCTTCGGCGCCCTGGCACTGGTGACCGTGATCTCCCTGGCCCTGGGCTACGGGCTCAAGCAGCTGCTGCCGCCCAATCTGGTGCCCTGGCTGGCGGCGCTGCTGTTCGGCGGCTTCGGCCTCAAGCTGCTGATCGATGCCCAGGCCATGGGGGCGGAGGCCGGCGCCGAGGAGGCCGAAGAAGCCGGCGTCCTGGTGGATCAGGCCGAAAGTCGGCACCCCTCCGCCACCGCCTGGGGTGTGATCCGCGAGGCCTTCGGCCTGGTGTTCGTGGCCGAACTCGGGGACCGCACCCAGTTCGCCACCATCTTCCTGGCCACCGCGCCGGGGTTCAGCTTCGGCGCCCTGCTGGCGGGCAGCCTGCTGGGCCATGCCCTGGTCACCTGGCTGGCCGTGGGATCCGGCAGGTGGATCGGCCAGCGGATCAGCGAACAACTGCTGTTCCGCCTCAGTGGCGGGCTGTTCCTGGTCTTCGCCCTCTTCTCCCTTCGCCAGGCCCTGGCCTGATCACCCCATGGCCCCCCACGCAGCCGATCACGACCACAGCCATCACCATGACCACGAAGGGGATGGGGCCCATCCCGCCGTCGCCATCCAGAAACAGCCCCATCCCCGCCAGCACGAGCACACGCCGGGCTCGGCCGCAGCCTTCCGCTGGAGCATTGTACTCAACAGTGCCCTTTCCGGGCTCCAGCTGGCCATTGGCTTCGGCTTCGGCTCCCTGGCCCTGATCGGCGACGCGGTGCACAACCTGGGGGATGTGGCCGGGTTGCTGCTGGGCTGGGGCGCCGAGCGGCTCAGCACCCGACCGGCCAATGAGCGTTTCACCTTCGGCTACGGCCGCAGCACCCAGCTGGCCTCCCTGGTGAATGCCGTGCTGATCCTGATGGCCGCCGCGGTGGTGGTGGTGGAGGGGCTGCAGCGTCTCGCCCACCCGGTTGCGGTGACCACCGGCCCGGTGGCCTGGGCCGCCGCCGCGGGCATCGTGGTCAACCTCGCCTCGGCACGCCTGTTTGGCCACGGCCACCAGCACGACCTCAACCGCCGGGCGGCGGTGATCCATCTGCTCACCGATGCGGCCGTCTCGGCGGCGGTGCTGGCCAGTGCCCTCCTGGTGTCGTTCACCGGCTGGAACGTTCTCGATGCCTTCACCGCCATCGGCGTGGGCCTGGCGGTGGCCTGGAGCGGCTGGAGCCTGCTGCGGGAAAGCCTGGCGGTGGCCCTCGACGGCGTCCCCAGGGACATCGATCGGCAAGCGGTGGAAACCAGCCTGCTGGCCCTGCCAGGGGTGATCGAGGTGCACCACCTGCACATCTGGGGCATGAGCACCTCCCAGAACGCCCTCACCGCCCACCTGATCCGCCGGCCCGGTCCGCTCGATGACATGGACCTGCTCCACGAGGCCAAACGCAGGCTGGCGGAGCTGGGCATCGCCCACAGCACCCTGCAGCTCGAACCCCCCACAACCTGAGTAACGCAGCCATGGCCCGCCCCTACCAGCCCTCCCTGCTGCGCTTGCTCCACGGGGGCACCGCTGCCCTGGTGGCGATCACCTGGCTGAGTGGCCTGCTGATCTACAACCGCTACGACGGCCGCTGGGGGCGGCTTCCCTTTCCCATCGGCGGCGACTGGATCGACCTGCACGGCAGCGCTGGATCGGTGCTGCTGCCGATCGCCGTCCTGCTCGGGCTCTATGCCCTCAGCCTGGGGTTACGGCAGCTTCGGCGGCCCAGCAACGCCATTGCCCTGGGGGCCCTTGTTCTGGCCATCGGCACCGGCCTGCAGATGGAGGGCGACTGGGTGGAGGAGGGCCAACTGGGGCACCTGATCTACAGCCTGCATCTGGGGTCCTGGGTGCTGCTCACCTTGGCGGTGGCGGCTCACCTGGGCGGGGTGCTGAAGCAGGGGGGCTGGGGCCTGGCGGGCTCGATGTTCAGCAGGAGGGTGAAGGGTGGTGACTGGCCCTGGCACTGGCCGAGCCAACTGCTGCGCCGGTTTAGATGAGGAAATCAGCACCAATTATCCAGCCATTCTCTCAACAATCGGACGAAATAGTTAAGCCAATCAGAATTAATTGCGAGATGCGCCACTGCACCACAAGAGCAGCGTTAGACCCTGTACATCTGCCGACCGTCAACGGGTCTGCCCACTTGCTGGCTAAAGCCCGTTCCTCCCATGCGACCTTGCCTGCTCCTGATTGACCACGACCAAGATCTCTGTGATCGCCTGGTGCGTGAACTCAATGGGGCTGGATTCGACACCCGTTTCGCCCTCGACGGCATCCAGGGCCAGGCCCTGGCCCACCAGCTGCAGCCCGATCTGATCGTGCTGGACCTGCTGCTGCCCAAGGTGGACGGCCTCACCCTCTGCATGCGGCTGAAGCGGGATCCCCGCACCGCCGACGTGCCCCTGATGATCCTCACCACCCTGCGGGAGATCAGCGACAAGGTCAGCGGCTTCAATGCCGGCGCAGACGACTACGTGATCAAGCCCTTCGACAGCGAGGAACTGGTCGCCCGGCTGCGGGCCATGCTGCGGCGCAGCACCGGCCAGGGCCTCACCTCCCTGCGGGGAGAGGTGCTCACCTACGGCCCCCTCACCCTGGTGCTGGAGCGGATGGAGGTGGTCTGGTTCGACAAATCGATCCGGCTCACCCGCCTGGAGCTGGAGGTGCTCCATTGCCTGTTGCAACGCCACGGCCAGGCGGTGGCCCCCGACGAAATCCTGGCTGAAGTCTGGGGCCACGAACCCGACGTCAACAGCATCGAGTGCCTGCGGGTCCAGATCCGCCATCTGCGCGGCAAGCTCGAAGAGGATCCGCACCGCCCCGCCTTCATCAAGACCATGTACGGCGTGGGCTACTGCCTCGACCTGCCCATGGACCAAAGGCTGAGGCAGCCCCAACTGGAAGAGCCCCAACGGCGCTACGGCTGATCAGGGAAACAGAAGTTTGGCCCCCTGATAGAACACCAAGCTGGCGATCCAGGCCAGCACCAACGACCACACCACCGTGAGGGCGGTGAATCCCCAGCGCTTGGATTCGCTCCGGATCACCGCCACCGTGGATAGGCAGGGGGTATAGAGAAGGGTGAACAACATGAAGCTATAGGCCTGCTTCCAGTCGATCTCCTGGGAGAGGGCATGGCCCAAGCGGATGGGGTCGGCCTGGGTGTAGATCACCGCCAGCCCGCCGAGCACGATCTCCTTGGCGATGAAGCCGAACAGCAGGGCCACCGTGAGTTTGGGGTTGATGCCGATCGGGGCCAGCAGGGGTTGCAGGGCCTGGCCCAGCATCCCCGAAAGGGTGCCGGCGCTCGCTGGGGGTACCCCCAGCGGCAGGTTGTTCATCAGCCAAATGGCCACCACGCCGAAGATGATGAAGCGCCGCGACCAGAACCAGAAATGGCGCACCTCGCACCAGGCACGGTTGAGCATCTGGCGAAGGGTGGGGAAGCGATAGGGGGGCAGTTCCAGGATCAGCGGTTCATTGCTGCTGTAGGAACCCTTGAACAGGGCCGCCGTAAGAATCATGGCGGCGAAACTCATCAGATAAAGACTGAAGATCACCGTGGCGCCCTGGCTCGGCGCAAACAAAGCCGCGCTCATGAACAGGAACACATTCAGCCGGGCTGAGCAGAGCGAAAACGGAATCACCAGCATCGAAAGCAGACGCAGCTGGCTGGAGCGCATCACCCGGGTGCCCAGCAGGGCGGGCACGTTGCAGCCGAAGCCCATCAGCGAGAGCACGAAGGAGCGACCATCGAGGCCCAGCCGCTCCATCAAGCCGTCCATCAGGAAGGCGGCCCGGGAGAGGTAGCCGCTGTCCTCCACGATGCCCATCGCCAGGAAGAACAGGAAGATCACCGGCAGGAAGGCCGCAACGGTGCCGATGCCCTGGTACAGGCCATCCATCAGGAAGCCAGTGAGGAAGGGGGGCCAGCCGCTGAGCAGGGGCCGCAGAAGTTCGGTGCCGATGGTGGCCAGCAGGCTGCCGAGCCGGCTCTGCAGCGGCACCCCGAGGGCGTAGATGCCCTGGAACATCAGGAACATCGTGGCGAAGAACACCGGCAACCCCAGCAGGGGATGGAGCACCACCGCATCCAGGCGGCGGGTGGTGCGATCCCGCAGGCGCTCGGGCAGCTGCACCGCCGCCGCCAGCAGGGGGGCGATGACGGCCTCCAGGGCCCCGTCATCCAGCAGCGCAGCGGATGGGTCGTTGCAGCGCACCGGCCCGTGGCCGGCGGCGATCCGGCCATCGATCGCTGCGCGGGCCGCCTCCAGGCCGGTGCCGTACTTGGCGCTGATCGGCAACACCGGCACCCCCAGCCCCTCGGCCAGGAGGTTGTGGTCGATGGTGAGGCCGAAGCGGCGGGCCTCGTCGCACATGTTCAGCAGCACCAGCACCGGCAGGCCGAGGCTGCGGGCCTGGATCACCAACTGCAACTGGCGATCGATCTGGCTGGCGTTGAGGATGATCAGCACCAGATCCAGGGGGGTGCGCTCCAGGAAGTCGCGCACCAGACGCTCGTCTTCGGAGTAGCCCCGCAGGTCATAGATGCCGGGGAGGTCCACCAGCAGGGAGGGCAGGCCCGCCAGCTCCAGCTGGGCCTGCATCAGATCCACCGTGAGCCCGGGCCAATTGCCGATCTGGGCATGGGCTCCGGTGAGCCGGGTGAAGTAGGTGGACTTGCCCGTGTTGGGCATCCCCAGCAGCGCCACGCAGGGCCGCAGGGCCACCGAAGCGGGGCTCAAGCGGCTCCTTGGCAGGGCTGCTGAAGGGTGCCCGATTCGTGGGGGGCCGGCTCAGGGAGGCCGGCTGCGCTGCGGTTGGATTCGGCGACAACGGCCGGATGCCCACAGAGCTGGATGCGGATGCGCTGGGCATCCCTGCGGCGCAGCATCAATTCCGTCATGCCGACGCGCAGGTGCAGGGGGCCTGACCACCAGGCCCGCCGCAGCACGCTCACGGTTTTGCCCTCGCAGATCCCCAGGGCACTGAGGCGCTGGAGCAGACCCGAATCACCCGCCACCGACAGGATGGTGCCCGGCCGACCCACCCCCAGGTGGGCCAGGGAAAGGGCATGGCCGGCCTGGGACAGGGCCATGGCGGGGCTTATTGCAACTGAATCTCAGTATCGTAACCCCATGACCGGGCGGGGGAGGTGGGTGATCACCAGGTGCCGTTGCGCATCGACACTCAGCCAGCCCTCATCCCGCAGCAGCCCGATCACCCGCGTCACCGTGACCCGGGTGGTGCTGAGGGTGCTGGCCATCTCCTGGTGGGTCAGCCTCAGGTTGAGCCGCAGACCGGTGGAACAGGGCTGGCCGTACTCCTGGGCCAGCAGTTCGAGGAATCCCCTCACCCGCTCCTCCACCCGGCGCAGACCCAGCAGGGCCAGCAGCGCCTCGGCCTGGCGATAGCGGCTGGAGACCGCCTGCATCAGGGCCATGGCCAGATGGGGGCTCTGCTCGATCTCGGCGCAGGAGAGGCAGAGCAGGTCGGTGTCGGTGAGGGTGATCGCCTCGTAGGCCTCGACGTTGGAGAGGGGATCGCCGAAGGGTTCGTTGGGCCCCGCCAGCCCCAGCAGCAGTTCGTCGCCATGGACGGTGACGGCCCCCAGCTTCACCATGCCGCGCACCACCAGCCAGATGGTGTTCTTCAGCAAGGGCACCGAACTGCCCGGGGTGAGATGGACCAGGTTGCGCTTCTGATAACTGGATTCAAGAATTTCGCGAAGGCCCTCACTGCGGCCGGCGTCCCTGGACGGTGTGCTGACCATCGGAATTCCGAAAAAAGATCCTGCTGACTGTATGGAGGAACACAGGCAGAGCGGGCAAAGACTAGATAAGCAGCCGATTAAGTTCTGGATAAGAAGTCCAACGGCGCCACCACGGATTCATGCCATAAAAAAGGGGCCGGAAGGCCCCGAATTCACAGGTTTGGATGGAATGGTCCCAACCATCTGACCAATCAGTGAACCCCAGGGGTTCAGCCGCCGATGTTGGCGACTGCGGCCCTGGCCTTCTGGAGGATGCTGTCACGCAGGGGCACGTAGCCCAGATCATCGGCCAGGCCCTGGGGCTTGTTGCTGAGCATGTAAAGGAAGGCCGTGCGCAGGGGGCCCGCCTTCAGACCGTTGCCTGTCTTGTAGGCCAGGATCCAGGTGAGGGTGGTGATGGGGTAGGAGTTGGCGCCAGCGGGATTGAAATCCTCTCCAGCCAGGTTGGCATCCAGCTGGATGGTGTTCAGAGCTGCGATTCCACCCTTGAGATTGGGCTCAACGAAGTTGCCAGCCTTGTTCTGGATGGCCGCAGCAGTGAGGGGGCCCTTGACAAACGCACGACTCAAGTAGCCGATGGAGCCAGGGGTGTTGGTGAGGATGCCCGCCACGCCCTCGTTACCCTTACCGCCCACGCCCGTGGGCCAGTTCACGGATTTGCCTTCACCCACCTTGCTCTTCCATTCAGGAGAGAAGCTGGAGAGGGAACTCGTGAAGGCGAAGGTGGTGCCGGAACCATCGGAGCGGTGGGCCACTGCGATCTTGCCGGGGGCACACTTGAGCTCCTTCCAATCCTTGATGTTGCCCAGGAAAATGTCGGCGGTTTGCTTCTGGGTGAGCTTCAGCTTGCAACCGGGCTTGTTGAAGGCCACGGCGATGGTGCCACCGGCGGCAGGAAACTGCACCACACCATTCTTCACCTTGGCGGCATCGGAGGCCTTGATCGGCTCATCGGTGGCGCCGAAATCCACGGTTCCCTTGATGAACTGGCGCACACCGGCACCGGAGCCCACCGACTGATAGTTGACCTGAATGTCCTTCGCGCTGGACAGATCGGCGAACCAACGCTGGTAGAGAGGAGCCGGGAAGGTGGCACCGGCGCCGTTGAGGGTGGGACCTGCGGAAGCTGCGGCACCCACGCCGAGGGCGGCAAGGGTGGTGATGGTCAGGGCCTTCCTGGCGAAGGTCATGGGAGCGGCTTTTTTGGTGACGACCAACGATTAGCAGGCGAACCCACCTGCCCTGGTTATGCGGGAGTTAAGTGTCGATCAACATCTGATTGAGGCGCTGCCGCTCGGCGGGATCGAGGGCCTCGACGGCCAGCAGTCGCCAGCGGGCCCAGGCCAGGCCCCGGCGTCGCTCCAGTTCGCTCTCCAGGCTGGGCAACACCCGATTCAGGGGGGCATTGAGCTGGTCGTTCAGGGCCTGGGTCAACACCTGCAGGTCCTGCAGATCGCCCAGGGAGGACTGCACACCCTTGAGGCGCAGGACCCAGCCGTCGGCCCGTCCCTGCAGCAGCGGCTCGAGGTTCTCCAGGCCATAGCGGGCCGCCTTGACCTGCCGGCGCAGGTCGTGGAGCACGTGGCCATCCCGCTGGGAATCGGTGGCCCACCAGGCGGGATGGGTCAGCAGACCACTCAGGCAGGGCTTGGGCCACTCCGCCAGCCAGGCCGCCACCGGCTCCTGGCCCAGGGGGGTGAACATGGGCTTTTTGAGCCAGCTCTGCAGGGCCGCCAGCATCGACAGGTAGCGGCTGCGCTTGAGCTGCTCCTCCAGGTCGCTGAAGGCGAGGCGCCGTTCCTTACGCAGCTGCTTGAGGATCGGTTTGAACACCTGCCGCTCGGGGGGGCTGAGCACGGGCACGAACTCCTCCTCCAGGCGCTGGCGAAGCACATCGAGGTCACGGGCGACACCGAGCCGCCGGGTGACGCGGGCGATGCGGTCCTCACTGACGGCAGCGGGCAGCACCACGGCCCGCTCGAACTGGATCAGGGTGGTGCGGAGCCTGCGCAGGGCCACCCGCAACTGGTGCAGGGGCTCCGGACCGTCATCCGCCAGCACATCGCTCTGGAGGGCCACGATGCGCCTGATGCCATCGGCAAGCTGGCCGGCGGCGTAGGCACCGGCACTCCCCTGGGGAAGGGTTTCCGAGCGTTCGCTGCTAACAGAAGGGTTCATGGCGACCGCTTGGAGCGAACGGTGGACCAATTCTCGAACCAGCCCCGGCGCCAGAGGATGGAAGCCTGAAGAATCGCCACGATGGCCATCAGTGCCAGGCTGTAGAGGTAGCCGTACGGCAGGTGCAATTCAGGAATCCACTGGAAATTCATGCCATAGATCCCGGCGATCAAGGTGAGGGGAGCAAAGATGCTGGAGATGATCGCCAGGGTCTTCATCACCTGGTTCATGCGGTTGCCGACGCTGGCCATGTAGGCGTCCGTCACCGCATCGCAGTGGTAGCGCAACAATTCACAGCTGCCGAACAGGGTCTCCACCTGCTGGGCCATGTCGGTAAAGCCAACCTTCGCCTCCTCCCCCAGCACCCAGTGGTTCTGCCGCAACAGGGACTGGATCTGGGTGCGCAGCGGCCAGATCTGACGACGGATCACCCGCAGGTTGCCACGCACCTGGTAGGCCTGGTTGATCACCTTGGGAGTGGGCTGCCGCAGGGCCTTCTCCTCCAGATCGTCGAGCCGGTTGGCGAATTGCTCCAATAGGGGAAAAAGGTCGTCCAGCAGTTCGTCGATCAGGTAATGGAGAACCTGGTCGAGGTCCACCTTGCGCGGCGGGGTCTGCTGCTGGCTGAGCCAGCGGCTGATGCTGGGAAAGGGCTCGTCGCTGACCACCTCCTCCACCGTCACCAGCAGGTTGTCGAGCAGCAGCAGGCCCACCTGCTCGCTGATCACGGTGATGCGGTCCTCGGCAAAGGTGAGGCGGTGCAGCACCATCAACAACCCCTCGCCGAAGGCATCCACCCGCGTGCGCTGGGGCAGGTCCAGCAGGGGCCGTTGCACATCGGCAGGCACATGGAGCACCCCCAGCGCCTGATGGATCAGGGCCAGGTCGGCAACCCCCTGGATCCGTAGCCAGAGGGGACGGCCCGAGGCCACCAGGGGCTCCAGGGCGGCGATGCTGCGCAGCTCGTGACATTGCGCCCCCCGTTCGGGAAAGAACAGCACCGAGAGGTGGGTGGGTGCAGGGCCGCCATGGGGCAGAAGCCGCTGGGGGGTTGCCCCTGGCCGGCACTCCAGCCGCCGGGTTTCGAGGCTTCCGGGCTTCGGGCGAATGGGGTGCGCCTCAGCCATCTCAACCGCTCGGGAGGATCCAGGCTACGTCTCTTGATTGGTGTGATGCAGCGCACACGCAGGCCGCTAAGGGCTGAGCGGAGAGGCCACGCGACCTATGGTCCACTCAGCATCAGCCACAAGCGTGAACCCTGCTGGCGAGGATTCCATCAACTCAGACGGCACCCAATCTCCCATGGAGGCCCACAGCGGCTACCGCGGCCTGGACTGGTCACCGGAGCGGCTGGCCTTTCACCAGAACCTGGAACAGTTCGCCGAGCGGGTCGGTCTGATCGTGGGTCTGCAGGGCAACGGCAAGGTGAGCCAGGAAGAGGCCTACGCCGAGATCAAAACGATCTGGAAATCCCTCAAGGACAGCAAGCAGCAGCTCCTCAGCCAGGCCGACCCCTGAATAAAACAACGGTTCACCGCCGTTCATTAAGATCTTTTTCGGGCTAGGGTGGCATCAGCGTCCACCCTTCGCCGCCCATGGGCATCCGCGTCAGCAACGTCACCAAAAGCTTCGGCGGCCTCAAGGCCGTCGACGACCTGAGCCTCGACGTAGAAACGGGCTCGCTGGTGGCCCTGCTAGGCCCCTCCGGCTGCGGCAAGAGCACCCTGCTGCGCGTCATCGCCGGCCTCGATGACCCTGATAGCGGACGGGTGTGGATCAACGGCGAGGAGGCCACCACCAACAGCGTGCAGGAGCGCAACGTGGGCTTCGTGTTCCAGCACTTCGCCCTGTTCAAGCACCGCACCGTGCGGGAAAACATCGCCTTCGGCCTGGAGCTGCGCAAATGGAAAAAAGACAAGATCCGCTGGCGCGTCGAAGAGCTGCTCAACCTGGTGCAACTCCAGGGCTTCGGCAATCGCTACCCCTCCCAGCTCTCCGGCGGCCAGCGCCAGCGGGTGTCCCTCGCCCGGGCCCTGGCGGTGAAACCGAAGGTGCTGCTGCTGGATGAACCCTTCAGCGCCCTAGACGCCAAGGTGCGCAAGGAGCTGCGGGTGTGGCTGCGCACCCTGCAGGAGGAAACCAAGGTCACCACGGTGATCGTCACCCACGACCAGGAGGAGGCCTTCGAAGTGGCCGACAAGATCGTGGTGATCAACAAGGGCCACATCGAGCAGATCGGCACGGCCTCCGAGATCTACGACCACCCCGCCACTCCCTTCGTGCTCAATTTCGTCGGCGAGGTCAACAAACTTCCCGCCATCAATGGCTCCAATGGCGGTGGCGCATCCTTCGTTCGCCCCCACGACATGGAACTGCTCGATCAGGCGGCCTCCGACACCCTGCCCGCCACCCTCAAGCGGGTCAGCCACATGGGCCGCGATCTCTACGCCGAGCTGCAACTGGAGAACGGCGACAAGATCATCGCCCAGCTCCCCCGCGACGCCGTCGACTACAACCGCCTCAGGGCTGGAGATGCCCTCCACATCCGCCCCAAGAAAGTGCGCAAGTTCCCGACATTCTTTGCGCAATCAGTTGTCTGACACGGGCTCTTTCTTGTCCTGCTCCAGCAGATGCTCCAGTAGCAGTTTGAGCAGCAGCGAAACGATCGCCACACCCCCGAGGGTGACCGCCGCTCCGTAGGCCAATTGGGTGTGGTACTGCTTGTAGGCGTCCTCAACGAAGAGCGGCAGGGTCTGGGTCAAACCGGCGATGTTGCCGCTCACCACTGAGACGGCGCCGAACTCTCCAAGCGCCCGGGCCGTGGTGAGGATGAGTCCGTAGAGAGCGGCCCAACGCACCGAGGGCAAGGTGACTTTCCAGAACACCTGCCAATTGTTGGCGCCCAGGGTGCGGGCGGCCTCTTCCTGATCCCAGCCCTCCTCCTCAAGGGTGGGGATCACCTCCCGGGCCATGAACGGGAAGGTGACGATGATTGTGGCCAGCACGATGGCAGGCCAGGAAAACAGGATCTTCCACCCTGTGGATTCCACCACTGAACCGAAGATGCCATGGGTGGGGCTGTAGAGCAGCACCAGCATCAGACCGACGACCACCGGGGAGATCGAGAAGGGAAGGTCAATGATGGTGAGCAACAGGGCCTTGCCGCGGAACTGGCGTCGGGCGATGGCCGTCGCAGCCGCCAAGCCAAAGATGGTGTTGGCGGGAACGGCGATCATGGCAACGAACAGGGTCAGTCTCAAGGCGCTGAGCAGATCGGGGTCGGAGAAGTTGGCCAGGAACGGACCGATGCCCTCGGAAAAGGCACCCACCACCACCTCCAACGCCGGCAGCAAGATCACCACCCCCACGTAGACGCAGGCAATGAGGGGAATCAGCAGGCCCGCCACGTGAGGACGCGCAGCGTTGTTCTTACGGGGGGTAGGTGTGCGGGGCACAGGCTCGTGGACACTGGGCAGGTTGGAGGGAAGGGCCATGGGGAAAGAGCTGGAAAGCGGATGAATTCAGATGGCGGTGTTGATGTCTGCCGATATCTGCCGGCCCCAGAACTGAATACCGTTGATGACCAGCAGGCTAAGCAACGAGAACAGCAACATCACCGCTCCGATCACCGTGGCTCCCTGAACGTCATACTCCTCGAGCTTCTGCACGATCAAGGTGGGGGTGATTAGGTCCTTGAAGGGCACATTGCTGGAGATCATCACCACCGAGCCGTACTCACCCACGGCCCTGCTGTAGCCCTGGGCCACTCCCGCCAAGATCGCTGGCATCAGCTGGGGCAGCACCACCCGGAACAGGGTCTGGGAGGGGCTGGCCCCCAGGCTCCAGGCCGCCTCCTCCTGCTCCCTCTCCAGGGCCCTGAGCACGGGTTCAACGGCACGAACCACGAAGGGCAGGGAGATGAACACCATGGCCACCCCCACCCCCACCCAGGTGTACGAGACCTTGAGTCCAAAGAACTTCAGCAGCGGCGCCCCTAGCCAACCCTCGGATCCGTACACCGCCGTCAAGGCCAGACCCGCCACTGCGGTGGGAAGGGCGAAGGGCAGATCGATCAGTGCGTCGAGCAGCCGTTGCCCCGGAAAGGAGCTGCGCACGAGGGCCCAGGCAATGACCAGACCAAACACACCGTTGAGCAGACCGGCGAACAGGGCCAGACCGAAGCTGATCCGATAGGTGGCGAGGGCCACCGGCGATGTGGCGATCTCCCAGAACTGGGCCGGTCCGACGTTTGAGGCCTTCAGCAGCAGCCCACCAATGGGCAACAGCAGAATCAGGCCCAGGTAGAGCCAGGTGATCCGCCAGGGCCAACTGGGCAAAGGGAGGGCCGGAAGCCCCCGGCGCAACACGGCGGACAGAGGCATCCCCCCTCCAGATGGGAACTTCGACGCCGACGGTACCACCACCAGCGCCAGATTGAACGGTTCATCGGTCGGGATCCGCTTCTAGCAGATGCCAAGGGCACCGGCCGCCAGCAGAATGAATGCGTTCGAATCAGCTCCATGGGCATCCGCGTCGCCAACGTCACCAAATGCTTTGGCGATTTTCTGGCGGTTCGAGATGTGAGCCTGGACGTGGACTCCGGCTCACTGGTGGCTCTGCTGGGGCCCTCCGGTTCCGGCAAGAGCACCCTGCTGCGCCTGATCGCCGGTCTGGAGTCTCCAGACGTGGGACGGATCTGGATCACGGGCGAGGAAGCCACCGATCGCTCGGTGCAGGACCGCAACGTGGGCTTCGTCTTCCAGCATTTCGCCCTGTTCAAGCACCGCAACGTGCGCCAGAACGTGGCCTTCGGCCTCGAGCTGCGCGGCTGGAAGCGAGACGCGATCCGCAGGCGGGTGGATGAGCTGCTGGAGCTGGTGCAACTCCAGGGCTACGGCAGCCGCTTCCCCTCCCAGCTCTCGGGCGGCCAGCGGCAGCGAGTGGCCCTGGCCAGGGCCCTGGCGGTGCAACCCAGGGTGCTGTTGCTGGATGAACCCTTCAGCGCCCTCGATTACAAGGTGCGCAAGGAACTGCGGGCCTGGCTGCGCAACCTCCACGATGAAATGCACGTGACCACGGTGATCGTCACCCACGACCAGGAGGAAGCCATGGAGGTGGCCGACCGGATTGTGGTCATGAACGAGGGCCGGATCGAGCAGATCGGCAGCCCTGCCGAGATCTACGACCACCCGCAAACCCCCTTCGTGATGAGTTTCGTCGGGGAGGTGAACATCCTGCCCCGCGGCCTGCTGCAGGAGACCGATGGCTCCGCGGGCTCCTTTGAAGCAGCAGACTCCCAGATGTTCGTGCGCCCTCACGACCTGGAAGTGCTGATCGAACCCAGGGCAGGATCGATCCCCGCCAAGCTGCGCCGGCTGAGCCACATGGGGCGCGATCTCCAGGCCGAACTGGTGCTGGCGGACGGCCAGGCGGTGCTGGCACAAATCCCCCGGGACCAGCTCGACCCCCGCTCCCTGCAGGTGGGAGACACGTTGCACATCCTCAGTCGTCAGGCCCGAACCTTCGAACCGGACTACTCGATCTGAGCACGACGGCCAGGGGGCTCCACGATCACGAACAGCTAGCAGGAGGATGCATCACTGCTGCTGGGAAGTTGGTCGGACGTCGATGGGGGCTCCAACCAGAAGCGCTCAAGACGGCCATCGGAGCGAAACTGGGCTAGGGCGAGGGGCTCCTGATGGCGCAGTTGTTGCCCGTTCTTGAACAACAAGGTGTAGTGCTGCAGCGCGAACGGCCCGGCATGGCGCCGGAAGGTGGTGGGAACCATTGCGTTCAGCCTCACTCGGCCGCCAGGGCCGTGGAGGGGATGAACAGATCCTCCTTGCTGATCTGCTGCAGCAGCCCCTCCACCTTGTAGCGATTGAGCATCTTGGTGACGGTCACCCGGGTGAGGCCGCAGAGATCGGCCAGAGCCTTGTGGGTGAGGTTCATCTCTTTGAGCGAAAGACGGCACCCCCGGGTGCTCACCTGGCCGAAACGCTTGCCGATCCAGGCCAGCAGCCCCAGGAGGCGATGCTCGGCAGAACGAATGCGGTTGATCTGGAAGATCTCCTCCAGGTTCTGAATCTGGCGACGCAAAAACTGCTCCACGTCCTCAGGGGTGGGCTGGTACTGCTCCACCACCACGGTGGTGAGGCACTGGATCTACAGGGGGCGAAGGGCGGAGTAGGCGGCGGTGACCCAATCACCCGGTCCCCAGACGCCGAGGGTGATGGTTTCTCCTTCCTCGTCCCAGGTGGCGGTGCGGATGTAGCCATCCTGGATCTTCCAGTTCAGCCCTTCGGGCAGAACGTCATTGGGCAGAAGGGTGAGGCGGAGCTGTGGCGAAATCAGAGAAGCGGTCATGGCTGCGGAAAGCTTTTGAAGACATCAAAAGAACGGAGGGGACCAGACAGGCGCTGGTCGTGCACATTCGGCGACAACAACCCATGGGGCCTTCCGCAGGTGACAACCACAATAACACGTTTACCCCATCGGTCAACGGGAAATTCTCCCGGTAAGAGTTCGGCGCTCAGATGAAGTACATGGCCTGGGCCTGGAGCAGGCCATCTCGACGATCCAACAGGTCCTGGAGGGTGGTGCTGCGCAGCAGCTTCAAGCGGGCACTCTCCAGCTGGGCGGCCAGCTCATCGAGCACATCGAACTCCGGGGTCTGCCGACCGGCGGACTCCCTCGCCGAGGTTTCCCCCTCCAGACAGTTGACCACTTCGGCCACCAGCACCTCCGCTGGCGTCCGCAGAAGTTGATACCCCCCCTTGGGACCGCGGATACTGCGCAGGATGCCGCCGCGCCGCAGGCTGGTGAGCATCTGCTCGAGGTAACGGTCGGGGATGTTCTGGCGCAGGGCGATCTCGGCCACCTGCAGAACGCCGCCACTGGCGTGGATACTCGCCAATTCGACCAGGGCCACCAGGCCGTACTCGGTCTTTGCGCTGAAGGCCAAATGGCTGCCGCTCCAGTAGGTAAATCTAGATCCCGATTGCTGTAGTCGGAAATACGCCCCCGCCCAGGCCGTCCCGTAGATTGGGCGCGCATCCCATCGGAATAACGTGGTTTATCCCTTGACCGCCGCCGGGCGCCGGGTCGGCATCGGCCTGGTCTTCGCCACCCTGGCTGGCCTGCCGCTGGCATCCAGTTCCTCTTTCTCGCTCTTCGGGGCCCCGGCCCAGGCCCAGCAGAAAAAGGAGATCCTCCTGGTCAGCTACGCCGTCACCAAGGCGGCCTACGACAGGATCATTCCCCTCTTCATCGCCGACTACAAGAAGAAGTCCGGCCAGACCATCACCGTCAAAACCAGCTACGGCGGCTCCGGCTCCCAGACCCGTGCCGTGATCGATGGCCTGGAGGCCGATGTGGTGGGCCTGGCCCTCGCCGGTGACACCTACAAGATCGAAGAAGCGGGCCTGATCAAGCCAGGCTGGGAAAGAGAGCACCCCAACAACTCGATCATCACCAACTCCGTGGTGGCCCTATTCGTACGCCCCGGCAACCCCAAGAAAATCAACGGCTGGAAAGACCTCGACAACAAAGACGTTGACGTGGTGACCGCCAACCCCAAGACCTCCGGCGGCGCCCGCTGGAACTTCCTGGGGCTGTGGGGCTCCATCGTCAAGACCGGGGGCAGTGAGGCTGACGCCCGCAAGTTCGTGACCACGGTTTACAAGAATGTGGACGTGCTTCCCAAGGACGCGCGGGAAGCCACCGACACCTTCGTGAAGCGAAAAAAAGGTGATGTGCTGCTGAACTATGAGAACGAAGCCATCCTGGCCAAAAAGACCGGGGAGTGGACCGTTCCCTACAAATTACCCAGCCCCAACATCTTGATCGAAGGACCAATCGCCGTGGTTGACAAGAACGTCGACAAGCACGGCACTCGGCCAATTGCCGAGGCCTTCGCCAAGTTCCTGTACACCCCAAAGGCCCAGAAGGTATTCTCTGAAGAAGGCTTCCGTCCCGTCACTGCCGAAGGCAAGGCAGCTGCCAAGGGAAAGTTCCAGCAGATTCAGACCTTCTCCGTCACAGATTTCGGCGGCTGGAAGTCGGTGAACAAGTTCTTCGGCAAGGGCGGGCTCTGGGATCAAATCTTCGCCAAGGCTCGTTAAGGCAAAGCGGCCCCGTCGTCAACTCCCTGCCCTGGCGTCCGCCGGGGCTTTTTTGTGGCGGCGGGCACTCTCGTTGTGATCAGGTATCCATACACTCCCTGCCGGTTGTGGTCGGGTTCCCTTGGTCAATCTTCCGTCCGTAGCCATAGGAGAGGGCCTGATGCTGCTGAAAGATGGAAACCACCTGTGCTTCCCGGCTGGTCCATGGGGCCCGATCCTGTTCCTTACACCTCTTGCCAGCGCGACCGGTGCCGAAGATGGCTCGAACAGCAACCAGCAGGAGCTGAACGGCTTCAAGGGAAACCAGGCTGCGCCTGTTTACAAGATCCACAGCCGCCGCAATCGCCGCGCCAAGCTCATGGCAGCCGTCACCCGTTGGACTGCAATCCAGTCAGCCGATGTGTGAACTGCTGGCCCTGAGCGCCAACACCCCCACGGACATGACCTTCTCCTTCCGCGGCCTGGCCCGGCGGGGTGGAGCCACGAGCCAGCATGGCGATGGCTGGGGGCTGGCGAGCTTTGATCCGGCCGGCCAGGGGGTGACGATCTACCGGGAGCAGGCTCCCGCAGCCTTCTGCCCGGTGGCCGCCCAGGTGGCAGGCCTCGATCTCAAGGCCCACTGCTCCATCGCCCACATCCGTAAGGCCACCCAAGGGGTGGTAACCCTGGAGAACTGCCACCCCTTCCTCCGCCGCTGGAAAGGGCAGGAATGGGTGTTCGCCCATAACGGTGACCTGCTGGAGGCCATCCCCCCCAGTGCGCTCTACCGGCCCGTGGGCAGCACCGACAGCGAGGCGGCCTTCTGCTGGATCCTCGATCGCCTCAGCGCCTCGGACGTGGACCCAGCCGACGGGGCCGGTCTGTTTGAGCTGCTGGTGCGCTGCGCCAATGCCCTGGCGGCCAAGGGCATCTTCAACTGCCTGATCAGCAATGGGGCCTGGCTGTTCGCCTACGCCAGCACCAAGCTCCATATCCTTACCCGCCGGGCCCCCTTCACCACCGCGACCCTGGCGGATGACGACCTCACGGTGGACTTTTCCCAGGTAACAACGCCCAACGATGTGGTCACGATCGTGAGCACCGAGCCACTCACCACCAACGAAACCTGGCGGCCCCTACAGCCTGGGGAGGGGTTGATGCTGGAGCACGGGGAGGTGACCCAGCATCACCTGCCGACCGTGGTGAAAAGCTGAAGACCACAGGCAATGCCACAGGCATGGCCGTAACCCAGCCGCTTGAGCTTTGCCATCAGCTCTTGGGCCCGGTTCTGTCCATTGCTGTAGCAAAGAATCGGCACCATCGGATCGGGCAACAGGCGCAGGATCTCAGCATCCCTGCACTCCAGAGGCATCGAAATCGCCCCCTGGAGATGGGAGCGATCGAATTCCTCCTTGCTGCGGGCATCCAGCACAAGCGCCCCTTCCCAGATCAGGCGACGGGCCTCGAGGGTCTGCAACTGCCTTCGCTCGGCCCGATCAAGGGCCGGCTGATTCACCAAAGCCTCAATGACATGGCGTGGTTCCGTCTCCTGGAAGCGGTCATCACCGGGACCGAACAAGGGATTGGAAGGTGCCAAGGAAGCTGTCATCGATTCCCCCAAACCCTATGGCTGCTCTGGGTTTTCGACGTGGCTGAAACCACATGGCGGTAGGCGTGAAGATACGCGCGCCTTGAGGTCATCTGCGCAGGATGGGTGGGCAGACCTGAGGTCCTGGGCTGACACGCCTGGGCCCTTTTCCGGTCAAGCCGCAGGCGGGCAGAGCTGACCGTCCAATATCTACGGTTTGTTGCTCGGAATACCGCAGTTTCTCCGCTGGACGCCGAGGATTCGGCCACGATTCGCCTGTTGGTTGTGACCCTCTCGACCCGCCCCGAGCTCAGCCCCCATGACCTGCTTCAGCTGCAGAGCGGCAGTGGCGGCGCAGCCACCAGGCTGGTGGTGGACATCCGCTCGCGGCGCTCCTTCCACCGCTCCCACATTCCCGGCAGCCACAACATCCCCCTGGCCCGGCTGGTGAGTGGGGACCCCCCCGACGCCGATCTGGTGCTGATCGGGGAGAACGACCAGCAGACCAGCACCGCCATCGCCAGCCTCCATGCCCAGGGCTATCCGCGTCTGATCCGGCATCTGGCGGGCGGCCTGGAGGCCTGGCAGGCCCTGGGCCTGCCGATGGAAGGGGCCCTCAAGGAAACCCTGCTCGCCGGGATGGAGCGGCTGCCCTTGATGCGCTTGCTGCTCGAGGGCCCGTCGCGTTGGCTCCAGCGCCAACAGGTGCGGGCATGAGGATCAAGAAGTCCCCATCGTCAACACAAGTGAGCTGAGCCCCGTAGAACGCCGAGCCAGGGCAAGCCAACGCCTACCTCCAGGTAGCCAACAGTCTGCTCATCCGTTTTCTGATGGCGACCCGCGCCGGATCAGATCCCGGCACCGCCATCGAAGGTGTCCTGGCGGGCCTTGGCCTGGCTCACGAAACTGCCAGGGGGCACGCTGTTGGTCACCCAGACGTTGCCGCCGATGGTGGAGCGTGCCCCAATCGTGATCCGCCCCAGCACGGTGGCACCCGCGTAGATCACCACATCGTCCTCGACGATCGGATGGCGGGGCTGCCCCTTGATCAGGGCGCCGCTTTCATCGCGGGGGAAGCTGCGGGCGCCGAGGGTCACCGCCTGGTAGAGCCGCACCCGATCTCCGATGATGCAGGTCTCGCCGATCACAACGCCGGTGGCGTGGTCGATGAAGAACTCGGCGCCGATGGCAGCGCCGGGGTGGATGTCGACGCCGGTTTCGGCATGGCCCAGTTCGGAGATGATGCGGGCGATCAGCGGCAGGCCGAGGCTGTAGAGCTCATGGGCGATGCGGTGGTAGGTGATGGCCCGGATGCCCGGGTAGCAGAACAGCACCTCATCCAGGTTCTTGGCGGCGGGATCCCCCTGGTGGGCCGCCAGCAGATCGCCCTCCAGCAGCAGGCGAATCCGGGGCAGGTTGGCGGCAAAGCGGCCCGTGAGCTCAACGGCCTGGCGCTGGAGCTGGTTCAGATCGATGGTGAGCGCCGTGCCGCTCAGCCACAGCTCCCGCTTCACCTGCTCGGCCAACAGTTGCAGGGTGGTGTCGAGGGTGTGGCCGATGAAGTAGGTGAGGCCCTGGCCGGAACGGTCGGGATCGCCGAAGTGGTGCGGAAAGAGCGCTGAGCGCAACCCCGTGAACACCCGCTGCAGCAGCTCCGGCGACGGCAGGGGGAAGGGATGGTGGCGGGCCCAGTCGAGGCCGGTGTGCGTGGTGGGTTGGGCCAGGGCCTCAACGATGGCGGCCAGATCCCAGGCGGGATGGCCCCCCTGCTGGGGCGGACGCACGGCCTCGGCGTCGAGGATCCGGATCGGGTAGGCGGACTCGGAGATCACCATGACGGGCTGCGGGGGCCCCGTCAGGCGCCGGCGAGGTCATCCTCAATCCTGCCATGGACCTTTGGGGGGAGAACCGCCCAGGGGCGGGGCGACGTAGCCGAGGGCACCCGGTAGGCCACCCGGCTCCCCTTGACTGACCCAGACCGCACCTCCACCCCTGGGCCAGCCCGTCAGCTTCCTCTCCGCTTCCCGCTTCTGGCTCCAGCTGGGGCTGGTCAGCTTCGGAGGGCCCGCCGGCCAGGTGGCCCTCATGCATGCGGAGCTGGTGGAGCGCCGTCGCTGGCTCTCCGAACGCCGTTTCCTGCACGCCCTCAACTACGCCATGGTGCTGCCGGGGCCGGAGGCCCAGCAGCTGGCCACCTACATCGGCTGGTTGATGCATGGCATTCCAGGCGGCCTGGTGGCGGGCAGCCTGTTCATCCTGCCGTCGCTGGTGCTGCTGATCGCCCTGGCCACGGTCTATGCGGTCTGGGGTTCGGTGCCCGCGCTGGCGGCGGTGTTCTGGGCCCTCAAGCCCGCCGTGACCGCCATCGTGCTGCAGGCGGCCTGGCGGCTGGGGCAGCGCACCCTGCACAACGGCGTGCTGATCGCCATCGCCGTGGCGGCGTTCGTGGGGCTCACCCTGTTGAAACTGGCCTTTCCCGCCCTGATCGGCGCCGCCGCCCTGGTCGGCTGGCTGGGGAGCCGCTGGCGGCCGGATCTGTTCCGCTCCGGCAAGGGCCATGGCCGTGCCGCCGAACAGGGCTTGGCGGACGCCCTCCATGGCGATGACACCCCCACCCCTGCCCATGCCCGCTTCAGCAGTCGAAAACTGGCCCTCACCCTGTTGGCCGGGGGACTCGCTCTGGGCTTCCCCCTTGCCCTGCTGGCGGCGCTGAACGGCTGGAATGGAGGCCTGGCCACCATGGCGCGCTTCTTCACCCAGGTGGCCCTGGTGAGTTTCGGTGGCGCCTACGCCGTGCTGCCCTACGTGACCCAGGCGGCGGTGGGACAGTTCCACTGGCTCAGTGCCCCCCAGATGATCGACGGCCTGGCCCTGGGGGAGACCACCCCCGGTCCCCTGATCATGGTGGTCACCTTCGTGGGCTTCATGGGGGGCTGGAACACGCCGGTGTTCGGCGCCACCGGCTCCTGGTGGGCGGCCGTGGCGGCGGCCCTCACCGTCACCTGGTTCACCTTCCTGCCCTCCTTCGTGTTGATCCTGGCGGGGGGCCCGCTGGTGGAGTCCAGCCGCGATGACCTGCGCCTTGGCGGACCACTCACCGCGATCACGGCCGCCGTGGTGGGGGTGATCGTGAATCTGGCGGTGTTCTTCGCCGGCCACGTCCTCTGGCCCGCCGGGGCCACTGGTCCCTTTGACGGCCTGGCCCTGGCGGTGCTGCTGGCCGCCAGCTGGGTGCTGCTGCGCTGGAAATGGAGCGTGCTTCAGGTGATTGGCGCCGCCGCCCTGGTGGGGTTGCTGCGGCTGGCACTGCAGCAGCTGCACCTGCTCTGAGGACCTGGGCCTAGAGGATCTGGGCCAGGAACTGGCGGCTGCGCTCGTGGCTGGGGTTGGTGAAGAAGGTGGCCGGATCGGCCTCCTCCACCACCTCCCCCTCGGCCATCAACACGACGCGGTGGGCCACCTCCCGGGCGAAGCCCACCTCGTGGGTGACCACCACCATCGTCATGCCATCGGCAGCCAGGTTGCGCATCACCTCCAGCACCTCACGCACCATCTCCGGATCGAGGGAGCTGGTGGGTTCGTCGAACAGCAGGATGCGGGGCTCCATGCACAGGGAGCGGGCGATCGCCACCCGCTGCTGCTGGCCGCCGGAGAGCTGGCCGGGGTATTTGTCCGCCTGCTCCCGGATGCCCACCCGGTGCAGCAGGGCATAGGCCTGCTCTTCCACCTCGGCTTTGGGGCGCTTGCGCACCTGGATGGGCGCCAGGGTGAGGTTCTCCAGCACCGTGAGGTGGGGGAAGAGGTTGAACTGCTGGAACACCATCCCCACCTCGCGACGGATGGCATCGATGTCGCGCAGGTCGTTGGAGAGGGCCCGGCCATCCACGGAGATGGTGCCCTGCTGGAAATCCTCCAGGGCGTTGAAGGTGCGAATGAAGGTGCTTTTTCCTGACCCCGAGGGACCCATGATCACCACCACCTCACCCCGGTGCACGGTGAGGTCGACACCGCGCAGGGCATGGAAGCCGTTGGGGTACCACTTCTGGACCCCGCGGGCCTCGATCATCCGTTCGGCGGAAGGTTGGCTCATGGCTCAGGCGACGGCAGGGGAAGGGGCGGAATCAGAGGGGTTGGTGGTGGAACGGCTGGTGTCGAGACGCCGCTCCAGGGCCCGGCTCCCCAGCCCCAGGGCGGCACAGCAGCACCAGAACAGCACCGCCAGGGTGAAATAGACCTCGGCGTTCTTGCCCAGATAGGCCGGATTGGCCATCACCGAGCGGGCCGTGCCCAGCAGATCGAGCAGGCCGATCAGAGAGAGCAAGGTGGTGTCCTGGAGCAGGGAGATGAACTGCCCCACCATGGTGGGCAGGGCCGTGCGAAGCGCCTGGGGCAGCACCACCCGCGCCAGGGACTGGGGAACGGTCAACCCCAGGGCGCGGGCCGCTTCAAACTGCCCCCGGGGCACCGCCGCCAGACCGGACCGCACCGCCTCGGCCAGGTAGGCGGCACAGAAGAAGGTGAGCACCCAGGCGGCCCGCCAGACCCGGTCGGGGGCCACACCCCCGGGCAACAGGAACCCGAGGATGTTCTGCCCCAGGAACAGGAGGGTGATCAGGGGGGCCCCGCGGATGAACTCGATGTAGAGCACCGACCCCCAGCGCAGCAGGGGCAGGTCACTGCGCCGGGCCAGGGCCAGGGCCACCCCCAAAGGGAAGCTCAAGAGCATGGCGAAACTGGCCATCAGCAGGGTGAGCATCAGCCCCCCCCACTCCGAAGGTGACACGGGCGTCAGCCCCAGGCCCCCACTGATCAGCACCATGCCCGTGAGGTAGAGCAACGGCCAGCCCAGGGGCAGCAGGCGCCGGCCCAGGGGCGAGAGGCCGCTCCACCAACCAGGCCCCCACACCCCGACCACCCAGCGCAGCGCCAGCAGCAGGGCCGTGAGGGCCCACCAGCGCAGCTGGATCGCCAGGCTGAGACTCAGGGCCGCCGGCGCCCACAGGGCCAGGGCCGTCAGCAGGCCGGCGGCGATGCGGTCATGGAGGGGCCAGCGGCGGCCCCGCAGGAGCCCCCAGCCCAGGCCCGTGGCGGCCGTCAACAGGGTGACCAGCAGCCACAGGCGCCACTGCTGCTCGATCGGGTAGCGGCCCACGGCGAACAGGGTGCTGTTGGCCTGGATCACCACCCACTGGGCCTTGAACAAGGCCCAACGAAGGAAGCCGACCGCCGCCGCCGTGATCGCCACGATCAGCACCAGGCTCACCACCGCGTCGGTGGGGGTGGCCATCAATTCGCGCCGCAAGCGCTGGGGAAGGGAGGGGCTCATCAGCGTTCGCGAATCTGCACCAGGCGGTTGAGGCCATTCATCACGGCGGAGATCAACAGATCGATCACCAGGTACGCCCCCAGCAGCAGCAGGATCACCTCCACCGCCCGGCCGGTCTGGTTGAGGGTGGTCTCCGCCACCGAATAGAGGTCGGTGTACCCCACAGCCACCGCCAGGGAGGAGTTCTTGGCCAGGCCGATGTACTGGCTGTTGAGGCCGGGGATGATCACCCGCAGGGCCTGGGGCAGCACCACCCGGCGCAGGGTGATGGACCAGTGGAGCCCCAGGGAGGCGGCCGCTTCCCACTGCCCCTTGGCCACCGAGGCGATGCCGCCGCGCACCACCTCGGCGATGAAGGCGGAGGTGTAGGCGATCAGGCCGGTGAGCAGCGCGGTCAGCTCCACCGACAGCCGCAGGGGGGCGTGCCAGACGCCATTGATCAACGCCGGCCCGTGCCAGTGACCCTGCTCGAATCCGGCGGCGTAGAAGCCCGACTTGGCCAGCACAACCCCAGGGAACTGGAGGGCGTCGGTGCCGTTGGGCAGGGAGAGGAAGACCACGAAATACCAGAACACCAGCTGCAGCAGCAGGGGGATGTTGCGGATCACCTCCACGTACACCACCGCCAACCGACGCAGCAGGCCATTGCTGCTGAAGGCCGCCATGCCCAGCAGGGTGCCCAGCAGGGTGGAGCCCACCAGGCCGATGGCCACCGCCCGCAGGGTGTTGACCAACCCGGCCATAAGGGCACGCCAGTAGGGCAACTCGGCGTTGAAGGGCAGCACCGATTCGGAGAGGTCAAACCCGGCCGGCTGCCCCAGCCATCGCCAGCTGAGCAGCAGACCGGCGGCGCTGAGGTTGCGCACCAGGTTGCCCAGCAGGAAGGCGATGACCACCAGCACCACCAGCCCCACCACCCCCTGCACCAGCCAGGGGATAACGCGGCGATCGCGCCACCAGGGAGGAGAGGAGGGCACGGCGCTCCCCAGGGGCCCCTGGGGAGCGCTCAACGGAACGGGGGCGAGTAGATCAACCCGCCGTCCTTCCACTGGCGGTTCAGACCGCGGGCCAGCTTGAGCTTGGACTCCTGGCCCACGTTGCGCTCGAAGATCTCGCCGTAGTTGCCCACGGCACTCACCGCCTTGACCACGAAGTCAGGGGGCAGACCCAGCTGCTTGCCGAAATCACCCTCCACACCGAGGAAGCGGCGCAGGTCAGCCAGGTTGGGGTTGGCCTTGGCTTCGGCCACCTTGGCCGCCACATTGGCCTTGGTGATGCCCAGCTCCTCGGCCTGGAACAAACCAAAGATGGTCCAGCGCACGGCATCGGCCCAGGCCGGATCCCCATTCACGGTGGCGGGGGTGAGCGGTTCCTTGCTCAGCACCTCATCCAGCAGCAGGTGCGCCTGGGGATCGGGGAAGCTGGTGCGCTTGGCGGCCAGTTGGGAGCGGTCGCTGGTGACGGCGACGCAACGGCCCCCCAGGTAGGCGGTGTAGGTCTGGTCGCCGGTCTGGAACTTGAGCGGGGTGTAGGCCGCTTTGATCTCCCGCATCCGGTCGGCCAGGTTGAGCTCGGTGGTGGTGCCGCTCTCCACGCAGATGGGCTTGCCCGCCAGATCCTTCAGGGTCTTGACGCCACTGGCGACGGGCACCATCACCCCTTGGCCGTCATAGAAGGTGGTGGGGGCGAAGCTGAGGCCGTTGCCCCCGGCCGCATCGCGGCTGAGGGTCATGGTGGTGTTGCGCGAGAGCAGATCGATCTCACCGCTGGCCAGGGCGGCAAAACGCTCGCTGGAGTTGAGGTCGCGGTACTCAATCTTGTTGGGGTCATCCACCACAGCGGCCGCCACCGCCTTGCAGATGTCGACGTCGAGGCCGCTGTAGGAGCCGCTGGATTCAACAAAGCTGAAGCCCGGAAGCTTGCCGTCCACGCCGCAGATCAGCTTGCCCCGGCCCCGCACCGTATCCAGCTTCTGGCTCTGCACACCGGTGGCGCCGCCACTGCCCCCGCCCTCGCTGGCGCAGCCCCCCAGCAGGAGGGCCATCAGCAGGGGAGCGGCAAGGAGCCGGCGATGCAGGGGAGCCATCAGGGCCGTTGGAAGGTGAAGGGAGTTTGCCAGCCGGAGCGGCTCGATCGCGTAACCATGCCGACAGGGCCGGCCTCAGGCCAGGGCCACCGGCGCCCCCATCTGAAGCAGACCTTCGATGCCCTGCCAGCCCAGGTAGGCCGCCAACAAGAGGGCCAACACGCCCACCATCGGTTCGGCCCGGTGCACCAACCAATCCTTGGCCCGGGTGAGAGGGCCCTCGAGCCGGCCGCCGGAGAGGAGCCAGAGCAGGGGTGGCAGCAACAGCAGGGAAGTGGCCATCAGCACGAACACTGAACCGATTTCCAGATCCGTGCGCATGCCGGGGCGGTTGGTGATCACCAGTCCCGCCTCTTTCACATAGAAAACGAAGTTCTCCGGGCTGATCAGGGCGCAGCCCATGCCCAGGCCCAGCAGGGGACCCAGGTCCAGGTCGGGCAACCGCTGCATCAGCTGCATGGCCCAGCCCTCCTCTCCGATGCTCACGGCCGGGGTGAGCTGGAACAGCCCCAGCCCCAACAGGGCCCCAGCGCCGATCAGATCCACCAGCACCTGGCCCCTGCCGCCGCTGTGGAGCAGATGGGTGAAACGCTGGCCGAAGACCACGAAGGCCCAGAGGGCACCGCCGTTGGCCAGGGCCCAGCCGGTGAGGTAGGTGCCGCAGCGCAGCATCGGCTTCTGGCCAAGCAGCAGCAGCGCCACAAGGGCGATGTTGATGGGCGAAAAAGCCACCCCCAGGCCCAGCATGGTGGTCTGGGTGAACCAGTGGAACGGTTGCATGGGGGCGAACATTGTGCGCTGATTCTGGCGATCAACCGACCCAGCTCGCGGGAGGCCAGGCCCACAAGCTGACGACCAGGTGCCCCAAGCCCAGGGACGACGCCACGCCGGCCATGGCGCCCGGGATCACGCAGTTTGCGTGATCAAACCGATCCTCAAGGGGCCTTGGGGGGATCCCGTGGATGGAGACCCCGCCAGCTCGCCTACGCCGCAGCTTTCACCACATCTGAGACAGACGTTCCAGCCTCGTCGGCCCAAGGCGCACACCCCCTAAGGTCGCGCCATGGCGTACCCCCCCACCACCCCACGCAAGAAGTTTGAGCAGCGGTTCGAGCGCTGGCTCTGGCGGGTACGCCTGATCGCGATCGTCCCCGTGGTCATGAGCCTCGTGAGCACGGCGGCCTCCTTCGTGCTGGGCACCGGGGAGATCTTCAAGGCGCTCTACAAGATCTTCAGCGGCCAGATCGAACCGAAGGGGGAGGCCAAGCTGTTGGCCGAATTGGTCTCCGGGGTGGATCTCTACCTGATCGGCATCGCCCTGCTGATCTTCGGCTACGGCGTCTATGAACTGCTGATCTCCAACATCGAAGCGGCCCGGGGCAGCGATCAGAACAGCAGCGGTTTGTTGGACATCCGCAGCCTCGATGGCCTCAAGGAGAAGCTGGTCAAGGTGATCATCGTCGCCCTGATCGTGGCGGCGTTCAAGGCGATGCTGAGCTTCCCGATCCAGGACGGCGCCTCCCTGGCCTATTTCTGCGTCAGCGTGCTGCTGCTGGCGATCAGCGGATACCTGGTGACCGGAGGCATCCCCGGCTCCCGGGGGCCGAAATGACGACCACGGCCGCCGACGGGACGGCCCTGGATCAGCTCACCCTCCGGTGCCCCGACGACTGGCACGTGCACCTGCGGGACGGGGCCATGCTGCGGGCCGTGGTGGGGGCCACCGCCCGCAGCTTCGCGCGGGCGATTGTGATGCCCAACCTGACGCCGCCGATCACCACCGTGGCGGCCGCCGTGGCTTACCGGCAGCGCATCCTGGCGGCCCTGCCCGAGGGGCACGGGTTCACCCCTCTGATGACGGCCTACCTGACCGATCACATCGACCCGGATGAACTGGAGCGGGGATTCTGCGAGGGGGTGTTCACCGCCTGCAAGCTCTACCCCGCCCACGCCACCACCAACTCCGCAGCCGGAGTCAGTGATCTGGCACAGATCAATGGCGTATTGGCTCGGCTGGAATCCATTGGCATGCCCCTCCTGATTCACGGGGAGGTGACCGATGCGGAGGTGGACATCTTCGATCGCGAGAGGGTGTTCATCGATCGCCATCTGGCTCCCCTGCTGCGCTCGTTCCCGGGCCTCAAGGTGGTGCTGGAGCACATCACCACCAGCGAAGCCGTCGATTTCGTGGCGGCCGCCGGAGACCAGCTGGCCGCCACCATCACCCCGCACCACCTGCACATCAACCGCAACGCGATGTTCCACCAGGGCCTGCGCCCCGATGCCTACTGCCTGCCGGTGGCCAAGCGGGAGCTGCACCGGCTCGCCCTGCGCCAGGCCGCCGTCTCCGGCAACCCCAAGTTCTTCCTCGGCACCGATTCGGCCCCCCACCCCCGCTCGGCCAAGGAGTCGGCCTGCGGCTGCGCCGGCATCTTCAATGCCCCCTATGCCCTTGAGAGCTACGCCCAGGTGTTCGACGAGGAGCAGGCCCTGCATCGGCTGGAGGCGTTCGCCTCCGAATTCGGACCCCGCTTCTACGGCCTTCCCCCCAACGGCGGCACGGTGCAGCTGCAACGGCAGCAGCTTGACGTGCCCAAGCTCCTGGAGCTGGACGGCGGCGACCAGCCCATCCACCTGGTCCCTTTCCACGCCGGAACGACCTTGGCCTGGAAAATGAACCTGAACAAGTGACAACGGTGACAGTCAGCAGCTGGCACAGGCACCATGCTGGTGCGGTGAAGAAGCAGAGCAAGACGATGACCCGTTCCCCCATGGCCCCCAGCCGCCACCGCGCCTACCGCCTGGTGGATCAACACGGCTGCCCCCACCCGGTTCTTGACGACCTCTACGAATCCATTGATGCCGCCTGGGGCGAGGCGGTGCAGTGGTGGAACGAGCAGCGGAATGGCAGCACCGACCCGATCGGCATTGGCGTCGAAGTGAGCACCGCCAGCGGTGATTGGCGCACCCTGCGCCATCCTGGGGCCTGAGTTCCAGCGCCCGCCGTCGCTTCGTCCTCTCCCCAAATCACCCGCCTCCGCGGTGTTGAGCTCCTGGCCCATCCGGCCCTGAACAAAGGCACGGCGTTCAGCCGCGAAGAACGCCTGGCCCTGGGTCTTGAAGCTCTCCTTCCCTACCAGGTGGAAACCCTGGAGCAGCAGGTGCAACGCGCCTGGGAGGCCTTCACCGAACTGGCGGATCCTTTGCAGCAGTTCGCCTTCGCCACGGCCCTGCGCCAAAGCAACCTGATCCTGTTCCACCGCTTTCTCGCGGAGCACATCGAGGCGGTCCTCCCGATCGTCTACACCCCCACGGTGGGCGCGGCGATCCAGCACTTCAGCGCCACCTACCGCACCCCCTCCCAAGGCATCTACCTGGCGGCACCCGACCAGAACCGACTGCGGGAACTCCTGGCCCAGGTGTCCCCGGACCCCCCCGATCTGCTCCTGGTCACCGATTCGGAGGGGATTCTCGGCATCGGCGATCAGGGCATCGGCGGCATCCACATCTGCCAGGGCAAGCTGGCGGTCTACACCCTGTGTGCGGGCCTCCATCCCGAGCGGGCCCTGCCGGTGGTGCTGGATGTGGGCACCGACCGCGCCAGCCTGCTGGAGGATCCCCTCTACCCCGGCTGGCGGCACCGTCGCCTGCGGGGCGACGACTACGACGCCTTCATCGCCGCCTTCGTGGCCAGCGTGGAAGAGCTGTTTCCCCACACCTTCCTGCACTGGGAAGACTTCGGCACCGCCAATGCCCAGCGCAACCTGGACCTCTATCGCCAGCGGCTTGCGAGTTTCAACGACGACATCCAGGGCACCAGCGGCGTGGCCTCGGCGGCGGTGATGGCGGCCTCCGCCGGACTCGGTCAGACCCTGTCCCAGCAGCGCATCGTGATCTTCGGCGCCGGTACGGCGGGGTGCGGCATCGCCCAACGGCTCGCCAGGCTGCTGCAACGGGAGGGGCTCGGGGCCGAGGAGGCCCACCGGAGGATCTGGCTGATCGACCGCCAGGGGCTGCTGCATGGGGGCCTGTCTGAGTTGAGCGACGTGCAGAGGCCCTTTGCCCGCTCCCACGGAGAGCTGGCGGCCTTCGGAACCGCCGAGGGCGAGCCCATCGGCCTGGAGGCGGTGGTGAGGGGCGTTAAGCCCTCGGTGCTGATCGGCACCTCCACGGTGGCGGGCGCCTTCACCCGTTCCGTGGTGGAGGCCATGGCGGCGGGGGTGGAGCGGCCGATCCTGCTGCCCCTCTCCAACCCCACGCCCCTGGCGGAGATCAGGCCCGTCGATGCCCTGGCCTGGAGCGGCGGCCGGGCCCTGGTGGCCACCGGCAGCCCGTTCGAACCGGTGCCCCTGGCCACGGGGGTTCGCACCATCGGGCAATGCAACAACTGCTTCCTCTTCCCGGGCCTGGGCCAGGCCTGCGTGGCGGTGGGAGCCCGGCAGGTAAGCGAAGAGATGATCGATGCGGGCCTGGGGGCCCTCGCCCGCGAGATTCCCGCCGCCAACGATCCGGAGGCGCCACTGATGCCCGGGCTCAAGGACGTGCAGCGGGTGTCGCGGGCCGTGGCCGAGGCCGTGGCCTTCGCAGCGGTGGACCAGGGGCTGGCCCGCCTGGCCAGCAGCCATGCCGAGGCGATCGCTTGCCTCGATGCCGCCACCTGGAGGGCCCGCTACCGTTCCATCGAAGCGATCTGACCCCAGCAACGTTTCCGCCATGGCCGCACGCCTTGCCATCGGGCCGGTGCTGATCAGGCCGGAGGTGATGGAGTGGATCGACCGGGAAACCCTCGACCGCCTGCTCCAACGCCATCGTCGCGGCGACTGGGGCCAGGTGGATGCCCGTGACGCCCGCGAGAACACCTTGGCGGCCTACCACCAGCAGGGGAGCCTGCGCAGCGTGTATGCCGTCGGGGCGGAGATCCGGGTGTGGATCATCACCAGCGACCTGGGCCAGGACGGTCTACGCACCACCGTGCTGATTCCCACAGACGAGGGGGACTGAGGGCCCAGAGCTGGATGCGGATGGGCTCCCCGGTCTACGGTCGGGCGGCTCACCAACCCAGTCCACGATGGAGTTCCTCCGCCCCCAGGCCTGCCGCAACCTGAACAGCCACCTGAACCGCTGGGCCGTCCCCGCCCTGATCACCCTGGGGTCCATCGCAGGCGTCGGCGCCCAGGCGGCCCCGGTCTGCACCTTCCTGCAGCCCATCGGCGGCAACGGCATGACCCCGATCGTGTCCAAGTCAGTGGGGCGCGGCAAGCTGATCGGCAACACCAACTGGAACACCGACTTCATCGTCAACCAGCCCTACACCAGCTTCAAGTTTTTCTTCACCGCCAATTCCTCCGACACCGGAGCGAAGTACCCGGTGGAGGGATTCATGAAATTCAGCGATGGCTCAAACCTTCAGGTGATCAACGAAACCATGAACCCGCCGATCGGCACTGGACGGATGTTCGGCCCCTTCCCCGCCATTCCCGGCAAGCAGGCCAACCAAATGAACTTCAAGGTGGGAGCCAGCAATGATCCCGGCGCCCTGGGGTTCAGCTACAGGATTTCCGTGCAGGGCTGCCAATAGGTTGGGACCCGGCACCCTTGGCTGGGTGGGGCTGGGCTGGGCTGGGCGATGGGATGGGATGGGGGCAGGGGGACTTGAACCCCCACAGCCTTCCGGCCTACGGATTTTAAATCCGCTGCGGCTACCAATTACGCCATGCCCCCGCCCCGCCATCCTAGATTTCGCTCACCCACCATCTCCCCTTGGCCATGGCTGGTCTCCTGAGCGCCATTTCCCCAGAAACTCTGCTGGTGCTGGTCACCTACGGGGTCTTGGGCGGCGCGTACCTGGTGGTGGTGCCCCTGGCGCTCTACTGGTGGATGAACCGCCGCTGGACCACCATGGGCAAGATTGAGCGCACGGCCATCTATGGCCTGGTGTTCCTGTTCTTCCCTGGGTTGATCCTGTTCGCCCCCTTCCTCAACCTGCGCATGGCTGGCCAGGGGGAGGTCTGAGGCGATGACCCGCGGTAAGGCGCTCCTCCTGAGCCTGGGGGTATTCGGCCTCGGAGCCATCGGTTACATCGGCTTCAAGGCCGCCGGCTACGAGGGCTTCTCCGCCGGCATCGCCGCTGAGGCGGTGCTGATTGTGCTCGTGCTGGGCTGGACTGCCAGCTACCTGCTGCGGGTGGTCTCCGGTGACATGACCTACATGGAGCAGCGTCGCCGCTACCGGGCGACCTACGAAGCCGCAACGGATGACGCCCTGCAGCGCAGCTTCGACGCCCTCACACCTGAGGAGCAGGCCAAGCTGCTCAAGGAGGTGGGTCAACTCCAGGCGGACGCGGACCTCTGAAGGCCGACCCCATAGGCTCTCTGGCAATGCGCGTGAGCCCACAGCCGATGAGCGGCACCCCCATCCAGCAACGGTTCAACCAGCTCAAGCAGGAGGGCCGCTGTGCCCTGATGCCGTTCCTGATGGCCGGCGACCCCAACCTGGAGACCACCCGGGCGACCCTGCTGGGGCTCCAGGCGTCCGGCGCCGATGTGATTGAACTCGGCATTCCCTACAGCGATCCTCTGGCGGATGGTCCGGTGATCCAGGCGGCGGCGGCCCGGGCCCTCGCCGCCGGCACCACCCCTGGCGCCGTGCTTGAGCTGCTCTCCGGCCTGCGTGGGGAGCTGAACGTTCCGGTGGTGCTGTTCACTTACAGCAATCCCCTGCTCAACCGTGGCATGGAAGCGTTCTGCAGGGCCGCCGCCGCCGCAGGCGCCGCCGGCTTGGTGGTGCCCGACCTCCCCTTGGAGGAGGCCGACGCCCTGTCACCGATCGCCGCGGCCCACGGCCTTGATCTCGTGCTGCTGGTGGCCCCCACCACCCCCGACGAGCGCATGGCGCGCATCGCCAGCGCCAGCCGGGGCTTCACCTATCTGGTGAGCGTTACCGGCGTCACCGGCGTGCGCTCCAGCCTGCAGGAACAAGTCGGCACAAGAGTGCAGCAACTCAAGGCCCTTGGATCCACCCCGGTGGCGGTGGGGTTCGGCATCTCCGGGCCGGAGCAAGCTCTGCAGGTGCGTCAATGGGGCGCCGATGGCACCATCATCGGCAGTGCCCTGGTGAAGACCATGGCCGAGGCCGCCGCGGCCGGCGGTTCCGCCCCCCTGGCGGCGGTGGAGTTCTGTGCACGCCTACGGGCGGCACTGGATGGCTGACGTCCTGGCCGCCACCTCCCTGGTGGAGGCCCTGGCAAGGCTCGGCGGCGGGTGGGCGGTGGTGGGCCTCGGCCGGTTACTGGCCCTACGCCTGGTGCGCAGCCTGGATCGGCGCAGCGCCGAACTGACCGAGCGCTTCATCATCGACCGGGTGGTGGGCACCACCGCGGGCCTGGCGGGCCTGGGGGTGGTGCTATGGGCCTGGGATGCCCTGCGGATTGATGGCACGGGCGACCGGCTGGTGCAGGGCTTGGTGCAACTGCTGGCCGTGGTGCTGGTGGTGCGACTGCTGAACCGCATCCTGCTGAGGCTCCTCACCGCAGCCATGGGGCGGCTGGGGGAACCCGCTGGGATGGAAGGCCTGTTGGCCCTGGCCCCGATGCTGCGCTTCGTGGTCTGGGTGCTCGGACTCCTGGTGTTCCTGCAGAACCAGGGCCTCCGGCTGACGGCGGTGCTGGGGGCCCTGGCGGGAGCAGGCCTGGGGATCGGCTTCGCCCTACAGGGCCCAGCCCGGGATGTGATCAACTACCTCACGATCCTGTTCGACCGACCGTTCGAAATCGGTCAGTTGATCCACTTCGACGATGTCTGGGGACATGTGACCCGGGTTGGACTGCGTTCAACCCAGCTGAAGAGCCTCGATGGGGAACGGGTGGTGATCAACAACGGAGAACTTCTGGGCAAGATCCTGCGCAACTATGCCGATCGCAAGGAACGCCGCGTGGTGCAGAAATTGATTCTGCACGGCGGCACCCCATCAGCGGATGCGGCCCTCATGGGGCAACTCGTGCGGGATGCCGTAGCAACGGTGCAGGGGGCCCGTTTTGATCGTTGCCACCTGCTGGAGCTGTCCGGTAGAGGGCTGGTGTTCGAAATCTGTTACTTCCTGCCGGGGAGCGATCCGAACTCTTCCTTCGACGCCCAGCAATCGATCAATCTGCATCTGCTGGAGAAGATGGCCGTTGCTGGGCTTCGGTTCGCCGAACCGGCCCAGGCAACGGCCCCCTGAATCACTCTTCGTCGTCGTCGCTGGCGCCAACGGGAACCAGGCGGATCTGCTTGCGGCCAAGCTTGATCTCGAAATCATCGCCCGGGTTGAGATCCAGCAGGGCGGTGTAGGCCTTGCCGATCAGCAGATTGCCGTTGCCCTGAACCGTGGCCACGTAGCTGAGCTTGCGCCCGCCCTTGCCCACAGCAGCACCGCTGGTGCCCAGGCTCACGCCCTTGGCCTCAAGCAGCGCTTCGTAAAATGCGGTGAAGTTGAGGCGCTCGCTGCCATCCTTCTTGGAGGAGACATAGCCGGCTGCGCGCACCAACTCGGATTTACTGACATCACCGAGCTCCTTGACTTTCGAGAGGAGTTCCGAACCGATCAGTGCCACTGCTAACGCGCTAAGTACAAAATGAATATAGCGAACAACATGCCGCATTCGCCAACCCTCAACTGCTTCGCATGGCCCTTGGCTTCCTTGACTAGCCGCCAACGGGTTCCATTAACCTCTTGTGGCAAACGTCGGGCCCCTGTCCATGGCGAAGTTTGTGCTTTGGGGGACCTATTGCGACGACGCACTCGAGCGGCGCGGGCCGTTTCGCGATGAGCATCTTGCTGGCCTGCAACAGCACCAGGACAACGGCATCCTGATCACCCTGGGACCGACGGAAGGCAGCACCCACGTGTTCGGCATCTTCGAGGCTGAATCCCAGGAGCAGGTGGAAACCCTGCTGCATCAGGATGTCTACTGGCGCAACGGGATCTGGACCTCGATCACGCTCTACCCCTGGATCCAGGCGTTCTGAGCCTGCTGCCACACCCACGCCCCCACCGCCTCGGCCCCCCCCGGTCCGAGGCGATCGGCGTAGCCGCCCATCTGGCCGATGCCAGAGGCGGCTATGCCGGCGATGGCCTCTGGGCTGGCCAGACCGCGCCGCTCCAGGGCCCCCAGCTTGAGGGTGCGCGAGCGGCGGATGATGTTGCCGCCATTGCGGTGGCAAGCGGCGCAGTGGTTCTCAAACAACTGCGCACCGTTGTTCGACGCGTCGATCACCCCCCAGGCGGGCATCGGCCACAGCACGATGAGGGCAACCAGCCCCAGCACGAACCTGGACAGCCAGCGCCGGGCCCCTCCCCAGCCCCCCTGCCCAGCAGGCACACTGAACCAGGTTTTGCCCATGGTGTGATCCAGGCCGATGGTGTCGTTTCTGCACAGCGCCGACTGGCAGATCGGCAAACCCTATGCCCGGGTGGTGGAACCGGATAAACGGGCCCGCCTGCGCCAGGTGCGCCTGGAGGCGATCGAGACAGTGGGCGCCGTGGCCCGCGACGCGGGAGCCGCCTTTCTGCTGGTGGCTGGAGACCTGTTCGACTCGCCCACCCCGAGCGCCAGTGACATCAGCGCGGTCTGCTTTGCCATGGGCCGCCTGGCCCTGCCGGTGCTGGTGATCCCTGGTAACCACGACCACGGCGCACCCGGTGCCCTCTGGCACTCCCCCTTCTTCCAATCCGAACGGGAGCGGCGGGCCCCCCAGTTGCAGGTGCTCCTGGCGCGGCAGCCGCTGGTGCTCGAGCAGGCGGTCGTGCTGCCCTGCCCCCTGCTGCGCCGCCAGGACACCGAGGACCCCACCGCCTGGCTCCAGGAATTGAACTGGGGAACGGTGCCGACGGATCGGCCAAGGATCGTGCTGGCCCATGGATCCGTTCATGGATTCGGACCGGTGGATCTCGAGGCCGACGAGGAGAACCCTGCGGCCGCCAACAACCGCCTGCAGCTGCCCAGCCATCTGATGGCGGAGATCGATTACGTCGCATTGGGCGACTGGCATGGCCTCAAACGGGTGAACGAGCGGATCTGGTACCCGGGCTCCCCCGAACAGGACCGCTTCCCCCGCTCCAGCGATTACCGCTCCGGCCAGGTGCTGCGGGTGGAGGTGGAGCGGGGGAACGTCCCCCGGGTGGAGCCGATCACCACCGGCCGCCTGGGCTGGCACCAACTCCACGTCCACTTCAATGGCGACGATGATCTCGGACGGTTCGAGCAGCAACTCGCCTCTCTCCTGGGTGACCGTGTCGGCCAGGACCTGCTACTGCTGGAGGTGGAGGGCCAGCTCAGCCTCCAGGGGCAGCATCAGTTCGACCTGATCCTGGAGCAGCTGGAGGCCCGGCTGCTGCGGCTCAAACGCCGGGGCCACCCCCAGATCTCAGCCGATGACAACGAAGTCTCCGAAATGACCCAGCGACCGGGCGACCCCCTCATCGCCCGGGTGGCCGCCCAGCTGCAACAGCGGCTGGAGGCCCCCCAGGGCGAGGGGGACCCCGCCGTGGCGCGGCTAGCCCTGGCCGAGCTCCATCGCCTGGTGCAGGAGGGCAGCCGCTAGGCCATGCGCTTGCTCTCCTGCCACCTGCGCCGGGTTCGGCTGCACAACGACCTGGAGCTGACCTTTGCACCCGGTCTCACCGTGATCGGCGGTCCGAACGAAGCCGGCAAGAGCACCCTGGTGGAGGCGCTGCACAAGGCTCTGTTCCTGCGCTCCACCGCCACCGGCCAAGGGGTGGAGGAGCTGCGGTCCCGCCGCCACAGCGGCCACCCCGAGGTGGACATCCGGTTCGAGGCGGGCGGCAGGGTCTGGCATCTGCGCAAGCGCTTCTCCGGCGCCAGCGGCACCTGTCAGCTGAGCCACGACGGCGGCCTGGCCCTCTCCGGCAGCGCCGCCGAGGAGAGGCTGGCAACCCTGCTGGGCATGGAGCAGCCGGTGGAGGGTCGGGGCATCCGCCAACTTCCAGAACGCTGGGCCCACCTCTGGGTGCGCCAGGGGGAGGGGGGCGCCAACCCCCTGGCCGGGAGCGGTGAGCGCTACGACCGGCACCGGCTGGAGCAGCAGTTGCAGCAGCGGGGCGGCAGCGAGGCCCTGCGCTCAAGCCTCGATGCCCAGGTGCTGGAGCGGATCCAGGAGCAGTGGGCCCTCTCCTTCACCACCACGGGAAAGGTGCGGGCGGGATCGCCCCTGGCGGAGGCCCGACGGCGGGAGCACGAAATGGCCCTGCGGGTACATCTGGCCCAGGAGCGCTGCTCGGAACTGGAGGCCTCGATGGAGCGACTGCGCATGGTCAACACGCGCTTGGAGCGAATCGAGTCTGTGGAGCGGCCTGCCCTGGAGAGGCGCCGGGCTCTCCATCACGACCTGAAGCTGAAGACTGCGGAACTGGAACCGCACGAGCAGCGGCTTCAGCTGCTGCAGCAGACCCTGCAACAACTTCAGGCGCTCCAGCAGCAGCGGGAGCGCCAGCTGCTGGAGCAACGGCAGCGCCAGGGTCAACGGGAGCAGGTGGTGGCGGATCTGGAGGCCCTGCGCCGACAACTGGGCGAACTGCGCAGCGGCCACGATCGGCTGGCGGCCCAGCAGCGGGCCCTGCTGGAGCGGCAGGAAACCAGCCAGCAGCGGCTCGAGTTGGCCCGCATCGAGGCCAGCCAGCGGCAGATGCGGCACCATCGCGAGCAGTTCGAGCGGCTGCAGAGCGAGGCGGAGGGCCTCAAGCGCTCCCTGGCGGACCTGGCACCCATCGACCAGGAACAGGTGCGGAGGCTGCGGGAAGCGGAACAGCGCCTGGCCCGCCACCAGGCCCGCTGCGAGGCGATGGCCACCAGCCTGGAACTGGAGGCCAGCGACCAGGCCGTGGAGCTCGATGGCATCCCGTGGCTGCCCGGCCCCGCCCAGATCCTGCTGCAGCCTGCCCAACTCACCATCGGCAGCGGCGTGCGGCTCACCATCCGTCCCGGTGGCGGCAACGCGCTGCAGGAAGCCCAACGGCAAGTGCAGGTGGAGCATCGGGCCATCGAGCAGCTCTGCTCTCTCCTGAGGGTGAACGGCAGCGATGCGGCGGAGGCCATTGAGCGCCAGCGACGCCAGTTGGAGAACGAACTCGCCAACCTGCGTCAGACGGCCAGCACCATTCCCTGGAACGGTCTCGTCGGTCGACTGGCGGAGCTGGAGGCCCGCCGCACCCGGCTGCTGGAGGCCCTGGGGCCGGAGTGGGGCGGCGAAGGCCGCGACGAAGACAACGATCTGGCGTCGCTCGAAGGCAGGTTGGAGGAGGGGCGGTTGCAGATCCTGGACACCACCGCGCAACGGGAATCCGCCCAGCGTTCCCTGGAGGCCGCGCTCCAGCGCGATCAGGCATTGCAGGCGCAGCTCAGCGGCGACAAATTGAGGGTGGATCACCTGGAAGGTTCCCTGGTGGCCCTGGAAGGCCGCCGGCAGGAACTGCTGCGGGAGCACGGCAGCCTCGAACAGCTCTCCGCCAACCTGCAGGCCCAGGCTGGAGAGTTTCGGTTGCGCCAGCAGGCACTGGAATCCCTGCGCCAAGAGCTGCGTTCCCTGGCCACGGAGGGCGGTGAGCAAGTCCTATCGGTGGAGGAACTTCGGCTTCGCTTGGAGCAGGAGAAGGATGACCTCCTCTCCCGCCGGGGACAGTGCGACCAGTTGATCGCCAGCTTGAGCGCCAGCGACCCAGCCACCGAACTGGAGTTCCGCCAGGCGGAATGGGAGGCGGCCCGCGAAGATCTGGGGGCGATCGAGCGGCGCAGTGGCGCCCTCTCTCTGCTGCAAACCCTTTTCCTTGAGGCGCAGAGCGATCTGGCCGATCGCTACGGGACACCGCTGGCCCAGGCCCTGGGTCCCTACCTGGCGGCCCTCGGCCAACAGTCCCATGCCCCCCAGCTGGGCTATGACCCGCAACTGGGCTTCCAGCACCTGGAGTTGCGCCAGGGCAGTGAGCAATTCGCCTTCGAGCGACTCAGCGGGGGCATGCGGGAGCAATTGGCAGCGGCGGTGCGGCTGGCCCTAGCCGAAGTGCTGGCGCCGGCCTACGACGGCTGCCTTCCCCTGGTATTCGACGATGCCTTCACCAACACCGATGCCGATCGGCTGGTCTCGCTGAAGCAGATGCTGGCCCTTGGGGTGCGTCAAGGGGTACAGGTGATCCTGCTGACCTGCACTCCCTTGGACTACATCGACCTCTGCAAAGAGCCCGTGTTGGGGACCTTGATCAGCTTGAGCGAATCCACTACCTAAACCAGCGGGCATCGATCCCCCTTGGGAACAGGGCAACGGCCAAGCGTTGCCTTGTTCAGGTTCGGGGAATCAGCAGGAGCGCCAAGAAGCCCCAAGCCTGAGGGGGTGAATATGTGCTTCTGACTACACGGGAAGCCAGTAGGGGTTGCCCGCTGATGAAGAGATTCAGCGGGCGTCGCCTTGAATCAATCCTCGTCGTCTTCGCTGGCGCCTGCGGGGATGAGGCGGATCTGCTTGCGACCCAGCTTGATCTCAAACTCATCACCGGGCTTGAGATCCAGCAGGGCGGTGTAGGCCTTGCCGATCAGCAGGTTGCCATTGCCCTGCACCGTGGCGATGTAGCTGAGCTTGCGGCCTCCCTTGCCCACCTTGCCGCTGACGCCGAGCTCGACCCCTTTGGCCTCAAGCAGAGCTTCGTAGAAGGCGGTGAAATTGAGCCGCTCACCGCCATCCTTCTTGTTGGAGACATAGCCGGCGGCGCGCACGATCTCTGATTTGCCGACATCGCCCAGTTCTTTGACCTTGGCGAGCAGCTCGGATCCCGTAAGGGCTGACATTAACGTTGCTGTGTACTTGACAAGCAGAAATTACACCATCGAGCCATTCCCTGCCAGCCTTGCAGCACATCTAATCGGGCTTGTCCCCTGCATCGCGGCGTGAGCGTACGTAGCGAAGGTAGAGCTCACTGGGGGATCGATAGCGCTGGGGCAGGGAATCGTGGAGGCGCTGAAGGTTGTGCCAACACAAGGTTCGCTGGATTTTCTCCAGCCCCCTCTCCTCACCTACCAACCGCCTCAACGCCATGCAATAGGCCGAGAATCCAGCCTCCAGCTCACCAATCGTGATGGGTTTCTGGGTGGCCATGGGCTTCAGCTCCGTTCCATGGACTTGTTTGAACCGTAAAGAATCAACCCGCCCACTGGGTTGGATCGACTCAGGCAAGCAGCGAAACTCTTTTCAATTCTTCGCAGCCCCATCACCTCAACCTAGTCCTATGGCTGACCTGCGCCCTCTGCGCCCCCTCTCTCTCGACGATCGATCCCAGCTGATCGAGGTGTACCGGGATGCGGTGCTCCTTCAGGCCCCGGAGCTCTATGGCCCTGCTCAGGTGCGGGCCTGGGCTGATCAGGCGGGCCACACCGATCTGGGTGGGCAGCTGGAGGCGGGGATGGGCCTGGCCAGCTGTTCAGCGGATGGGGCCACGATCGAGGCGTTCGCCCTTCTCCATCCCCTCGACCGACTTTCCCTTCTGTATACCCGCGGCCGCTCCAACCGTCAGGGCCGGGCTTCCGCCCTGCTGGAGGAACTGGAACGCCGGTCCTGGCAGCGGGGCATCGGCAGATTGCGCACCGAAGCCAGCCACTTATCGCGCCCCCTGCTGGAACGGAAGGGCTGGCGGGTGGAGGAGCGCGAGGATCTGCTGATCGCTGGTGTTCCCTTCAGCCGCTTCCTCATGGCGAAGGATCTGACCGGCTTCCCCCTCCCCCCTGCCTGAATTCCTGCCATGGCGGACGCCGACCTGCAGCGGTTCCTCGACAAGGTGCGCCAGCTCCAGGACTTCGTGAGCCTCAGTGAAGCCCTGCCGGAGTTGCGCCAGACGCTGCGGGACTGCTCCAGCCACCAGGAGGTGGTGGCCCTGGCCGCCCACCATGGTTTCAGCATCGGACGCCGCTGGGGGGAAAGCGACGCCGGCGCCCCCCCTGGATCGGCCAATCTTCTGGCCGGTGAGGCGCCTGCCGCAGGAGAAGAGCGCACCCGGGTGGTGCTGGAGTCAGGGGAGCTGCGGCTGGAGCGCATCCACTCCTGCGCCGCCAGCACACCGGCCGGAGAGTGGTACGACCAGGCCGAAACGGAATGGGTGCTGCTGCTGCGGGGCAGCGCACGGTTGCAGTTCGAGGACGAGGAGCTGCCGCGGGAGCTGAACGCGGGCGACAGCCTGTTGATCAGTCCCCATCGTCGCCATCGGGTCGAGGCGACCGACCCGGCCCCAGGAACCCTCTGGCTCGCCCTGTTCTGGACTCCTGGGGCCTGACCACCGGCTGGCGCACCAACCAGTAGGCCGCCGCCAAGGCAAGCACCACGACCCCAAGACCCGCCAGCAGCACGGGTTTGTTCTCCGCTCCCGGCGGCAGCACGATCACCTTCCGGGCCACGGCCGTCAGGGCCGTGACCAGCACCAGCTCGATTTGGACCACCTTGCGGCGCAGGTAGGCCGTGAGGTTCTGGAGCACCTCCAGGGCGATCAGCACATTGAGCACATCCCCGAGGACACGGGTCAGCTCATCCCCCAGCCAGGTGGTGCTTGGATCGCTCAGGTCCCGGAGAACCAGCTGCAGCAGATGGAAGCTGGCGACCAACACCACCAGCGCCAGGATGAGGGAAAGGGCCTTGGCCAGCAGCCGTTCACCCCGATCAATGCCCCGCAGGAAGGCCTGGTCGTCCATCAGCACCCTGAGCAGACGCGTCATTGACTGAACTGGTTGAACTGGGCCTTGGCCGGAGATTCACCCGGCGGGTTCACCAACTTCGTGTCGCAGGTGATGGCTCCATCAGCGGCGGTCTTGCAATTCTCAGGTTTCACCTTGGTATTGGGCCCGACGTTGGTGCCCGGACCCAGCAGGAAGCGCTGGCTCTGGGCCCGGGCCATTGGCGCCCCCAGGAGCAGGCTGCCGGCACCGAAGCAGGCGGTGAGCAGCCAGCCCATCAACCGGGATGTCTCGGGGGAACGCATGGCAGGCGGTTCAGCGATGTGGGCCCAGTTTGCCTGGGGAGCCCTGGGGTCGCCGGCTAGTGCTGCCGATCGGCGCGGATCTCTTCAAGCAGCAGATCCAACTGCCCCAGGGGGTCATCAAAGTCGGAGGCAGCCCCTTCCCCCTGGTCCTCCCCCTGCCACAGCTCCTCAATGCCGCACAGACGGTCGGCAAGGGCCGTGAGACCGCCCCGGCCGTAGATGCGCTCCAGCTCACCCAACAGCACCGGCATCCGGATGGAACTGGCCCGCAGGGCACGCCTGAGATCGGCCTGGGTGCGGCCGGTGTGGCGCAGCCATTCCTTCAGGAAGGTCTGCAGTTCATCGAGTTGCTCGGTGCTGAGCGTGGCCATCAACGGCTTGGGGGGAACCAGCGATCCAGTTTGCGTTGGGCCCGCAGCCGGATCTCCGGCGTGAGGTGGCTGCTGCAGAGACCCAGCAGGGCCGTCAGCGCCACCAGATCGTCGCTGAAGCCCGCAACCGGCAGGAAATCGGGAATCAGATCGAGGGGCAGCAAGAGGTAGGTGAGCGCCGCCATCACGGTCAGGCGGACCTGGAAGGGGGTGTCGCCATCCAGCAGAAGCTCCAGGCACTCGATCGCCGGCCTGGCCAGCAGGCGGCCGGCCCGGCGCAGCAACTGCCGCAGGGCCCCCTCATCCACCACGGTGCTCTCCAGCACCTCTGCCTCCACCGGCTCGGAGGCAAACGGCTCAGCGGCCCCTTCAGCTGAAGTCATCGATCGGCCCTGCATCAGGGTGAACGGACCCATTCTGCGGCGAGCGCAGCAGGGAAGTCGAGGTGGGGTTCTCCGGCTGCAGGTGGGGGGAGGTCCGTCCCGGCAGGTGTGGCCGTCGGGCTGCTCCCCCCAGGCTGCTGCGTCGGCACAGGGCCGCACCGGGCTCGCTACGGTCGGCAGATTCCGCCACCAGACCAATTCCCATGGTCCTTGCCGCCCTGCCCACAGACGTCTTCACCAAAGCCGGGGTGGCCTATGTGCACTACCTCAGCGTGATGCTGTGCTTTGGCGCCCTGGTGCTGGAGCGGCGCCTGATCAAGCCGAACCCGAACCGACAGGAAGCCATCTTGATGGTGATCACGGATGTGGTCTACGGAATCGCCGCCCTGGCCCTGCTGGTCAGCGGCATCCTGCGGGTGCTGCACTACGGCCAAGGCGCGGAGTTCTACACCGCCAATCCCCTCTTCTGGACCAAGGTGGGGCTGTACCTGGCGGTGGGCACCCTCTCGCTCTATCCCACGGTCACCTACATCCTCTGGGCCATCCCCCTGCGCAAGGGCGAACTGCCCCAGGTGAGTGAGGCCCTGGCGAACCGCCTGGGCTGGTTTCTCAACATTGAGTTAGCGGGCTTCGCGGCCATCCCCCTGCTGGCCACCCTGATGGCCCGGGGGGTGGGTCTGGCGGGCTGAGGGTGCGCCGCCCGGTGGCCTGGAAGGGCGCCGTGGCGAGCCGGCGACCCGCCTTGATGCTGGCCCTGGGCCTGCTCTGGGCCGGCCCAGCAACGGCAGCTGCCGTTCGCCCACCGCCGGCGTCTACCTGCCCGCCGGCGAGCCGGGTGCGGGTGCTGGAACCGGAGCCGGAGCCGGCGCCGCCACCAGCAGCGGCCAAGCCAGGCGACTACCGGAACCGACTTAAACCCACTCCCTTGGGCTGGCCACGGCGCGACCACTGGTGCGTCTGGGTCGAGCCACCGCAGGGCAGCGAGGCGGAACGGGTGTGGCAGCGCCTTTGGCTGACGGCCGTTCAGGCGGCCCTGGTGGAATGGCAGCGCCACCTGCCCATCACCCTGGTGGAGGATCCTGGCCGGGCCCAGGTGCGTCTTCACCGGCTTCGGCCACCGCTCCTGGGGGAAGGCAGGGCGCGGCGGGCCAGCCACGGACGCGCCCTCCTCCAGCTGGTGGAGGTGGAGCGAGCGGGGGAACTGGGGCGGGAGCCTCGGGTAGAGGTGCTGATCAGCCCCGGCCAACGGCAGGAAGCGCTGCAGGCCACCGCCCTGCATGAACTCGGGCACGCCTTCGGCCTCTGGGGCCACAGCGACCGCAGCGGCGACGCCATGGCGGCGGTTCCGGGGCAGGCCCCCGTGCTGGTGCTCAGCGAGCGGGACCTGGCAACCCTGCGCTGGCTCCAGGCCCAACCGGCCCTGGGGGTACCGGCCACGCGGGTGCTGCCCTGAGCCCCCTCATCAATCCCGCCGGGGGGCCCCGCGCCGGGCGGCCAGCACCTCCTGCACCCGGCGCCAGCTGACGCCGTGGTGGGCCAGGGCCACCTGCAGATGGAAGAGCAGGTCGGCCGCCTCGCCGGCGATCGCCTCGGGGTCGTCGTCCTTGCAGGCCATCACGAATTCAGCGCTCTCCTCGCCGATCTTCTTGAGGATGCGGTTATCGCCGCCCTCCAGCAGCCTGTTGGTGTAACTGCCGCTCTCGGGCTGGTCCCGGCGTCCCTCGATCACCCGGGCCAGTTCGGTGCACACATCCGCCGGCGGCGGTAGGGAGTCGGCCCCACCGGCCGTGGGCACGGGGCCGTCGTCGAAAAAGCAGCTGCGGGCGCCCGTATGGCAGGCCACTTCGCCCGTCTGCTCGATGGTGAGCAGGAGCACATCGGCATCGCAGTCGTAACGGAGGCCCCGCAGCGTCTGGGTGTGGCCGCTGGTGGCCCCCTTGTGCCACAACTCGCTGCGAGATCGGCTCCAGTAATGCACCTCGCCGCTGGCCAGGGTGCGCTCCAGCGCCTCCCGGTTCATCCACGCCACCATCAGCACGGCCCCATCGAGCCAGTCCTGGGCGATGGCTGGAATCAGGCCAGCCTCGTTGAAGCGGAGCTGGTGCGGGAGCTGCGCAGGGAAAGTGGGATCAACGGGCTGGTCACGGGCCACCACGGGCAGGGGATCCGGTTGGTTCAATCCTCCCCCAACAGGGGGCACCCTGCTTCGTTGAAGATGAAGGCAGCATGCGCGCACCATGGCCGGGGCCTACACCTGCAGCAAGACCTTCAGCGGCTACCCCTGTTGCCATCGGCAATGGCGCCACCCGGGCCATTGCCGCTTCGTGCATGGCTACAGCCGCAGCTTCACCTTCTGGTTCCGCGCGAACGCTCTCGATCCCCACGGGTTCGTGGTGGATTTTTCCGGCCTGCAGGATCTGGAGGCGCGGCTTTCGGAGCAGTTCGACCACACCTTCCTGGTCAATGCCGATGACCCGTTGCTCGCCCAGTGGCAGACCTTGCATGACCAAGGTGCCCTCGACCTGCGGGTGATGGCCAACGTGGGCATGGAGGCCAGCGCCGAGCTGGTGTGGGGCTGGGCCAATGACCTGCTGCGGTCCAGGGAGGGGGGAAGGGCGTGCTGCTGGAAGGTGGAAGCCCGGGAGAATGAAAAGAACGCCGCCTGCTTCGAAGCCCTGCCGGCCTGGTTCGATGCCGCTTGAGCGTCTAGCGACCGCCTGGGCCGTTTTTCAGGGGCTCGTGATCGAGGCCATGCCCTTTCTCCTGCTGGGCGTCACGATCTCCGGGGTGGCCCGCTGGCTCAGCCCCGGCGGCCAGTGGCTGCAGCGCCTGCCCGCCCACCCGCTGCTGGGCCCCCTCACCGGGGCCGCCCTGGGGTTCGCCCTGCCGGCCTGCGAATGCGGCAACGTGCCCGTGGCCCGGCGCCTGCTGGCGGGCGGTGCCCCCCTGGCCACAGCCCTGGGATTCCTGTTCGCCGCCCCGGTGCTCAACCCGATTGTGCTGGCCAGCACCTGGGCCGCCTTCCCCGATCGCCCCTGGCTGCTGCTGGCCCGGCCCCTGGGGGCCCTGGTGATCGCCCTGGTGCTGGCCACCCTGCTGCCCCTGGTCTCGGAAGCGGAGCTGCTCACCCCCGCCCTGCTGGAGGAGCGCCGCCTCAGCCAGCCCCTGAGCGTGGTGGGCCTGCTGGAACGCCGCGGCGGCGTGCTGGGGGCACCCGTTACACCCGAGGCGCTGCCGCCCTCAGCCGGGGCGATTGGCCGGGGCCCGGCAGCCGAAGCCCTGGGCCATGGGGTGCGGGAGTTCCTCAACCTGGCGGTGCTGCTGGTGATGGGCAGCGCCATCGCCGCCCTGGTGCAGACCCTGTTGCCCCGCAGCTGGCTGCTGGCCCTGGGCAGCGGCCCCACCCTCTCGATCCTCAGCCTGATGCTGCTGGCGGTTGTGGTGTCGGTGTGCAGCAGCGTCGATGCCTTCCTGGCACTGGGGTTCGCCGCCCAGGTCACCCCCGGCGCCCTGCTCGCCTTCCTGATCCTCGGCCCGGTGCTGGACCTCAAATCGGTGGGCCTGTTTGGAGTGCTGCTCAAACCAAGGGCCATTGCCCTGACGGCGGCGGGGGCCTCCGTGGTGACGCTATTGATCGGCCAATGGGTGAACCTGTGGAAACTGTGAACCGGCTGCTTCGGCCCATGGGGCTTGGCCTCTGGGGCCTGGTGCTGCTGCACAGCGCCCTCAGCGGTCGTCTGGATCTGCTGGTGCGAGCGGCCTTCCACCCCCTGATCGCAGGCAGCGGCGCCGCGCTTCTCGCCCTGGCGGCGCTTGATGGCGTTCGCAGCCTGCGCCAGCGGGGGACCCCGCAACTGAAGGCCCCGGTGGGCCGCGAACGGGCCGCGCTGCTGCTGGGCGCGGCCATCGCCGTGGCCATGCTGCTGGCGCCGCCGGTGCCCTCCTTCGCCGATCTGGCCTCCAACCGCCCCTCTGGACAGCTGGAGGACCAGGAACTGAGCTTCGTGCTTCCACCGGCCCAGCGCAGCCTCACCGATTGGGTGCGCCTGCAGCGCAGCCAGCCCGATCCCGCCCTCTATGCCGGCGACCCCGTGCGCATCAGCGGTTTCGTGCTTCCCCTCCAGGGGCAGCCCCCTGAACTGGCCCGCCTGCTGGTGCGCTGCTGCCTGGCGGACGCCACCCCCGTGGGCCTGCCGGTGCGCTGGCCCGCTGGCCAGCCCCTGCCCAAGGCCGACACCTGGCTGGCGATCGAAGGAGTGATGGCCGTGGATTCGGGCTCGCAGCCCCCCCGCAGCATGGTGGTGCCGCAGCGGATCACCCCGATCCCCAGGCCCCAGCGCCCGTTCGAACCGTGAAGCCCTGGACCCTTGCCCTGGGGGGAGGCCTGGTCCTGGCCTTGGTGCAGCAACAGATCCTGCTGCGGCAGGCACCCCAGTTGCGGACGGTGGTCCCCGCCGCCGCCAGCTCCGGCCCCGGAGCCCTTGAGCTCAACTTCAGCCGGCCGATGGCCGTGGCGAGCCTGGCAGCCTCCAGCCGGATCAGCCCTGCCAAAGCCCACCAGTGGCTGGGCAGCGGCAACCGGGTCCGGCTGCTGCTCCAACCCGGCGAGACGGTCAATGGGCCCCTGGCATTGACGGTGAAAGGCCGGGACCTGCGGGCCATGGCCCTGGCCCCCCGCCTCTGGCATTGGGACCCTCGGCCCCGGATCGTGGCGGTGGTGAACGTGGCCGGTGGCGAGCAGGTGCAACTGCGGGACCACGACGGCCGATGGCGGCCCCTGACCCCCGTCTGGGCCTCGATCCCCACCCTCCAACCGCTCGGCGACGGCTCGGCGGTGGCCCTGGTGAGCGCGGACCCGCGGGGGCGCCAGCGGGTTTGGCGGGTGGATCTGCGCCAGCACAACCTGACCCCCGGTTCCCAGAGCCTGAGCCCAGCCACCATCGGCAGGCCCCAGGAGCTCTCCCACCAACCTCTGTTGTTCGCCTATCTGAGCAGCAACCGGCGGGGGGATCTGCTCGTGCAGGCGTCTTCGGTGGCCTCTGGCCAGGCGGAATCCGAGCTCTGGAGCCGCAGCGGCCAGAAAACGGCCTTAAGGGTTCAAGCAAGCGGACCGATCCAACTGGTGCCCCAGGGCGGGTCCATGGTGGTGCCGGAGGTGGAAGGGCTCAGCCTGGTGAAACTGCCGGGCCAGCCCCCGGGCCGGCAGATGCTGCCCGGCAGCCGCGACCTGAGCAGTTTCTGCCCAGTGGGTGGCCGGGCCCTGCTGGTGCACCACCGGCCCGACTTCACCCGCTCGTTGGAGATCGTCGAGCCGGGCCAGCCCCCCCGCAGCCTCTGGCAGGGGCCCCAGGCCCTGGTGGCCACCGCCTGCGACCGCAATGGCGAACGGATCTGGGCCCTGACGCTGGAGGGGCTGGGGATCCCCAAACTGAAGCTGCTGGCCCTGGACCGCCAGGGCCAAGTGCTGCGCCAGAAAGAGCTCAGCGGCTGGGAGCTGGAGCCCGGCACGGGCCTGCAGCTGGATCCCAGCCTCAACCAGCTGCTGCTGACCCTGCGGCCCCTGGTGAGCGGCGGCGGGCGTACCCAGGCCAGGCCCGCCCTGGTGAAGGCCACCAGCCTGGAGCTGCAGCTGCTGGATCGGCCGGTGCGGCAGGCCCAGTGGCTGGTGGCGGGATAGGCCTCCCTCAGGCCCGGTCGAGGGCCGTGCGCAACGGCACCAGCGCCAGGGCCATGAGAAATCCCAGCAACTGGACAATCACCACGCAGGGGCCGGAGGGCAGGTCAAAGGCTCCCGACAGCAGCAGGCCAAGCACGGCACAGAGGCCCCCCAGGGCCGCGGCCAGCAGCACATATGCATTGAAGTGGCGGCTCACCAGCCGGGAGGCGCAGGCGGGAATCACCACGAAGGCGCTGATCAGCAGGACCCCCACCGCCTTGATCGAGATCGCCACCACCACCGCCAGCAGCACGATGAACAGGAGGCGATGGAGGCGAACGTCGACGCCGCGAGACAGGGCCAGGGGCCCATCGAGGGTGAGCAGGATCTGATCCCGGCGGGTGAGGGCCAAGTAACCGATCGCCACCACCAGCAGAGAGAAGATCAGCCCCAGATCCAGCCAGGAGACGCCAAGGATGTCGCCGAACAGAAGCTGGTGGATGCTGCCCCGGTAGGTGCGCACGAAGCTGAGCGCCACCACCGCCAGGGCCAGCGACGAGGAATAGATGATGTTGAGCAGGGCATCGGCCGGCAGCTGGCTGCGCTGCACCAGATGGTTGACCCCTAGGGCGAACAACACCGCGAAAGGGATCAGCACCAGGGTGGGGTTCAGCCCCAGCAGGATGCCCAGGGTGATGCCCAGCAGGGCGGAATGGCCGAGGGCATCACTGAAGAACGACAGTTGGCGCAGCACGGCGAAACTGCCCAGCACGCCCCCGAGGGCCCCGGTGAGCAGGCCGCCGATGAGGGCCCGCTGCATGAACGGGAACTGGAGCAACTCCAGCAGGGGGGACTCTGGGCTCAATGGACGTGGCGGTGGTGGTAGGGCACGAAGCCGCGGCCATAGACCCCCTCCAACTGGGAGGGGCTGAGGGCGTGGTCCGGCGGGCCAGAGCACCGCAGGCTGCGGTTGAGGCAAAGCACCCGGTCACAGGTGCGCCGCACCATGTCCAGGTCATGGGAGACCTGAAGGATGGTCCAGCCCTCGGAACGGCGCAGCTGGAATAGCAGGTCGTAGAACTGCTCGGCTGATTGGCTATCCAGGCCGGCCTGGGCCTCGTCGAGCACCAGCAGCCGCCGGGGCCGCACCAGGCAGAAGGCGAGCAGCACCCGCTTGGTCTGGCCGCCGGAGAGGTCGCTGATCAGGCGATCGGCCAGGTTGACGCAGTCGGTCTGGCGCAGGGCGTGGGCCACGGCTTGCCGCCGCCGCTCGCCGCCGGCCCAGGGCAGCCGCAGACCCGGTGGATCCCAGCCCAGGCCGACGAAATCGGCCACGGCGAGAGGGCAACGGTTACCCACGGAGAAGGACTGGGGCACATAGGCCACCTGCTCGCGCACCGATCGGGGCAGTTGTCCCTGGGGGCCCATCCTGTGCCCGAGCACACGAATCGATCCGGCCGAGGGGGGGAGGATCCCCAGCAGGGCCTGCACCAGGGTGCTCTTGCCGGCGCCATTGGGCCCCACCAGGGCCGTGTCCGTTTCCGATTCCAGGGAAAAGCCCACGTTCTCAACGGCGGTGAGGGCATCGCGCCGCACCGTCAGACCGCTGACATCGAGAACCATTTCCGCCATGGAATCAGCCTAACGAGGCCGCCCGGAGCTCAACCACCGAAGGCATTGACGAGCGCCTGGCCATTGCGGCGCATGACCTTGAGATAGGAAGCGGGTTGCTGGTCGGTCTCCGGTCCGATCTCGATGGAATCAAATTCCCCCACCCTCACCCCCAGGTCCTGGGCCAGGGCCTGGAAGGATCGCCCCCCCTCCTGGGGCTCGGTGAGCAGGGCCTTGAGCTGGCTGTTCCGGGCCACGTTGGCCACCCGCTGGAGGTCATCCGGAGTGGGGTTCTCCTCTGGCACATCCACCACGAAGCTGCCCTTGAGGCCATAGCGCCTGGCGAAGTAGGGGTGGAAATCGTGGAAGACCACGAAGGTCTTACCGGCGAAGGGCTTGAGCTGGGTGGCCAGTTCGGCATCGAGGCTGCGCAGCTGGGCCGTGAAGGCGGCGGCGTTGGCGGTGAACTGGGCCTTGCAGGCGGGTTTGGCGGCGATCAGACCATCGCGGATGGTGTTCACCTGCTGCTCGGCCAGGGAAGGATCCAGCCAGATGTGGGGGTTGACCGAGCCGTGGTGATGGCCTTGGTCATGGCCGTGATCGTGCTCCGCCTCAGGGTTCCGCAGGGTGACCACTCCCTGGCTGGAATCGATCACCTTCAGCCTGGGATTCTCGGCACTGGCGATCAGCTTGCCCAGAAAGCCCTCCAGACCCAGGCCGTTCTTGACCAGCACATCGGCCTGGCGGAGCAGCACCAGATCCTTGGGCCTGGCCTGGAAATCATGGGGGCCCACACCGGCGGGAAGGAGGGGCCGCACCGTGGCACAACGGCCCGCCACCGCCTTGGTGAACTCCGTGATCGGCAGGATGGTGCTGACCACCTGCAAGGGGCGATCCGGCTGCGCCTTGGGGCCCGGCCTGCCACAGGACGCCAGCAGCGAGGCACCCAGCAGGCAGCAGGCCAGGGCCGCTCCGAACCGGCCGGGGGAACGGGGCGGACGGACAGACAGGGGCAAGGCCCTCACCGGGGAAGCAATGAGAATGATACTCACTTCTTGCGATCAGCCCCCTGTCGCTCGCTGCCGCCATCGGGCCACTCCATAGGATTTCCCCCATGGGGGAGCCAGCATCCATCGAACTGTTGCCCAAGCAGCGGCACCTGCTGGAGCAACTGGTGCAGGCCGGCCAGGAGTTGTCCGGCCAGGATCTGCACGCCCGCCTGCGGGGCACACCCCTGGCCATGGGCCTGGCCACGGTGTACCGCCACCTGCGCCAGCTGCAGCAACGGGGCCTGGTGCGCTGCCGCCACCTCCCCAGCGGCGAAGCCCTGTTCGCCCCCACCGAGCGCGACGAGCACCACCTCACCTGCGTCGACTGTGGCCGCACGCTGCCGTTGCCCGCCTGCCCGATGCACGACGCCCACTTGGAGGTGCACCAGCTGCAGGGATTCAGCCTGCTCTTTCACACGCTGGAGTTCTTTGGCCTCTGCCCGGACTGCCAGGAGCGCGCAGAGCCGTTCCCGGCGCAGAGGCCCTGAGCACTTGCCTGGGCCAGGAAAAGGGCAGGGCAAGCCATCGCCCCCTCACTCCCCCCACATCCGCAACAGGTTCGTGTAGCTGCGGCTGATCAGGTCGAAGTTTTCACTCTTCCCCTGCTCCGAAAACAGGCTGCGGCGGGCGGTGTCGAGTTCAAACAGCAACTCCCGTTGCTCGGCGCTGCGGATGCGGCTCTGAATCCAGCCCACGCACACCAGCCGCTCCCCTGCGCTGACGGGCTCCACCCGATGCAACAGGGTGCTGGGGTAGACGATCACATCGCCAGCGGCCAGGCGAATCGCCTCTTCGCCACCGGGGGACTCCAGCACAAGGGAGCCTCCGCCATAGCTGTCCTGATCTGAGAGGGCCAGGGTGAAGGAGAGATCGGAGCGGCCGCCGACCATGAAGGCGTTGTCCACATGGCGGCCGTAGCCCTCCCCCACACCCGAGCGGCTGAACAGCAGGCCATGGATCCCCGTCGGCAACGCCGCGGAGGCCGCAAGAGGGTGGCGCAGCAAGGCCGTGCTCACCTGCGCCGCCAGAAGCTGGTGCAAGGCCGACTCTTTCTCTAGTTGGCGATTGTTTTTCACCGTCCGGGCGTGCCAGCCAGCCGTTTCCCGGCCCGGCCGCCAGTCCACGCCTGGAGCCAGCAACTGGCCGCGCCAGGCGGCGATCTGCTCGGCCGGCAACAGGGAGCGGATCAGAAAACGCATGGGTTCACCAGGGGACCGCAGCCGAAAGGCACAGTGTCACCACCGGGCCGCTCGCATCGCCCAGATGTAGCCCATGTCACCGGCACCTGTGACCAAGGGGGTCCGGCAACGGCCGAAGCCGCTCACAATCACGCTTAGTCGATCCCTCCATCCATGGCGCGCCCCAGCATCGCCCTGTTTCTCGCCTCCGCAGGACTGCTGATGGGAGCTGCCGGCTGCGGCAAGGCTCCCGAGCCAACGGAGCAGAAATCTCCAGCGGCCCATCAGGCCACCCCAGGATCCAGCAACCCGGGCCAGGAAGTCCCCAAGAAACACGATGCAGGGGAAGGGGGCGAAGGGGGCGAAGGCTGAACGACAGCCCGGACAGCTGCTACGGAAATCATTGCCATTTGCGTGTCCACTTCCATCCCGTCCTCGCCTAAGCCGCCGTGAGCACCGATGCTTCAACCCGATCCCTTGCCCCCACCCTCCTGGTGGTGGCGGCAACCCTCTCTCCTCTGGGAGCCTTCGCTGGCGACCTGAACCTCCGCGGCATGCAGCGCTACGGCGGCCCGGCCGCCCAGGAGGAGCAGATCACCAGCCTTACCCAGTTCTCCGATCTGGAGCCCAGCAGCTGGGCCTACCAGGCGCTCTCCAACCTGGTGGAGCGCTACGGCTGTGTGGCCGGCTACCCCAACGGCACCTTCAAGGGCAAGCAGGCCCTGAGCCGTTGGGAGGCCGCTGCCCTGCTCAACGCCTGTCTCGATCGCATCACCGAGGTGACCGACGAGCTCAAGAAGCTGATGAAGGAGTTCCAGAAGGAACTCGCCGTGCTGCGTGGCCGGGTGGATGGTCTCGAGGCCAAGGTGGGTGAGCTGGAAGCCACCCGGTTCTCCACCACCACCAAGCTCACGGGTCTGGCCACCTTCGTGGTGGGCGCCAACGCCTTCGGGGGCAGCGACAGCGTCACCGTCCAGGGGGCCCGAGCGGCCGTGGGCGGCACCAGCTTCAACGTCGACCTGCAGCTGAACCTGGACACCAGCTTCAGCGGTAAGGATCTGCTGCGCACCGTGCTGCGGGGGGCCAACTTCGCCCAAACGGCCTTCGGCGGCGCCGGACCGACGGGCAACCTTTCCAATCTGGATGTGGCCTTCGAGGAACCCAGGGGCCCCAACGTGGTGGGGATCGATCGGCTCTTCTACCAGTTCCCGATCGGCAGCCAGTTCACCGCCACCCTCGGCGGCAGGGTGGAACAGGACGACCTGCTGGCCATCGCACCCAGCGCCTACCCGGCCGACTCGGTCCTGAACCTGTTCACCCTCAACGGGGCCCCGGGGGCCTACAACAAAACCCTGGGATCCGGGGGCAGCCTCTGGTGGAAGCAAGGCGGCTGGGCCATCAGCGCCGCCTACGTGGCCCAGAACGGCAACATCGGCGACCCCTCCCTTGGCGGGGTCGGCACCAAGGGGGGGGGCGCCACCGGCTCGGTGCAGATGGGCTACGCCCAGGAACAGTGGGCCCTGGCGGCCATCTATTCCTATGTGCAGTCAGGGGTGGATGTGCCAGGCACCACGCCGCTGGCCGGCGCCGCCTTCGCCAATCCGGCCAGCCGCACCAACGCCTTTGGCCTCAGCGGCTACTGGCAGCCCTCCAGCGCCGGCTGGTTGCCCTCCATCAGCGCCGGCTGGGGGATCAACACCACCAGCACCAGCGGCGCCCAGCCACCGGGCACCACCCCCGGCACCAGCCAGTCCTGGCAGGTGGGGCTGCAGTGGAGTGATGTGTTCCTCAAGGGCAATCAGCTAGGCATGGCGGTGGGTCAGCCGGTGTTCGCCACGGCACTTGAGGGGGGCGGGACGCCAGCCGATGGCAACTACGTCTGGGAGGGCTGGTACAAGGTCCAGGTCAGCGACCAGATCACGGTTACCCCTGCCGTCTTCTACCTCAGTCGGCCACTGGGGCAGACCACCACAGCAGGGGCCAGCTTCCACCAGCTGGGGGCCCTGATCAAGACCAGCTTCAACTTCTAGGAGTTCTGGGCCCCTCACCCCGTTCCGGCCCGGTACCCGTGCCTGGATCCCCCGCACAAGCAACCCAGCACACCAGGAATGTCGGGCTGGAGCTTGGCTGCTAGTCTCAACCTTGAACGGTTCTGTCGGGGTTCAGCCGACAGAGGCAACAGGGAAAGTGCAGTTTGAATCTGCCGCTGTCCCGCAACTGTGATTTGGATTGAATCCAGGTTTTGATCACCTGTTCATTCACCCCAATCAGTCAGAACACCTGCCGTTCGATACAACCCAACCGTCTCTTCTGCGAGGTACAGAATGAAGACCAAGCCAGGGCCACTGGTCAGCCTGCTCGGCATGGCTGTCCTCAGCTTCCTCATCGTTTTTCTATCTCCAGAGCCAGCCCTGGCGATGCACATCGCGGAAGGCTTCCTGCCCGTTCCCTGGGCCGCCTTCTGGTGGCTGGTGTCCGTGCCCTTCCTGCTGCTGGGCCTGCGCTCGCTAGGCCGCATCACCAAGGAGCATCCGGAGCTGAAGCTGCTGCTGGCCCTGGCCGGCGCCTTCACCTTCGTGCTCTCTGCCCTGAAGATCCCCTCGGTCACTGGCAGCTGCTCCCACCCCACCGGCACGGGCCTGGGGGCCATCCTGTTTGGCCCCTCGGTGATGGCCGTGCTGGGGAGCATCGTCCTCCTTTTCCAGGCCCTGCTGCTGGCCCATGGGGGCCTCACCACCCTGGGGGCCAACGTGGTCTCCATGGCCATCGTCGGGCCCATCGTGGCCTGGTTGATCTTTAAAGCCCTCCTCCCCCTGGGGCGCCCGCGTCTGGCGGTGTTCGCCGCGGCGGCCCTGGCGGATCTGGCCACCTACCTGGTGACCGCCGCCCAGCTGGCCCTGGCCTTTCCGGCCGCCAACGGCGGCTTCAGTGCCTCCTTGGTGAAGTTCGGCAGCATCTACGCCATCACCCAGGTGCCCCTGGCCATCACCGAAGGCCTGCTCACGGTGCTGGTGTGGAACTGGCTGCAGGCCTACGGCAAGCCCGAACTGAGAACCCTGCAACTGATCCATCAGGAGGGTTGAGTGATGGCAACCCCTTCGCCCAGGAAGCCCCACCAGCACAACTGGCTGCTGGTGGCCGGTGTGATCGCCCTGGCCCTCTGCCCTGTGCTGTTCGTGCGGGGGGCCTACACCGGCTCCGACGGCCAGGGAACCGAAGCGATCACGAGCCTTCGACCCGGCTACAAGCCCTGGTTCCAGCCCGTGGTGAAGCTCCCCAGCAAGGAAATCGAAAGCCTGCTGTTCGCGACCCAGGCCGCCCTCGGTGCCGGTGGGGTGGGTTTCGTGATCGGCCTGTACCGCGGCCGAAGCCTGGCCCAGGGGCCCAAGGAGCCCCCCGCTCCATGAGCCATCGCCTCGAAGCCCTGGCCCATGGCAACCGCCTGAGACTCCTGCCCCCCGGCCACAAGGCGGCCTTTGCGGCCACATTGCTGCTGCTGGCGCTGGTGGCGCCCCCCCCGGTGCAACTGCTGATCAGTCTTTGGCTGGCCCTCTGGACCATCGTCTATGCGGGCATCCCGGCCGCCACCTACCTGCCCATGCTGCTGCTGCCCCTGGGGTTTGCCCTCTCCAGCCTGCCCGCCATCGTGATCAACGGCGTCGGCCACGGGGCCTTCGCCGGGGTCCATGCCGATGTGTGGCAGGGCCTGAGCCAGCCGGTGGCGGGTTGGACCCTCTACATCAGCAAGCTGGGCCTCAGCCAGACCTCCGGCTTGCTCACCCGTTCGCTGGCGGCCACCAGCGCCCTGTTCTTCCTGCTGCTCACCACCCCCTTCAACGAGCTGATGCAGGTGTTGCGCAAGCTCGCCCTGCCCCCCCTCCTGCTGGAGCTGATGGTCTACGTGTATGGGTTCATCTTCACCCTGTGGGCCATTGCCGATGAGATCGCGGTGGCCCAAAGAGCCCGTTCGGGCTACAGCAGCCGGCGACGCTCACTCCGCAGCCTCGGCCTGTTGATCGGCCAGCTGCTGGAGCGCTCCATGGCCAGCTACCGCGGCCTGGCCATGGGCCTGGCGGCCCGGGGATTCCAGGGGGAACTGCGGGTGGTGTCGTGCGTCAACCACCGCCCCTCGACTCGCTATCAGGCGGAAGCCATCGGTGGCTGCGCCCTGCTGGGGGTTCTCTCGATCGCGTGGCTGCGATGAGCTCTGGTGCGATCCATGGGCTCCCCTTGGCAACCGGGGCCACCCTGCTGGAGTTTGAGCAGGTGGGTTTCAGCTACCCCTGCTCCCTGGGGCCCTCGATCACGTCCTTGTCGCTGCGGCTGCCGCAGGGATCCCGCTGCGGCCTGATCGGTGAGAACGGCTGCGGCAAGACCACCCTCTTCCTGCTGGCCCATGGCCTGCTGCGGCCCCAGCATGGCCGGATCCGCTGGCGCGGCCAACCGATCGGCTACGGCCGCCGGGAGCTGGCGGCCCTGCGGCAGCGGGTGGGCCTGGTGTTCCAGAACCCGGAGCACCAACTGGTGGCCACAACGGTGGCCGAAGACCTCTCCTACGGCCTGGTGAACCTGGGGCTGGAGGAGGGCGAGATCCGCCGCCGGATCCAGACGGTCATCGACAGCTTCGACCTCGGCGACCTGCTCGATCGCCCGGTGCACATGCTCAGCCTCGGCCAGAAGAAACAGTTGTCGCTCGCCGATGTGATGGTGCTGGAGCCCGAACTGCTGCTGCTGGATGAGCCCACCGCCTTCCTCAGCCCCGGCCACTGCCGGGACCTGAGGGCGCGCCTGAACCAGATCCATGCAGCCGGCACCACGATCATGGTGGCCACCCATGATCTGGAGTTCCTCCACGGCTGGGCCGATTGGTTGCTGGTGCTGGACCGGGGTCAACTGGTGCTGGAGGGACCACCCGCGGCGGTGTTCAGCCAGCGGCAACGCCTGGAGGCCCTGAACCTGGGCATTCCCCCGAGCCTCGAACTCCTGGCCCGCTGGCGCCACCTGGCAGCCTCACACCTGAATCTGCCCCTGGCCCAGCTCGAAGGCCTGGAGCAACAGTTGCTGCCTTGAAAAGGACGATCAGTCCCAGTCGAAGCTGATCAGACGCTGGCCGGGCAACAGCTTCTGGCTCTCGATCCGCAGTTCCTCCAGCAACTCCCGGCTGATGTCGGGGTGCTTGCGGATCTCCTCCACCAGGCGCGTGATGTCATCGGGGGTCAGGCCCACCGTGATCACCCGCTCCTGGAGCTTGGAGCGAAACTGCTCCAGCAGGGCCTGCTGCTCCGGGCCCAGGGGAGCCGCTCCTGGTCGGTTGATCTCCATGGCGCTGTTGGCGACTCCATTCGGACCCTAGTCAGGGGTTCTGCCGGCACCCAGGCGCCAGACTGGTCGCAACAAACCGGCATCTCGCCCAGAGCGCATGAGCAGCAGCACCGCCACCTCCCCGGCCGGCGCCCCCCTTCCTTCGTCCCTGGGGGAGGCCATACCCAGCCCCCTGCCGGTGACCATTCTCACCGGCTTCCTCGGGGCAGGAAAGACCACGCTGCTCAACCACATCCTCAGCAACCAGGAGGGGGTGAAAACGGCCGTATTGGTGAACGAGTTCGGCGAGATCGGCATCGACAACGAACTGATCATCGCCACCGGCGATGACACGGTGGAGCTCAGCAATGGCTGCATCTGCTGCACCATCAACGGCGAACTGCTGGAGGCGGTGGACCGGATCCTGGCGCGCCCGGACCCCGTGGATTACCTGGTGGTGGAAACCACGGGATTGGCGGATCCCCTGCCCGTGGCCATGACCTTCCTGGGCAGCGACCTGCGCGACACCACCCGCCTGGATTCGATCATCACCCTGGTGGATGCGGAGAACTTCGACGACACCCTGCTGGAGGGCGAAGTGGGTCGGGCCCAGGTGGTGTACGGCGACATCCTGCTGCTCAACAAGTGCGACCTGGTGAGTGAGGAGCGCCTGCAGGAGCTGGAGGCCAAGCTGCGCACGATCAAGACCGACGCCCGCATCCTGCGGTCGGTGAAGGGGGAGGTGCCCCTGCCCCTGCTGCTGAGCGTGGGTCTGTTCGAGTCGGACCGGGTGGTGGCAGACCAACAGAAGGAGGAGGCCAACGGAACTGGCCATGACCATGACCACGACCACAGCCATGACCATGGCGCCTGCGACCACGACCATGGCGTCTGCGTCCACGGCCACGACGACGCCCACGGCCATCACCACAGCCATGGGCACAGCGACAGCCATGGGCACGACCATGGCCACCACGGCTCCACCGACCACCTGGCGATCGAGGGCTTCACCTCCCTCTCCTTCAGCGCCGATGCCCCCTTCGCCCTGCGCAAGTTCCAGAACTTCCTCGACAACCAGCTGCCCGGCTCGGTGTTTCGGGCCAAAGGGGTGCTCTGGTTCAACGAAAGTGAGCGGCGCCACATCTTCCACCTCGCCGGCAAGCGCTTCTCCATCGACGACAGCGACTGGCCTGGGCCCCGCAAGAACCAGCTCGTGCTGATCGGCAAGGAGCTGGACCACAACCGCCTCCGTCAGCAGCTGCAGGCCTGTGTGGCCCGCGATGCCGGCAAGGGATTCGGCTGAGGCAAACGGCCACCAACGACACACTCCCACCTGCCGAACTGGCTACGCTGGGTCGATACCGCACCGGGGTCATGGCCGAACTGCTGCTCTTCGCCGGTGTGATCGCGATGTTCGTGTTGGCCTTCTGGCTCACCATCGATTCCGATGACGACAACGGCGGCGGGGGCCCCCTGCAGCCCGTGCTGGTGCCCATCCCCGTCCGTAGGCGCGGTTGACGCCCACCTCTCCTAACCATTGCCAGCGGCCTGGGCAGCGCTGAGGGTGTAGCAAATGTCACCCCAGCCAGCAGCTTTTGACCGTGGCCACCGCCGCGTTGATTTCTAGGGTCGCGCCAGATCAGAGGCCGGTTGGCCTGCACGGATGTCTCCCTATCCCCTCAACAGGCCTTCGCCGCCAGCTCGCCCACATCTGGCCACCCTCACCCTCGCGGTTGCCATCTCCGCTTTGGGCCAGGCGCTCTCCGTGGCACCTGCCCTGGCCCAGAAGGCCGAGGCCGGCGAGGTGGGGGTGTATTCCGGGCGCCACTACAACAGCGATAGGGAGCTCTACCGCCAGTTCACCGCCCGCACGGGCATCAAGGTGAACCTGCTGGAGGCCAAGGACGACGCCCTGATTGAGCGCCTTCGCAGCGAAGGCAGCAACAGCCCCGCCGACGTGCTCGTGCTGGTGGATGCCGCCCGGCTCAAGAAGGCCGCAGACCTGGGGCTGTTCCGTGCGAGCCGCTCCGTCTCCCTACTGCGGGATGTGCCCGTGAACCTGAGGGATTCCACCGGCCGCTGGTACGCCCTCACCCGGCGGGTGCGGGCCGTGGTGGTCAACCCGAAGCAGGTGAACCCCGCCACGATCCGCACCTACGCAGATCTGGCCAGCCCAGCCCTGCGGGGCAAGCTCTGCCTACGGGACCGCAAAAGTGTGTACAACCAGTCCCTGGTGGCCGACCAGTTGGTGCAGCGGGGCCAAGCCGGCACCCAGGCCTGGATCAAGGGCATGACCAGCAACGTCGCCCAGCCGTTCTTCACCTCCGACATCCCCCTGGCCCGGGCCGTGGGCAAGGGGGACTGCGCCGTGGGAGTGGTGAACACCTACTACGTGGCCCGGATGCTCTCGGGTGACTCCGGGGCCGCCGACAAGGCCATCGCGGGCCGCCTGACGGTGGTGTTCCCCAAGCCGGCCCACGTCAACATCAGCGGTGCCGGCGTCACCCGCCATGCCCGCAACCCCCAGGCCGCAATCAAGCTGATCGAGTTCCTGGCTTCCCCCAGCGGCGGCAAGGGCTACGCCGAAGCCAACAATGAATATCCGCTGCGGGGCTATGGCAACCATTCGATCCTCAAGAGCTTCGGCCCCTTCCAGGCCGATGCCGTCTCGATCGAGGCGATCGGCGCCCGCAACAAGGAGGCGGTCCAGCTGATGGAGGCTGGCGGCTGGAAGTAATCCCATCGATGATCACCACGGTCAAGCCAGCCGAAGCCCCGCCCAGCCGGAGCTGGCTTGGGGCAGCGGTGCTGCTGGTGGCCGCCCTGGCGGTGCTGCCCCTGCTGGCGCTGCTGGGGTTCGCCCTGTTCAGTCCAGGTCAGCAGGGTCTCGCCCTCGGCCCGGAAGGGAGGGAACAACTGCTCAACACCTGCCTCCTGGTGCTGGTGGTGGGCCTGCTGGGGGCCAGCCTGGGCACCGCCAGTGGCTGGCTGACCGCCTGCTGCCGCTTCCCAGGGCGGCGTTGGCTGCGCATCGCCCAGCTGCTGCCCCTGGCCAGTCCGGGCTATCTGCTGGCCGCCACCCTGGTGGATCTGGGCAGCCGCTGGAGCCTGCGGGTGCATGGCCTCCCCTGGGCCGCCCTGGTGCTCACCTTGACCACCTACAGCTATGTCTTTCTGCTCTGCACCGAGAGTTTCTCGGTGAGTGGCCAGCGCCAACTGGAGGCCTGCCGCAGCCTGGGGGTGGGGCCCTGGGGTGGATTCCGGCGCGTGGCCCTGCCCATGGCCCTGCCCGCGATCGGCGCCGGCGTCGCCCTGGCGGGCATGGAGGTGGTCAATGAGCTGGGGGCGGTGCAACTGCTGGGGGTGCCCACCCTCTCCACCGGCATCCTGCAGCGTTGGCAGGGGGAGGGGGATCCCCGCGGAGCCGTGACCCTGGCCCTGGCGGCCCTGGGGATCGTCAGCCTGCTGGTGGCCGCCGAACGGCAACTGCGCCGCCGCAGCCGCCGCTGGAACCTGGGGGATGGGGGCGACACGCCGCTGCGCTGGGAGCTGGGGGGCTGGCGCCGCCTGGCCGCCCAGATGATCACGGGCTTGCCGCCGGCTGCGGCCGTGGGCATTCCCCTGGTCTGGGTGGCAGTGAGCTGGGACCACCTGCCCAGTGAATCGCCGCAGGAGTTGGCCAGCCTCAGCCTGCGCAGCCTCTCGCTGGCCCTGGTGGCCAGCCTGCTGACGGTCGCCGCCGCCCTGGTGCTGTCGATTGCCAGGCGCTGGCTGGTGAACCCAAGCCTGAGGCCGTTCACCTTTCTGGCGGGCATGGGCTATGCCGTTCCTGGCACGGTGCTGGCCCTGGCCCTGATGCTGATCGGAGGCCCCCTGGCCATCACTCCGCTGCTGCTGTTGCTCTGGGGCTACGGCAGCCGCTTCCTGGCCGTGTCGAAGGGGGGGCTCGACGCTGCCCTTGAGCGCATCCCCCCCAGCATCGATGAGGCGGCCACCGCCCTGGGCTGCAGCTGGCTCCAGGTGCTCCGGCGCGTGCACCTGCCCCTGCTGCGGGGGCCCCTGCTGGTGGGTGGTCTGCTGGTGTTCGTGGACACGGTGAAGGAACTGCCGCTCACCTTTGCCCTGCGGCCCTTCGACTTCGACACCCTCTCGGTACGGGTGTTCCAGTACGCCAGCGACGAGCGGGTGTCGGCCGCCCTTGTGCCCGCCCTGCTGATCCTGCTGCTGGGGCTGGTGGCCTCCCTGGCCCTGGTGCCCAGCCTCGAATCAGGCGGCCGCCAGGGGCGCTGATTCCACCAGCGCGGGTGCCAGCCGCAGGCCGCCGCCGCCCGCAGGCGACTCCATCAACTGGGCCTGGCGGATGCGGGAGATCAAGCGGGTGGTGGTGACCCGGGTGGCGCCGATCAACTCACCCAGGCGCTCGTGGGTGAGGTGGAACGGCAGGTCACACCAAGGGCCGCAGCGGCGGCCGAGGCGCCTTACCAAAAGGGATAGCAGGGCATGGAGCCGCTGTTCGGCGCTGCCCAGGTGACGGATGCGCAGGAGCTGCAGGGTCCATTCATTGACCGGGTCGAAACCATCGCCGTCCGAGGCGACCCCATCGCTGCGGAAACACAGGGGGGTGAGGGCCTCGACGCAGACCCCCTCACTGCAGAGGCGATCGGTGCGCAACCGATCCCCCGCCTGCAGGAAGGCCAGGGTCATGCCTTCGGTTTCCTCGCAGGGGCAATAGACCCGGGCCACCCCCTCCAGCACTTCGATGCAACTGCCGCCGGGGCGCAGGGCCGGATCAAGCAACAGGGCCTGGCCGGCGGGCATGCGTACGGCGCTGGCGGGGGCATCAGGCAGGAAACGGAAACCCATGGGCAAGGCCTGAGCGGCTTATTGCGAATGAGTCGCATGGTAAACAACGGCCAAGCCTTTTGCAACCGATTCTCAAGAGCAGCAACAATCGGCCCGGTGACCCTGGGGCACGCCAACCTGTGCCATCGGTGTCCCTCCCCCGGTCAAACCAGGTCCGCTGGGCTTTGGCAGGCGGGGCAGGGTGGAGGCCCACCGTTCCTCTCGCCATGCTGCGCCTCTTTGGCGACCGCACCAGCCTGCTGGCCGCCCTCCAGCCCGACCCTCAGACCTGGCCGTCCGCCGCACAGCCGGGGCAAAGGGCCCGCACGTTGAGCACGCACTCCAGCAGCCGAAAGCCCTGGGCCGAGGCCGCCTCCAGCCCCGCAGCCAGCACCACCGCGCTTTCGAATTCCTCGGTGCGGCCGCAGCGGACGCAGACCAGATGGTGGTGATCGCGGTGGGCATCGCCCGCCAGCTCAAACCGACGCCCCCCCTCCGGCAGCTCCAGTTCCTGCAGCAGGGCCATCGAGCTCAGCAGCCGCAGGGTGCGGTAAACCGTGGCCAGGGAGACCCTTTCCTGCTCCCGCAGCAGCCGCTGGTGCACCTCCTCGGCGCTGAGATGGCTGCCCTCGCCGATGCGCTCAAACAGATCCAGCACCCGCTGCCGCTGGGGTGTCAGTCTCCGGCCCGTGCCATGGAGGCTCGATCTCAGGCCCTCGGCCGGAGCAGGGATGGAGGCACCGGGCACGGCAGGCATTTCTCAATAGTAGGACTACTTGAGATTTGCCGCCGCTGACGGCTGGTCGCGGCCCAGGCCTCGGCTGGCGGTTGGACCCAGCCGGAGCCGACCTGGGGTGGGATCTCAGGGGACCCGTCGCTCCACTGCAGCCAACCAACGCTGGTCGACCCGGGCCGTGGCCGCCGCCACCAGATCCGCCGCCACGGTCACCAGCCGGTAGCTCAGGGCCACCGCCAGCAAAGGAGCCGCCGGCAGGTCCGCCCCAAGGCGCAGCAGCAGCGTGGCCTCAAACACCCCGAAGCCACCCGGGGCGCCGGGCACCACCAGGCCAACGGTCCAGGCCAGGGCGAAGCCGGAGAGCCAGGCGCCCCAACCCAGCGACTGCTGCTGATCGAAGGCCAACACGCAGCAGGCGAAGCCGGCAAAGCGCAGCAGCACGAACACCCCTTCCGCCAGCAGCGGAGCGAGGGGATAGCCCGGCAGGGCCGGGGGCCCAGGGATCCCGCCAGGGGCGCCCTCACCTGGAACCAGCTGGGCGGCGCGGCGGCGTTCCAACCGGCCCATCAGGGGCTCGAACCAGCGGGGCGCCAGCGCCACCAGGGGCAACAGGGCCGCCAGCGAGAGCAGATCGCTGCCACGGAGTGACCCAGGCCCCTGGGCCAGCAGGCCGAGGGGCACCAGCGCCAGGGCCGCCGCGGCCATGAGCACCGGCTCCAGCAGCACCGCCAGCACCGCCCGGTGGGTGGGCAGCGGCACCGGGCAGGCGACCCCCCCCTGGCGCAGGACCGTGATCCGCTCGCTGAGGTGCCAGATGCCACCGGGGAGGTATTTGCGCAGGTTGCTGCGCAAGTACAGCAACACCGTGGCCCAGGGCCTCGGGGCATGGCCCAGCCAGCGCAACGCCACCACCCAGGCCAGACCGTTGGCCACCAGGCTGAACAGGCTCACCCCCACCCCGAGGGCCAACCAGGCCCAGCCCTGGGCCTCCAGGGCAAGTTGGGCCATGGCCCGGGCCTGGGCCAGCAGGGCCGCCAGCACGAAACCCAGGCTCGCCAGGCCCACCCATAGGCGGGCGCCGCCGGGCAGCGCCGGCAGGGTCCCCCGCAACGACGCCAGTCGATCGCGAACGGCCCCGATCAACCGCTTGCCTCGCCCGATCCAGGGGCCCTTCATGGTTTCGCCTCCTTTCTTTGGGTTTCCCAGGCCTGCTGCACCGCCGCCCGTACCTGTCCGAGGCTGATGCCGTGGCGGCGGGCCAGGGCTGCCAGATCGTCGTGTTCCGGTTTCATCGACCGGGCCCCGCCCGGGCCGAAGGATTCCTTGATCCGCACCGGCCCCCACGGGGTCTCCAGGCTGCCAGGCGCCCGGGCCAGCCGCCAGCGGCTCTGGAGCTGCTCCCGCACGCCGAGACTGGTTCCGTGGGTCCACCAGATCCGGCGCAGGCCCTCGGCCTGCTGCGGCAAGGCGAGCACCGTGAGCAGGAGCCCCATGCGCCCCTTCTTCATCTGGATCGGCTGGCTGAACACCTCCAGGGCGCCAGCGGCCCGAAGTTCGTCGATCAAAAAGGCCAGATCCTCGGGGGTGGCGTCGTCCACCTGGGCCTGCTGCTGCACCAGCAGCTCCTGGCTGGGTTCCTGCCCATGCTCGCCTTCTTGGCTCGGGCTCTCGAGGTCCTGCGCCATCCAGAGGCGCAGCAGGTTGGGGCGATCCAGCGGCCGTGTGCCCAGGCCAACGCCCACCCGCTGGGGCAGGAACGGAGGCGCCACAGCGAAGCGGGAGGCCCAGGTGGCCATCAACGCCAGCCCCGTGGGGGTGGTGAGTTCGCCGGCGGGAAACCCCTCGCTGCTGGCCAGGGGCACCCCATGGCGCACGGCCAGTTCCAGTACGGCGGGGGCCGGCAACGGCAGCAGGCCATGGGCGGTGTTCACCGTGCCATGGCCCGCCGGCGGTGAGCCACAGACCAGCTCAGAGACGCCGAAGTGGAGCAGACCGGCACATACCCCCACCACATCAACGAGGGCATCGACGGCCCCCACCTCGTGGAAATGGACCCGATCGGCGCTGTGGCCATGGACGGCCGCCTCGGCCTCCGCCAGGGCACTGAACACCTGGAGCACCCGCTCCCGCAGCTGGGGTTCCAGGGGGCTGGTCGCGAGTTGTTGGCGCAGCACACTCCAATGGCGGTGGGGAGGGGAGGGTTCCAGCAAATCCACCATGAGGGAAACGCCGCGGAGGCCGCCACTGGATCCCTCGGCCCAACGCAGCCCATAGGCACCGGCAAGGCCCAGGGCGGCCAGGGGCTCCTCCACCACCTGACGGGGCAACCCCAGATCGACGAGGGCCGCCAGCAGCATGTCCCCCGCCAGGCCGGTGGGGCAGTCGACGTAGGCCAGGGTCATGGCCCGGGCCGGCCAAGGGCCAGCAAACGGGGCGCCTCCGCCAGCAGTCGCTCGGCCTCAGCCAGCAGCTGGCGGCGCTGGCGCCGCAGAAACTGCTCCACCTCCCGGCGGGCACGGCGCTGTTCCCGTTGGGCCGTGGCAACGTCAAAACCCGAAAGGCCCCAGATGCGGCCTAGCAGGGCCCGGTCATCGAAGCCGCCCCTGGCGCTGCCGAACTCAAGTTCCTCGGCCACCATGCCCGCCTGCAGCACCTGGCTCCAACGGCGGAGATCCGGGGCGGACAGCTTGGCGTGCTCGGGCAGGGCGAAGGCGGTGCTGCCATTGCAGCGCAGTCCTGCCCGCAGGCAGGCCAGGGTGCCCACCAGGACCCCTTCCACCGCCAGATCGTTCTCGGCGGCCACCAGCCCATGGGCCGCCTCGTGCACGGCGATGCGCCGCAACCGTCCCTGGCCTCCGGGGAGGGCCTCCGCCAGCAGATGGCCGCCGAGGCCACCGAAACGGGCGGCATCCAGGGTCAGGGCCGCCAGGGCCCCGCCGGCCCCCAGCGCCACCACCCCAGGCCCCAGACCCACCAGGGGCCCGAACAGGGCCGCCACGGTGACGCCGCCCACCGCCAGGCCGGCTCGCAGCGCCAGCCCTTCGTCGACGCTCATGTAAGGGCTCCTCCCACAAGGGGAGCCAGCGCAAGGGCAGGCAGGGCATTGGTGACGCTGGGGTGGGGCAGCTCCAGGAGATCGAGCGCCAGGGCGAGCACCAACAGCCCCCCCACCGCCGCGGTGAACAGCACCGGCGAGGCATGGGCGGGATCGGGCAGCCGCGAGGCGAGCAACGCCCCCGCCCCGGAGAGGGACAACTGCACCACCAGCAGCGGCACCGCCACCCAGGCCAGGGCGACTCCAGCGCTGGTGGCCAGCACGGCCGCACTGATGCCGTCCAGGGTGGATTTGACCAACAGCAGATCGGCGTCCCCGAGGGCGCCATTGCGCAGGCAGCCCACCACGGTCATCGGGCCGACACAGAACAGGACGAAGGCGCCACCGATCACGCCGGGGTCGCCGTGGGAGGACAGCAACGCCTCCAGGCGGCGGTCGAGACCGAGGGAGGAACCCAGGGCCGTCGCCAGCACGATCAGCAACAGGGCCGGCAGCAGCGCCGGCAGGGGCCCCAGCTTGAGCCGGAAGAGGGGCTGGGCCATCTGCAGCCCCAGCAACAGGGTCACCAGACCGATCCAGAGGCGCCAGTGGCGACGCAACTCAGGGGAAAGACGAACGCCGAGGCGGGCCCCCAACCAGGACCCCAGCAGCACGCTGGCCCCATTGATCCAGGTGCCGCTGGTGGCCGCCCAGAAGCCCATCTCAGCGGCCGGGCCGGCTGATGGCGGTGCGGTGCGGGCCTGGGCCTGCGGCGGGGCCGGTGCGGGGACCGCCCTTGGCGGGGCCCCGATCCCCCTTTGGCTTGGCCTTGCCGCCCCGGTTGCCGCGCTGGGGCAGGGGGGCGATCACTTCGAAACGCTCCAACACCAGGAGTTCGCCCTGGCGGCGCAGGTCAAGGGACACGAAATGGCGCAGGTGCTCGAGGGGCACATCGCCGCGAACCTGCACCTTGAATGGGGTGGGACGGCTGCCGTCGGCGCGGGGCCTCTGGCGCACCTTGATCACCAGATCGGAACTCTCGGGGCGGGTGAAGATCAGCTCGCCGCGTACCGAGAAGTAGTCGTCGCCCTCGGGCAGCACATCGGTGGCGCCCTCGACGGCTTCCTCCTCTGCCGAACCAGGGGCCACCTCGCTCGCCAGGGTGCTGGGTTCCCAGACCCCGACCAACTGCAGATGGAGATGGTCGGCTCGGATGCGCGGGTAGACGACCCAGAGGTGGGGGCGGCCCAGGTCGAGGTGGCGGCGGATGAGGTTGAGCACCCGCCCCAGCACCACGGCCTCGATCTCCGTGCCGTCCTCGGTGCGGAGGTGACCGCGGGTGAGCTGCTCGGCGTCCTCGGGGACGTAGTGCCCCCGCACCACACCGATGGCCCTGTACTGCATCGGTTCGGTAACCGGGGAAATCGGATGGAGACGCATCGTTTCTGGGGGCAACCCTTGGCCCGGCCGCCAATGTAGTCCGGCCCCCCTGCCCCAGACTGGGCCTGAATCATCCCCGCCCCATGGC
>JBAXME010000003.1:0-100947 GCA_037134455.1 Synechococcaceae cyanobacterium ELA445 | reverse complement strand
GTCACGGCGGCGGTCCGTCCTGGACAGCTGATTGAACGGGGACTGCGATGGGCACCGCCGCCGTGACAGGCGCTTCAACGAAGGCCGGTGCGGGCTTGCTGGTGTTGTCGAGGGCGAGGGGCAGAGCCGCAACCGGCTGGACACTGACGAGACAGGTACCGGTCAAGGCAGCGACTGCCATCAAGGAACGTCTCACCAGTTAGCCACGAATCGATCAGCACGACCTTAATCAGTTTGTGCCGAACAATCCAGACATGCGGCCACGAGATCATCCGCCCCCCGCAAAAGCGTGATCGGCACCGCCAATCTCGCCTCGATCGCTTCAAGACCCATGTCATCCAGGAAGACCGGCTGCCCCTGGCGCACCATCACAGATGGCAACAACAGCCGCTCGCCGAGATCCATGCCAGCCAATCCTTCGATCAGATCGAAGCCCGTGAGCAAACCGGTCACGACCTGATCCTGGCCCCAGTAGGGGCTGGGGAGGCCATACAAGCGAAGGGTCAGTCCCTCCACCCGGTTCAGCCGATCCACCACCGGCTGGAGGGCATCGGCCACCAGCCTGCCCACCACCCAGCTGAAGCACCGGGGCCGTTCGATGGCGGCGGGTAGATCGCGGGTGGCCAGATCCAGCGCCTCCAGAAAGGCCCGGATGCTGCCTACCCCATTCTCCTGCTGGGGCAAATCCTCGTAGCTGCTGCGGGCGGGTAGGGGCCTGCGAGCCATCAGATACCACTCATCCGACAGCCAGGCGAAGCGGCTCGCCAGCCTCGGTTCGAACTGCCGTTGGAGGGCCTCCACCTGGTCGATCACCCTGCGGGCACAGGCCTGGTCTACCGGCACCAGGCCATCGCCGGCGGGCCGGAAGCGGGTCAGACCCACCGGCACCACCGCCGCTGAGAGCACGGCGGGCCATTCCCCTGCAGCGAAACTGGCCAAATCATTGAGGGTGCGCTCCAGAGCGGGACCATCGTTCTGCCCAGGACAGACCACCACCTGGGCATGGATCTGGAGCCGGCGGGCGGCGAACCAGCTCAACTGCTCCATCAGCAGACCCGCCCTGGGGTTGACCAGCAGCCGGCTCCGCAGTTCCGGGTCGGTGGCATGCACGGAAACGAACAGTGGTGAAAGGCGCTGCTCCTCGATCCGCTCCCAGTCGGCGGCGGTGAGGTTGGTGAGGGTCAGATAGGAGCCGTAGAGAAAACTGAGGCGGTAGTCGTCGTCCTTGAGGTAGAGGCTGCCCCGCTGGCCCGGGGGCTGCTGGTCGATGAAGCAGAAGGCGCAGCGGTTGTTGCACTGGCGCAGGCCATCGAACAGGGCCTCGGTGAACCCCAGACCAAGGCCATCGTCAAGATCCTTCTCGATCTCGAGGCAATGGATCTCTCCGGATGGATCCTCCACCTCGAGGCTGAGCTCCTCAGCGGCGCTGAGCACCTGAAAATCGATCAGGTCGCGGGGCCGAATGCCGTTGATGCTCAGCAGACGATCGCCGGGTTGGAAGCCCAGCTCCTCGCCGATGGATCCCGGTTCCACCGTGGCCACCACCGCCGCAGCTGGCAGCCGCTGGTCCTGGTCCGCCAGGACGGCGATGCCGGCGGAGGGTTCATGCCACACAGAAAAGGACCACCTGGGAGATCCTCAGTCTGGAACCGCACCGCCCTGGGTGACCCACACGAGCAGCAGCACGCCGAACAGCAGGCGGTAGCCCACAAAGATCCAGGTGCTGTGCTTCTGAAGGAACTGGAGCAACCAGGCGATGGCCAGCCAGGACACCAATGCGGCCACCACCACCCCCAGCAGGAGGGGGAGGACGCCACCGCTGATGGGCTGGGACACCGCGTCTTTCATTTCCACCAGGCCGGCCAGGGTGATGGCGGGTATGCCGAGGAGGAACGAGAAGCGGGCGGCGTCCTGGCGCCGCCAGCCATCGAACAACGAAGCCGTGAGGGTGCTGCCGGAGCGGGAAACCCCGGGGATCAGGGCCAGGGCCTGGGCTAACCCCACCAGCAAACCATCAAGACCGCGCACCTGGGAGAGCCCCCTGAGCCGCTGACCAAACCGTTCGGCCAGGGCCAGAAGGGCAGCCATCACGATCGAGGCGAGGCCGATCGAGGTGAGGCTGCGCAACGGCGAATGGTCGAAATCGGGCACCAGCTTCTTGAGGACCGCAGCGGCGATCACGATCGGCACGGTGCCAATGGCGATGGCCATCCCGAGCCGGGCCTCCGCCGAACTCCAGTTGCCCTCGCGGAAGGCTGTGGCCACTCCCCTGACCACCTCGGCGAGGTCCCGGCGGAAGAAGGCGATCACCGCCACGATGCTGCCCAGCTGGATCACGGCGGTGACCGCAACTCCGGGATCGCCCCAACCCAGGAGCACCGGCACCACCTTCAGGTGGGCCGTGCTGCTGATCGGCAGAAATTCGGTCAGACCCTGGACCACGCCGAGCACGAGGTAATGCCAGCAGTTGGTGACCAGATCGAGCGCTTGGGGAGGAGTTGAGGGGGGCATTCAGCTCCCGCGGGGGGCGAAGGGAACCCGCAGACCCTATGGCCTCTACCGCGCCGCGGCCACCACCGGACTCCCTTAAGGTTGAACACCTTTCTTCATGGAGCCGGTGAGCGGGATCCTGGTCAGCACCCCCAGCCGCCTCCGGCCCGAGACCCTCACCACGGTGGTCACCATCGAGGCACCGTCCTCGTGGACGCTGGGGAGGTCCGTTGCCACCGGCACGGCCTGGTTGCCGCTGATGGCCTCCCTGCTGGTGGTGCTGCCGGTTTTCCTTCAGGCCCCCTGGGTGCGGCTCCAGCCCTTCGGAGCCGCCCTGTTCACCTTGCCCCTGCTGTTCACCGGCCTGGCCCTTGAGCGCCATGGTCGCGGAGCCTGGAAAGCCGCAGGCCCGCTGCTGGTGGGCTTCAGCGGCAGTTGGCTCGGGGGCTGCCTGTTCTGGGGATGGTGCCGGGAACATCCCCTTTGGCACCTACCGATTGAGGCCTTCGCCCTCCCTCTCGCCCTTGGGGGCCTCCGCAGCCGGTGGCACCTGGCAGGCAGTTTCTATCTCGCCTCGCTGTTGGGCACGGCCTGCACTGACGCCGTCATGGCCCTCAGCGGCGTGATGGAGCACTGGCCCGCGGTGATCGCAGCCACCCCCGATCAGGCCCCTGCCCTCCTCCATCAGGCAGCCCTTGCGGTAATGCAGCCCCCCTCCCTGATGCTGGTTGCCGGCGTAGGCGCCGCTCTGGTGGCCACCTGCCGCTGGGGCTGGAGCCGGTCCGGTGCTGGTTGGCGCATGGCCAGCGCCACCCTGGCCACCACCCTGGCCGTGGACGGCCTATTCCTGGCGGCAGCTCTGCTGGCCCCAAAGCTCAGCGGGCTGATCTGAATCCAACGACCAGGCCCGTGAACCTCAACCGACTCCATGGGTCGGGACATCGGCAGATTGAAGAACTGCAAACGGCTTCACGGGCTGGCGGGAGCTGTCGCCAACACGCTGTAGCTTTGGAGGAATGGCTGCACACCAGCCAGCATGGTCCCGCCAAGACGGAGTTTTTCGATGAAACGGCTGTTGTCGTGGTTAATGGGTGGAGTCGTTGTAGCGGGGCTGATCCTGGGCCTGCTTCTACCGCCCGCCGCCCAGGCGGCCGACCTGCGCAACATCGCCGACGACAAGATCGCCGAGCGCGGCGACAAGGTGGATCTCAACAATTCCTCGGTGCGCTCGTTCCAGAAGTATCCCGGGCTCTACCCCACCCTGGCCGGCAAGATCGTCCTGGGGGGCCCCTACACAAGCGTCGACGACGTGCTGCAGCTGGATCTGACCAGCCGCCAGAAGGAGCTGTTCGAAAAGTACAAGTCCAACTTCACGGTCACCCCCCCCTCCATCGCCCTGAACGAGGGCTTCGACCGCATCAACGATGGCGTCTACCGCTGATCCTGCTTTCCTCAGGAACCCTCAGCAAGCCGCCGGGTCCTGCTCCTGGCGGCTTTTTTAGTGGCCACCATGGTTGATGTGCCTGTGGGTCCCCCCCTGGCCATCACCTGGGATGTGGTGGTGATCGGCGGTGGGGCCGCCGGGCTGATGAGCTGCCTGGAACTGCCTGCAGGCCTGAGGGTGCTGCTGCTGAGCAAGGACGCCGCCCCCCGTTCCGCCAGCCGCTGGGCCCAGGGGGGGATCGCGGCGGTGACGCGGCCGGAGGACAGCTTCGCCAGCCACCGGGAGGACACCCTGCGGGCGGGGGGGGGGCTGTGCGACCCCGACGCCGTAGAGCTCCTGGTTAGGGAAGCCCCGGCCTGCGTGGAGCGTCTGCTTCAGCTGGGCATGGACTTCGATCGGGAGGGAGAGGGCCTGAGCACAACCCTTGAGGCGGCCCACAGCCATCGACGGGTGCTCCATGCCCAGGACCGTACCGGCGGAGCCCTTGTGGATGCGCTGGAGCGGGAAGTGCGGCGCCGACCCGGCCTGGAGCAGCGCAAGGGGGTCATGGCCCTGGAGCTCTGGGTGGAAGGCGAGCGCTGCTGCGGTGTGCTGGTGCTGGAGGGCACCCGGCTGCGTTGGCTGCGGGCGGGCGCCGTGGTGCTGGCCAGTGGCGGCGGCGGCCATCTCTTCGCCAACACCACCAACCCGCCCCAGGCCACCGGCGACGGTGTGGTGATGGCCTGGCAGGCGGGGGCGAAACTGCGCGATCTGGAGTTCGTGCAGTTCCATCCCACCGCCCTGATGCTGCCGGGGGCCCCCCATTTCCTGATCTCAGAAGCCGTGCGTGGTGAGGGGGCACGCCTGGTGGACGGCCGGGGCCACAGCCCGGTGAGCCAGCTGGCCGGGGGCGATTTGGCGCCACGGGATCAGGTGAGCCGCGCCCTGGTTCGCTGCATGCAGAACCAGAGGCTGGATCACGTCTGGCTGGATCTGCGGCCCGTGGGGAACGGGAGGCTGGAACGCCAGTTCCCCACAATTCTGCGGCGCTGCCGAGAGCTGGGCCTTGATCCCTGCACTGAGCCAGTGCCCGTCGCCCCGGCGGCCCACTACTGGATGGGCGGCGTCAGCACCGCACTCTCAGCCGCCACCAGCCTCAGGGGTCTCTACGCCGTGGGGGAGGTGGCCTGTACCGGTGTGCACGGCGCCAACCGCCTGGCCAGCAACTCCCTGATGGAATGCCTGGTGTTCGCGCGCCAGCTGGGAAGGATTGATCTCGCCGGGACACCTTCTGGTCCCGACCAAGAACCCATCCGCCAAGGGCAGTCCGTGGCAGCCACGCCCAACGCGGTTGCCGCCGGGATGTCCCTAGAGAACCTGCGACAGCTCTGCTGGAGGGTGGCGGGGGTGGAGCGGCAGGGCGCGGACCTGCGCCAAGCCCTTCAGCTGCTGCGCCCGTGGGCGGATCCCACGGCCCCTGCGGCCAGCGCCTGGGGACTGGCGGAGGGGCCCACCCCGGGGCAACAAATGGAGCTGGACCCCAAAACGGCCGAGGGGCTGCTGGAGCAGCACGAACTCCGTCAGCAGCTGATCCTGGCCCAGCTGTTGATGGAGGCGGCTGACTTCCGTCAGGAGAGCAGGGGAGGCCACTACCGCCTCGACGCCCCAGCCGCCCAACCGTTTTGGACCAGGCACACCATGCAGCAACGGGGCGCGGCGATCGCCACCGCCCCCCTCAGTGGCTATCAGGGAGCCACCGCCCCCTGATAGCCACTGAGCTTGGCCAGCTCCTTGAGGGTCTTGACCCCGGAAGTCAGCGAGCCCTTGATCTCCCAGCTGGGGAAGCCCTCGATCTGTTTCTGCTCGCAGAGGGCCCGCTGGTTGTTCACCCCGTCGGGCGCACACTCCACGATCTTCAGCTTGGCGGTGGCCTGCTTGCCGAACAATTCCTTCTGCTCGTGGCAGTGGGGGCACCACCAGGCGGAGTACATCACCGCCCCCGCCTGCTCCAGGTGTTCCGCCAGGGCCAGGGTTTGCGGGGTGCTTTCCCGAACGACGGGAATGGGCACCCCCCGGGTTGCCACGGCATCGGGGCGGCCCACCGAAGCCGCCCATCCCAGGGAGATCAGGCCGACGACCAGGGCCAGGAGGATGCCACGGAACACCAACTGGCCCCGGTCCTCCCAATCCCCGCCGATCAGGGTGAGCACGAACAACGACAGGCTGAGCACCGCCGAGAGGATGCAGAACGGACAGCAGTCCTTGATGGCGAAGAGCATCACGCCGATCAGCACGGAACTGAATACGGCCATGCCGGTGCTGGTCAGGAACAGGCCCCACCAACTCGGCTGGATGAACTTGTTCCGAGCCTCCCCCTGGAGCACCAACGGCAGCACCGCCAGGACCAACACGGAGGCGTAGGCCAGGAAGCCAAACAGGGAGAGGGGCTGGCCCAGGACGGTGCCCCAGCCACTGGCGAGCACCTTCTCGCAGCCGTTGCAACCGAAGAAACCATCCTTCGCGCAGGTCAGGGCGCCCAGCACACCCCATTTCTTGAGGGTGATCGCGCCCGTGTCGATCGCACCGACGGTGGCCAGCACGGCCATCACCACCCGCACCCAGCGGGGCCCCAGGTCAGCGCCGCGGCGCCGGCTGCCCAGGCGGGTGTTCAAGCGATTCGTGGTCAAGGGGTTCGACGTCGCTAGGGGGATTGTGGCAGCACCCGCTTGAGATCCCGCACCCGCCGTGGATCCACCGGTTGATCCAAAACGCCACCGTGTTTCAGGGCCGTACCGACGATGACCCCATCGCAGCGGGCCGCCAGGGTTGCCATGGTTTCAACCGTGGCGCCGCTGCCAATCAGCACCGGAGCTCCGGCGACGGCCCCGCGCGCCTGCTCGAGATCCCCGGGGTCCGTGGCACGGCCCGTGCCGCTACCCGAAACGATCACCCCGTCGGCCCCGCCCCGGGCCAGCACATCCCGGACGGCCTCCCCCATGGCCAGGGGCGCCAGGGGGGCGCCATGCTTCACCAGCACATCCGCCAGGATCCGCACCCCATCGGCCCCCAGCAGGCGGCGGCGGCGCAACAATTCCGCCGCCGGGCCCTGCAGGAGCCCCTGGTCGGTGACGGTGGCGCCGGTAAGCACGTTCACCCGGATGAAGCGGGCACCGCTGGCCTGGGCGATGGCCAGGCCAGCCAGGGCGTCGTTGCGGAGCACATTGATGCCCACCGGCACCGGCGAGCGGGCCACCACGGCGGTGGCGATGCGGGCCATCGACGCCACCGTCTCCGGGGGCACCCGATCGCCCCAGAACGGAACATCCCCGAAGTTCTCGACGATCAAGCCATCGGCACCGCCCTCCAGGTAAGCCTCGACATCGGCCAGAGCTGCCCGGAGCACGGCCTCCAGATCCCCCGCCCACAGAGGTGCCCCCGGCAGGGGCTGGAGATGCACCACCCCGATCAGGGGACAGGGCTGGGGGAACAGCTGGCGCCAGGGGGTGGTCATGGCTCGAATCGTTACCTCTTCTCCCATAGGGTGATGGATCAACCCGCCCAGCCATGACCGCAGCCTCCGGCACGCCCACCGCCCGCAACCGACCCACGGTGGCCTTCGCCCACCTGGGTTGCGAAAAGAACCGGGTGGACACCGAACACATGCTCGGTCTGCTGGCCTCGGCTGGCTATGGCGTCAGCGCCGATGAGAGCGAAGCGTCGGTGGTGGTGGTGAACACCTGCAGCTTCATTCAGGACGCCCGCGAAGAATCGGTGCGCACCCTGGTGGAGCTGGCCGAGCAGGGCAAGGAACTGATCATCGCCGGCTGCCTGGCCCAGCACTTCCAAGAGGAACTGCTGGATTCCCTGCCGGAGGCCAAGGCCATCGTCGGCACGGGCGACTACCAGCACATCGTCAGTGTGCTGGAGCGGGTGGAGGCGGGCGAACGGGTGAACCAGGTGAGCGCCGTTCCCACCTTTGTGGCCGACGAGCATCTGCCCCGCTATCGCACCACCTCCGAGGCCGTGGCCTATCTGAAGGTGGCCGAGGGCTGCGACTACCGCTGCGCCTTCTGCATCATTCCCAAGCTCAGGGGCGACCAGCGCTCCAGAACGATCGAATCGATCGTGGCTGAGGCCCAACAACTGGCCGCCCAGGGGGTCAAGGAGCTGATTCTGATCAGCCAGATCACCACCAACTACGGCCTCGACCTCTACGGCAAACCCCAGCTGGCGGAACTGCTGCGGGCCCTCGGCGAGGTGGAGATCCCCTGGATCCGGGTCCACTACGCCTACCCCACCGGCCTCACCCCTGAGGTGCTCTCGGCCTACCGGGAGGTGGCCAACGTGTTGCCCTATCTGGATCTGCCCCTGCAGCACAGCCACCCCGAGGTGCTGCGGGCCATGAACCGCCCCTGGCAGACCGGGGTGACCGGTGGCCTGCTGCAGCGCATTCGCACCGAACTGCCCGACGCGATCCTGCGCACCACCTTCATCGTCGGCTTCCCGGGAGAAACCGAGGAGCACTTCCAGCATCTGCTCGACTTCGTGGCCGAGCAACGCTTCGACCACGTGGGGGTGTTCACCTTCTCGCCCGAGGAGGGCACCGCGGCCGCCGATTTGCCCGATCCCGTGGCGAGCGAGGTGGCCCAGGAGCGCCGCCGTCGGTTGATGGAGCTGCAACAGCCGATCGCCCAGGAGCGCAACCAGACCTGGGTGGGGCGGATCGTGGATGTGCTGATCGAACAGGAGAACCCCAGCAACGGGGAGATGCTGGGCCGCTGCGCCCGCTTTGCCCCGGATGTGGATGGCGAAGTGCGGGTGCGGCCCGGCGAAGGGGGCCTGAGCGCAGCCCCGGGCACCCTGGTGCCGGTTCGCCTCACCGCAGCCCACACCTACGACCTGGAGGGCGTGGTGGTGGGGGCGAAAGCCATGGTGAACGATGCGGTGACCAGCCTCCGGGGCGAGGCTTGACCCACCTGATGGGCTGGATCCTCCGCCATCAGCGCACCACGTTCCTGATCGCCTCCGGCCTCTCCACGGCGGGGTCCTTCGCAGGTCTGACCGCCAAGGGCTGGATCCTGATGAACGGGACCCACAACCCTCTGATGCTGGCCCTGCATTTCGCCGCCATCGCCCTGCCATCGCTGCTGGTAAGCGGCCTGGCCGGCGTCTGGACCGATCGGATCGGCTGCGAGCGGATCCTCATTCGGGCCCAATGGTGCCTGGTGGCGGGCGCCTCCCTCGGGGCCATCGCCATCCCACTGCTGAGGGGCGGGGCCCAGGTGACCCTGCTGCTGCTGAGCACCCTGGCGGTGGGGCTGGCCAGTTCCTTTGAGCTCACCGCTCGCAACAAGTACTGCGCCTTGCTGGTGGATGAACCGGCCCAACTGGCGCCCTACCTGACCAGCTTTTCGGTGGTGTTCAACGTGGGCAAGCTGGTGGGCCCACCCCTTGGCGGCTGGTTGCTGGCCCTGACGGGCCCCACGGCCGCCCTGACCATCGATGCGGCCAGCTATCTGCTGCCGGTGGCGACGGTGATCTGGCTGCTGAACCCCCATCGGGATCGGGAACAACGCAGTTCGGGCGGCCGCGGTGCCTCCCTGGGCACCGCCTGGCGCGAGTGCGGCGGCGGCCTGCGCCACGTGCTGCTGTTCACAGGCTTCGCCTGCCTGGTGGGCTTCTTCCACCCCGGCCTGGCCCCGCTGATGGCCGCCCATCTGGTTGGTTCCAGCCCCCAGGACCTGGGGCTGTTCACCAGCGTGATCGCCGTGGGCAGCATCAGCGGCGGCGTGCTTTTGCAGCGCAACAGCACCTGGCTGAGCCGGCGGCCTGGCGTGCTGCTGGGGGTGTGCACGCTGCTGACGGCCCTGGCCCAGTTGGGCATGGCCCTGGCCCCCAACCAGCTGTTCAGCCTGGCGATGGCGCTGCTGATCGGTGCCGGTACCGCAGGCCTGCTGGCTGGAAGCAATCTGATCACCCAGGTGGCCGCTCCGGTGGTGCTGCGGGGCCGGATGGCGGGCCTGGGTCAGATCGCCTTCCTCGGCGGCGGCGGGTTAAGCGGGCTGCTGGCCGCCAGCCTGAGCCTCAGCATTGGCCTGCAGGGCACCTTTGCCCTTCTAGGGAGCCTGGGCCTGGCCCTAGGGGTATGGGAGCTGGCCTGGAATGGGCGCCGCCGCTTGGCTCCCGCAACCACCTGAGCGAAGGCCCAGGCGGTCGCACGGATTTGGAGAGCAAGCGGATCAACGAAACCGCTTCAAATCAGGCGAATGCCCCGCAGCACACCGGCAATCACAGCCGCCGCCGCCAAACCGCCGGCCACCAGACCGAAATAGAGCGCCACGTCCATGGTTGTCGAAGGAACACAACCAAGTCATTAGAGCAGAAACCGGCCACCGCCCGGGGGGACAGGCCTAGGGTGGACCCATGACTCCAAAGCTGTTGCCCCCCATCAAGCGGGCCAGCCGACCATTGAATCCACCTATCCAGGACGGCATGCGCGCCCTGTTCATCTACCCGGAATTTCCGAAAACCTTCTGGAGCTACGAGAAGATTCTCGAGCTGGTGAACCGCAAGGTGCTGCTGCCGCCGCTCGGCCTGGTCACGGTGGCGGCGCTGCTGCCCCAGAGCTGGGAGATGAAGCTGGCGGATCGCAACGTTCGCGAGGTCAGCGACGAGGAATGGGACTGGGCGGAATTGGTGATCATCTCCGGGATGATCGTCCAGAAAGAAGACATGCAGCGGCAGATCGCCAAGGCCAAGGCCCGCGGGCTGCCGGTGGCGGTGGGGGGCCCCTTCGCCAGCTCCACCCCGGATGCACCGGAGCTGGATCTGGTGGATTTCAAGATCCTCGATGAGGGGGAGATCACGCTGCCGATGTTCATCGAAGCGATTGAGCGCGGTGAATCCAGCGGACGCTTCAGCTCCAATGGGGTGAAGCCCGATGTCACGGGTACACCCATTCCGCGCTTCGATCTGCTGGAGCTCGACGCCTACGACTCGATGAGCGTTCAGTTCTCGCGCGGTTGCCCGTTCCAGTGCGAGTTCTGCGACATCATCGTTCTCTACGGCCGCAAACCCCGCACCAAGACGCCCGACCAGCTGGTGGCGGAGCTGCAGCGCCTCTACGACCTGGGCTGGCGCCGCGCCATCTTCCTGGTCGACGACAACTTCATCGGCAACAAACGCAACGCCAAGTTGCTATTGCCGGCAATCAAGCACTGGCAAATCGATCACGGCTATCCCTTCTCCTTCACCACCGAGGCGTCGGTGGATCTTGCCGCCGATGAGGAGATGATGCGAATGATGGCCGAGGCCCGCTTTGAGGCGGTGTTCCTCGGCATCGAAACCCCCGATGAGGCCAGCCTATCGGTGGCCGGCAAACACCAGAACACCCGCAGTTCGCTTGAGGAATCCGTGGATCGGATCACCTCCTACGGGATCAGGGTGATGGCGGGTTTCATCATTGGTTTCGATGGGGAGAAGAGCGGCGCCGGCGATCGGATCGTGCGCTTCGTGAGCAACACCGGCATCCCCGCCGCCATGATGGGCATGCTGCAGGCCCTTCCCAACACCGGCCTATGGCATCGCCTGGAGAAGGAGGGCCGACTGATCGAGGAGAAGGCTGACGCCAAGGGGGTGAACCAGACCAACCTGCTCAACTTCGTGCCCACCCGGCCCATCCGCGATATCGCCAACGAATACGTGGATGCGTTCTGCCGGCTCTATGAGCCCAACGCCTACATCGACCGGGTGAAGCACTACTACCTCAAGATGGGCGAGCCACGGTGGACGGCCTTCTATCGCCCCGAAAAGTCTGACAAACCAGCCCTGCCGCCCCTCACCGATGTGCGCGCCCTGGCAATCGTGATCTGGCGCCAAGGCATCGTGCGCGATACCCGTTGGCGTTTCTGGAGCAGCCTGCTCACCGTGGCGCGCCGCAACCCCAAAACCCTTGAACAGTTCCTGGTGACCCTGGCCCACAACGAGCATTTCCAGGAGTACCGGAGCATCGTGACCCGGGAAATCCAGGAGCAGCTGGCCTCGTTGCCCCCCGATCCCCCCAGGGAGCCAGCGAAACCGAGCCGGGAGCTTCAGCCTGCCTGAGCACCCCGGCCGTTAGGCGCCGGTCCCAAGGATCAATTGAGCCTGTCTCAATCCTGCACGTAGTCCTGGCCGCTCTGCAGACAAGCTTCAGCCTTCTGAAACTCCCGACCCAGGTAGAGCGCATGGTCGAGGCGGCTCAGGGGTAGAGGACCCTCCCCTTCGGTGAGGGCCATGCCCAATTCCTTGGCTGATCGGCCCCGATAGACCGTAACGGGTGCCCTTGGTGCGCCACCCCGGCAACTCAGCACCTCACCGCTGTCGGGATCGGTGGCCAGGCCCTGATCATTGATGCCGTTGCTGAAGTGCTCGGCCACCAGCTCCCCGGCCTCCGCATCGAGGCGGATCAGGAAATAGCCAGCCGGATCGAGCTCGATGAAGCGCTGGGAGAGGGCCCCATCGAGCTGCTGGCGTTGGGCAGAGTTGAAAGCGGCCATTCGACGATGCTAAGCAGGGGCCTCCAGCCCCACAGGCGGGCGGCTGAAGGGCAGTTCGGCGTTGACCGCCTCGATCTCCTCAAGCTGCCGGGCGTTGGCCTCAGGCAGCCAGCGGCGAACGATGGTGTCAAAGGCCGGCTCCGTCCACAGATGCAGGCTGATCTGGGGTTCAGCCAGAAAGCCGCGCCGCCGCTTGTGGCTGCCGCCGGCCCCGGGATCGAAGCGACGCAGGCCCCGCTCGATCGCCCAGGCGATGGGCGCGTAATAACAAGTCTCGAAATGGAGGTTCTCCAGATCGACGTCGCTGCCCCAGTAGCGGCCCCAGAGGGCGTCTTCGCTGTGGACGCAGAGTGACATCGCCACCGGCTCAGTGGGATCGCCCCGGTGGGCACTGAACAACACCAGCTGCTCAAGCAGGTGCCCATGGGCATAGAGAAAAAAGTCTTCACGGAGATACTTGCTGCCCCAGGCACCCCAGCGGCTGCAGTGGTCGGCGTAGAAGCGATGCATGCGCAGCAGCATCGCCTCGCTGATGGCCTCCCCCACCAGCGGTGTGAGCGTGAGCCCCGCCTCGGCAACCGCCCGGCGCTCCCGTTTGATGTTGCGGCGCTGGTTGGCATTGAACCCCGCCAGGTAGTCATCGAAGCTGGCGAAGCCTGGGTTGGTCCATTCGCTGCGCTGGTTCAGCCAGCGGGCCCAGCCGGCGGCCTCCGCCAAGGGCAACCAGGCTGGATCCACCGACAGCAGATTGCAGCTGAGGATGCCGTTCTGGCGGCAAAAGTCCTCGATCAGCCGGAACATCAGGGCCGTGAGCGGAGCCTCCTCCTCGCCAGGGGCCACATGGAACCGGTACCCCTGCACCGGGCTGACGGGGCTCATGCCCAGCAACTTGGGGTAGTAACGCTGGCCCAGCTGGCCGGCGAGCTGGGCGAAGGCATGGTCGAAGACGAACTCGCCGTAGCTGTGGCCCTTGAGATAAAGCGGCGCCGCAGCCACCAACTGTTCGCCCCGCCACAGCCCCAGATGCATGGGCTGCCAGCCCTCGCGGGCCGTGATGCTCCCCGACGTCTCCAGACCATGGAGCCAGTTCCAGGAGTAGAAGGGAAGGCCCGACGCCGCGACAAGCTCCTGCCATGGCCCCTGGGGAAACTCCGCCATGGACCGGTGCCAGCGGGCCTGCAACTCAGCCATTCAGGGGCAGGGGAAGGGGGCGTACCCCGTGGGCAGCAACGCTAACCACCGCCCTGATCGCTCTGGGCCTTTTGGTGCCGCCCCCCGCCCGGGCGGGGCTGATGCGCCCCCTGCTGCTGATGATGCGGCCCCAACTGGAGCAGCACCTCGGGCGACTGTGCGTCCAGGCCGCCTCCGGAGGGCAACCCACCCTGGCGGAGAGCCTTCAGAAACCCTGCCAGCAGTTGGCGGCCCCCGCCAGCGCCTGCCTGGTCAACGAAATCGACAGCAGCGGGCGCAGCATCGGTGTCATCAGCGAGTTGCTCTCCGGCCGGGTGGGGGACGACAGCGAGGCGGTGATCAAGCGTTGCGTGGCCCGGTTGCTCAACCTGCCGCCGGACAGCCTGCGGGACGTCTCCCTCAAGGATCTGCAGCGCCGCTTCCTGCAGCACCGCTTCCCGCCGCCCCAGGGCGGGGAAACGCCGCCAGGGGATCGTCCGCCGCCGAGCTGAGCGGAAGCCTGCGGTAGCGCAGCAGCAACTCCCCCTGGCCCAGGGGACGGTGCTCTTGCAGCTCCCAATCCGCCGATGACAGGGCGACTGAAGGGGGCAACCAGCCGTGGGTGCCCCCCAGCAACCGGGGACAAAGGGTGAGCTGCAGCTCGTCCACCAGATCCTCCGCCAGCAGGCTGGCGGCCAGTTGGGCGCCACCCAGCAGCACCAGGCGGTGGAGGCCCAGCCCAGCGAGCCGCTCCAACAGCCCTGGCCATGGGGCAAGGGGAAGGCTGCGCTCAAAGCCGAAAGCGCTGGTGCCTTCAGGGGCCAGCAGCCAGCGCCTGGGGGGCTGACGAAAAAAAGCCAGGCCTGGATCAAAGCCGCCACCTCGGCTGACCACCAGGGCTACGGGCTGGTCATCCCGTCCGTCCTGGCGCCGCTGGGCCAGCAGTTTCGGGCGACGGATCAGGCAGGTGGAGCCATGCAACCGCAAAGTCGTTGCGCCGATCAGGGCCCCGTCCGCCCAGGCGAGGGCTTCCTCCAACACGGCCCGATCCCCGGCCCCGCCCAACTGGGCAGCACCGCCCTCGGGGGGAGCAAGCCGGCCATCGAGACTGATGGCCAGCACAAGCCGGATCAAACCGCGACCAGGGCCTCCAGGGCGGGCGGCCGCATCTCGAGTTGCGGGGATTCGGCGAAGACCTCGGCGGCGTTGTTGGGGCTTTCCTGCAGGCGCACCTTGTGGAGGCGGGCGCCGGTGGCGGCGATCGGCGCGGTCAGCAGATCGACGATGTGCAGGGCGATGTTCTCGGCCGTGGGCACGCAGGTGGCGAAATGGGCCACGTCCTTGTTGAGGAAGGTGTGATCGAAGGGTTCCACCACCAGCTCATCGACCAACCGCTGCAGCTCCGCCAGGTCGCAGACCATGCCGCTGCGGGGATCGATCGCGCCCCGCACGGTCACATCGAGCAGGTAGTTGTGGCCATGGCCATGGGGCCTGGCGCACTTGCCATAGATGGCGTCGTTTTCCTCAGCCGAGAGCTCCGGGCGAGCCAGGCGGTGGGCAGCGGCGAAGTGGGTGCGGATCGAGAGGAAGGCTTCCATGGGATTGCCGAGCACGTCGGCCCAGAGAGTGGATTGTTCGTAGAGGCGCAGGCCCGTGAGCGGCAGGTGGGGCGACAGCCGCCGCCAGATCGCCTGGGCCAGGGCCTCGGTGGTGGGCAGCGATCCCTCCGGAGTGGCGAGATTGAACTCCGGCCAGACCTCATTGAGGAAGCGGAAGTCGAGGGGATCGGTGACCTCCCGCCGGATGGCGTGCTTGACGTCGGAGAGGTTGAGCACCATGCCATCGGCGTCGAGCCCACCCGCCATGGCGACCACCAGCTCGTAGTTGTGGCCATGGCCGGGAGCCAGGCTGCAGCGGCCGAAACGGGCGTGGTTCTCCTCAGGGCTCAGCTCCGGCAACCAATAAAGGTGGCTGGAGCTGAAGGTGGCCCGCCGGGTGATCACGCAGGCCCTGCCTTCACCGTGGGCAGCCGCTGCCGTCATCACGCGCTGGATAGTGAGGCAACATCCTAGGCAGGATGCAACTGCCCATGGCCGAATCGGTCCAGCCCGGAGCCGTTGACCTGCGCCGCCGACTCCAGGGTCTCAACCTCTACCTGGTGGGGATGATGGGTGCCGGTAAAAGCGCCGTGGGGCGCCCCCTGGCGGAGGCCCTGGGCTACCGCTTCCTCGATGCCGACACCAGCATCGAGCGGGTGGCCGGATGTGGCATTGCCGAGCTCTTCGAACGGGAGGGCGAGGCGGGTTTCCGGCAGCTGGAGAGCGCCGTGCTGAACCGCATCTCCACCTGGCATTCGCTGGTGGTGGCCACCGGCGGAGGCGTGGTGACGCGGCCGGAGAACTGGGGCCATCTTCACAACGGGGTGGTGATCTGGCTCGATGCCCCCTCGGAGCTGCTGTTGGAGCGGCTGCGGGCCGATCCCACCCCCCGGCCCCTGCTGGCGGTGGCAGACCCGGAGAAGCGGCTGGAGGAGCTGCTGGAACAGCGGCGACCGCTCTACGCCCATGCGGATTTGCATGTGGTTCAGGGCGGGGGCTCCCCGCAAGAGGTGGCCCAGCAGGTGCTCGCGGCCTTGCCTGGGGTGCTCAAGGAGCGGCCCAGGCCCCCAGATCCGGATGGCCCCACCCCATCGCCTGAGCTCTAGGAATCAGCTGCCGGGCGGCTCCAGGCGCACCGCGAACCACTGCACCACCTGGCCTGGCTCCAACTCCAGTTCGCAGGCCGTGTCGAGCAATCGTTGGGCCTGAAGGGCAGCGGTGACCTGATCCACCAGATCAAAAGGGGGCTCGGGTAGGGACGCCAGCAGGCCCCCAAGCCAGGCCAGGGTTTCCTCGGCCGTGAGGATGCGCTCCTCAGCTCCCGGCTCCAGCACCACGTAGTGGTCGAGTTCGCGCAAAAGGGGGTCAGACATGGCAAGGGCTCAGGGGATGCTCAGGCGCGGCCCACTTCCTCGTAAAGGCGATCACGCCAGAGGAAGAGCGGCTCGAGCAGCAGCGAATCGGCCACTCCGGGCACGCCCCGTCCGGCCAGGGGCGCGCCGGCACTGGCGGGGAACTTCAGCAGCGACAACTGGGCCGCCACCGCCAGATCCGCCAGGGTCAGCCGCTGGCCCACGAGGTAACCCTGGTCAGTCACCAGAGTGGCCAACTGCTCCAGGTTGGCCTGCAGCTGCTGGCCCTGGCTGCGGCCCATCACCTGGCCCACCCCGGAGAGCAGATCCCCCGGCAGGGCCCCCACCAGGGAGCGCAGCAGATCGGGGGTGGAATCAGGCAACAGGGCCGATCGCAGCACAGGGTCGGCCATGGCCGCCTGCAGCAGGGCCAAACGGGCACCGGCCGCAAGGGCGGTGTCGGCCCAGTCTTCGAGCAGAAGCACCCTGGCCCGCTCGACGGACTGCTCAGGGCTCTCTGGGGGCACCAGGGGAATCTCGGGGTGGGCCCGTTCCAGATGCAGGGCAATGGCAGTGGAGTCGGCGATCACCTCACCCCCGTCCACCAGCACGGGCACCTGCTTTTGGCCAGACAGCCTGAACAACTCCAACTGGCCAAGGCCTGGAGCCACCTCCACCACGGTGTAGGGAAGTTGCTTGGCCGCCAAGATGAGACGCACCTTCTCGCAGAAGGCGGAGTGTCGGAACTGGTGAAGCTCCAGCATCAGCAGGATGGCCCTTTGGACGGCAGAGTAGCCAGCACGCTCGCACCGCCGCTGTTGCCCCGGCCATGAAGGACTTTCTCCTCAACGTGACGCGCTATCCGCGTTACCTGGTGGCCGTGGGGCTGGGGGTGCTCAATTCGGTGCTGGAACCGCTGCTGAGCCGTGCCCGCAATCCCGTGACAGCCGTGGCGCTGATTGGCGCGACGGTCAGCGGTCTGATCAGCCTGGTGCTGGTGCTGCGTGCCATGGTGAACCCTGCAGCACCGCTGGCTTAGCCATGGCACAGGGCCGCAGGGTGGAGCGGGTGGCGGCACTGATTCGCCGCGAGATCAGTGAATTGCTGGTCACCGGCATCAAGGACGAGAGGGTTGGTCTCGGCATGGTCAGCGTCACCACCGTCGACCTAGCCGGCGACATGCAGCACTGCAAGATCTACGTGAGCATCTACGGCAGCGAGGAGGTGCGCAACGAGGCCTTGGCGGGCCTGATCTCGGCGGCCCCCTATGTGAAAGGGGAACTGGGCCGGCGACTGAACATGCGCCGCACCCCCGAAGTCATTTTCCAACTGGACCGCAGCCTCGAGAAGGGCACAAGCGTGTTGGGCCTGCTCAACCAGCTGGAGCAGCAGCGGCAGGAGCGGGGACCCATTCCCGACGGCTCAGACGACGGAGACGGCGAGATCGATGACCCAACCGCCTGAGGACGCCGCCCGGGAACTGCGCCATCAGGTGGCCAGCCTGGTGGTGGTCCGCGCCAGTGGCCACCGGAGCGATGGCCAACGCCGCTACCCCCGCTGGGAGCTCCCCAACTCTGAATTGCGCAGCTTGCTGGGCAAAGGCGTGGGCGGTGTGATCCTGCTGGGGGGGAGCGGCGCCGAGCTGCGGTTGCGCTGCAACCAGTTGCAGGGCTGGGCCGACGGCCCCCTGCTGCTCTGCGCCGATGTGGAGGAGGGGGTGGGCCAGCGCTTCGAAGGGGCCCGATGGCTGGTGCCGCCCCTAGCGCTGGGGCGGCTGCACGGGCGCGAGCCCCAGCGGGCCCTGGCCCTGGCAGAGCGCTATGGCCAGTGCACCGGCCGAGAGGCCCGTCTGCTGGGGCTCAACTGGGTGCTGGGGCCCGTCTGCGACGTCAACAACAACCCGGCCAACCCGGTGATCAATGTGCGGGCCTGGGGCGAGGATCCCGCCACCGCAGGGGCCCTGGCGGCCGCCTTCCTGCGGGGGGCCCAAGCGGAGGGGGTGCTCTGCTGCGCCAAGCATTTCCCAGGCCACGGCGACACCAGCAGCGACTCCCACCTGGAACTGCCCTGCCTTCCCCACGACCGCCAGCGGCTGGAGGCGGTGGAGTTGCCCCCTTTCCGCCAGGCGATCGCGGCGGGGGTGGCGGCGGTGATGACCGCCCACCTCCATCTGCCGCTCCTGGATGCCGAAAGACCTGCCACCTTGTCGCCGGCCGTGCTCGAAGGCCTGCTGCGACGCGACCTCGGTTTCGAGGGGCTGATCGTCACCGATGCCCTGGTGATGGAGGCGATCGCCGCCCATCACGGACCCGGCGAGGCGGCCCTGCTGGCCTTCGAAGCAGGAGCGGACCTGCTGCTGATGCCCGGCGAGGCCCGTGCCGCCATCGAGGCCGTGGCCACAGCGGTGGAATCGGGGCGAATTCCCCGGCAACGGCTGGAGGCCAGCCTGCAACGCCGCCAGGGCGCCCTGGATCGGCTGGGTCCGGCAAGACAGGGGGCTCCAGCAGGGGCGGCAGGGATGCTCGCTGACCTCGATCAGTTAGCCAACCGAGAAGCAGACGCCGACCCTTCCCTGGAGCGGGAGCTGGTGGACATCGGCCTGGAGTTCGCGTTGGTCGGGCAGCCGTCGCTCCCCCCTGGCCCCGGCCTCAACCTGATTCGCCTGGACAACGCCCTGGCGGCGCCGTTTCTGCCCCTGATGGCCCCGGCCCTGCAGCGGCCCGCCTCAATCGGCTACATCCCCTGCCTGATCGACGGCCGCGGCCCAAGCCCCTGGGCCTCCGATCCGGCCGCCCCCCTGGCGCTCGAACGGCTACCCCCCGGACCGGTGCTGCTGCAGCTGTTCGTGCGCGGCAACCCCTTCCGCGGCAGCGCCGGCGGCGAGGAACCCTGGGGGGCCGTGGTGACCCAACTCCAGACGGCCCGCCGGCTCGCCGCCGTGGTGGTCTACGGCAGCCCCTACCTATGGGAGACCTTGGGGCCCCTGCTGGCCCAAGGGGTGCCCGGCGCCCACAGCTTCTCCCAGACCCCCCTGGCCCAGGCGGCGGCCCTGGAGCGGCTGGGCCTGGGCCAAGGGGGCCTGGAGGGGGGCTTCACCGACTGATTCGCCGGGCGGTAGCCACTAGCCTCAGCCGATCCCGGATACCGCCATGCTCAGCCTCTCGATGATCGTGCGGGACGAGGCGGAACGCCTCGGACCCTGCCTGGAGGCGGTCAAGGGGTTCGTCGATGAGATGGTGATCGTGGACACGGGTTCCCGCGATGGCACCGTCGCCCTTGCCCGGGAGCACGGGGCCACGGTGCACGAAATCCCCTGGCCGGGGGATTTCGCCCCCGCCCGTAACCAGGCCCTGGAGTGGGTTCGGGGCGATTGGGTGCTGGTGCTCGACGCCGACGAGGTGCTGCGGCCGGAGGCCCGCGCGCCCCTGCGGGCGCTGATGGCCCAGCCCGACGTGCTGCTGATCAACCTGCTGCGCCATGAGCTCGGCTCCCGCCAATCGCCTTACTCGAGTGTCAGCCGCCTGTTCCGGCGCCATCCAGCCATCCACTGGAGCCGGGAATACCACGCCATGGTCGACGACAGCGTGGCAGAGCTGCTGGTGACCGAGCCCCATTGGCGGCTGGCCGACTGCACCGAGCCGGCCCTGCTGCATGGGGGCTACCGCCCCGAGCTGATCGCCAGCGGCGACAAGGCCCGGCGGCTGCGCAAGGCCATGGAGCGGGAACTACGCCAACGGCCCACCGATCCCTACGTCTGCGCCAAGCTCGGAGGCCTGGAGATCAGCGAAGGCAACCGCCAAAGTGGGCTGGAATTGCTGAACCTGGGGCTGGAGCATTGCCCCGCCAGCGCCCACCCCGAGCGCTACGAGCTGCTGCTGCACCTGGCCATCGCCAACGACGACAGCGATCCCGCCACCGCTGAAGCCCTTTACCGCCAGGCCCTGGAGCTGCCCCTCATCCCCCGGCTGACCCTGGCGGCTCGCCTCAACCTGGCGGCACTGCTGCTGCAGCACGATCGACTCGAGGAGGCCGGCCGGCTCACGGAAACCGCCACGGCCGTGGCCCCCGAGGTGGCCCTGGCCTGGTACAACCTGGGACTAATCCGGCGCCGCCAGGGGGACATCGCCGCCGCCCTGACGGCCTACGCACGGGCAATTGAACGGGCACCCGACCACCCCGAAGCCCACCAGAACCTGGCGGTGGCCCAGTTGCTGGGGGGCAACATCGATGCCTCCCGCGCCAGCTTTCGCCGGGCCATCGAACTCCTGGTGAGCCAGGGCCGCCATCAGGAGGCCCAACAACTCAGAGCCCAGGCCGGGGCCATGGTGAAGCTGGAGGCGTGAGCATGGGCGCAACGCCAGCGGTCCCCGGGGCGCAACCCCTCCAGGGGCGCTGCATCGCCGTGACCCGGGCTGAGCACCAACTGGGGGAAGCCCGCCGGTTGTTTGAGGCTGCGGGCGCCCAGGTGCTTGATCTGCCCGCCCTGGTGATCGGTCCCCCGGACGAATGGGGCCCCCTCGATGACGCCCTGGCGGAGTGGGAGGCCTTCCACTGGTTGGTCTTCTCCAGCGCCAATGGGGTGGAGGCGGTGCAGGCCCGACTGGGCAGGCGAGGACTGGGCCTGGCCCACCGCCCCCGGACCCTGAAGATCGCTGCGGTGGGCAGGAAGACCGCCGCCCGGCTGGAGGAGCTGGGGGCCGGGGCGGACTTCGTGCCGCCGGAGTTCGTGGCCGACAGCCTGCTGGAAAACTTTCCCGTTTCCGGCTGGGGCCTGAGGCTGCTGCTGCCCCGGGTGCAGAGCGGTGGACGAACGGTGCTGGCCGAAGCGTTCGCGGCGGCGGGAGCCCGGGTGGTGGAGGTGGCCGCCTACGAGTCCCGCTGTCCGCCCGGCCTGCCAACGGCGGCCCTGGCGGCGCTGGAGCAGCGGCGGGTGGCGGCGATCACCTTCAGCAGCGGCAAAACGGTGCGGCACACCTGTTCGATGCTCGAACAATCCTTCGGCCTCAGCTGGAGAGATCAGCTGAAGGGGGTGGCCGTGGTGTCCATCGGCCCCCAGACCAGCCTGGTGTGCCGCGAGCTGCTAGGGCGGCTGGAGGCGGAGGCCTCCCCCCACGATCTGGCCGGCCTGGTGGAGGCGAGCGGGCGGGCCCTCAGAGACTGAGGGTGAGGCTCTGGCCGCCCTGGCTCAGGCTCAGCAGGCCATAGGCCACATTGATGGAAGTCACCGTCCAGCCGGAGGGCAGCAGGGGGGCAATGCCCGATCCAAGACAGAAACCGCGGGGACCGACGCAGAGGGGGCCCGTCTGACCAGCCACCTGCACCAGTGCCTGGGCCTTGCCATGGATGCTGAGCACCCCGCTGAAACTGAAGCCTTCGGGCGGCTGCAGGGGCGCCTTGGCGGTGGCACGGGGTTTACCAGAGCCATCGGTGGTGGCCACAGCACTGGCCACCGGCGCAAAGGGATCGATGCGCCCCTGGGGAAGGCCGTTGACCACCTGGGCGGGTGTGGGCAGTGGGGTGAGACCTACGGCGACGGGAGCATCCGACACCGTGGGGGGTGGTGGAGCGGGGACGGAGACGGTGGGGGGAGGCGGCGCAGTGCAGGAAGCCAGAGCCATCAGGGGGAGAAGCGCCAGCAGACGGAGGGCCCTAGGGCCCTGGGCTGGGGTAGATCCCAGGGTCGGGATGGCGGGATTGGAATCAGGCTTGGCCATAGCCGCTCTGCACCAGGTCACGAAAACGATCCAGATTGGCCTGGAGTTCCTTGGTGACAATGCCTCCAAGAATGCTGGGTTCCATCAAAGGTGCAACCACCCCAGGCAACTCGTAGCTGACGGTGAGTTTCACCGCCGTTCGTTCTTCCTCAAGTGGATAGAAACGCACCGCCCCGCGGGTGGGCAAGCCCCCAACGGATTCCCAGTGCAGTTGCTGGGCCGGAACCCGTTGGGTGATGCGGGCCTTCCAGTGGAAGCGAAACCCCTGGGCCGCCAACGTCCAGTCGGTGAGATCGGGATCTTCAAGGGTGCGCACCGACTCGATCCAGCGCATCCAACGGGGCATGGCCTCCAGGTCGCTCCAGACCTCCCAGACCCGATCAACCGGGGAGCGGATCTCGGTGGTCACACTGTGTTCCAACCATCGGCCCATAACTGTTCAGACCACGGCGGGGTTGGTCGCCAGGGCGACGGGTGCGTTAACGATGGCGGCGGCCGCCAACCTGCCACTCATTGTGGCGCCTTCCATCGAATCGATGTAGTCCTGCCGGGTGTAGCTGCCGGCCAAGAAGAAATTGGCCACCGGCGTGGCCTGGGCTGGGCGGAACGGTTCCATCCCCGGAGCTTCCCGGTACAGCGACTGGGCCAGCTTGACCACGTTGCTCCATACCAGCTTCAAGCCCTGGGCCGAGGGGAACAGGGCCCGTACCTGGGCATCGGTGTGGGCCACGATCTCCTCGGTTTTCTTCGGGATCCAGGGGTCCCCAGGGGTGAGCACGCACTGCAGGAGAGAGCCCAGCCCCTCCTTGCGGTAATCGGCGGGACTGGCCAGGGCCAGGTCGGCGAAACAGCTGAAGTCGGCATCGGCCGTGTAGAGCAGGTTGTCGAGGCCGGCTGGGGTGCCCAGGTTGCGGCGGCGGCTTTGGGCCTCGCCTGTGTCGCCCAGCTCCGTGACCCAGCCGTCGTAGCGCAGCTGGACCGTGGCCACCGGCACCGCCTCGAGCCTGTAGATGTGATCGAACTGGGGGAAGCGGCGCCAGGCGGCCGGCAAGAGTCGTTGGATGCCAGGCACATCGCAGGCCGCCAGGTAGACGTCGGCCTCAACGCGCACCTCCCCCTCGGGGGTACCCAGGGCCAGGGCCGTGACCCGGGGTCCCTCGGGCCCCTCCTCGAAGGGCACGTCGGTGACCCGATGGCGGAGGTGAACCCGGGCGCCCCGGGCCTGGATGTACTCCACGATCGGGCCGGTGAGCCAACGGTGGGGGGAGCCCTTGAGCAGATTGAGCTTGGAGGCCTCCGTACGCACCGCAAACATCAGGAAGATGGTGAGCATGCAGCGGGCGGAGATGGCCTCGCAATCGATGAAGCCCAGGGCATAGGCGATCGGATTCCACATCCGCTCAATGCTGCGGCGGCTGCCGCCGTGGCCCAGGAACCACTCCTGGAAGCTGATGCGATCCAGATCACGGATCACCGCCATGGCGCCGTCGTAATCCACCAGGCCCCGCACGATCGGGCTGGTGCCCAGGGCCAGGGCGTTGCGGAGCTTGTCGATCCAGTCGAGCTGGGGGGTGGTGAAGAAGGCCTTGAGCCCGTTGAAGGGGGCCCCCACCGGAAAGCGGAAATCGAGTTCCCGCAGGTCACCGCCGCGGTTCACGAACAGGTGGGTGTGGTCCTTGGGCAACAGGTTGCCGAAGGCCCCCACCTTGCGCATCAGGGCAAAGAGGTTGGCGTAGTTGAAAAAGAAGACGTGCAGCCCCATCTCGATGTGGTTGCCGTCGCCATCGACCCAGCTGCCCACCTTGCCGCCCACAAAAGGCCGGGATTCGTAGAGATCCACCTGGTGGCCGGCATCGCAGAGATCCACCGCTGCGGCCAGGCCGGCCAACCCTGCACCCACGATCGCAACCCGCACCCGTTTCCCCATCCGATGGCACGACTCTATGGAGCCAGCCTCCATAGAGTGGGCCCACTGACCATCCCGTCCATTCCCCCCGCACGCCGATGACCGTCGATACCAGCCCCCGCACCCATACCGCCACCGACGGCAAGGGCATCCTGGTGACCGCTCCTGCCATGAAGCAGCTGGGGTCCCTGTGCCAGCAGCAAGGGGAAGAAAAGGTTCTGCGGGTGGGGGTTCGCTCCGGCGGCTGCAGCGGCATGAGCTACACCATGGACTTCATCGACGCCGACGCGATCGCCGCCGATGACGCGATCTACACCTACCAACCCGAGGGGGCCCCGGCCTTTCGCGTGGTGAGTGATCCCAAAAGCCTTCTTTACATCTACGGCATGCAGCTGGATTTCAGCTCCGCCCTGATCGGCGGCGGCTTCAACTTCAGCAACCCCAATGCCAGCCAAACCTGCGGCTGCGGCAGTTCCTTCGCGGTCTGATCCAGGGCCCGTGCACCCCCGGACGAAGGGGACCGGCGGCCCCCATGGGAATCTGGTGGCCCACCCGCGTCCCGCTTCCGCGACCATGACGGCCAGCCACGACACCCTCTTCGAGGAAGCCATCGGTCGCTATCAGCAGGGGGCTCCGGTTTCCGAAGTGCTGGCCGATTTCGAGGCGATCACCGCCCAGGCCCCGCGCCATGCCGCCGGCTGGACCTGCCTGGCCTGGCTGCAGCTTCTCGACGACCAACCCGAGCAAGCCCTGCGCTCGGCCCGCACGGCGGTGAAGATCAATCCCCAGGATCCCCAGGCCCGCATCAACCTCAGCCTTGCCCTGCTGGAAACCAACGCCAAAGGGGTGCGCGAGCACGTGGATCTGGTGCGTCGGGTGATGGCGATGGCCCCCGAGTTGGCCGGGGAACTGCATGAGTCAATCGCCGACGGACTGACCCGCAAGCCGGGATGGAAGGCCCTGGAGAAACTCAAGGGCTGGCTCGACGGGTGAGCCGGGTCCTGCTGCTCAGCAACGGGCATGGCGAAGACCTCAGCGGCGCCTTAATGGGCCAGGAGCTGCAGGCCCGTGGTCTGCAGGTGACGGCCTTACCCCTGGTGGGCCACGGCCAGGCCTACCGCCAGGCGGGCTTGCCGGTGCTGGGCCAGACCCGCGAGTACAGCACCGGCGGCCTGGGCTACACCAGCCATCGCGGGCGGCTCACCGAGATCCTCCAAGGGCAGGTGCTCTACCTGCTGCGGCGCCTGGCGCTGCTGCTCCGGGTGGCGAGCCAGGTCGACCTGGTGGTGGTCGTAGGCGATGTGATCCCCGTGATGGCCGCCGCCCTGGTGGGCCGGCCCGTGGTCACCTATCTGGTTGCCTACTCCAGCCATTACGAAGGCCGACTGCGACTCCCCTGGCCCTGCGGCACGTGTCTAAAGAGCCGCCGGTTCCGCCGCGTCTTCAGCCGGGACGCCCTCACCGCGACCGACCTCAGCGGCCAGTTGGGGCGGCCGGTGGAGTTTCTGGGGAACCCCTTCCTCGACCGGGTGCTGGAGGCGAGCGCACCGCTCACGCCCCCAGACGCGCCCCGTGCCTCCCAGCGGCTGGGGCTGCTGCCGGGCAGCCGTCTGCCGGAAGCCCTCAGCAACCTGGAGCTGATGCTGGAGGTGCTCAACCACCTGCCGCAGCCCCTGCAGGCCCCCGGGCGGCTCGCCCTTGATGCGGCCCTCGTGGGCGACCTCACGGTTGATCGGATCACAACCTGCGCCGAACCCCTGGGCTGGAGCCTCCATGGCGAGGAACTGCGGAAGGGGCCCCTGCGGCTGCGATTGCACTGGGGCCACTTCGCGGCGGTGGTGCAGCAAAGCGATCTGCTGCTGTCGATGACCGGAACCGCCGCCGAACAGGCGGTGGGCCTGGGGAAACCCGTGCTCCAGTTGCCAGGCTTCGGGCCCCAGTTCACGCCGGGCTTCGCCGAGGCCCAGCGGCGCCTCCTCGGGCCATCGCTGTTCTGCGCCGATGGCGAAACAGGCACAGAGAAGAACCTGCGGCGCAGTGGCGAACTGATCGGGCGCCTGCTGGCGGACGCAGATCTGCCGGAGCTCTGCCGGCGCAATGGCCAGCAGCGGATCGGCAGCGGCGGTGGCACCGCCAGGATGGCCGAGCAGATCGTCTCCCTGCTGCGCTCCAATGGCTGAGCCCACCCGCACCGCCCCCCTGCCCGCGACCGTTGCGGGGGGAGATCGAAGCCCGGTTGCAGGCCCCGGCCACCGGCTGAAGGGTCTCCTGGATGCCGTGCTGGTGGCGGACGTGTTCCTGGTGATGGCCGGTGCGCTGTGGTTCGGCGCGGCCGTGGTGCTCCATGGCCGTGGGGTCGATGGCCCCCTGCAGCTGTTCCAGCGCCTGTGGGAACCCCTGTTCACCCCTGCCATCGGTCTGCTGATGGCGGCCGCCCTGCTCAGCGGGGCGCTGGGCTGGTGGCAGCGGCGAGGCCAGCGCTGACCTCCGGATAGCTGAAGGGGAAGCCCTTTTGCTGCAGTCGTTCTGGAATCACCTGCTGCCCCTGGAGCACCACCTGGGCGCCGTCGCCCAGCAACAGCTGCAGCAGGGGACCGGGCACCGGCAGCAGGCTGGGGCGCCCCAGCACTTGGCCGAGGGTGGAGGCGAACTGCCCCATCGAAACCGGTTGGGGGGCAACGGCGTTGTAGACCCCACTGAAGCCGGAATCCTCCAGAGCAGCGGCCACCAGCTCGCAAAAGTCGGTGCGATGGATCCAGCTCATCCACTGGCGGCCGGATCCCAAGGGCCCACCGAAGCCGGCCCGAAAAATGGGCAGCATCTTGCCCAGGGCCCCGCCATCGGGTCCCAGCACGATGCCGGTGCGCAGGATCACCACCCGGGTGATCGCCTCCGCAGCGGCAGCCGCCGCTTCCCACTCCAGGCAGAGGCGGCCGAGCACATCGGCGCCCGCCGGGCTGGTCTCGGTGAAGCGGGCCGTGAGATCGGTGCCGTAATAGCCCACGGCGGAGCCATTGATCAGCACCGACGGGGGTGTCGGGGATGCCGCTAGGGCCTCCACCAACAGGCGGGTGGTGCGCACCCGGCTGTCCACCAGCACCTGGAGATGGGCTGGCGTCCAGCGCCGCTCGGCAATGGGCTCACCGGCCAGGTTGACCACCCCTTCGGCCTCGGCCAGGGCCTGCAGCAGGCGGGGATCGGCCCAGGATTCCGGCTGGGCTGGATCGAGCACCAAGCGCTCTGGATCCTTCCGTTCGCCAGGGGAGTTCTGGCCCCAATCAGGGGCGGCGGCGCTCCGGCTCACCAGGGTGATCGTGTGGCCGCGATCAAGCAGGCGCGGCACCAGTTCAAGGCCGATGAATCCAGTGCAACCGAGCAGCAACAGGCGCACGCGGGTCTAAGCGGAGCATTCAGCTCCACCCTATGGGGCACCGGGGGCATCGTGGACCAGGCCGAGCAGACCCGCTACGGGCACCAGGGAGAGGCCCTGGGCTATCAGGCCCAGCAGGACCACCGCCAGGGCCAGGGGCGGCATGGTGGCTCCCCAGGGCACCGGACTGGCGGCCGCCTGGATGGCGATGGCCACCGGCACGGCTCCCCGCAGGCCGGCCAGGGTGGTGAACAGCCTCTCCTGGCGTGCATAGCCGGAGCGAAACAGCAGCACCTCCACCACCAGCCAACGGGAAACCATCAGCCCCAGCAGCAGCAGCACGGCCCAGACAAAGGCCTTGACCACATCGTTGGGGTCCACCACCAACCCCAGACAGAGGAAAAGCACCAGTTCCGCCAACTTGGCGAAGCCCGCATGGGCCTCCTCCAACAGGTTGCGGTCCACCTGGGGATCGTTGCCCTCCACCAGCCCCATCAGGTAGGCCGCCAGCAGGCCACTGGCACCCACCAGGTTGGAGCCCCCCACCACAACCATCAGCAGGCCGAGGCTCACCACCGCACCGAGACTGCCGTAGGCCTGGCTGCGGGGGCTGGTGAGCAGCAGCCCGGCGGCCTTGCCGCCGATGAACCCCAGGAACACCCCCAGCAGGAACTGGCGCACCACCTCCACCACCACCTGGGAGTTCTGCCCCGACTCCCCCATGGCAAGGGCAAGGGCCAGCCCCGCCAGCACCACGGCCATCGGGTCGTTGAAGGCCGATTCGCACTCCAGCAGATCAATCAAGCGCTGGGGCAGGCGACCCGAGAGGGGGCGCAACAGACCAAGGGTGGCGGAGGCATCGGTGCTGCAGAACATCGCCCCGATGAAGAGGGCCCCGGCCAGATGCACGTGCACCGCCGAGACCGGCAGGCCCTGGAGGAACAGCACGTAGGCCGTGATCGCCGCCGCCATCAGCAGGGACCCCAGGGTGGCCAGGCGCATGGCGGGCCGGATCACCATCCGCATCTCACCCCAGTTGGTGGTGAGACCGCCAAAAAAGAGCACCAGCACCAGGGAAAGCTGGGACAACTGCTCGGCCCTGTTCAGGCTCAGCAGGGGCGAGGATTGCCCCGGTAAGGCCGTGAGATCGTTGTCGATCAACAGACCGAGCACCAGCACCAGCAGGATGCCGGGCACCTTGATCCGGGCGGCCATGTTGTCCAGGAGCACCGCCATCAGCAGCAGGCCGCCGAAGAGGGCCATGGACAGGGCCAGGTTGTGGGTCACGGGCGGGACCGGGGCGCGTCTGGGCCCCTTATAGGCGCGGCATCTGTCGGCCCCAGGCACGATCCGACCGAAGCGAAGCCAAGGCCGATAACCTGGCGCCACCTTGCCTGCCCAGGTCGCCATGGCCGACACCACCACCACGGCCGACGCCTCCCCCGCCGCAGCCGCCCCAGCCGCACCGGTCGTCACTCCGATCAAGAAAGGAACCCTGGTGAAGGTGAACCGGCAGGCCTACCTGGGCAGCCTTGAAGCCGCCGCCAGCGATCCCCTGCCGCCGGCCTACCTCTTCGAAGGGCCCGGCGAAGTGCTGGCCCTCAAGGGCGACCACGCCCAGGTGCGCTGGAACCGGCCCGTGCCCGACGTCTGGCTCCGGCTCGACCAGCTGGAAGCGGCCTAAATCTCCAGCCGCCGGCGCTCCTGCTGGAGGCGGGAACGCCGGCCCTTGGCCTCCCGCAGCATCTCCCGCCCGTCGTGGAGATAGCTGTCGACGTAGCCCATGGTGTAGCGCTCCAGTTCGGCCACCCCGTCCTGCACCTGGCTGAGGCAGTGGTAGAGGCTCAAGCCAAAGCCGCGGGCGGCTCCCGGGCAGGGCAGGGAGCGGTAGAGGGCCTCCACCTTGTCCAGGCGCGCTCGGCTCTGTTCCAGGAAGGCACAGAACGCTTCCATCAGTCCGTCGTCATAGGGATCGGCGGAGAGGGCCCGCAACTCGGCGGCGAGCGGGTTGATCACCTGGCCCAGCAGGCGATCGATCGGCCCATAAACCTGCTGCAACCAGAGCCGCAGCTCCCCATCGCTGCGGGCTGCCGCATCGGACCGGGGCACCCTGGGACCCGGGGCAGGGGCTCCAGCTGATCGGGTTGTTGGGGAGCTGGCAACCGTGGCGCTGGCCTGGTCATGGCGCAGGCGGCGGGCACGATCTCCCAGCACCGCCCAGGCGGCATTGAGCTCCACGATCGTGTGGGCATCGCCGCCGGCATCGGGATGGTGCTGCTTGACCAGGGCGCGGTAGGCGGCCTTGATCTCCGCCGCGGAGGCCTGGCGACTCAGACCAAGCACCCGGTAGGGATCGGGACTGGGGCTAGGGGACACCGGATCCGAACGGCGCGGACGGCCCCATCTTCCTGGATGGGCGGCACAGGTGCGTGCCCATGGGAAACCATGAAAAAGCCCCCCTGGGAAGGGGGGCTGGTGTGTGTGTGTGTGTGAGGTGTGAGGGAAGGGAAGCCGGAGCTCCCCATGGGCTCAGAACTTGAACTGGGCTGCGAGAAGGCCGCCGAACACACTGGCGCCAGTGTTGACCGGGGCCGCTGTGGTGTAGACCCCGGCGCTGCTGGGGTTCGAGAGGTAGAACAGCATCGGCGTGACGGAGATGTTGTCGCTGACCTGGAACTTGTACCAAGCCTCCATGGCGTAGTTGCCATCGAAGGGGGTCTGGCCGTTGCGGGTGCTGGTCACGAAGGTGGGCTGACCGATAGCAAAACCGGCCGTGTTGCCTTTAAGGAAGGCGTCCTTCCATTGCAGGCCTACGGTCCAGGACTGGGTGGCCGCGATGTTGCGGGTCACGTTCCAGTTGTTGGCGTTGATCCCACCACTGCCGTTGACAGCCGGGAAGGCTCCGCCCTGGGAAACGGCGTTGTAACCCCAGCCGAGGCTGAGCGAGGGAACCAAGGTGCCGTTCTTCTCAGGGGCCCAGGCAAGGCCGAGCGCGAAGGCATTGACGTTAACGGGCCCGTTGAACGCAATGTTCGTCGGAGCGGTGGTGTTGCCACAGGCCTCGGAGGACGCGCCTGCGACCGTACCCCGGCGAGCCAAGTTCTGGTTGCACTGGCCGTAGCGGTAGGCGAAGGTTGCCTTCCATTGCTTAGCCTGATAGCCCACCTGGGTGAGCCAGCTGGCGGCACTGTAATCACCGGCCACGCCGGCACCTGTGGTGTTGGCGGCGTTGGCAATGTTGTTGGTGGCGCCGTTATTGGCACCCGGGGCCACATAGCTACTGGACAGGGCGAAGAAGGGATTCCCCTTCTTCACGTTCTGCTTCCAAATCAGGCCCACCGTCCCACCGGTGGCCTTGTTGTAGGCGCCCGGCGCACCATCCAGCCTGAAGTAGTCAAGACCTTCAAAATCGCCGTAGTAGAAGGGTTTAATAGCAAGAAACTCAGTGTTCCGGGCAACGGGACCGACGATCGCCGTGAACTCCTTACCGACTGGGAACCTGTAATACAGACGATCTAGGTAGAAGACGTTGTTCTGGGCGGCAGTTCCCTGGGTGTTGCCAGGGAATGCACGATCCAGCGCCATCAGGGCATAGGGAGCGCCACCGAAGGGGCTGCCGCCATAGTTGCCTGCACGCAGACGGGTGTAGAGCAGATCCTTGCCGGTGAAGCTGGTGTTCAGATTGAGGCGGAGGTCGTAGTTGAAGACAGCGCCACCAGCCGCTGCGGCATTTGCGCTATAGCCATTCGCCCCTCTGGGACCGACGGCGGGAGCAATCTTGTTGTTACCGAAGGCGTTAGCGCCGATACTCCAGTAGGTATCACCCTGGAGCTTGGTGGTGGTGGAGAACTGCTGGGCCTCCAGCTTGCCCACCTTGGCGTCGAGCTTGTCGACACGACCCTTGAGGATCGCGAGCTCCTTGCCGAAATCCTTCAGCAGGCGCTGCAGTTCGTCGGTCACCTCGGTGATCCTATCCAGGCAGGAGTTCAGCAGGGCAGCGGCTTCCCAGCGGCTGAGGGGCTTCTTGCCGCGGAAGGTGCCGTCGGGGTAACCGGCGACACAGCCGTACTTGTCCACCAGGTTGGAGAGGGCCTGGTAGGCCCACTCGGTGGGCTGCACATCGGAGAACTGGGTGATGCTGGTGACCTGGTTCTGCGCGTCCATGGCGCGCATGCGATCCAGATCCTGCTGGTTCATGTAGTTGTTGATCGCGCCGGTCGATGAACCAGCGCCCAGGTCGGCAGCGGAAGCGGCCAACGGCGTTGCTAGACCCAAAAGGGCCGGAGCAAGCAGAAGCTTACTGAAGAGTTTCATTGGTCCTCACACCAATAGAGGAAGCACCAAAAGGCGCTGCCAGATATTAGCGATGACCGAATGTGTCCAGGGCGGTTCCGCACTACAGATAGAAGTAGCCAGGAACACAAAGGGCTCCCATGCGGTAGCCGGGGCTACGCCAAAAAAAACCGGCGGGTGAGAACCCGCCGGAGTGAATTGAGGAAATGGTTGTGAGAAGTGGGGAAGAAAAGACCCGGCGAAGGGTGTGTGAGGAGATCGCCGGGTTGGTTGATCAGGTGTGAACCAATCAGAACTTGAAGGTGGTCTTGATGAGGCCGCCGAAGTTGTTGACGGAGGAAGTACCACCACCAGGAGCGTTCTTACCACCTTGGCCAAGGAATTGACTGATGTAGAAGATTGCAGGGGTAACCGAGATGTTGTCGGTGACCTGGAACTTGTACCACCACTCAAAGTTGTAGTTGCTGTCGTTGGGGGTACCACCAATGCTTTTGGCAGTCTTGGTGACAAAGGGAGCCTGGCCGACAGCGAAGCCTGCGGCGTTGCCCTTGATGAACACGTCGCTCCACTGGAGACCCGTGTACCAGGACTGGGACTGAGCTCCACCAAGATTGATGGTGCCGGGGCCGGCGATTCCGTTGGAGGTGTAACCGGTGATGCCCCAGCCTGCACTGATCGAGGGAACCCAACCGCTGGTGGAGGGCGACCAGTAGCCACTGATACCCACGGAATTGGTCTTGGACGAGGGGAATACTCCCACAAGACTTGTAACGAGAGGAGTACCGACAGCAGGGCCTAGACCAGTTGAGTAGTTATAGGCAACGGCTGTCCCCCAGTTGGTACCGGCATAACCGATTTGTGCCGTGAAGGTTTGCTGGGAAGCCGCGTTGCCGATACCACCACCGGGGACTGTGACTGTCGTAGACCCGACAGTTCTGGTCGTGGCAGCAGGGGAGCCTACGTTGCCGTTTGCGGCCACGTAGTTGGCGCTAACCGAGAAGCCTCCCTGCTTCCACCAAAGACCAGCACCGGAACCCAGGTTCAGGCTGTAGGTACCGGGGGCACCGGCGTAGGTGAACACGTCCAGGATGGTGTCAGCAGGATACGCGCTGGGCCAGAGGGCCAGCATGTCGTCCTGACGGACACGGCCACCGACGGTGGCGGTGAACTGACTGCCGATCGGGAACTGATAGAAGAGGCGGTTGATTTCAACCACGTTAGGAGACCCACCAACGATGGTGTTGTTGTTCTCCTGGAAGGCCACTTCCATTTGGTTGAGGCCACCATTCCAAGCCGATTGACCAAAGTTGCCAGCACGGAGGGTGGAGCGCAGCAGATCCTTGCCAGTGAAGCTGGTGTCAAGGTTGAGGCGAAGGTCGTAGTTGAAGGTGGTTGCACCTTCGAGAGCCCTCAGCTTGCCTGCCGCAAAGGCGTTGGAGCCGCCGAAGGTGTTGGAGCCCATCACGAAGGTGGCGACACCTTTCAGCTTGGTGGTGGTGGAGAACTGGTTGGCCTCCAGCTCACCCACTTTGGCCTCCAGGCCATCCACGCGGCCGCGCAGCACGGCGAGTTCCTTCTGGAACTCCTTCATCAGCTTCTTGAGCTCGTCGGTCACCTCGGTGATGCGATCGAGACAGGCGTTGAGAAGGGCAGCGGCCTCCCAGCGGGTCAGGGCCTGCTTGCCCTTGAAGGTGCCGTTGGGGTAGCCGGCGACGCAGCCGTAGCGCTCAACCAGGTTGGAAAGCGCTTGGTAGGCCCAGCTGGTGGGAGATACGTCGGAGAACTGGGTGATGCTGGTGACTTGCTCCTCAGGGCCGGCGTATTTGTTGACGGCACCGAGGTTGAGATCTGCGGCCATGGCAGACATCGGGGCCAGAAGGCCCAGAGCTGCTGGGGCCAGCAGGAGTTGCTGGAAAAGTTTCATGGGTTCCTCACACGGATGGCGCAATGCGCCGACCCAGACAATGGCCTATTCCCACGGGACCCCCAAGGGGGGATGTGCCAGAAAACACAACGGCTGCGGGGACTGGCAACGTCGGCAAAAGCCCTAGGGACCTCTGACACAGTGGGTTCCATGAAGCGTGCGTGGGCTCTGCTGCTGCCGTTGCCGTTGCTGCTCACGGCCGCACCCCGCAGCTACCTGGCCCACGACGAGGGCTACTACGCCCTCCAGGCCCGCTGGATTCTGGAGCAGGGCGATTGGCTGGCCCCCCTCTGGTGGGGCCAACCCCTCTATGACCGCACCATCGGGGTGCAGTGGGCGATCGCCTCCAGCTTCCGCCTGTTTGGCACCAGTTCCCTGGCCGCCCACCTGCCCAGCCTGCTGGCGGCGGTGGCCTGTCTGGCGCTCACCCACGGGCTGGTCCAGGCCCTGGCGCCCGAGGGAACGCCGGCCGGGGGGAAGGCCCGCCTCAGCGCGCCCCTGGCCGTGGCGGTTTTGGCCCTGACGCCCCTCTGGATGAATTACGCCCACCTGGCCAGCCAGGACATGCCCCTGCTGGCGGTGGAGCTGCTGGGGCTGCTGGGGCTGGTGCGGGCCCGTCCTGGAGCGCCCTGGCCCTGGGCGGCCCTGGCGGGGTTGAGCGTGGGCCTGGCGTTCCTGATCAAGGGCTTCATGGTGGCTCTCCCCCTGGTGGCCATCGCCCCCTATCTCTGGATCGCCCGCCGGCGGGTGCTGGCCCATCCGGCGCTCTGGGCCGGTTTGGTGCTGGGCTGGTTGCCGGTGGTGCTGTGGCTAGGCCTCAGCATTCAGGTGCACGGGTTGCAGACCGTGAGCGGCCTGTGGCTGAAGCTCCTCTTCCTCTCGGGCAGTGACGTCTACAGCGGCGGCCCCTTCTATTACCTCTGGAACATCCCCGCCAACACGGCGCCCTGGATCCTGGCGGCGCTGCCGGGCTGGTGGTTGGGCCTGCGGGGCGCCTGGAACAGGGAGCAGAAGCTGCTGCTGGCCGCCTACCCCTTGCTGTTGCTGCTGCTGCTCAGCTGCTTTCGCACCAAAACCCCTTACTACGGGCTCCAGGTCACTCCGTTCCTCGCCATGGCGGCGGCCCAGGGGCTGCAGCACTGGGCCGAGCGGCCGGGGCGCTGGATCGCGGGGGCCATCGCTTCGTTGGGGGGGGTGCTGCTGCTGGGGGCCGCGCTCCTGGCGCTGCCGGCCACCGGCCTGGCCCAACGCCTTGGCCCGGTGCCCCCGCCGGAACTGCTGGCGCTGGCCGGTGCCGCCCTGGGGATTCCCTGGCTGCTGCTGGCCTGGAGCCGCAGCCCCCGGCAACGGCTGGTGCGGCTGCTGCTGGGCCCCTGGCTGGCACTCGTGGTGCTGGTGCAGGGGGGCCTGTTCACGGACCGCAGTCCCCAGCTGGCCAGGGCCCTGGCGGCGCCGGAACTCCAGGCGCTGCTGGGGCCAGCCCCGGTGCAGGTGGTGGCGCCCGACCCCCTTGGAGGGGAAGACCATGCCCAGCTGATCCTGCTGGCCCTGGGCACCCCGCAGCTCGGCGCGCGGCTCCAGGATCCGGCGGCCCTTCGGCCTGGCCAACGGGCCTGGATGCGAACTCCACCTGGGCAGAGTGAGCCGCCGGACAGGCTGCGGCGACTCGCCGGCAGCAAGGACCTGGGGGACTGGTGGCTGGTGGAGAAGCCTTGAAGCATCGTCGTGATGGCCTGATCCTGCTGGGGCTTTGGCTGGTCAGCCTGCTGGCGGATCTGGTCTGGGTGCAGCAGCACCAACTGCCCCCCGCCTGGGACCAGGGGGACCACCTCAGCCGGGCCCTGGGGTTCTGGCGGGTGCTGCAGCACCCGAACGTCCTGGCTGGGAGCTGGTGGGTGGAGCTATGGAACCAGTCGCCCAGCTACCGGGGCCCCCTCACCTACCTGGTAACGGCGCCGGTGTTCGAGCTGCTGGGCCCCAGTTACCGGGCGGCGATCCTCGCCAACAGCCTGTTCCAGGGCCTGTTGCTGGTGAGCCTCTACGGTCTCGGCCGCCTGGCCTGTGGCAGCGCCCATGGCAGGACCGCTGGCCTGTGGGCCGCGTTCTTCGCCTGCGGGGCCCCGGCCCTGCTCAACCAGCGGAGCGATTACCTGATCGATTTCAGCCTCACGGCGGTGATCACCGCCTCCTGGTGGCTGCTCAGCTGGCGGGTGCTGAACGATCCCCCGCGGCGCTGGCTGTGGGATGGGGCCTGCGGACTGTCCCTCGGAGCCGTGGTGCTGACCCGGCCCACGGGCCTGCTGCTGCTCTGGCTCCCCCTGCTGCTGCTGGTGCTGCGGATCCTGAAGTGCATCGCCCGCGGCCGGGGGCGCAGCCGCTGGCGCCCCCTGGCGGAGACGGGCCTGGCCCTGGGCGGCATCCTCCTGGTGGCGGGACCCTGGTTCAGCCAGAACTGGCTGACGATCCTCTCCACCCTCAACAAGGCACGCCAGTGGGGGGTGAGCTACCAGGAGGGCGTCGGGGCCGACACCCTGGCGGGCTGGCTGTTCTATCCCCGCCTGCTGCCCACGATGGCGGGGGCGGCCCTGGTGGGCCTGGTGGCCGGCGGTGCCGTAGTCCATGGACTGGGGGCCTGGCGCAGGGGCGGACGCCCCAGGCTGCTGAGCCGGCTGAGGGGGCCCCTGGGCTGGTGGTTGAGCTTCCCGGCGGGGGGCCTGCTGCTGGCGATCCTGATGACCAGCAAGGACTTCCGCTTCGTGCTGCCCCTGCTGCCGCAACTGCTGCTGGCCATGGGCGTGGTGACGGCGCGGGTGCGGGGGAACTGGGTGCGGCCCTGGCGGGGGGGCCTGGTGGCCGTGGGCATCGCCGGACTGCTCTCCAGCCAGTTCGGGGTCGGGGCCGATCTCACGGGCTTCCCGCCCCATCCGCCACGCCAGGGAGGCCTGTGGCCCCAGGAGGCCATCATCGGCCGCATCCGGGTCCAGAGCCCCCATCAGCTTTCCACCCTGGCGGTGCTGCCCGACAGCGAATTCCTCAATGCCTTCAACCTGGAGGCGGAAGGGCGCCGCCAAAGCTTTCGGGTGGCCGCCCGCCAGACCGTGGCCGCCAAGGAGGTGGCAGCACAAGACCTGGCGGGCTTCGACTGGTTCCTGCTCAAGGGCGGCAACCAGGGGGTCATGAGCGATGAACGCCAGGCCAGGCTCAGCGCCCTGGTGGCAGCATCCCCGGAGTTTCAATCGGTTCAGAGCTGGGCCCTGCCGGACGGGAGCGAGGCCCGGCTCTACCGGCGCCGCCAACTGTCCCTCGAGGTGACACCGATCCCCTGCTCCGGGGCAGGGGGACTGGGGCTGGACACCGATCTGGCGGCAGCGGGTCCGTTGCAACCCGGCCAGAGGCTCGCCCTCACCACCACCATGCGCGGACCGGCGGCGGAGATCGCCCAGGGGATGCTCCTGCTGAACTGGACGCCGGTGAGCGGCCAGGGCAAGGGCTGGCGCCACGACCATGGGGTGGGCCAGGGGATGGTGCGCGCACCCTCTGGGGCTGCCTGCCTGGAGGTGCGCGATCGGTTGGAGCTGACCGTGCCCGAGGGGCTGGAGCCAGGGGACTACCGCCTGGAAGCCCAGCTGCTCAGCCCCGACGAATCCCGTCGGACGTTGTCCACCGAGCCTGCTCCGGTGCGGGTGGTAAGAACCGAGCCAGGGGCCCCAGGGCAAGCGGGCAAGCCGTCCGATCGGGGCGCGCTGATCCCCCCTAACCGCATCGATCTGCTGCTGGAGCTGGGGCAGCAGCTGCGCCGGGGTGAGCTGGATGCCCTCTTCGCCCGGGTGGGCCAGATCAACCAGACCGACCCCGAGCAGATCTACCTGGCGCAGGGGGAGCAGATCCTGCAGGCCCGGCTGGCCCAGGAGAGTGGCAATCTGGCAGATCTGTACGCGCTCGCCCTGGCGCAGGCCCTGCAGCGCCACGCCGACGCTGCGGCCCGGACCCTGGAGGAGATCGTGCGCCTGGATCCAGGCAACCCCCATGCCCTGCTGGGTCTCGGGTTCGTGGAGCTGTATCGATTCCGGCCGGGGTCAGCCCAGCCCCTGCTGGAGCGGGCCGCCCAGCTCGATCCGGGCAACCCCACCCTGCGAACCCTGAGGATCGTGGCCAGTGCCATGGGGCTCAATCCGCATGGCACCCTCACCCTGATCCAGGAGAATGACGGCCGAGGCGACGGGCCAAAACCTCCAGCGAACCCATGAACATTCTTGGCCTCTCCGCTTACTACCACGACAGCGCTGCGGCGCTGGTGGTGGATGGTCGCGTGGTGGCGGCAGCCCAGGAGGAACGATTCACCCGCAAGAAGCACGATGCGGCCTTCCCGGAGCACGCCAGCAACTTCTGTCTGGCGAAGGCGGGCCTGACCCTGGCGGATCTGGATGCGGTCGTCTACTACGAGAAGCCGCTGCTCACCTTCGAGCGCCTGCTGGAGACCTATTTGGGCACGGCGCCCCGGGGAGGGCGCTCCTTCGTGGCAGCCATGCAGGTTTGGCTGAAGGAGAAGCTGTTCCTCAAGACCGAGATCAAAAAGCAGCTTCGGAAGCTGGGGGAGCCGGGCAGGGCCTTGCCCGAGCTGCTGTTTTCGGAGCACCACCTTTCGCACGCCGGGGCCGCCTTCTACCCCAGTCCGTTCGAATCGGCGGCGATCCTCTGCATGGATGGGGTGGGCGAATGGGCCACCACCTCCGCCTGGCTGGGCGAGGGGAATGCGATCACACCGCTATGGGAAATCAATTTCCCCCATTCCCTGGGCCTCCTCTATTCGGCCTTCACCTATTACTGCGGCTTCAAGGTCAATTCGGGCGAGTACAAGTTGATGGGGCTCGCCCCCTACGGCGAACCCCGCTATGTCGATCTGATCAAACGCCATCTAATCGACATCAAGCCTGACGGCACCTTCCGTCTTGACCTGCGCTACTTCAAGTTCCACCGGGGGTTCCGCATGACCTCCCGCAAGTTCCACGCGCTGTTCGGGCGCCCCCCCCGCAAAGGGGAGACCGAGCTCTCCCAGGTGCACATGGATCTGGCCGCATCGATCCAGGCGGTCACCGAGGAGGTGGTGCTCAAGCTCGCCAAGTCCCTGCACGAGGAAACGGGCGCCAGCCGCCTCTGCCTGGCTGGCGGGGTGGCCCTCAACTGCGTCGCCAACGGCCGCCTGCTGCGGGAAGGGCCCTTCGAGGAGATCTGGATCCAGCCGGCCTCCGGGGATGCCGGTTCAGCGCTCGGGGCGGCGCTGGTGGCCTATCACCAGCAGTTCGAGCAGCCCCGCACACCCGAGCCCGGTGATGCCATGGCCGGCACTTACCTCGGCCCCAGTTTCTCCAACGCCGAGATCAAATCCTTCCTCCAGGAGGTGGCCGCGCCGCACCACACCCTTGCCGACCCTGAGCTGTTCGAGCGGCTGGCGGAGCTGCTGGAGGAGGGCAAGGTGGTGGGCTGGTTCAACGGTGGCATGGAGTTCGGCCCCCGGGCCCTGGGGGGGCGCTCAATCCTGGGGGATCCCCGCAACCGGCAGATGCAGTCGGTGATGAACCTGAAGATCAAATACCGGGAGTCGTTTCGGCCGTTCGCACCATCGGTGCTGGAGGAGGAGGTGGCCAGCCAGTTCCAGTTGGAGGGCAAGAGCCCCTACATGCTGCTGGTGGCTCCAGTGCAGCAAGCGCTCTGCACGCCGATGACGGCGGAGCAGGAGGGGCTGTTCGGGATCGAGAAACTCAACGTGCCCCGCTCCTCCATCCCAGCGGTCACCCATGTGGATTATTCGGCCCGGGTGCAGACCGTGTGCGAGCGCACCAACCCGCGCTATCACCAACTCATCCGCGCCTTCCAGCGCCGCACCGGTTGCCCGTCTGTGGTAAACACCTCCTTCAATGTGCGCGGTGAGCCGATCGTCTGCACCCCCCAGGACGCTTACCGTTGCTTCCTGCGCACCGAAATGGACGTGCTCGTGCTCGAAAACCAGTTGCTGCTCAAGGAGGAGCAGCCCCAGCAGGACCGCGACGAAAGCTGGCGGCAGGAGTTCGAACTCGATTGATGACCACCTCGTCCCCCAGCCATAAGCAATTGCGGGAGTTCGGCCTGCTGATCGGCATCGTTTTTCCGGTGGTGTTCGGTTGGCTGGGCCCCAGCCTGCGGGGCCACTCCCTGCCGGTCTGGCCGTTCGTGGTGGGGGTGCCCGCCCTGGTGCTCGGCCTGGTTTTGCCAAGGGCTCTGGCCTGGCCCTACCGCGGCTGGATGGCCCTTGGTCACGTCCTCGGCTGGGTCAACTCCCACATCATCCTCGGATTGGTGTTCGTGCTGGTGGTCCAACCGATCGCCCTGATCAAGCGGCTGTTCGGGTCCGATCCCCTGCGGCGCCAGTTTGAGGCCAAGGCCAGCTACCGGGAACCCCACACCCCTGGCCCCATCGACCTCAAACGCATCTTCTGATCGTTTATCCCCATGGAAACCCTCATCGATCTGGTCAAGGACATCTGGGACTTTCTCAAGGTCCGCAAGAAGTTCTGGCTGGCGCCGCTGATCATCACCCTGGTGCTCATGGGGGGCCTGATCGTTCTCACCCACGGTTCGGTGGTGGCACCGTTTATCTATTCGATCTTCTAATGCTAACAACGGCCATCCGGGTGCTCTCAATCGCCAAAGGGACTTTACTCATTGGCGTCATAATATTTGCACTCGCCGAGACTGCGCTTCAAGCTCTGATCAACACGAATATGCTTAAACTTAATGGGGTCTTGGAGCACCCAAACATCTCAAAAGAATATTTTCAAAACTACTTAAACAAGCGTGATTTGCAACTTAGCTGGCCCTCAGCGCTGGGCCCATGGTCAACTTTTTAACCCTGAGGGCTACCGCCCCAGCCCCGAGGCCGCCAAACGCAAGGCCAAGCCGTTCTGCATTGCCGTCTTCGGTGATTCACAAGGCTATGGCCTTGATGTATCAGGCGCTGATACCTGGACAAACGCTCTCGCAAGGACGCTCGACTGCAAAGTTGAAAATTACTCCGTTCCTGCCTACGGAACAGGCCAAGCCTATCTATCTCCGCTTTAGAAAAATATCTCCTACCGCAGAGACGGCTATTCTCACGTGCACAGATGACAACTTAAGGCGAAATCCATTGCAGTATTGGGATCTTGGCCTGGGCCCGATCTATATTGAACGAACAAAACCAAGGTTTATCGCCGAGGCCAACGGCGCCCTAAGGCTTGCTCCCCTTCCAGTGAATTCCTACGGTCAAGCAAAAGCACTTAACTCCTGGGATTTCGGAAGCCTATTTCAGTTTGATTTATTTGCGCAAAAACCTCCCGTCTACAGAACCACCTTTAAACCTTTTTCCCGTACACATTCAGCTCTGTGAAGGTGACCATTTCATCTCTCGCAACCAGGAACCCTGAGGCAATATGGGTCAAGCACGATCCACTGGCACGCCTTGTCGACCGCAGGATCAACCAGGGTGAATCCATTGAAAATCCCAAAAAAATAAGCCTGCAAAAAGCAATCCTTCAAGAGTTCATCAAAACCTATAAAAATCTAGATAAAAACTGCCTAATCGCCAGCCTGCAGACTGCCTTTGCTGATCCAAAACTGGAGGCAACAAGCTTGACGTGCCTCGCACTTGAAAGCAATCCAAGAATCGGAGGCCATACAATTAGAGGGCAATTTCTTGCTCAATGCATGTATGAAAATCTGCTTGGCCAAGGCCTCGAGAAATCAATTCTTGAAAGGAGAATGCCTGATGGGCATTACGGTCTAGAAACCAACAAGGCGCTTGAGGAGTGCTTAGCCTTTGAACTTTCCGCACATCGGTTCAACGCAAAAAACATCCATGAGATGCAGCGTTGAGCATGCAATCTCATCTAATTTTGGACTCATTTCGATTTCGCCGCACCAACCGCGCCTATTACGACGACCTGCGGCGCTTGCATGAGGTGCTGGTGGCACCGGGGCTACGGGTGCTGGAGATCGGCAGTGGCCTCGGCGACCTGCTGGCGGGGGTGCGTCCCGCCGTGGGGATCGGCATCGACTTGGACCCGGAGGTGGTGGCCGCTGCCCGGGAACGCCATCCAGAGCTCCACTTCGTTGTGGCTGACGCCGGCAGCCTTACCCCGCAATCACTGGGGGACAGCGAACCCTTCGATGTGATCCTGCTCTCGAACACCCTCAACACCCTGGTCGACGTTCAAGGGGTGCTGGAGCGGTTGGAGCCCTTCTGCCATGCCCGCACCCGCCTGGTGCTCACCTTCCACAACTGGCTGTGGCAACCGCTGCTCAAGGCGGCCGAACGCCTTGGCCAACGCCAACCCCAACCCCCAGAAAGCTGGCTCACGCCCCAGGACATGGCCAACCTGCTGGACCTGGCGGGCTGGGAGGTGCTCAAGGGGGGGAAACGCTGCCTGTTGCCCCGGCGTATCCCCCTGATCACCCCCCTGGCCAACCGCTGGCTGAGCCAGCTGCCCCTGCTGGAGCAGTTGGGGGTGACCAACTGGATGGTGGCCAGACCCGCCGCCCGCGGCCAACTGGAGCCCAGCGTCAGCGTGGTGATCCCGGCCCGCAACGAGGCGGGCAACATCGCCGCCGCGATTGAGCGCATGCCGCCCTTGGGCCGGTTCACGGAGGTGATCTTCGTGGAGGGGCATTCCTCCGATGACACCTGGGATCAAATTGAGCAGGTGTGCACCACCTATCAGGGTCCGCTGCGGTTGAAGAAGTTCCGCCAGAGCGGCAAAGGCAAGGCCGATGCGGTGTGGCTGGGTTTTGATCAGGCCGAGGGCGATGTGCTGATGATCCTGGACGCCGATCTCACCGTGCGGCCGGAGGATCTGCCCCGCTTCTACGCCGCCCTGGCCAATGGCCGCGGCGAGTTTGTCAATGGCTGCAGGCTCGTCTATCCCCGCAGCCGGGTGGCCATGCCGCCACTGAACACCGCCGCCAACCGCTTCTTCGCCTTTGTGTTCTCCTGGCTGCTGCGCCAGCCCCTCAAGGACACCCTGTGTGGCACCAAGGTGCTCTGGAGTGAGGATTACCTAAGACTCAAGGCCGGCCGCAGCTACTTCGGCAACTTCGACCCCTTCGGCGATTTCGACCTGCTGTTCGGCGCCGCCAAACTCAACCTCAAAATTGTTGAGGTGCCCGTGCGCTACCAGGAGCGGACCTACGGGAGCTCCAACATCGCCCACGTCAAGGAGGGCCTGATCCTGGCGCGGATGTGCCTTTACGCCGCCCAGAAGCTGAGGTTCCTACCTTGACCAAGGCACCCTCCTCCAGCGGAGGCGCGCCATGAAATGGCTGCTGGCGCTTGTGGTGGCGCTGCTGCTCTACTTGGGGCTCAGCCTGGCCTTCGGTCTGCAGGGCCTGGGGGACAGCCTGGCCCGGCTGCCGTTCTGGTGGTGGCTGCTGGCACCGGCCACGGTCCTCACCAGCCATCTGGTGCTGTTCGGCCGCTGGCAGTACTACCTGAACCGGCTGGGCTTTCCCCTGGCGACCCGTGCCAGCGCAGTGATCTATGCCTCCGGCCTGGCCCTGATCGTGGCCCCCGCCCGCAGCGGCGAGGCCCTGCGCGGCCTGTGGCTGAAGCGGCGCCACGGCTTCCCGCTGCAGGTGGGGGTAGGGGTGACCCTGGCGGAACGACTGGCCGACCTTTCCGGCGCCCTGCTGGTGCTGAGCTGGGGCCTGGGGGGGCGGATCCTGCCGGCGGTGCTGGTGGGTTTGGTTGGGGTGGGGGCCGGAGCCTGGCTGTTCACCCACCCGAGGGCCCTGGCCCGCCTGGAGCACGGGCTTGAACATCTGCCCGTGCTCCATCGCTGGGAGGGTCTGATTCGGCTGCTGCGGGAAGCCCTGCGGTCGATGGGACGGCTGCGGCAGCTGATGAAACCGGGTCCGCTGCTGCTGGGCGTTGGACTCTCCACCGTGACCTGGATGCTGGAGGCGGCCCTGCTGGAGGGGCTGTTCGGGGCCATGGGGGCCGGCATCAGTCTCGGCCAGGGGGCCGTGATCCGCACCGCCACCGGCCTCGGGGGCGTGCTCTCCTTCCTGCCCGCCGGTCTTGGCACCAGCGAGGTGACCTCCATCGGTCTGGCGGTGGCCTTCGGGGCCAGCCGGCCCCAGGCCCTGGCGGTGACCCTGATTTTGCGACTGGTGACCGTTGCACTGCCCTGCCTGGTGGGCAGCCTGGTGCTGATGCGCCAAAAAGACTTCGCTCGATCAACCATTGCCCCAGGGGCTGGGATCCATGGGGACCTCGACGATGGCGCCGACAGCAAGACAGCTGGATAGGCCCCATGAACGATGCCCCCAGATCTCTGCGCGGGGCAGGGACCTGGGGGCTCTCGCCGGGTCCGCTTTGTCGCGGAACCGTTTGATCTGGGAATCAGAAAACCGCGATCAGGCGGCGTTCTCCACGATCAGCAGACCCTGGTGGTTTGAACTGGGTTGCATGGACACCTCCTCCTGGTTGGATGATGCCAGCCGGCAAAGCATTCGAAGTGATCGCTGGAGCAAGCTCCAAGGATCTCCCCACTTCACTGCTGACAGAACCCGAAGATGCTAACGAATTTCCATGAAAAAGCGCCCGGCAAAGGGCGCTTTGGGTTGTGATAAAAATCCGGAGTTCACGAAAGTGAAGCTCCGGAGGAACCCTCAAAGGGCGTTGCCGCGGGGCAGAACCTCTTCGGGGAAGATGAAGTTTTCGTGCGGCTGGTCAGCCGGTGCCATCCAGGCACGCAGACCTTCGTTGAGAAGGATGTTCTTGGTGTAGAAGGTCTCGAATTCGGGATCTTCTGCGGCGCGGATCTCCTGCGACACGAAGTCGTAGGCCCGCAGGTTGAGCGCCAGGCCGATGATGCCGATGCTGCTGGTCCACAGACCCATCACCGGCACGAACAGCATGAAGAAGTGCAGCCAGCGCTTGTTGGAGAAGGCGATCCCGAAGATCTGGCTCCAGAAGCGGTTGGCGGTGACCATCGAGTAGGTCTCCTCCTCCTGGGTGGGTTCGAACGCCTTGAAGGTGTTCGCCTGCTCGGAATCCTCAAACAGGGTGTTCTCCACCGTGGCGCCGTGGATGGCGCACAGCAGGGCGCCGCCCAGGATGCCCGCCACTCCCATCATGTGGAAGGGGTTGAGCGTCCAGTTGTGGAAGCCCTGCAGGAAGAGCAGGAAGCGGAAGATTGCCGCCACACCAAACGATGGGGCGAAGAACCAGCTGCTCTGGCCCAGGGGGTAGATGAGGAAGACGCTGACGAACACCGCGATCGGCCCGGAGAAGGCGATGGCGTTGTAAGGGCGGATCCCCACCAGCCGAGCGATCTCGAACTGGCGCAGCATGAAGCCGATCAGGGCGAAGGCACCGTGCAGGGCCACGAAGGGCCAGAGGCCACCGAGTTGCACCCAGCGCACGAAATCACCCTGGGCCTCGGGGCCCCAGAGCAGGATCAGGCTGTGGCCGAGGGCGTCGGCCGGGGAGCTCACCGCGGCGGTGAGGAAGTTGCAGCCCTCCAGGTAGCTGCTGGCAATGCCGTGGGTGTACCAGGAGGTGGCGAAGGTGGTGCCGGTGAGCCAGCCGCCCAGGGCCAGATAGGCCGTGGGGAACAGCAGCAAACCAGACCACCCCACGAAAACGAAACGGTCGCGCTTGAGCCAGTCATCGAGGACGTCGAACCATCCCCGGGCCGAAGGCGCGCGCCCTACAGCAATCGTCATGAGAGTGACTTCATGTTCCTTTACATGGCAACTGTACGGAAAACAGCAGCCCAGTGCGAAGACCCGACCGCCAGACCGGCCGAATTGAGTACATCCGCCTAGGCCCCGCCATTCGCCAGAGTGGTGGCACCTTGCTGCAGTCCCCCGTGTACGTCGTTGAGCTCTCCCTCAAGCTGAGCCCCATGCCCGTGGCGGTCCAACGCAAGGAGCTGGAGGGAGCCCAGACCCTTTACGACCAGATCCGACAAGTCCTCGAAAGCGGCCACCCCCGGGTCCTCGAGCTCAGCTGCGAGAAGGACGAGGAGAAGCGCATCGCCCTGCTCAGCAGCGAGCTGGTGGCGGTGCAGCTCTATGAGAAATCCACCACCAGCGGCGGCAGCAAGCGGCCCGGTTTCTCCTTCGAAGACTGACCCTTTGGCCGTCGCCGCACCCGCCCCCGTGGAGCCCCCCCTGGTCGTGGAGCAGCTGGGCTTCGCCTGGCCCTCCGGCCAAACGGCCCTGGACCACTGCAGCCTCACCATTCCACGCCCAGGGCTGTGGATGGTGGTGGGCGGCAATGGCAGCGGCAAGAGCACTCTGTTGCGGCTGATCGCGGGCCTGTTGGAGCCCCGCCGCGGCCGGTTGCATCGGGCCGTCAAACCAGCCCTGGTGTTCCAGAACCCCGACCACCAACTGCTCTTGCCCAGCTGCGGCACGGACCTGCAGCTGTCACTGCCCCCAGGCCTGGAGAGGGGCGAGCGGAAACGGCGCCTGGCTGCCGCCCTGGGGCAGGTGGGACTGGAGGGCTTTGAGCAGCGCCCGATCCACACCCTCAGTGGCGGACAGAAGCAGCGCTTGGCCATCGCCGGAGCCCTGGCCAGCGAAGCGGGGCTCCTGTTGTTGGACGAACCCACCGCCCTCCTGGATCCGGACAGTCAGATGGAGGTGCTGGAGCTGATCCACGCCCTCTGCCACCGGGCCAGCGCGCCGCTCACTGCCCTTTGGATCACCCATCGGCTCGATGAGCTCGCCTGGTGCACGGCCGCCGCCGTGATGGACCGTGGCCATCTGGGTTCCTGGCAGGACGGCGGGGAACTCCGTCGCCGATTGACCCCCTTGCCCGCCGGCAGGGGCGAGGGGTAGGTTCGACCGGTTGCGTTCCTCGGTAGCTCAGCGGTAGAGCGGTCGACTGTTAATCGATTGGTCGCAGGTTCGAATCCCGCCCGGGGAGTTCTCCTCAAGGTCCTTGGCCCCACGGCCCGGGGCCTTTTTTATGCCAGGGCATCAAAGCCAAAGAAATCCCAAAGATCTGGGGCGGCGGCACGGCGATCTCGCCCATGGAAGAAAGCAGTCGCCGCAGGGGCTCGTTTGGCGTTGCCCGCCACCAGCGGGGATCAGGGCCCTCCGAACCCGGGGTTGGGCCACGAAACCCCCTGGAGTCAGGAGATCCCGGTCAGGGAAGATTCCAGGGAGAATGACAATCGAAAGAAAAAGCGTCAGGTCAACGCCCCGCTCCCCTGGCCAGCGCGATCAAGCCCATCGGACCCCGAAGTGCCCAGCGCTGATCCCCAGCTTCCCCAACCCCATCCCCCTAAACCGTTCCCGCAGGGAACCCCACCAACCGCTCCTCGCCCGCTGCCATGAAGCCCTGCATCCTGATCATCGAAGACGACCGAGACATGCGGGAACTGGTGGCGGCCCACCTGGAGCATGGCGGCTTCGAGGTGCAGTCAGCTGAGGACGGCATCAAGGGTCAGGCCCTGGCCCTGCAGTTCAGCCCGGACCTGATCGTGCTGGATCTGATGCTGCCCAAGGTGGACGGACTCACCCTCTGCCAGCGCTTGCGGCGCGACGAGCGCACCGCCCGCATCCCGATCCTGATGGTCACCGCCCTGGGGGGCACCAAGGACAAGGTGAGCGGCTTCAATTCAGGCGCGGACGACTACCTCACCAAGCCCTTCGACCTGGAGGAGCTGCACGTAAGGGTGAAGGCCCTGTTGCGCCGCAGCGAACGGGCGCCCCTCTCCTCGAAGCAGAGCGAGATCCTCAACTACGGCCCCCTCACCCTGGTGCCCGAGCGGTTCGAGGCCAACTGGTTCGACGAACCCGTCCGGCTCACCCACCTGGAATTCGAACTGCTCCACTGCCTCCTGCAGCGCCACGGCCAGACGGTGGCCCCCTCCCTGATCCTCAAGGAGGTCTGGGGCTATGAGCCGGACGACGACATCGAAACCATCCGGGTCCACATCCGCCACCTGCGCACCAAGCTGGAACCCGATCCGCGCAAGCCCCGCTTCATCAAGACCGTCTACGGCGCCGGCTACTGCCTGGAACTGCCCACCGGAGCCCAGCTCGACGAACTGGCTCCCTTGATCGACGAGATCCGGCGCACCCCCAAGCCCAACGCGGTGGATTCCAGCAGCGCCGCCTGATCAGCCCAGCAGGGCCAGCTCCCAGGCCAGCCGCGGCTGGACGTAGGACCTCAACTGGGAGCGCAACCGCTCCAGCCGCTGCTGCTGCCCAATGGACGGGGCCTGGCGCCAGAGCTGCAACTGCCACCAGTCCAGCAGCCACAGCTGCTGCTCACCATCGAGGGCCTCACTGAGATCCCGGGCCAGGGCGAGGGCCTCCAGGGGCTCCCCCGGCAGGCCCAGCAGCCGCTCCGCCAATCCCTCGGGCACCTGGCTCCACTGCTGGCGGTGGTGGAGCCAGGCGCCAGGGGATCCCGCCGCCAGCTCCCGCAGCCCGGGGGGATCCCCGGCCCGGGCCGCCGCCGGGTCGAAGGCCTCCCCTGCCGCGGCGGCCAGTTGGCTGAGCACCCGGTCCATGGACTCTGGAGCCAGCCGGGAAAAGGGAATCTGCTGGCAGCGGGAGCGGATCGTGTCCAGCAACCGGTCCGGCGCGGCCGTGAGCAGCACCAGCAGGCCATCGCCAGGTTCCTCCAGGGTCTTGAGCAGGGCGTTGGCGGCACCCTCGGCCATGGCCTCCACCGCCTCGATCACCACCACACAGCGGTCCGCCTCCAGGGGGCTTCGGGCCAGGAAGCGCCCCACGTTGCGCACCTGCTCAAGGCGCAGCTGGGGAGGGGCGCGGCGGCTGACCCCGCGGGCCTCCGCCTCGCTCGCTGGCACCAGCTCACCCTGGTGCTGGTAGGTGGGTTCCACCCGCAACAGGTCGGGGTGGTTACCGGCCGCCAGGCGCCGCCGGATGGAAGGGCCACCTTCAGGTCCCGCCAGGACCCCCTCGATGAACCGCAGGGCGGCCAGGCGGCGGCCCACCCCATGGGGCCCGCAGAACAGGTAGGCCGGGGCTAGCCGGCGCAGCTCCAGGGCGGCCCGCAGCAGCGTCACGGGGCGCTCCTGGCCCACCAGATCCTCGAACAGATCAGCCATCGGCCTCCGGGGCTGAAGCTGCCGCCGTCAGGGGCTGGAACTGCTGCCGCAGCGTCTGGCGAATGGCCTCACTGACCCCGTCGGCGGGCTGGTCTGCCTCGATACGCCTCCAACCCCGCTCGGCCGCCAGCTGGGCAAAGCCACGGGCCACCCGCCCCAGGAAGGCCTCGCCCGCCGCCTCGATCCGATCCGCCGGCCGGTGACCGCGGCGCTGCAGCGAGCGCGCCAACGGCAGATCCAGCCACAGGGTCAGATCGGCCCGCAAGCCTGCGGTGGCCAACTCCTCCAACAGCACGATCCGCTCCATGGGGAGCCCGCGGCCATGGCCCTGGTAGGCGGCGGTGGAGCCGACGAAACGATCGCAGACCACCCAGTGGCCCGCCTGCAGCGCAGGCAAAATTGTCTGCTGGACATGCTGGGCACGGTCGGCGGCATAGAGCAGCAGCTCCGCCATCCCATCGGGTGCGGCCTCCCCAGGGGGGTGCAGCAGCAGCTCACGCAGGGCCAGCCCCAGGGCCGTGCCCCCTGGCTCCCGGGTCACCACCAGGGAAGCGTCTGGCGCCATCAGGCCGCTTTGGGGCAACCAGTCGCTCAGGGCCTCCACCTGGGTGCTCTTGCCGCAGCCATCGATGCCCTCGAGCACCAGAAAACGGCCCTGGGCGGCTCCCTCCCTTCCGCTCATGGTCGGGCGGAGCGCAGGCTGAGGGCGTTGACCACCACCGTGATCGAGCTGACGGCCATCAGCAGAGCCGCCAGGGGCGGCGAGAGCAGGAGGCCGAAGCCTGGCAGCAGCACCCCGGCGGCGATCGGCAACGCGATCAGGTTGTAGCCGAAGGCCCACACGAGGTTCTGGCGCACCTTGGCCATGGTGGCGCGGGCCAGCCGCAGGCCGATCTCCACCCCCTCCAGGCGCTCGCCCAGGATCACCAGGTCGGCGGTGTCCTGGGCGATCTGGGTGCCGGTGCCCACGGCGATCCCCAGATCGGCGGCGGCCAGGGCTGGGGTGTCGTTGATGCCGTCCCCCACCATCGCCACCGGCCCCAGCTGCCGCGCCGCCAGGATCCGCTCCAGCTTCTGCTCGGGCAGCAGCTCCCAGGCCAACTGCCCCACCGGAAGTCCGAGGCGCTCCGCCAGGCGCCGCACGGGCCCCTCCCGATCGCCGCTGAGCACCCCCAGTTGCAGGCCCAGGTGCCGCAGGGCCTCCAGGGTGGCAGCGGCGTCGGGCCGGGGCTGATCCTCCACCGCCACAAGCCCCAGGAGGCGATCCCCCTGCGCCACCGCCAGCACCGTGGCGCCCTGGGCCTCCAGGTCGGCGCGACGGAGCTCCAGGGCCGGATCCATTGGCAGGCCGCAGGCCGCCAGCCAGGCGGGTCTCCCCACCCGGACGCGGCCGCGGATCCCTTCGAGGTCCCCTTCCACCCCCTGGCCAGCCAGGCTGCGGCTCTCCCCAACGGCCACCAGCTGCAGGCGGCGGTTCTGGGCCTCCTGCAGCACGGCATGGGCAAGGGGGTGGCGGGTCTGGGCCTCCAGGCTGGCGGCGAGACGGAGCAGATGGTCAGGGTCTGCGTTGCTGGTCTCCACCGCGGTGACGAGGGGGCGACCGAGGGTGAGGGTGCCGGTCTTGTCGAACAGCACCACCTGGAGGCGGGAAGCCATTTCGATGCCATCGCCGCCTCGGAACAGCACGCCGGAGCGGGCCGCCAGGCCGGTGCCGACGGTGATGGCGGTGGGGGTGGCCAGACCGAGGGCACAGGGACAGGCCACCACCAGCACGGCGATGGCCAGCTGCAGACCAAGGGCCGACGGCGTGGTGGCGGCCGGGGCAACCACCACGCCATGGACGGCCTGCACACCGCCCATGCCGTGGAACCCATGGGCCTGGAAGGCCGGCGCCGCCCGCAGCACCTGGGGCCAGAGCTTGGCGCCCCACTGCCACCAGAACAGGAAGGTGCTGGCAGCCAGCACCAGAACCACCACGCTGAATTGCCCGGCCACCCGATCCGCCAGGCCCTGGATGGGCGCCTTGCGGGCCTGGGCCTGCTCCACCAACCGGATGATGCGCGCCAGGGCGGTGTCGGCGCCGGCCCGCTCCACCTCCAGCACCAGGGGCGCCTCCAGGTTGAGGCTGCCGGCCACCAGGGACGTGCCGGGCTCGGCCATCAGCGGCAGGGGCTCACCGGTGAGGCTGGACACGTCCACGGCCGAGAGCCCCTGGCGCACCGTGCCATCCACCGGCACCCGATCCCCGGGCAGTACCCGCAGGCGATCACCTGGCCGCAGCCCCCCCACCCGTACGGGCCGGGGTTCCCCGTCGTCCAGCACCAACAGGGCCGTGTCGGGCTGCAGGGCCGCCAGTTCCTCGAGGGCGCGGCCGGTGCGCAGGCGGGCCCGCTGCTCCAGGAAACGCCCCAACAACACGAAGCCCAGCAGCATCACGGGCTCGTTGAAGAAGCAGGGCCAGCCCAGGCCGGGCCAGAGGAAGGCCACACCGCTGGCCAGGTAGGCGCTGGTCAGGCCCAAGCCCACCAGGGTGTCCATGGAGGGCAGACCGGCCAGGGCCCCTTTGGCCCCCGCCACCAGGATCGAGCGACCCGGTCCCGCCAGGGCCACGGTGGCCACGAGGGCATGGAAACGGATCTCCCCCAGCAGGGGAACCGCCAGATCGCCCGATTCCGCCAGGTGGCCTGCCACCGACACCAGCAGCAGGGCCAGGGCCACCACCATCTGGCGCCATTGCTGCCACCACTGGCGCTCCTGGCGCCGCTGGAGGAGGCCCTCCCCGGCTTGGCGCAGCCTGGCGCTGTAGCCCAGACCCCCGAGGCTGGCGATCAGGGGGGCGGCCGGGTCCGTGCCCCCGGGGGTGCGAACGGCCAGGTCCGCCAGGCCCACCCAGGCGGTGCGGGTGAGCAGATCGACGCTCACCTGCACCACACCGGGCTGCTGACGCAGCCGCTCCTCCACAGCCCGAACACAACCGCCGCACTTCATCCCCTCCACCTCCAGCAGCAGCGGTTGGGTGTCTGGGGGCTCGATCACGGGCGCATCGGCGGGAGCCAAGGCTAGGCAGTTCCTCCCACAGCCCCCATGGACAGAGCCAGGGGGTGAGGATGGGCACACACCGACGACCTTGCCCCGTGCCGCGCAGTCAACGCAACGACAACTTCATCGACAAGAGCTTCACGGTGATGGCGGACCTGATCGTGAAGCTGCTGCCGATCGATGCCAAGGCCAAGGAGGCCTACGTGTATTACCGCGATGGGCTCTCAGCCCAAGGAGACGGTGATTATGCCGAGGCGCTGGAGAACTACGAAGAAGCCCTCAAACTCGAGGAAAACGCCGTCGATCGGGGCGAAATCCTCAAGAACATGGCCATCATCTTCATGAGCAATGGCGAGGAGGAGAAATCCCTCGAGTATTACCAGAAGTCGTTGGATGAAAACCCCAACTCCCCCTCCTGCCTCAAGAACATGGGCCTGATCTTCGAAAAATGGGGACGAATGGCCCAGGAGGAAGGGGACCAGGACACCGCCGACGGCTGGCTCGACAAGGCGGCCGACTACTGGGGTCGGGCCGTGCGGCTCTATCCGGGCGGCTACCTGGACATCGAGAACTGGCTGAAATCCTCAGGCCGCAGCAACGTCGACGTCTACTTCTGATCCTCAGCGGGGTGGACCCCCAGGGCGGCCACCAGGGCTTCGGCCACGGTGCCGGCCTCGTGCAGCTCCAGCTCCAGACCCGCCGCCAACGGACCCAGGCCGCTGCCGCGGGGCACCACGGCCCGGCGGAAGCCCAGCCGGGCGGCCTCCTGCAGGCGCAACTCCAGCTGCCCGACGGGCCGCAACTGACCGCCGAGACCCAGTTCCCCCACCAAAACCGTGCCCGGCGGCAGGGTGAGGTCGCGGCTGCTCGCCACCACCGCCGCGGCCACCCCCAGATCGGCGGCGGGCTCCTCCACCTCCAGGCCCCCGGCCACCGCCAGGTAGCAATCAAACCGTGAAAGGGGCAGCCCCAGGTGCTTCTCCAATACCGCCAGGATCTGGTGCAACCGGTTGACGGCGATGCCGGTGGCCGTGCGCCGGGGGCTGGCGTAGCTGGTGGTGCTCACCAGGGCCTGCAGTTCCACCACCAACGGCCGGGTGCCCTCGCAGGCCACGATCGTGGCCGTGCCGGCGGTGAGTTCTTCGCTGCCCAGGAACAGTTCGCTGGGGTTGCTCACCTCCACCAGGCCCCGGTCGCGCATCTCGAACACCCCCAGTTCATGGGTGGCGCCGAAGCGGTTCTTGACGGCCCTCAGCAGCCGGTGGCTGGCGAAACGGTCGCCCTCGAAGGTGAGCACCGCATCCACCAGGTGCTCCAGCACCTTCGGGCCCGCCAGCATCCCCTCCTTGGTGACGTGGCCCACCAGCAGCAGGGCCGTGTCCTGGCGCTTGGCGATGCGGGCCAGGGCGGCGGCGCAATCGCGCACCTGGGCCACCGAGCCCGGGGCACTGCTGAGATCGGCGTCATGGAGAGCCTGGATGCTGTCGATCACCGCCACCGCCGGCCGCAGGGATTCCAGCTCCTGCAGCACCAGCTCCAGGTCGGTTTCCGAGAGCAACTGCAGGCCGCTCGATCCTTCCGACGGGTCCCCAGCGGAACCCCCCCCGCCTGGGGCAGGGTCTTGGCCATCAACCCCCAGCCGGCGCCAGCGCAACTTCACCTGCTGGGCCGATTCCTCGGCACTCACATAAAGCACCGTGTGGTGGCGGGCCATCGCCTCGGCGCTCTGCAGCAGCAGGGTGCTCTTGCCGATGCCCGGGTCCCCCCCCACCAGCACAAGGGAACCGGGCACCAGGCCGCCGCCGAGCACCCGGTCCAGTTCGCCGTAGCCGCTGCTCAGCCGCTGGCGGGCCCCCTCACCGACGGCATGGATCGGCTGGGAGCGTCGTGGCCGTCCCGCCGCGCTGCCATTGCCGCCGACGGACGATTCCGCCAGGGGCCGACGGCGCCGACCCTCCCCCGCAGGCGCCTGCTGCTCCACCAGGCTGTTCCAGCTGCCACAGCCGGAACAGCGGCCGAAGAACTGACGTGACTGGGCCCCGCAGCTCTGGCAGACGTAAAACGTGGAGGAACGAGCCAAGGGGGTGTATGAAGAATGGTGGTATTCGGTAAACGTGTGGCCCCTCAGAGCCTTTCAGTGGTGCGACTGGTTGTAACGCTGAGCCAGCCGTAATGACGGCCACCCCACCTGCCAAAGAAACCATCCTCGTCGTCGATGACGAGGCCAGCATCCGCCGCATCCTCGAGACCCGGCTCTCCATGATTGGGTACCGGGTGGTCACGGCCTCCGATGGGGTCGAAGCCCTGGAGGCCTTCCGGCGGGTCACCCCCGACCTGGTGGTGCTTGACGTGATGATGCCCAAGCTCGATGGCTACGGCGTCTGCCAGGAGCTGCGCAAGGAATCGGACGTGCCGATTGTGATGCTCACGGCCCTCGGCGATGTGGCCGACCGGATCACCGGCCTGGAACTCGGGGCCGACGACTACGTGGTCAAGCCGTTCAGCCCCAAGGAGCTGGAGGCGCGCATCCGCTGCGTGCTGCGCCGGATCGACAAGGAGCAGGTGGCCGGCATCCCCAACTCCGGGGTGATCCAGGTGGGCGACCTGAGCATCGACACCAACAAGCGTCAGGTGTACCGCGGGGAGGAGCGCATCCGCCTCACCGGGATGGAATTCAGCCTGCTGGAGCTGCTGGTGAGCCGCTCCGGTGAGCCCTTCAGCCGCGGCGAGATCCTGAAGGAGGTCTGGGGGTATACCCCCGAACGTCACGTGGACACCCGGGTGGTGGACGTCCACATCTCGCGGCTTCGCTCCAAACTGGAAGATGATCCGGCTAACCCCGAGCTGATCCTCACAGCCCGGGGAACGGGTTACCTGTTCCAGCGCATTGTGGATGCCGTTGCTTCCGAAGGAACCTGATCTAGGACCGCTGATCCCCCGCCGCGGCAAGCCCAACCGGGCGATCCGCAGGCTGGTGATTTGGTACCGCCGCAATGCCGCCGTCACCAGCCTGGTGGACACGGCCTCGGCGGCCACGAGCATGGCCGGCTCCATGGCCAACACCGCCGGCTCGGTGGCGGGATCCGTGGCGGGATCGATGGCCAACACCGCCGGCTCCATGGCCGAATCGGTGCTGCAGCCCCTGGTGTTCGACCCGCTGCGCCGGCTGCAGCAGGGCCCCGGTGGCTCCGATGCCCCGATCCACGACGCCGATCGCCTCTGGGTGGCGGTCGATGGCATGGGCGGCGACCACGCCCCTGGACCGATCCTGGAGGGCTGTCTGCGGGCGGTGCAGCTGCTCCCCCTGCGCATCCGCTTCGTGGCCGAGGAAGGGGCCACCCGGGCGGCGGTCGCCCAGCTCGGGCTGGATCGGGAGCTGCAGGAGGCTCTCCAGGCAGGGCTGATTGCCCTGGTGCCCAGCGGCCCCTCGGTGGGCATGCACGAGGAGGCCACGGTGGTGCGGCGCAAGCGCGACGCCAGCATCAACCTGGCCATGGACCTGGTGAAGGCGGGCGAGGCCGAGGCGGTCTATTCAGCGGGCAACTCAGGGGCGGTGATGGCCGCGGCGATCTTTCGCCTCGGGCGCCTGGAGGGCATCGACCGGCCGGCCATCGGCGCCCTCTTCCCCACCAAGGATCCCGCCCAGCAGGTGCTGGTGCTGGATGTGGGCGCCAACATGGACTGCAAGCCCGCCTGGCTGCACCAGTTCGCCCTGCTGGGCTCGATCTACAGCCGGGACGTGCTCCAGGTGCCCCGCCCCCGGGTGGGACTGCTGAACATCGGCGAGGAGGAGTGCAAGGGGAACGAAGTCACCGTTCGCACCTACGCCCTGCTGGCCCAGGAGTCACGGCTGCGCTTTGCCGGCAACTGCGAGGGCCGGGACGTTCTCTCCGGTGACTTCGACGTGGTGGTCTGTGACGGCTTCACCGGCAACGTGCTGCTCAAGTTCCTGGAATCGGTGGGCAGCGTGCTGCTCGATGTGCTGCGGGCCGAACTGCCCCGGGGCCGCCGCGGCAAAGTCGGATCCGCCTTCCTGCGCTCGAACCTGGTGCGGATCAAGAAGCGCCTCGACCACGCCGAACACGGCGGCGCCCTGCTGCTCGGGGTGAATGGCATCTGCGTGATCGGTCACGGCAGCAGCAAGGCCCTCTCGGTGGTCAGCGCCCTGCGGCTGGCCCATTCGGCCGCCAGCCACCACGTCATGGACGACCTGCACAAACTCAGCAGCGAAACCACGGGAGCCACGGTGCCCGCGGCGGCCCCCACAACCTGATCCGCCCCCGAGCAGCCACGGCCTGTGATTGACTGACCCGATCTGGGGGCGGATCAGGTGTCGCTCGGCCAATTGGGCTCAGGCATGGCACTGGTGGGATGCGGCCGCGGGCTTCCCCGCCAGAGCATCAGCAACGCCGACCTGAGCCAGAGGGTCGACACCAACGACGAGTGGATCCGCAGCCGTACGGGCATCGCCGCCAGGCGCGTGGCCGGTCCTGGCGAATCGCTCACGACCCTCTCGGTGGAGGCGGCACAAGCGGCCCTCGACCATGCGGGCTGGCAAAGCGAAGACCTCGACCTGATCGTGCTGGCCACCTCCAGCCCGGACGACCTGTTCGGCACGGCCCCGCTCATCCAGGGACAACTGGGGGCCCACCGGGCGGTGGCCTTCGACCTCACCGCCGCCTGCAGCGGCTTCCTGTTCGCCCTGATCACCGTCAGCCAGTACATCCGCAGCGGCACCGCCCGGCGGGCCCTGGTGATCGGCGCCGACCAACTGAGCCGCTGGGTCGACTGGGACGACCGGCGCACCTGCGTGCTGTTCGGCGATGGGGCCGCAGCCCTGGCGGTGGAGGCCTGCCCGCCTGAGGCCAACGGGCTGCTGGGATTCCGCATGCACTCCGATGGCCGCCGGGCCGACAGCCTCACCCTGCGCCAGTCAGAGGAGCGCCGTCACCTGGTGGGCGACTGCACTGCCCAGGTGGGGGGCTTCACGCCGATTGCCATGAACGGCCAGGAGGTCTACAAGTTCGCGGTGCGGGAGGTGCCCGCCGTGCTGCAGGAGCTGCTGGAGGAAACCGGCACCACCCCCGACCAGATCGATTGGCTGCTGCTGCACCAGGCGAACCAGCGCATTCTCGATTCGGTGGCCCAGCGCTTCGACCTTCCCCCTGAACGGGTGCTCAGCAACCTGGCTTCCTACGGGAACACCTCGGCAGCCACGATTCCCTTGATGCTCCAGGAGGCCGTCGCCGATGGCCGGGTCCAACCCGGCCACCTACTCGCCAGCAGCGGCTTCGGAGCCGGCCTCAGCTGGGGGGCGGCCCTGCTGCGCTGGCAGGGGCCCGCCGCAGGCTGAGGGTTGGGGGGCTGGGAAACCGGGGCTTGAGAGGCCGCCACCTACGCTCCAGCCCAATCCTTTGCGGCATCGGCATCCATGGGCATCGCCTGGGTTTTTCCCGGTCAGGGATCACAGAAAGCGGGCATGGCGTCCCCGCTGCTGGACCTGCCTGAGGCAAGAGAGCGCTTTGCGGCAGCCTCAACCCTGCTCGGACGCGACCTGCTGGCGATCGCCAATGGCGAGGGCCTGGATCAGGCCGGCGAACCCAGCGACCTCAACGACACCCGCAACACCCAGCCCGCCCTGTTCGTGGTGGAGAGCCTGCTGGTGGATGCCCTCAAACACCAGGGCCGCTCGGCCCAGCTGGTGGCGGGCCACAGCCTTGGTGAACTGGTGGCCCTCTACGCCGCCGGTGTCTTTGACTTCGCCACCGGCCTGGCCCTGATGCAGCGCCGCAGTGAGCTGATGGCCGGCGCCGGCGGCGGTGCCATGACCGCCCTGATCGGCTTCGAGCGGGCCGAGCTGGAGGACCAGGTGGCCGCCACCGATGGGGTGGTGATCGCCAACGACAACAGCGGCGCCCAGGTGGTGATCTCGGGCACCCCGGAGGCGGTGGCGGCCGTGGTGGCGAACATCCGCTGCAAGCGGGCCGTGCCCCTGCCGGTGTCCGGGGCGTTCCACTCCCCGTCCATGGCCGAGGCGGCGGACTCCTTCGCCACCCTTCTCGATCAGGTGCCCTTCAACGACGCCTGGATCCCGGTGCTGAGCAACACCGACCCCACCCCCGCCACCGAGGGGTCCGTGCTCAAGCAACGGCTTCGCCGGCAGATGGTCAACGGCGTGCGCTGGCGCGAGACGATGGAGAAATTCGGCGCCGAGGGCATCACCACGGTGGTGGAGATCGGACCCGGAAACGTGCTCAGCGGCCTGATCAAGCGCAGCCTGGAGGGGGTCACCACCGCCCAGATCGCCAGCACCGAGGACCTGGGCCTGTGAACGATCGCCTGCGCCGCGGCCTGGGGCGCAGGCGCCGCGTCAGCGAGCCGCCAGCCCTGCTGGAGCCCCGACCCAGCCTCACGTACCAATTGATCAGCTACCTACTGGTGTTTCCGGTGTTTCGGCTGCTGTTTCGGGGGCGGATCTTCGGCAAAGCCAACGTGCCGATGGAGGGGGCCCTGGTGGTGGTGGCCAACCACGGCTCCCATCTGGACCCCCCCCTGCTGGGCCATGCCCTCGGGCGGCCGGTGGCCTTCATGGCCAAGGCGGAACTGTTCCGGGTGCCCCTGCTGGGACGGATCATCCGCGCCTGCGGGGCCTACCCGGTCAGCCGGGGGGCCAGCGATCGGGAGGCGATCCGCATCGCCACCGACCGGCTGCTGGAAGGCTGGGCCACCGGCGTGTTCATCGACGGCACCCGCCAGGCCGACGGTCGGGTGAACCACCCCATGCCCGGAGCGGCCCTGCTGGCGGCACGGGCCGGGGTGCCCCTGCTGCCGGTGGCGATCATCAACAGCCACAGGGCCCTGGGCACCGGTCAGTCCTGGCCCAGGTTCGTGCCGGTTCAGGTGCGGATCGGCACCCCGATTCCCCCGCCTACCAGCCGCAGGCGCGCCGATCTCGATGGGGTCACCGCTGCCTGCCAGGCCCAGATCAATGCCCTGCTGGACCTGGGCCTGCTGACGGGCCAGGCAGCCCCAACTGCCTTGCCCCCCACGCGCGCACATCCCGACCAGTAAGCACCCAGATCACCGCCCGGAAGCCATCGCCCCAGACCTTCTTGCGCCCTTCCAGGTGGCAGCGGTTGCCGCAGGGGACCTCGACGGGCGTGAGGTGGATGCCACGGCTGCCCGCCACGATCCTGCCGATCAGCAGCGCCCTGGGCATGTGGTCGCTGCTGGTCACCAGCAGCACGTGGCGCACCTTGGCCCGGCGCAGTTCATCCACCAGGGAGGTGAAATTGGTGAGGGTGTCGCGGGCGCGGTAGTCGAGCTGGAACTGGCTGCGACGCAAGCCTTCGGTGGCGAACAGCCAATGGGCGTATTCCGGGTTGCTGCCGCCGCTGACCACCACGGGCAAGCCATAGCGATGGGCCAGGCGCCCGGCGGCTTCCTCCCGGGCCACATCCCCCCCGAGCACCAGGATCATCTGGGGGTCAGGGGAGGGCGGCAGCACCATGCCCCTGGACATCCAGAGCAGGCTCACGGCCCCAAGGGCCAGCAGCCAACGCCTGCCTCCACCCCGCCGCCTGCGCCGGAGCACCCTCGGCTTCACCGCACCGTTGGCAGGGAGCCTGGTCCTGCGCAGGTGCGGCTGCCTGCGGTGTCCGGGTGGGCGACCGGGCGAGGGGGGCGTCGGTGCCGCCGTCATGGCCGGGGCTCCACAGGACTGGTGGGGTAGAGGGGAAGCACCGATTCCCACGGGGCTGGCCGGCTCAGGCGTGCCCCTTCGGCGGCGATGGCCAGCAGCAGGCCCACGTCGGCGGCCGCCTCGACCCGGGCCTCCAGCCGAGGGGCGTCGCCCAGGTCGTCCGGAGAGTCGAAGTAGCGCGGTGCCTGCCGCTCCACCACGCCGCCGGGGGCTTCGTCCTCCGTGCCGTACAGGCCGGCCACCAGCCCGCGACGGGGCAAGGTCTGCACCAGCCAGCACCCCCCATCCGTCGCCAAAGCCTCCCCGGCGGCCCGCCGTGGCTGGTGAGCCGCCAACAACTCGTTGGAGACCAACAGCCGGCGGGCGATCAGCAGGAAGCTGCCCACCCCATCGAGGGGAATCCGCAGTTGCTGCGCCAGGGTGCGGGCCATCACCACCGTCAACCGGGTTCCCGTGAAGCCCCCGGGGCCGATCGCCACGGCCAGCCGGCCGATCTCACCCCAGCGTCGGGCCGGCAGCACCTGCTCGACGCAGCTGAAGAGCTCATTGGACAGGTTCCTGCCAAGCGGAAATTCCCTCACCACCGGATCCTCTGCAGGTTCAAGGACCCCCACCGCCAGGGTTTCGCTGGAACTGTGCAGCGCCAACAACACGCCTGGGGTCACGCTCATGAAGGCAGGCAAGCACCTGGCCGCAACCGCTGCCAGCGTCCCGGTTCGGAGCGAAAGCTGTCGCAACCGCGCACATCCCACTCCACGCCAATGCCACCACCGGTCAAATCCATCACCTGCACGTGGATCCTGGGGGCTTCGGGCACGAAATCAGGTGACGCCTGCAAATGGGGCACGCCATGCTGACCTTCGACCGCGTGGTAGGCCTGGCACCGGTCCACCCAGTGGCAATCCACGCAGATGCACATGCCGCCGCATCCCCCGCTCCTGCCCATTCTGGGGGCTGATGCGGCTGAGCGGCTGTGGCGCGTCCTGGCACCGGAACGCTGGCCCCTGCCGCTGGAGGCCCTGCCGGCCGGCACCGCCCTGGTGGGGGGCGCCGTGCGCGATGGCCTGCTGGGGCGGCTCGCCCCGCGGCCGGATCTGGATCTGGTGGTTCCGGATGAGGCGGTTGCCCTCTGCCGCCACCTGGCCAGCCTCCATGGCGGCCATGCCGTGGTGCTGGATGCCCAGCGCTCGATCGCCCGGCTGGTGATTCGCGGCTGGACCATCGATCTGGCCCGGCAGGTGGGCACCAACCTCGAGGACGACCTCGGGCGCCGCGATTTTCGGCTGAACGCCCTGGCCCTCCCCCTGCGCACCGGCGCCGCCCTCATCGATCCCACCGGTGGGCTGGGGGACTTGGAGCGGCGGGTCCTGGTGGCCGTGAGCGAAGCGAACCTGCTGGACGACCCCCTGCGGCTCCTGCGGGGCGTGCGGCTGGCCAGCCAACTGGGCTTTCTCCTGGAGGAACGCACCCAAGGCTGGATCCAACGCCATCACCGCCTGCTGCAACAGGTGGCACCGGAGCGGGTGCTGGTGGAACTGGAGAAGCTGGCCGCCTGCGACGAGGGCCACCAGGGGCTGCGGCAGGCGCTCGATTCCGGCCTGCTCGCCCCTTGGGCGGTGGGGGGCCCGGCGGCATGGCTGGAGGGACTTACCCCTGAGCGGGCAGGGGTCTGCGGCTTGAGCCCAGAAGAATGCGCCAGTGCCCTGCCCCTGGCCCGCCTGGCGAGCCTGTTCGACGCGACCGGCCTGGAGAAGTTGCGCAGCAGCCGGCGCCTGCAGGGCCGCTGTGGTCGGCTGCACCACTGGCAGCTCCGCCTCGGTACGACACCCAAGGAGGCCCAGGAGACCCTGGCCGCCATGGGGGAGCCGGAACGGCTGGCGCTGCACCGCCAACTGGAAAGCGATCTGCCGGCCCTGGCCCTGCAGCTCCCACCGGAGTTGGCGATGACCTGGATGCGGCGCTGGCGCAACGCCGATGACCCCCTGTTCCACCCCAGGCCTCCCCTGGATGGCCAGACCCTTCAAGCCACCTTCTCCCTGACCGCCTCCCCACGGCTGGGGGAGTTGCTGGGGCACCTCACCCACGAGAGGGCCTTTGGGCGGGTGAACGACGGACAGGGCGCCCTGCAGGCGGCCGAACAGTGGCTGAAGAGACAGACAAACCCTGGGGGAGGTGCCTCCGCCGTGATTAACTGCTGATGCAAAGGCGAATCAAACTTCCTGAATCAGGCTGAAGGATTCGGCTGGACCCGTCAGGGGTTCCACCCGTTTGGACGGGACCATCGCCACTGAGGCGCGACCTCCTCCCTTCGGCCAACCCAACACTTCCCTCCCCCCTGCTTTCCTCTCCATGAGCGTTCGTCTTTACGTCGGCAACCTGCCGCAGACCTTTGATTCCAAAGAGCTCGACGCTCTGTTCTCTTCCGTGGGCGAGGGGGTTCGTTTCAAGACCGTCCAAGACCGTGAAACCGGCGCCAGCCGCGGCTTCGGCTTCGCCAACGTCGATGACGAGGCCCTAGCCGACGCCGTGATCGAACAGCTCAACGGCCGCGAGATCGAGGGTCGTGCCCTGCGCATCGAGCGCTCCGAACGCAAGGATGTGCGCCCAGGCACCGACCGCCGTCCTGGCGGCGCGGCACCCGCCGTGGCCCGCAAAGCGACCAACAAGGTGGTGCACAGCGACACGATCGAAGCCGATGCCCCCGATCCCCGCTGGGCCGGCGAACTGGCCAAGCTCAAATCCCTCCTGGCCAACCAGAAAGCCGCCGTCTGATCGCGGTTCATACCCGCTCCCGTTGCCCCGGCACCTTGCGGTGCCGGGGCTTTTTGTTGGGCCATTTGCCCAGGCGCAGGGGCCCCGGGGCCAGGATGGGGAGCCTCAGACCCCCAGTGCCCGCAACAGGGCATCGACGAGCTGCTGGTGACCCCAACCCCTGATTGCGTCTCCCCAACCCACTGATGGTTTCGAGCCCCTACCCCTCCGACCGGCTGCGCACCTGGACCTGGGGCGACCAGCGGATCGGCTGGATCGCGGGCGGTGAAGAGCACCGAGACCGGAGCGCCGTCGTGCTTCTCCATGGCTTCGGCGCCTGCAAAGAACACTGGCGCCACAACTTGCCCGTCCTGGCTCGCCGCAGGCCCACCTATGCCCTCGATCTGCTGGGTTTCGGTGCCAGCAGCAAACCCAGGGCCACCCTCATCGGCGAGGAGTCGTCGCCAGGATCCGTGCACTACAGCATGGACCTCTGGGCCGACCAGGTGGTGGCTTTCCTGGATCACGAGGAACTCACCTCGGTGCAGTTGGTGGGCAATTCCATTGGCGGTGTGGTGGCCCTCACCTGCGCCCGAAAACTGGAGCGGCTGGGCCGGCCAGCCAAGCAGGTGGTGCTGATCGACTGCGCCCAGCGGACCCTCGATGACAAGCGCTTGGCCGAACTGCCCGCCCTGCAGCGTTGGAGCCGTCCCCTGATCAAAACGCTGGTGCGACAGCGCTGGATCACCGACACCCTGTTCCGCCAGCTGGCCACCGCCAGCGTGATCCGGCGGGTGCTGAAGAAGGCTTACCCCAGTGGCGGCCACCTCGACGATCAACTGGTGGAGATGCTTCTCAAACCGGCCCAGGATCCCCAGGCGCCGGAGGCGTTCCGCGGCTTCATCAACCTGTTCAACGACAATCTGGCCCCCGATCTGCTCGCAGAGCTGAAGACCCCCGTGCGACTCATCTGGGGGGCAGCGGACCCCTGGGAACCCGTGGCCGAGGCGCAACGTTGGCGGCGCTTTGAAGCCGTCAAAGACCTGACCGTGGTCGAGGGTCTGGGCCACTGCCCCCACGACGAAGGCCCCGAGCGGATCAATCCGCTGCTGGATACCTTTCTGGCGGAGGTAGGGGCCTGACGGCCCGGCCCCTCATTTGACCTGGGCAGCCAGGTAGGAGAAGGGCAGATCCAGCAGCTTGCCCGACTTGCGGACGTAGGCCCGACGGCTGAAAACGTCGTAGTCCTGTCGTTCGATCACATCCAGGATGCCTCGATAGAGCCGAAGTGAAGCCCACACCGGCCAGCGGGCATCGGGGGCAAGCCAGCGCACCCCCTCCTCAGAGCGGGCAAACCACTGGCGGGCCCGGCGCACCTGAAAGGCCATCAGCCGACGCCAGTTGTCATTCACCGTGCCTGCCAAAAGCTCGGCTTCGCTGTAGCCGAACCGCTCCAATTCGTCCTGGGGCAGATAAATGCGGCCCCGGGAACGGTCCTCGCCCACGTCCCGGAGGATGTTGGTGAGTTGGTTGGCGATTCCCAGGGCCACCGCGGCCTCGGAGGTGTCGGGCTGCTCGCTCCAGGGGGCAGAGGTGTAAGCGGGCTCGAGGCCCATCACCTCCTGGGTCATCAGACCCACGGTGCCCGCCACCCGGTAGCAGTAGAGGCGCAGCTCCTCGAAACTGGCGTAGCGGTGCCGGAACAGGTCCATGCGCTGCCCCTCGATCATGTCCAGATAGGGCTGGATCGGCTGGGGGTAGCGCTCCAGGGTGTCCACCATCACCCGGTCGAGACCATCACTGACGGTTCCAGCGAAGAAGCCCCGGGTGCGCGCCTCCCAGCGATCCAGCCGCGCGCTGAGTTCGGCCACCGGCAGGCCCTGGGCCTGGGGGCTGTCCATCAGCTCATCCGTGCGGCGACACCAGACGTAGATGGCCCAGATGGCACGGCGCTTGGCCAGAGGCATCAGCAGGGTGCCGAGATAGAAGGTCTTCGCCCACTCGGCGGTCTCGCGGCGACAGGCCTCATAGGCCTGATCCAGACCCACGCTCACACCTCCGATGTCAGGCAAGGACGCCAGCACGCCTAAACCGCCGCCAGACTCCGTTCGGCACCGGGGCCGGAGGAGGCTGTGGTGAACGAATCGATCGCTTCGGCGCAGAGACGTCCACTGAGTACGGCGCCCTCCATAGAAGCCAGGTAGCGCTGCATGGTGAAGTCCCCAGCCAGGAAGAAGTTGGCAATCGGCGTCTGCTGGGAGGGCCGCAGATCTTGGCAGCCTGGCACGGTCTTGTAGACGGAGAGCGGGGTCTTCACAACTTTCGATTTCAGCAGCCGTGCCTGGTCATCGCCGCTGAAGTGCACCGGGAACAGCCGCTCCAGTTCGGCAAGGGTGGCCGCCACGATGTCCTCGTCGCTGCGGCCAATCCAGTCTTTCGCCGGGGCGAACACCAGCTCCAGCATGGAACGTTCGGAATTGGCGTACTCCCGGCAGGTGTTGCTCATGTCGGCATAGACGCTGAGCAGATCGGAGCGGCTGAACAGCAAGTGATCGATCGCGGTGAGTTTGCGGTCGAACCAGAGATGGATGTTGATCACAGGCACCCCGTTAAGGCCATCAAGCTTGTGGAAGAAGGGCATCTGCTTCCAGGGCTCCGGCAGCAGGAGCTTGAAGGGATCCACCGGCATGGCACTGACGTAGGCGTCAGCCTCCACCTGTTCAGGGGCCTCGCCGGGGCGGGCGGCGAAGCGGAAGCCGCCGACGCGGCCATCCTCCGCGAGTTCGATCGCGGCGAGACGGGCATTCAGATGCACCTCGCCACCGCGGGCACGGATGGACTCCACCAGGGGGCCGCAGAGGCGCTCGGGGGGGTTGCCATCGAGGAAGGCCATCTGCGATCCGTCCTGCTCCTGGAGAAAGCGGTTGAGGGCCGTAAGCAAAACCGTGCTGGAGATCTCATCGGGACCGATGAAGTTCAACGCCTTGCTCATGGCGATGAACACTTCATCATTGACCCGCTCAGGGATGTTGTGCAGTCGCAGCCATTCCGTCCAGGAATACTTATCACACTCCTCGACATAGGACTGGCCCCGCAGCATCGCTGGCACCAGACCCAGCCCGAAACGGATCTTCTCCGGCCAGCTGAGCAGGTCGTTGTTGCTCAGGATGGCCGCAACACCGTTCAAAGGTGCCGGCAAGTTGGGGAATTCGAAGCGGCTGTAGGTGCCGGGGCTCTCCTTCTGGTTGAAGATCATCGAGTGGGATTTCCACTGCAGCCGATCCTCGATGCCCAGTTCGGCGAACAGGCGGCGCATGTTGCGGTAGGCGCCAAAGAAGATGTGCAGACCCGTTTCGTACCAGTCGCCGTCCTCGTCCTGCCAGGCCGCCACCTTGCCACCGAGCACATCGCGGGCCTCGTAGACGATCGGGGTGTGGCCCGCATCACAGAGGTACTTGGCGCAGGAGAGCCCGGCCAGGCCGGCTCCGGCGATCGCGACGCGCATGGGGAAGCCCAAAAACCAGTTGCAACCCTAAGAGGCCCACCCCGCCGGCGTCGGCCGCGGGGTTCCTAAAGTTGAATCCTTGGACGCCGGGATTCCGACCTTCCCCACCGCCAGCCACCCCCCCATGGCCGACACGCTGCTCAAGTCCACCACCCGCCACATCCGCATCTTCACCGCTCGCGTCGAAGGCAGTGATCTGGTGCCCAGCCCCGACCAGCTCACCCTGGACGTGGACCCCGACAACGAGTTCCTCTGGGAGGCTCCGGCCCTGGAGAAGGTGCAGCAGCGCTTCCGCTCCCTGGTGGACGAGCACGCCGGCGCGGATCTCACCGAGTACCACCTGCGCCTCATCGGCTCCGAACTCGAAGGCACCATCCGCGGCCTGCTGCAGGCCGGCGAACTGAGCTACAACCCGGCCTCCAGGGTGCTGAACTACTCCATGGGCCTGCCCCGCAGCCCCGAATCCCTTTGACCCGCTCCCGCTACGGGCGCTCCAGCGAGCCGCGGTCGGCCCGTGACGGCTATTCCTATGGCTACGACGACGACTACGACGTAGCTCCCCGGCGGGGGGAGGGACCTCCGGGACGCCAACGTCCCACGGGCGGTGGTTCCGGTGGCGGTCCTGGGGGAGGCCCAGGAGGAGGGGACAAGGGGCCCTTCAATTTCAATGTCGCCTCCATCGCCCTGCTGGCGGGGGTGCTGATCGTGGGCATCGGCATCGGCACGGCCCTCTCCAGCAACACCGCCGGCGACCAGGGCAACATCGCCAGCAGCCAGCAGCTCGACATGGCCGTCGCCGACCCTGAGTTCTGCAAGCAGTGGGGCGCCAGTGCCTTTGTGGTGGATGTGGAGATGTACACCACCATGAATCCCAGCACCAGCTTCGTGACCCAGCCGAAGCTCCAGCCCGGCTGTGTGATCCGTCGGGAGAACTGGTCGGTGCTCCAGAAGGAGGGGGCGGTGACCAACGAGCAGATGCGCCAGTGCAAACAGCGCATGAACACCTTCGCCTACATCGGCTCGATCAAGGACAAGCCCGTGGTGCGCTGCGTCTACCAGACCGACATCGTCGACAACAAATTCCAGACCAAGGGCTCGGCAGGCGCCCCCGACGACGCCGTGGGCATTACCCCGGAAGCCAATCAGTTCTGAGTTCGGAAGGGCGCCAGCTCTTCGCGGCTGATCAGGCGTCCTGGGTCAGGGCCAGGTCGGCGGTGGCCGCGGCCGCCGGGCGGGCAACCTGGCGCAGGGGGCTGTCCGCACTGGCGAACACGGGCAGGATCTCGCGGCGGAAGGCCTCGGAGGCCCGGGAGCAGTAGCGGGCTGGGTGGGTGATCAACTTGAGCTGACGACGCACCGTCAGGTCGGCCAGGTTGGGGCGGTGAAGGGTGCCAGCCGAGAGCTCCCGCTCAATGGACACCACCGGCAGGAAGGCGGCCCCCAAGCCGGACTGCACGGCGTTCTTGATTGCCTCAAAGGAGTTGAGCTCCATCTCAATCTTCAAACGGCCCACATCCAGGCCGGAGCGGGCCAGCAGTTGGTCCACCATCTTGCGGGTGGTGGACTGGGCATCGAGGCAGACGAACCCCAGCCGATAGAGATCCTCCTTGGCAATCTCCGGCAGCCGGGAGAGCGGGTGCTTCACCGGCAGCACCAGGGCCAGTTCATCACTGGCGTACGGGATCACCTGCAGCAGGTCGTTGAGTTCGCTGGGGAGCTCCCCACCGATGATCGCCAGGTCGACCTGGCCGTTGGCCACGCTCCAGCCGGTGCGGCGGGTGCTGTGCACCTGCAGCTGCACCGCCACATCCGGGTACTTCTGACGAAAGAGGCCGATCATGCGCGGCATCAGATAGGTGCCGGTGGTCTGGCTCGCCCCCACCACCAGGGATCCCCCCTTGAGGTTGTGGAGGTCGTCGAGCGCGCGGCAGGCCTCCTGGCACTGGCTGAGGATCCGGTCGCAGTAACTCAGCAGCAGGTGGCCGGCCTCGGTGAGCTGGGCCTTGCGACCACCCCGATCGAACAGGGAAACATCGAGCTGCTTCTCCAGGTTCTGGATCTGGAGGCTCACCGCCGGCTGGGTGACGTAAAGGCTGTCAGCGGCCTTCTTGAAGCTCCCTTCGCTGGCGATCGCCCGCAGGATGCGTAGCTGATCAAGGGTGAACGGCAGATCAGCCATGGCGAGGCCCCTAGGGGCTGGCACCTGCGTGGAAACCGAACTCTAGGGGGAACGGCCCCGGGCGAGGTGCTGCCTTCACATCGGTGACGACGGCCGCCTGCCGGGACGCAGGGGGGCAGCCACAGCCCGATGACTGACTCGGGCAGAATCTGCGATCGCCGCCTGCGCCCGTGTCCCAGTCGCTCCACCACAGCAGCCTGGTGATGTTCGCCCTGCTGCTGGCCTTCGCCGTGCTGCACAGCGGTGGTGCGGCCCTGCGGGGGTGGGGCGAGGCCCGCATCGGCGCCCGGCTGTGGCGACTGCTTTTCGCCGCCCTGAGCATCCCGGCGGCGGTGGTGGTGGTGGGCTACTTCCTGACCCACCGCTACGACGGCCTGCGCCTCTGGAATCTCCAGGACCAGCCCTGGATCGTGCCCCTGGTCTGGGGAGGCACCGCCATCAGCTTTTTCTTCCTGTACCCAGCCACCTACAACCTGCTGGAAATCCCGGCGGTGCTCCAGCCCCAGGTGCGGCTGTACACCACTGGCATCATCCGCATCAGCCGCCATCCCCAGGCGGTGGGCCAGGTGCTGTGGTGCGTCACCCACCTGCTCTGGATCGGCACCAGCTTCACGGCGGTGGCCTGCATTGGACTGATCAGCCATCACCTGTTCGCTGTCTGGCATGGGGACCGGCGCCTGGCGTCCCGCTTCGGCGACCCCTTCGAGGAGCTGAAGGCCAGCACCTCGGTGCTGCCGTTCGCCGCCGTGCTGGATGGTCGGCAGCAGCTGGTGCTGACGGAGTTTCTCAGGCCCGCCCAGCTGGGGATCGCGATCGCCATCGGTGTGTTCTGGTGGAGCCACCGCTGGATTGGCGCTGCGGCCACCGCCTTCCGCCGCAGCGCCCTGGAGGGGCTGCTGAGCTGATGGCGCCCCAACGAAGGGGACTCCAAGACAGTGGAGCAAGTCCGCAGGGACGTCCTGCCTACACTCCAGGGACCCAACCCCCAGCAGGATGAGCTCGGCCGCTGAACTTGCCTGGTTGATCCCGGTGCTCCCCCTGGCGGGGGCTGCTCTTGTGGGGCTCGGCCTCATCAGCTTCAACCGCACCATCAACCGCCTGCGCAAACCCGTCGCCCTGCTGCTGATCAGCCTGGTGGGGGTTTCGGCGGTGCTCAGCTTCGTGATCCTGGCGCAGCAGCTGGCCGGCGCGCCGCCCACCGAGCTGCTCTTCAACTGGGCCAGCGCCGGTGACTTCAACCTGCAGATGGGCTACCGGGTGGATGCCCTGGGGGCCGTGATGCTGGCCCTGGTGACCACCATCGCCCTGTTGGTGATGGTCTATTCCGATGGCTACATGGCCCATGACAAGGGCTATGTGCGCTTTTTCACCTATCTGGCCCTGTTCAGCAGTTCGATGCTGGGGCTGATCCTGAGCCCGAATCTGCTCGAGATCTACGTCTTCTGGGAGCTGGTGGGGATGTGCTCCTACCTCCTGGTGGGTTTCTGGTACGACCGGGAGGGAGCAGCCAACGCAGCCCAGAAGGCCTTCATCGTCAACCGCGTCGGGGACTTCGGCCTGCTGCTCGGCATTCTTGGTCTGTTCTGGGCCACCGGCAGCTTCGGCTTTGAAGAGATCGGAACGCGCCTGGGCCAGGCCCTCTCCGACGGCAGCCTCTCCCACGGCGCAGCGGTGATCCTCTGCCTGCTGGTCTTCATGGGACCCATGGCCAAATCGGCCCAGTTCCCCCTGCATGTCTGGCTGCCCGACGCCATGGAGGGCCCGACCCCCATCTCCGCCCTGATCCACGCCGCCACGATGGTGGCCGCCGGCGTGTTCCTTGTGGCCCGCCTGCAACCGATCTATGTCCAGTTTCCTGACGTGCAGGTGGTGATCGCCGTGGTCGGCACGATCACCTGTTTCCTGGGGGCCTCGATCGCCCTCACCCAGCAGGACCTCAAAAAGGGCCTGGCCTACAGCACGGTCTCCCAGCTGGGCTACATGGTGCTGGCCATGGGCTGCGGGGCCCCCGAGGCGGGCATGTTCCACCTGGTGACCCACGCCTTCTTCAAGGCGATGCTGTTCCTCTGCTCCGGCTCGGTGATCCACGCCATGGAAGAGGTGGTGGGCCATGAACCGGTGCTCGCCCAGGACATGCGCCTGATGGGGGGCCTGCGCAAGTTCATGCCCGTCACCTCCACCACTTTCTTCATTGGTTGCCTGGCCATCAGCGGCATCCCTCCCCTGGCGGGTTTCTGGAGCAAGGATGAAATCCTCGGCCAGGCCTTCGCCAGCTTCCCCGTGCTCTGGGTGGTGGGTTTCCTGACCGCCGGCATGACCGCCTTCTACATGTTCCGCCTCTACTTCCTCACCTTTGAGGGCTCCTTCCGTGGCGGTGATACGGCCCTCCAGCGGCAGTTGCTCACGGCCGCCGGCAAGGGAGGGGGAAGCGAAGAGCATGGGGCTTCCGCAGGCCACCACGCCAGCCATCCCCACGAATCCGGCTGGCAGATGGCAGCCCCCCTGGCGATCCTGGCGGTGCCGTCCATGCTGGTCGGGCTGCTGGGCACCCCCTGGCACAACCGTTTCGCAGGCCTGCTGAATCCCGCCGAGGCCGCCGAAGCGGCGGAGCGTTTCAGCTGGGGTGAGTTCCTCCCCCTGGCAGGGGCCTCTGTGGCCATCTCCTTGACGGGCATCACGGTGGCTGTGCTGGCCTACGCCCTGCACCGACTGGATCTGGCCACCCTGGTGGCGGCCCGCTTCCCCAGGATCAATGCCTTCCTGGCCAACAAGTGGTACCTCGATGACCTCAACGACCGCCTGTTCGTGCGCAGCAGCCGCCGGCTCGCCCGTCAGGTACTCGAGGTGGACGCGAAAGTGGTGGATGGGGTGGTGAACCTCACCGGGCTGCTCACCCTCGGCAGCGGTGAGGGTCTGAAGTACTTCGAGACCGGCCGGGCCCAGTTCTATGCCCTGATCGTGTTCGGCGGTGTCATCGGCTTGGTGCTGCTGTTCGGCGCCTTCGGCTGAGCTGCCCCCATCAGTCATGGGGGCAAGCGCCCACCGCCGTCGATCCCTCGCTCTGTGTGGAATCGCGGGTAGTCAGGAACTGGCCATGGCCAGGATTTCTACACTTCGGCCAATCACCCTCGGCTGTCCGTGCTGCTGGATTTCGCTGTCACGACAAGCACCCCAACGGTGCTTCCCTGGCTGAGCCTCTCGATTCTGTTTCCGATCGCCGCCGCCCTGGCGATCCCCTTCATCCCCGACGCCGGCGATGGCAAGACGGTTCGCTGGTATGCCCTCGGGGTGGCCTTGATCACCTTCCTGATCACGGCGGCGGCCTACCTCGACGGCTACGACCCCTCCATCGCTGGACTGCAGCTGATCGAGCGGGTGGAGTGGCTGCCCGATCTGGGGCTGGCCTGGTCGGTGGGGGCCGACGGACTGTCCATGCCCCTGATCCTGCTCACCAGCTTCATCACGGCCCTGGCTGTGCTGGCCGCCTGGCCGGTGACCTTCAAGCCCCGCCTCTTCTATTTCCTGATCCTGGCCATGGACGGCGGCCAGATCGCCGTTTTCGCCGTGCAGGACATGCTCCTGTTCTTTTTGGCCTGGGAGCTGGAACTGCTGCCGGTGTACCTGCTGCTGGCCATCTGGGGGGCGAAGAAACGCCAGTACGCCGCCACCAAGTTCATCCTCTACACCGCTGGCGGCTCGGTCTTCATCCTGCTGGCGGCCCTGGCCATGGGGTTCCATGGCGGCGGCACCCCCAGCTTCGAATACACCACCCTCGCGGCCAAGGAGTTCAGCACCCGCTTCCAGTTGCTGGCCTACGCCGGCCTGCTGATCGCCTTCGGCGTCAAGCTGCCGATCGTGCCGCTGCACACCTGGCTGCCGGATGCCCACGGCGAGGCCACCGCGCCGGTGCACATGCTGCTGGCGGGCATCCTGCTGAAGATGGGGGGCTATGCCCTGCTGCGCTTCAACGTGCAGCTGCTGCCGGAGGGCCACGCCGTGCTGGCCCCGCTGTTGGTGGTGCTGGGGGTGGTGAACATCATCTACGCGGCTCTCACCTCCTTCGCCCAGCGCAACCTCAAACGCAAGATCGCCTACAGCTCCATCAGCCACATGGGCTTTGTGCTGATCGGCATCGGCAGCTTCAGCTCCCTGGGCACCAGCGGAGCGGTGCTGCAGATGGTCAGCCACGGCCTGATCGGCGCCAGCCTGTTCTTTTTGGTGGGGGCCACTTACGACCGCACCCACACCCTGCAGCTCGATGAGATGGGCGGCGTCGGCCAGAAGATGCGCAAGATGTTCGCCCTCTGGACCATCTGCTCGTTGGCCTCCCTCGCCCTCCCCGGCATGAGCGGCTTCGTATCGGAGCTGATGGTGTTCGTGGGCTTCGCCACCAGTGAGGCCTACACCCTGAGTTTCAGGATCGTGATCGCGGTGTTGGCGGCCATCGGCGTCATCCTCACGCCCATTTATCTGCTCTCCATGCTGCGGGAGATCTTCTTCGGCAAGGAGAATCCCGAGTTGGCCGGCCACACCCACCTGGTGGATGCCGAACCGAGGGAGATCTACATCATTTCCGCCCTGCTGGTGCCGATCATCGGCATCGGTCTGTACCCGCGCCTGGTGACGGACACCTACCGCGCCTCGATCGAGGCCCTGGTGGCCCGTGAGGACGTGGCCTTCAGCCGGGTGATCGGGCCCACTCCTGTCGGTCTGATTCGAAAGGGGCTGGGGGGTGCGATCCAGCTGCCACCAGCCCAGCTGGCTCCAGCCCTGCTGCGGGCTCCGGCCCTCACGGGCTGAAGGGTTGGGGCTGCAGCGGTAACGAAACTGTTCAGTTGCCGGCGAGTCCGCCCAGATCCCTGGTGGCGTCCTTACGCTCCCTGACGCGAATCGACCAGCCTGGGGACACCCAGCGGCCCATCCGATGCGACAGCTGAACTTTCTGCTGATCTTCAGCTTCGGCCTGGCGATGGTGATGTTCACCCTCGAGAACACCACCGCCACCACCGTGCGCTTCTTGCCCGGCATCAACCTGACCCTGCCCCTGGCCGCCCTGCTGCTGGTGGTCGGCGGCGTCGGGGCCACCGCGGCCTGGGTGTTCGCCGTCTGGACCGGCGTGGTCAAGAAGGTGGAGACCCTCAACGAGAACGGCGACCGCGAAGCCCAGCAGGTGCGCATCCGCGAGCTGGAAGACGACGTGCAGCGCTACCGGGCGGCGGTGGACGCCCAGTTGGGTCTGCTGCCGGCGGCGGGTGAAACATCCGCGGTGGCTGGGCTGGGAGAAAGCCGGTAGGTTGCGACCAACGATTGGGGCGTTCGGTGGCTGAGGGGGGCGCCAGGCTGGCCATCCGGCTGCTGCAGGACGCCGCTGAACGCGGCGACATCGACCCCTGGGATGTGGATGTGATCGCCGTCGTCGACGGCTTCCTTGACCAGTTGCGCCAGCGCATCGTGGTGCCCCGCCTGCTGGCCTCCCCCGGCGTGGGATCCGCTGGCGGCCCCAGGGGCGGCAGCTATGAGCAGGACCTGGCCGAAACCAGCGAGGCGTTCCTGGCCGCGTCGGTGCTGGTGTCCCTCAAGGCAGAGGTGCTCGAGGCCCAGACCTTTCCGCCGGAGGCCCACCTGGAGGAGGGCCTGGAGTTCGATGACCCGGACGAGCACGGCTACGACGTGGTGATCGAACTGCCGCGGCGCCCCGAGCGGCACCTGTGGCGACGGCCCGTGGCGCCGCCCCCCCTGCAGCGGCCGGTCAGCCTGGGGGAACTGATCCGTCAGTTGGAGGACATCGCCGAGCGCCTGGAGCAGGAGGAGGGCCGCTCCCGTCCGCGCCTGCGGGCCCGCCGCTTCAGCGACCGGGCGGTGATCGAACAGGTGGCGGCCCTGGCCCACCGCGAAAAGCTGCCGGAAACGACCGCCGCCCTCAGTCAGTTTCTGCTGCGGTGGCCGGTGGCCCTGGACTGGGTCGATTTCGAGGACCTGGTTCACTCCTGGACGGCGGAAGCCCCACCTGATCTGGACTGTGATCGGGTAGGGGTGTTCTGGGCCCTGCTGTTCCTCTGTGCCCAGGGGAAGGTGGACCTGGCCCAGGAGGGGGGGCTCTATGCACCTCTCACCTTGAAGCGCAACCTGGTCGGAGCCGAAAGCGTGCAGTTGCCCTTGGTGCCAGCTTCCCTGCCGGCTCGGGAAGCCCTGGCAGCCTGAGGTTTGAGCCTAGGGTGAGGGGACCGAACCGAGGCAGATAGGCGCCTATGAAGGCGATGATCCTGGCGGCAGGTAAGGGAACCCGGGTGCGTCCAATCACGCACACCATTCCCAAGCCGATGATCCCCATCCTCCAGAAACCCGTGATGGAGTTTCTGTTGGAACTCCTCAAGGAGCACGGTTTCACCGAGATCATGGTGAACGTCTCCCACCTGGCTGAGGAGATCGAGAACTATTTCCGCGATGGTCAGCGTTTCGGCGTCGAAATCGCGTACAGCTTTGAGGGCCGCATCGAGGAGGGCCAGCTGATTGGCGAGGCCATGGGTTCCGCCGGTGGCATCAAGAAGATCCAAACCTTCCAACCCTTCTTCGACGACACCTTCGTGGTGCTCTGCGGCGATGCCCTGATCGACCTGGACCTCACCGAAGCGGTGAGGCGGCACAAGGAGAAGGGTGCCCTGGCCAGCATGGTCACCAAGCGCGTGCCCCGCGATCAGTTGAGCAGCTACGGCGTGGTGGTGACTGACGAGGAGGGCAGGGTGCTCTCCTTCCAGGAGAAACCCGCCGTGGAGGAAGCACTGGGGGAGATGATCAACACGGGCATCTACATCTTCGAACCGGAGGTGCTCGACCACATTCCCGCCGGTATTCCCTTCGACATCGGGGCCGATCTGTTCCCCCTTCTGGTCAAAGCCGGAGCCCCCTTCTACGCCCTGCCGATGGAGTTCGAATGGGTGGATATCGGCAAGGTGCCTGACTACTGGCAGGCCATCCGCAGCGTGCTCCAGGGCCATGTGCGCCAGGTCCAGATTCCCGGAAAGGAGGTGCGCCCAGGGGTGTTCACCGGCCTCAATGTGGCCGCTGACTGGGACAGCATCACCGTGAAAGGGCCCGTCTATGTGGGCGGCATGACCAAAATCGAAGCCGGGGCCACCATCATCGGCCCGGCCATGATCGGCCCCAGCTGCCACATCTGCGAAGGTGCCACGATCGACAACTCGATCATCTTCGATTACTCCCGCATCGGTGCCGGTGTACGGCTGGCGGAGAAGTTGGTGTTCGGTCGTTACTGCGTCGACCGCAACGGCGACCATTTCGATCTTCAGGAAGCGGCCCTCGATTGGCTGATCACCGACTCCCGCCGCCAGGACCACGGCGCCCCCTCACCCCAGCAGAAGGCCATGGCCGATCTTCTGGGCACCGACCTGGCCATCGGCAAGGCCAGCTGAGCCGCCGCTGATCAGCGCCCAACCGCAGGCATCAGGGGGGTGACCCCGGCAGCGGTCAGGATGGCGGGGATCCGCTCCTCCGCCTTGACCGCCATCAGGTGCACCCCCTGGGCGATCGAGCGGTAGGCCTGCACCTGCTCCGAGGCAATGGCGATTCCTTCGGCAGCTTGATCGCTGGCCGCCGCCAGCCGATCAATCACCGCCGCGGGGATGGAGGCTCCGGGCACCATGCGGTTGATGAAGGCGGCGTTGCGGGCCGACTTCAGCAGGAACACACCCGCCAGCACCGGCAACCCCAGGGGGGCGGCGATCTCGTCAACGAACCGTCGCAGGGCCTCGGTGTCCATCACCATCTGGGTCTGGATGAAACGGGCTCCGGCCGCCTGCTTGCGGACCAGGCGGCTCTTCAGCCCACTCCAGCTGCGGGACTGGGGATCGGCAGCCGTGCCAGCGAACAGACTGGTGGGTCCATCGGGCAAGGCGCCCCCCAACGGATCCTCGCCCCTGTTGAAGGCGCCCACCTGCTCCAGCAGGCGCACGGCCTCGAGTTCGTTGACCGGGCGGGCGCTGGGCTGGTCGCCCGCCCGCACCGGATCACCCGTCAGACAAAGCAGATTGCGGATCCCCAGGGCATGGGCCCCCAGCAGCTCCGCCTGGAGGGCGATGCGGTTGCGGTCGCGACAGGTGAGCTGCCAGACGGGCTCAAGGCCCGCATCAATCAGCAGCCGACACACGGCCAGGCTGCTCATGCGCATCACCGCCCGGCTGCCGTCGGTGACATTGACGGCGTGGACCAGACCCTTGAGGGTCCTGGCCACGGCCAGCATCCGGCCTGCATCTCCGCCACGGGGGGGCATCACCTCCGCGGTGATCGCGAACTGACCGTTCTGGAGGGCCTGTTCGAGCAACAAGGATCGTTGGGCAACCGCAGGGCCCATCATGGGCCAGAGGGCGTGGTGGGTCCCCGAACTCTGCGTACAGTGGATTCTCTCGGGGAGGGGGAACCTGGATGACTGAGTTCACCGACCTCGGGTCCAGCCGCACCAGCCTGTCGGAGCGGGAACTGGAGATCATCGAGCTGGTGGCCACCGGCCTCACCAATCTGGAAGTGGCCCAGAAGTTGATGATCAGCAAGCGCACCGTGGACAACCACGTCAGCAACATCTTCACCAAGACCGGCGCCAAGAACCGCGTAGCCCTCCTCAACTGGGCCATGGACAACGGCAAGATCTGCCGAGACGGCTTCAACTGCTGCACCCTGCCGGAGGGGAACGCCCACCCCTGAGCTCAGGCGGCCAGGGGAAGCGAACCGTCGTCCCTGCCAGCCAACTCTTCCAGGGTGTAGCTGTCCTCGCCCATCTCAAACAGCGCCGCATAGGCAAGACAGGCTTCGCGATCGCAGCTGGCGAAACGCAGCAGGCCCAGATGGTCGTAGAGGCCAATCACGGCGGAACCAGTGGCGACGGGGAAGAACTCGGCGGACGCCGAATCGAAAGGAAACCTGAGTTTTCCGGCAGGGATCTTATCCCCTCTGGCGGTCCCCCTCCAGGGCAAGATGCCGCAAGATGGGCTCCTGCGCCTGCGGCGGCCAGTCACCGAAGGGCTGGCGGGCCAGGGCGGCATTGCTGAGCTCGCCGCGGCCACTGATCTCGAGGCTGCACCAGGGAGGAATGGGCACCGGTTGGTCAGCCCGTTCCAGTTCCACCTCCGCGATCGCCAGGGGAGCATTGGCCGCCCCAAACACATCCAGCACCCAGTCACCTCCGGGCAGATCAAGCCCATACCGCCGTTTGACCAACTGGACCGGCGCCAGAGCCAACAGGGCGTCGGCATCGCTCGGCGGGATCGGATACTCGAACTCATGGCGGGCCAACCCACCGGCGGGGGCCTTCAGGGTCAGCCAGGCCTGGTCGTCGGCGGGCCCCTGGTTGGCGTCAGCCCCCCTGCTGCTGCGGACCCGCACCGTGAAGCCCTCCGCACCCGCCGTCAGGTAACCCTGGCGCAGGGACTGGCTCCAAAGCACATGGTGCCTCCAGGGTCCGTCGAGCCGCACCAGGAATCGCCGTTCAATCTCCAGGGCCATGGGCTCAGTTGGGCGAGGGTTCACCGGCGTTGAGGTTGCCAGCCCAATGCAGCTTGCGGGTGAGGGTACGGTAGTAGGAGGGGCACTGCTCCAAGACCACCATCAGGGCGTGGTGATGGGAGCGGCGCACGTTGCAGCGCTGGCCGGGCTCCAGGTTCGTGGCATGGGTGCCGTCCTTCCACAGCCGCACCCGTCGGCTGGCTCCGCCCAGGGGCCAGATGGCCAGCTCGGACCGGGGCGGCACCACAACAGGCCGGCTGGAAAGGCTCATCGGGCAGATGGCATTCACCACGATGGCGTCGATGCCGGGATGGAGAATCGGGCCGCCGGCGGCCATGGCATACCCGGTGGACCCCGTGGGGGTGGCGATGATCAGGCCATCGCCACGGCACTGGTCCACCACCTCACCGTCGATCTCCAGCTCCAGCACGCAGGTGGGTGACAGCTCGTCCAGCCCAGGCCGCAGGTAGAAGTCGTTGAGGGCCAGATGCACCTCGTCTTCGTCCTCCACGTGGGCCTCCAACATCATCCGACGCTCAAGGGCGAAGCGGTCGTCCCGCAGGCGCTGCCAGAGGTTCTCGGGCGATCCCTCCGGCGCGGAGGAGTGCATCAGCTTGCGCTCATGGGTGAGGAAGCCCAAATGGCCACCCACGTTGAAACAGACGATCGGCACCCCCAAGGGACCCATGTGGCGGGCGGCGCCGAGCACGGTGCCGTCGCCCCCGAGAACCACCGCCAGATCAGGGGGGGGACCCCCATGGGCCAGGAGGCCGGGGAAGGGGTTGACGTGGGCGCCACTCATGGCCACGGCCACCTCAACCCCCTGCAAACGGAGCTGGTCCGCACTGCGGCGGGCCTGCCGTTGGGCCGCCTGGCTACCGGCGCGATGGATCAGCCAAACCTTCTCCAGCCGCATGGTTCAGGCCCTGATGCCGTCGCCGGCCCCAATCGTCACAGGGAGAGGCCTACCAACGCAGCAGGTTGAAGCGTTCCATGTCGACGGTTTCGCGGTTGCGGTAGAGCGAAAGCAGGATCGCCAGCCCCACCGCGGCCTCGGCGGCCGCCACGGTGATCACGAAAATGGCAAACACCTGGCCACGGATCAACTGGCCGTCGAGGTAGCTGGAGAAGGCCATCAGGTTGATGTTGACACCGTTGAGCATGAGTTCGATGCTCATCAGCACCCGCACGGCGTTACGACTGTTGATCAGCCCCCAGACACCGGTGCAGAACAGCACTGCTGCCAGCACCAGATAGGCCTGAAGAGGGATCTCTGTGGGAAAGTTGAGGCTCATGGTGTTTTCTCCAGCAGGGGGGATTCCAGTGCGGCCTTGTCGAGAAGCAGGGGAATGCGCTCTTTCTCGATCAGCCCCTGGTCGGCCGGTTGACCCGTGATCACATCACTGGAGAGCACGTCACGGCGCGCGAGCACGATGGCCCCAATCATGGCCATCAGCAACAGCACCGAGGCCAGCTCGAAGGGGAGCAGATAGTCACTGAAGAGGTGCTCGCCGATGCGAATGGTGGCGTCATCCCCAAGGGGAGTGGGACCGGGCAGGGCCCAGTGGGTGGTGAGGGCGACCCGGAGCAGCAGGGCGAAGAGGCCGGCGCAGACCGCACCCGAGAGGACACGGCGCAGGGCAAGCCCGGGGATGGCCGCCAGGGTTTCCTTCTTGTTGACGAGCATGATCGCGAACAGGATCAGCACGTTGACGGCGCCGACGTAGACGAGCACCTGGGCCGCCGCCACGAAACTGGCGTTGAGCAGCAGGTACAGACCGGCCACCGAGAGGAAAACTCCGCCGAGAAGGAACGCGGAGTAGACGATGTTGGGCAGCAGCACCACGCCGAGGGCCCCGAGCACCAGGGTGATCGACAGGGCCGCGAACGAGATCAGCTGGGCAATGGAAGCGATCGTCATGAGGACTGGTCTCCTGGGTTGGCCGCAGGGGTGGTGGCGGCAGTCTGGGCCGCCAGGATCTGGTCTGGGCGCTGGCCGGGGCGGGGCAGGGCGGGATCGACGCCGTGGGGCTCGGTGACGCCCTTGGGCAGATAGCCCAGCTCCTTCAGCGGAATCACCGCAGGATCGCTGGTAACGCTGGTGGGCAGGCGGCCGAGGGCGACGTTGTCGAAGTTGAGGCTGTGGCGATCAAAGGCCGCCAATTCGTACTCCTCAGTCATGGAGAGGCAGTTGGTGGGGCAGTACTCCACGCAGTTGCCACAAAAGATGCAGACCCCGAAATCGATCGAGTAATTGCTCAGTTCCTTCTTCTTGGTCTCCTTGTTCATCACCCAGTCCACCACCGGAAGGTTGATGGGGCAGACGCGCACGCACACCTCACAGGCGATGCATTTGTCGAACTCAAAGTGAATGCGACCGCGATAGCGCTCCGAGGGGATCAGTTTCTCGTAGGGGTACTGAACCGTGATCGGGCGGCGGCTCAGGTGGTCGAACGTGACCGAGAGCCCCTGGGCGATGTACTTCGCCGCGCTCACCGCATCCTTGGTGTAGTCACCAACCTGTTTCAGGAAACCAAACATGAGCCTGGGAGGGAGGGAAGGGGGTCGGTTGGACTGGAAACCATGATGGAGGCCATCGCCCCTCAGCCGCCGAAAAAGGCGGGGAACGCGAGCTTGAGAGCTGCGGTGACCAGGAGGTTCACCAGGGAGATGGGCAGAAGGAACTTCCAGCCCAGGTCCAGCAGCTGGTCAATGCGGACCCGGGGGGTGGTCCAGCGCAGCAGGATGGCGATGAACACCAGAAGGTAGGCCTTCAGGATGGTCATCACGATGCCCACCGAGCCGGTGATCACTTGCACCACCGGGGCATCGGGGGACTGACCGAGGGCACCCGCCAGCCACTCCACAGGGATCGGGAATCCCCAGCCCCCCAGGTAGAGCACAGACACCAACAGGGCCGAGAGCACCAGGTTGATGTAGCTACCCAAATAGAACAGGGCGAACTTCATGCCGGAGTACTCGGTCTGGTAGCCGGCCACCAGTTCCTCCTCCGCCTCGGGGAGGTCAAAGGGCAAGCGCTCGCATTCGGCCAGGGCGCAGATCCAGAAGATCAGAAAACCCACCGGCTGGCGCCAGATGTTCCAGCTGAGGATGCCGGCACCGCTCTGCTGATCGACGATGTCAACGGTGGAGAGCGAGTTGCTCATCATCACCACCGCCAGCACCGCCAGGGCCAGGGGGATCTCATAGCTGATCGACTGGGCTGCCGCCCTCAGCCCCCCCAGAAGGGAGTACTTGTTGTTGCTGGAATAGCCGCTCATCAACAGCCCGATGGGCTGGATGCTGCTGAGGGAGATCCACAGGAAGATCCCCACGCCCACATTGCTGATCAGCAGGTGTTGACCGAAGGGCACCACCAGCCAGGAAAGGATCACCGGCACCAAGACCAGGATGGGGCCAAGGGTGAACAGCAGGCCATCGGCGCGGGCGGGGATCACGTCCTCCTTGACCAGCAACTTGAGGCCATCGGCCAGGGGCTGCAGCACACCAAGGGCGCCGGCGTACTCAGGGCCGATCCGCTGCTGGACGGCGGCGGAGATCTTGCGCTCCAACCAGACGGCCACCAGCACCCCCACCACGGCCCCCACCAGCACCAGCAGCATCGGCAGGGGAAGCCAGAGCAGGTGGGCCGCTCCGGCAGTGAGGCCGAGGCCCTGGAGAGCCGCGTTGAAACTGGATTCCAGATCGAGCCCCGGACTAACGACGGCGGCTGTAGCGGCGGGGGCTACGGCTGCGAAAGCTGGAAGCATGGCGGCAGCTTGGGTGGGGGCAACTTAGGAGCAGGAGGTCAGGAGTTGACGTGTTCGACGCGAGACCCGATCGGTTGCCAGGCCCGATCGGCGTGGCCGGTATAGATCTGCGTGGGCCGATAGATCCGGTTCGCCCCCAGCTGCTCTTTCCAGTGGGCCAGCCAGCCAGCCACCCGGGCGATGGCGAAGATCGGGGTGAACAGGTCGCGGGGGATGCCCAGCTTGCGATACACAAGCCCGGAATAGAAGTCGACGTTCGGATAGATGCCCTTCGGGCCGAGGCGGCCGGCGGCCACCTCCTCCAGCCGGCGGGCCACGTCGTACATGCTGTCGTGGCCGAAGCGATCGAACAGCTCCTCGGCCAGCCGCTGCAGGATCACGGCCCGGGGGTCCTTGACCTTGTACTCGCGGTGGCCAAAGCCCATGATCTTTTGCTTTTCAGCGATGGCCCGATCGAGGAAGGCCTCCACCCCGGACTCATCACCGATCTGCTCCAGCATGGCGAGCACGTCTTCATTGGCACCGCCATGGAGTGGACCGGCCAGGGTGCCCACCGCCGATGCCACCACGGCATAGGGATCGGTGAGGGTGCTGGCGGTGACGCGGGCGCTGAACGTGCTGGCGTTGAGGCTGTGCTCGGCGTGCAGGATCAGGCAGGCATCGAAGATGCGGGCGGCCAGCGGATCCGGCTCCCGCTCGGTGAGCATGTAGAGGAAGTTGGCCGAATAGGGCAGATCGTCGCGGGGCTGAATCGGATCCTGCCCCTGCCGGATCAGCTGGAACGCCGCCACCATGGTGGGAATCTTGGCGATCAGGCGCACCACCGCCTCTTCGATGTACTCGGGGTTGTCGAGGGCCCGGCGGGAATAGAAGAGCCCCAGGGAAGCGGCGCTGCTCTGCAGCGCATCCATCGGGTGCCCGCTGGCTGGGAAGCACTTCATCATGTCCCGGATGCGGAAGCTGACCCGGCGGTGCATCTGCACCTCGTGCTCGAAGGTGCGCAGCGCGGAGGCGGTGGGCAGCTCGCCCCAGATCAGCAGGTGGCTGGTTTCGAGGAAACTGCTGTGGGCTGCCAAGTCATCGACGCCATAGCCGCGGTAGGTGAGCAGGCCCCGGGCTCCGTCGATATCGCAGATGGCCGACTGGGTGGCCGGCACCCCCTCGAGGCCCGGCCGGTACACCACACCGTTGCTCGCGGGGGCCAGGGATGCATCGACCACCATTGCGGACCGCTCAACAGGTAGCCCTTGAACCTAGAACCGGTTGCGGCGCCTCCGCAGTAGCGCTACTGACCGGTCCTGGTGATCCACGGGAGCCTCCATGGTTCAGAGCCCGAGGCTGCGGGGACTCAGCAACAGGCTGAGGATGGCGCGGGCTCCCGGGCCGGCGAACGCTTCGCCTTCAGCCTGGGGCAGTTCCAGCAGGATGACCCCTGCCTTGCGCAGCCGCAGGCAGCCGGCGGGCGCGCCGCAGAGCTGGGCGGCCAGCTCGCTGAGATCGGGCTCATGGCCCACCAGGATCAGCCGTTGCCCAAGGCGCTCCAGCAAAGGCTCAGGCTGGCCCCCCGGCGCCAGGGCGGTGCTTGGCTCGAAGCCGTCGGCCAGGCCAGCCGCCACCGCCAGCTCGGCGGTCTGAAACGCCCGTACCAAGGGGCTGCTGACCATGGCATCGCCCGCCAGACCCAGGGCCACCAGCCGTTCGAGCACCTTGGCCGTGCGCTCGCGGCCCCGGGGGGTCAGCGGCCGCTGGGCATCTTCCAGACCCAGGGCCCGGTCCTCGGCGATCCCGTGGCGCAACAACAGCAGTTCACGGCGGGGTGCCATCGGCTCAGCCCAACGCGAGCCGGGCCCGCAGGCGCAGCTGACTCGCCGGTTCGTCGCCGCCAGAACCAGGGCTGGCGGCGGGGACCTCCAGGCTGAAGGCCAGTCCCTTCACCGTTTCGGAGAAGGGGGCACCGGCCAGGCCCGAGAGCAGGCGCCAGGGCTGCCAGCCACCCAGCAGACTGCGGGCCGGAGCCTGGGCCAGGGCCCACTGCAGCGGAGCCCCCGGGCTGGCCAGCGCCTGGAGCTGGTCGAACCGGGCCGTGGCGTCGGGGCTCCCACCCCACTGGTCTTCGAGCACCCCAAGACCCTCGCCCCACCAGGCCTGGCCGTCCTGGAGGCTGCGGGCCCCCGCCAGGCTGGCCAGCAGCTGGTCGGGATCCCCCTTGACTGGCCGGGCCTCCAGCCTGGTCCAGACCATGAGCTCGTGGCCTTTGGCCTCCAGGGGGGCCTCCAGGAACCCCTCGGCCGCCAGGGCTGGCTCGAGCTGCTGGGGACTGGGTTGGTCGGAGGGGGTACCCGCGAGCCAGCCCGCAGGCTGGCGGGCCAGCAGGAAGGGGCCTGTGTCGGAGCGGGCCAGCAGGGCCGGCAGCCCACCCCCCAGGTCCGCCAGCCCCTGGCTCAGGAGGGTGCCCACCAGGGCACCCCAGGAGGGTTCCGTCCCCCCAACCGCCTGGAGCAGGCCGGCGGGATTGGCCGCCAGCAGAACGCTTTCGGGGCTGCCCCGCAGGGAGGCCAGCAGGGGCAACAGATCGGCGGCGGAACCGGCCGGCAAAGGCCCCTCACCGCCCAGATCGGCCTGCAGCAAAAGCCCGGCGCCAGAGGGAACCACGGACGCCACCAGATCCCTGAGCGGCGATACGGCGGCCAGGGACGGCGGCAAGCCGAGCCAGGACGCCAGAGGCTCGCCCCGGGCCATGACCAGGGCGATGCCAGGCCCCAACCGCTCGATCTGCTGGCGCAACGCGGGGCTGCCCGCCTGGTTGAGCTCGTTGATCTGGGAGACGTCCAGCGCCTGCTCCAGCACGATCCGCCCGGAGGCGATCAGCACCAGATCGTCATCGATCAGGGCCGTGGCCAGGGGCTGGGGTCGTTGGCCCAGGAGGGCGCCACGGCCGCTGATCAGCCCCATGCCGCGGTAGCTGCTGATCTGCAGGTCGGTACCCGCCAGGCTGCGGGTCTGCCAGAACCGTTGCAGGAAGTTGCGGGCCCCTTCGCCATCGCGGCTGGCCAGGGCGAGCACCCAACCCGGGGCCGACTCCCCGGGGGCATCGAGCAGGGCCACGCTGAGGTCGTCGCCAATCCAGCTGGCCAGTTCCGCGCCGTAGTCGAGGCCAGCGGCGGCGAAGGCACCATCCCGTAACCGTTCGATCGCAGCGGCGGCCTGACGGCGCTGGCGGGGGGGGGCCACCGCCCGGGCGTAGGCCACGGCCCGGTCGGGAGCGATCTGCAGGTGCAGGCTGAGGGGGGCGTTGCGGGGAACGAAGCGCGCCGCGGCCGGCAACTGCAGACTGTGGTTCTGGAGCGCGAGGGGGCTCTGCCTCAGCAGCAGCCACCAACCTCCAGCCGCCAAGGAGAGCAGGAGCAGGGCCACCGCCGTCACAACCGCAAGGAAGGGGCGGAGCTTCACGCGGTGTACCCAGCAGTCGCCTCATCTTTATGCATTCCGGCTCCGATTGGTACCCAACCCCCGTCCCCTGCCCTGCCAGACGCCATGACCCCTCCCGCCACCGTTTCCGCCCCCGACCTGCAGGCCAGGCTCCTGCGGGGGGAGGCCATCCAACTGGTGGACGTGCGTGAGCCGGCTGAATTGGAGAGGGCTGCCCTGGCCTATCCAGTGGTCCACCTGCCCCTGAGCCGTTCGGAGGAGTGGGTGTCGCGGATCGACGGCCTGATGGACCGGAACCGGCCTGTGGTGGTGCTCTGCCACGCGGGGGTGCGCAGCTGGCAGTTCGCCTGCTGGCTGATGGAAACCCAGGGCTTCACCGACGTCTGGAACCTCCAGGGGGGCATCGAGGCCTGGAGCGTCGAGGTGGATCCCAGCGTTCCCCGCTACTGAGCCGCTCCCCCTACGATCCGAGGCAACCAGATCGTTCTCAGCCCCTGCCCCCCGCCGGCCCGCCACAGCTGCCCAAGCGCCAGCAGGAGGTGCTGCAAGCCACGGTGCGCCACTACGTGGACACGATGGAGCCGGTGGGCAGCCACACCCTGGTACGGCGCTTCGGCCTGCCCGCCAGCCCCGCCACGGTGCGTTCCGCCATGGGGGCCCTGGAGCAGAAGGGACTGCTGACCCAGCCCCACACCTCCGCCGGCCGGGTGCCGAGCCAGCAGGGCTACCGCCTCTACGTCGACCAACTGTTGCCGGCCCCCGGGGCGGCCGCCCTGCAGTTGGAGCGGGAGATGGCCAGTCTCAGCCTCCAGTGGGCCGCCCTCGACGACCTTCTCCTGCACCTGACCCGCCGCCTGGCCGACCTGACCGGCCTGCTGAGCCTGATCACCCGGCCCCAACGGACCAAGCCCACCCTCCAGACCCTGCGGCTGGTGCCCAGCGGCGATCGCTTGCTGGTGCTGCTGGTGGAAAGCTCCGCCACCGCCACCAGCCTCAACCTGCGGCTGCCCCTCAATGCCGCCACGCAATTACCAGCCCTGGAACGCTGGGCCCTGGCCCAACTGCAAGCCAGTGCCACGGGCAACCTTGATTGGGAGAGCCTTCCCACCCAGCTGGAGGGCAGCGGCAACCTGCTGCGCCAAGCCCTTGATAGCCATCGCCAGGCCCGCAGTGCCGATGGGGAGGGCGCCCTGGCCCTGGGGCTGGGGGGGCTGATGTCCCAACCCGAGTTCAGCCGCACCGCCAGCCTGCGCCCCCTGCTGCAGCTGGTGGAGGAGCAGCCCCAGCAGTTGCTCCAGCCTGAGGGGCTGCTCGCCCACGGTGGCATCTGGATTGGGGCGGAGCATCCCCACAAGGCCCTGGAGCAGTGCGCCGTGGTGCAGGCCAGCTACGGCACCCGCGAAGGGGGCCAGGGCCATGTGGCCCTGGTGGGGCCGATGCGGATGGCCTATGCCACGGCCCGCGCCGCGGTGGGCACGGTGGCCGCCAGCCTTAGCCGCCTGCTGGCCTAGACGGAGCCTGGCCTAGGCCGTTCCGGGCTGTAACTGATCGCCGAGCCGATCGGCCACGGTGTTTACATCCTTGTCGCCGCGGCCGGAGAGGTTGATCACCACCTCGGTGCCCGGGGCCAGGGTGGGGCAGAGGGTTTCGAGCCAGGCCAGGGCATGGGACGTTTCCAGGGCGGGGATGATGCCCTCAAGGCGGCTCAGGCGCTGCAGGGCATCGAGGGCCTCCTGATCGGTGACGGCGCCGTATTCGGCCCGGCCGATTTCCCGCAGGTAGCTGTGCTCGGGGCCGACCCCGGGGTAGTCGAGCCCAGCGCTGATGGAGTGGGCCTCCTGCACCTGGCCCTCGTCGTCCTGGAGCAGCAGGCTCATGGCCCCGTGGAGCACGCCCACGCGGCCTTCGGTGATGGTGGCCGCATGGCGGCCCGTGGCCACCCCCTCACCTGCCGCTTCCACACCGATCAGGCGCACGGAGGTGTCGCCCACGAAGGCGTGGAACAGGCCCATGGCATTGGAGCCGCCACCGACGCAGGCCAGCAGCACATCGGGCAGGCGGCCAAAGGCTTCGGCGGCCTGGCGCTTTGTCTCCTCGCCGATCACGGCGTGGAAGTCACGCACCAGCATCGGGTAGGGGTGGGGGCCAGCCACCGAGCCGAGGATGTAATGGGTGCTCTCCACGTTGGTCACCCAGTCGCGGATGGCCTCACTGGTGGCGTCCTTGAGGGTAGCGGTGCCGGCGGTGACGGGCTGCACCGTGGCCCCCAGCAGGCGCATGCGGAACACATTGAGGGCCTGGCGGCGCATGTCCTCTACGCCCATGTAGATCACGCACTCCAGGCCGAAGCGGGCACAGACCGTGGCCGTGGCGACGCCATGCTGGCCGGCGCCCGTCTCGGCAATGATCCGTTTCTTGCCCATGCGCAGGGCCAGGAGCGCCTGACCAAGGGCATTGTTGATCTTGTGGGCGCCGGTGTGGTTGAGGTCCTCGCGCTTCAGCCAGATGCGCGGACCACCCTCGGGACGGCGGTAGTGCTCGCTGAGCCTCTCCGCCTCGTAGAGCGGTGTGGGCCGACCCACGTAGGTGCGCAGCAGGTGGTTGAGCCGGGTGGTGAAGGCAGGATCCGCCCAGGCCTCGGCGGCGGCGGCCTCCAACTCCGCCAGGGCGGGGATAAGGGTTTCGGGCACGTACTGGCCACCGAAGCGCCCGAAGCGGCCGAGGGCGGTGGGCCGGACCGACGGGGCGAGGTCCGCCGGCAAAGGCTGGGTGCTGGTCACGGCGGAGGGGACGTGAGGAGCACCACAGTAGGAACCAGGGACGCCTGCCTACGATCGCGGACTTCCGGACGGATCCAGAGATGACCTACTGCGTGGGGCTCTGGCTCGAGACCGGCCTGGTGCTGGCCTCCGATTCCCGCACCAACGCCGGGGTGGACTACATCTCCACCTACCGCAAGCTGCATACGTTTCAGCCGAGCGAAGACCGGCTGTTTGTGCTGCTGGCCGCCGGCAACCTGGCCACCACCCAGGGGGTGCTGAACCGCATCAACCGTGACCTCGACCGGGCCAGCAAGCACGGCCACCACGGCACCGATGCCGATCTGCCCAGCCTGCTCACCGCCGACTACCTGTTCGAAGCGGCCGCCTACATCGGCCGGTTGAACGTGGAGGAGCAGAACCAGAACCAGCAGGCCCTGCGCCAGGCGGGCGCCAGTGGCGAGGCCACCTTCATCCTCGGCGGCCAGATCGCCGGCCAGCCCCATGGCCTCTACCTGATCTATCCCCAGGGGAACACGATCATGGCCACCCCGGAAACGCCTTACCTCCAGATCGGCGAGAGCAAGTACGGCAAGCCCTCGCTCGACTACGCCGGCCAGAGCACCCTCTCCCTGGAGGACGCGGCCCGGCTCTGCCTGCTGTCCCAGGTGATCACGCGCAAATCCAATCTGACGGTGGGGCCGCCGTTTGAGCTGGTGCTCTATCCCAAGGACAGCCTGGCCCTTTCCCAGCACTTGACGTTCGAGCGGGGCGCCCCCGAGCTCGCCCAGATCGTCCAGGTGTGGACGGACATCCAGCGCCAGGGCCTGCAGCAGCTGCCCCGCTTCGCCTGGGAAAACGGGGACTGAACCGGGCCGATCCCCGTCCACCCGCTGCGCTGTGATGGAAGAAGAAGAAGCCACAGGAACCATGGGCAAGGGGGGCTGGCAGGAGTTCAGCAGCGCCGAAAGCACCCAGCGCCCCAAGGCACCGGGGGCCGAGCGGTCCGCCACCCCCCGCCCCCAGCAGCGGGTGCGGGTGCAGCGCACCAAGGCCGGCAAGGGGGGCAAAACCGTAACGGTGATCAGCGGGCTCGAACTGGCCGATCCCGACGCCAGGGCCCTGCTCAAGGCGCTCAAAGCCCGCGCCGGCAGCGGCGGCACCCTCAAGGACGGGCTGATCGAACTGCAGGGGGACCAGGTGGCGGCGGCCCTGGCGCTGTTGGAGCAGGAGGGCTTCCGCCCCAAGCAGGCGGGGGGCTGAGCCAGAGCCATGACCACCACAGACCTGCTGGTCCAGCTGGGGGTGTTTGCGGCATCCCTGGTGGCGAATCTGCTGTCGGCCCTGGCCGGCGGCGGTGCCGGGCTGGTGCAGCTGCCGGTGCTGATTCTGCTGGGCCTGAGCTTTCCCCTGGCCCTGGCCACCCACAAACTCGCCAGTGTGGCCCTGGGCATCGGTGCCACCCTGCGCCACGCCCGCGAGCGATCCCTCAACCCGCGGCTGGCGGCCTTCATCCTGGCCACCGGCCTCCCCGGGGTGGTGCTCGGAGCCCGGACGGTGCTGAGCCTGCCGCCCCGCCTCTGCACCCTGCTGCTGGGGGTGCTGACGGTCGCGCTGGGGCTCTATTCGATCGCCAATCCGGGCCTGGGCACCCGCCGCCGGGACCTGCCCCCGGGGCGGCGGCGGCTGGTGGTGGGCGGCCTGGGGCTGGCGGCGATCGGCTTCCTGAATGGCTCCCTCACCTCCGGCACCGGCCTGTTCGTGACGCTGTGGCTCGTGCGCTGGTTTGGCCTCGACTACGGCCGCGCGGTGGCCTACACCCTGATCCTGGTGGGACTCTTCTGGAATGGGGCCGGAGCCCTCACCCTCGGCAGCCATGGGCAGATCGCCTGGACCTGGCTGCCGATGCTGCTGCTCGGATCGATCGTCGGCGGTTACCTCGGCGCCCACCTGGCGATCGCCCAAGGCAGCCAGGTGGTGAAAAGGGCTTTTGAGGTTCTCTCCCTGCTCATGGGGGCATCGCTTCTGGTGAAGAGCTTCTGAGCACCGGACGCTCCGCCAGGGACAATGACCCGAATCCCATCACCGCCGGCCGCCGATGACGAGCACCCGGGCCACCAACATCGTCTGGCACCACTCCTCGGTGGACCGCTCGGCCAGGGCCCACCAGAGGGGACACCGCAGCGCCATTCTCTGGTTCACCGGCCTCTCGGGGGCGGGCAAGAGCACCCTGGCCAACGCCGTCAATTCGGCCCTGTTCGAGCAGGGCCTGGCCAGCTATGTGCTCGATGGCGACAACGTGCGCCACGGCCTCTGCGCCGATCTGGGCTTCTCCGACGCCGACCGGGAGGAGAACATCCGCCGCATCGGCGAAGTGGCGAAACTGTTCCTGGATGCGGGCGTGGTGGTGCTCACCGCCTTCGTCTCGCCGTTTCGGGCCGATCGGCGCCGGGCCCGGGCCCTGGTGGAGGGGGCAGACTTCATCGAGATCCACTGCGCCGCCGATCTGCAGGTGTGTGAAGGCCGCGACACCAAGGGCCTCTACGCCAAGGCCCGGGCGGGCCAGATCAAGGACTTCACGGGCATCTCCAGCCCCTATGAGGAGCCTGAGGCCCCTGAGTTGCGCGTGGACACCGGCGGCCAGAGCCTGGAAGACTGCGTGGCCCAGGTGCTGACCTACCTGGCGGAAGCTGAGGTCATTCCGGCGGCACCTTGATCGAGGCGGGATCGGGCAGCCCCAGGCTCTGGGCCCAGGCATCCAGGAAGGTCTTGAGGCAGCTGGCCACGGGCACCGCCAGCAACAGCCCCAGCAGATCCCCCAGGCCCAGCAAGCTGCCCACCCGGGCACCGATCGGCAGGCTCACCAGCAGCCAGGCGGGCTGAAGTCCCACAATCTGCCCCATCAGGCGGGGCTGAATCACCTGGTCCACCACCTGGCCGACGCTGATCGCGGCGGCCAGCACCTCCAGGCCGGTGCGTGGATCCTCCAGGGCCAACAGGCCGCTCACCAGGGTGATCGTCAGGGCGCTGGCATAGGGCACCAGGGTGGTGAAGCCGATCGCCACGGCGAAGAGCACGCCGTAGGGGATGCCCAGCAGGGTGAACACCACGATCTGGGCGCCGCTGAGGATCAGGGCCAGCACCACCTGACCGGCGAAGTAGCCGCGGAAGGTGCGGTTCACGGTGGAGAGCACCAGATCCCGCCAGCGCTCCGGCAGCCAACGGGCCAGACCACGGCTGATCGATTCCCCCCCCAGCAGCAGGAACACCGCCAGCACCACCACGATCAGGGTGTTGATCGTCAGATTGAGGGTGGCGCCCAGCACGGTGAGCAGTTGCTGGCTGAAGCGGGTCGCCAGCTGGGTGGAGCGGGTGAGCAGCTGGTTGCTGAGGTCGCTGAAATCAGCGGGGAGACCCCAGGTGGCGCTGCGGGCCTGCAGGTCTTCAAGCAGCAGCTGCGACTGGGCCAGCCACCCAGGCAGGGCCGTGAGCAGCTCCCCCAACTGCTCCACCAGCCGCGGCACCAGCCACAGGGCCGCCAGCACCCCCAAGCCGACGGTGAGGCCCACCACCACCAACAGAGCCACGGGCCTGGGCAACCCCCGGCCCGTGAGCCAACGGCTGGGCAGATCCAGCAGGAAGGCGATCAGGGCCGCCGCCAGGAACAGGGCGGGGAAGGGGGCCAGCGGCATCAGCAACTGGCGCAGCACCCAGAAATTGAGCACCAGCAACGGCAGGGCCAGGCCAACCCTCAGCCAGCTGGGCACCACCAGGGATCCGGAGAGGGCCATGGCTCAGGCGGCCATGCGGCGCAGGTATTCGGCGCTGCCCAACTCCTGGAGCCGCCCGTCCTTGGCCGTGACCTGGTCGTGGAGCTCCCGGCGGTAAGCCTCCACCGCCGAGCGCAGCGCGGGGTTGGCGGTGGCCAGGATCTGCACCGCCAGCAGACCGGCATTGGTGCCATTGCCGATGGCCACGGTGGCCACCGGGATGCCAGCGGGCATCTGCACGATCGAATGGAGCGAATCCACACCGGAGAGGGCACGGCTCTGCACGGGCACCCCGATCACGGGCAGGGGGGTGAGGGCGGCCACCATGCCGGGCAGGTGGGCAGCCCCACCAGCGCCCGCAATCACCACCTGCAGGCCGCGATCCGCGGCCGAACGGGCAAAGGCCACCATCTCCTCGGGGGTGCGATGGGCCGAGAGCACCCGCACCTCCGTGGCCACGCCGAAGCGCTCCAGGATGCGCACGGCCGGCTCCATGGTGGGCAGGTCGGAGTCGCTGCCCATCACCACGGCCACCAGCGGCGGCGAAGACGGGGACGGGGCGGCAACCACGGCAGGGGGGCACAGAGAATGGCATTCTCCTGTCCCTTGCGGCCCGCCGCCATCCGCCATGCGCTGGCTCAGCCATGTCCGCCTGCTTGACGACGACCGCGCCTGGCGCATCGGCCTCGACGGGGACGGCCTGATCGCCGTCGTGCGGCCCCTGCCGGCCGGCAGCAGCGGCGCCGGTGAGACCTGGGGCGGTGATCGGCTCAGCCCCGGCGGGGTGGATCTGCAGATCAATGGGGGCCTGGGGCTGGCCTTCCCGGAACTGGCGGAGGAGGACCTACCCCGGCTGCTGGAGCTGCTGGATCTGCTCTGGCGCGACGGGGTGGAGGCCATCTGCCCCACCCTGGTGACCTGCGCCGTGGCGCCCCTGCGGCGGTCCCTGGCGGTGCTGGAGCAGGCCCGTCACCAGCACAAACCAGGCCGCTGCCAGTTGCTGGGGGCCCACCTGGAGGGCCCTTTTTTGGCGCCGGAGCGGCGGGGCGCCCACCCGGCGGAGCACCTGGCCGCCCCCAGCCAGGAGGCGCTGCGGGAGCGGCTCGCCGGCTTTGAGGACGCCATTGATCTGGTCACCCTGGCACCGGAAGTGGAGGGGGCGGACGGCGTGATCGAGGCCCTGCGCGCCCACGGGATCGTGGTGAGCCTGGGCCATAGCGCCGCCAATGAGGCCCAGGCGGAGAGAGCGTTCATGGGCGGTGTGGCGATGGTGACCCATGCCTTCAACGCCATGGCCGGCCTGGGGCACCGGGCCCCCGGGCCCCTGGCGGCGGCGCTGCTGAGGGGCGATGTGGCCCTGGGGTTGATCGCCGACGGGGTGCATGTGGCCCCCTCGATGGTGCGGCTGCTGCAGCGGCTGGCTCCGCAGCAGCTGGTGATCGTCAGCGATGCCCTGGCGCCCTACGGCCTGGGGGACGGGCGCCACCGCTGGGACGAGCGGGTGCTCCTGGTGGAGGACGGCAGCTGTCGACTGGAGGACGGCACCCTTGCGGGGACCACGCTTCCCCTGCTGGAGGGGGTGCGGCGGCTGGTGCGTTGGGGCGGTGAGGTCGGTGGAGCGATCGCGGCCGCCACGGTCACCCCGCGGCGGGTGCTGGGGGAGGAGCGGCCCTTGGAGGAGTTGCTGGTGGGGATGCCGCTGGAGGAATGTCTGCGCTGGAGCACCGGGAGGGATGGGTCCCTCCACTGGCGCAGGGCCACCGGCTGCGCTGACTAGGATCCGCGCCAGCTCCCCATCGGCCCTCAGCGGCCCGTCCCCATGGCCCCCGACCAGCTGCTGGATCCCGCCACGACAACCACCGAAAAGGATTCTGAAAAAGCGGAGGTGAAGGCCTACTTCAACAGCACCGGCTTCGATCGCTGGAATCGCATCTACAGCAACAGCGACGCGGTCAACAAGGTGCAGCGCAACATCCGCCTCGGCCACCAGAAAACCGTGGATCAGGTGCTGGCCTGGCTGCAGGAGGAGGGCAACCTGGCGCTAAGGAGTTTCTGTGATGCGGGCTGCGGCGTGGGCAGCCTCAGCCTGCCGCTGGCGTCACTGGGGGCCGGCAGCATCCACGCCAGCGACCTTTCGGAGTCGATGGTGAAGGAAGCCCAACGCCGGGCAGAGGAGCAGGGGATCGATCCCGCCCGGCTCAGCTTCAGCGCTTCGGATCTCGAAAGCCTGGAGGGCCGTTTCGACACCGTGATCTGCCTGGATGTGTTCATTCACTACCCCCAGGAACCGGCGGAACAGATGGTGGAGCACCTGGCCTCCCTGGCGGAGCGGCGCCTGATCGTCAGCTTTGCCCCTTACACGCCCCTCCTGGCGGTGCTGAAGCGGATCGGCGAGCTGTTCCCAGGCCCCAGCAAGACCACCAGGGCCTACACCCTGCGGGAGTCCGGGATCGTGGCAGCGGCGGAACGCAGTGGCTTTCGCATGGTGCAGCGCAGCCTCAACCAGGCGCCGTTCTACTACTCACAACTGGTGGAATTCGAACGCATCTGAAGGCGCACGCTGGGAGGAGCTGAAGGGCAGGTAGGGTCCCCTCAACAACATCCAGCATGGGAGCCGAGGCGCGAATCTTCAGCGTTAAGGAAGCGCTCCCATGGATGGCTCCCATCCTTTATCACCGCGGCTAGGGCCCCTTGGTCATGCCGCATTCCTCCCACCGGAGCGGTAATGAACCCACGCCCAACCAAAGAGCGTGAGCACCAAGAACGGATAGGCAATAAACGGCAGGGGTTTCGACAGTGGATTCAGTGCCGTGCCGCCATAGATCTGAAGTGCCGTCACGGCAAACAGGACGGATGCGATGGCGCCTGTAGCCCTGACGAAGATCGGCATTGCTGACGAGGCACTCACCAGTGCCAAAGCCGCAGCCCACAAACCCACGCCAGCTCCAAACACGGCTGAGCTCGCTGACAGCTCCATGGCCGAACCAGAAACCACAAGGGTTTGACCGGCCGCAAAAACGAGAAAGCCGGCCGCCAACTGCTCGTTTCCGAGCCTGATGTGGTGCACCGCGAGAAGGGCCGCACCAAGGACAAGCGCGGTGCCATCGAGACCCCATGCGATGCCGCGCACGGCAGATGGTGAAAAAGAACCGACCAGGCCTAAACCACCGCCCACAACAAGGCAAGCGGAAGTGAAGAGGCTCAATCGGTTGCCCATGTCTCCTGGCTCCGTTATTGGGAAAGAACCCAATATGCCGCATGATTCCCCAGCGGAGCAGGGGCCTATCCATGGCTAGAGCGCCTGGTGGGGCGGCGCCTGAGTCATCCCTTTGGCGGTGGAACCACGCCCAACTGCATCAGCAGACCAAGGGTATCCATGATGATGCGCGTGTCCTTGATTTTCCCTCCTTCCAAGCGGTCGATCACGATGCCCCAAACCGTTACGGGATGACCTGTGGCTGGCACCCCTAGGAATGTCCCTTGATGGGTGCCTATCCACTCAAAGCGTGACACCACCTTGTCGCCCTCAACGATCTGCTCTTGGACCGTCCAATGCATGTCGGGGAACGCCTGCCTAAACCCACGCAAGGCGTGCTTCAACCCTTCAACACCCGGACCTTGGCCCGGCAGCGGAACTTGCTCGACCATGTCGTCCCAGAAGAACTCGCCGGAAGCATCGATCTCTCCTCCGTTCAGAACCTTCTCAATGAATTGGCGCACAACGCGGCCGTTGGATTCCATGATCCCATCCCTGCTGTTGAATTGTTGAATAGGATCTTAAACACCGAATCCCGCCCCTGAATGACAGGCAAGGCCTACAGGTGCATCAGGGGCCTTGCGGTGGCCTGTCCCCTCCAGGTGCTTGCTGGCTGGCCCTGCCTAGGCCAGCCCTAGCGGGGTCTTTGGTTGATTGGTCCATGGCTCTCGCCCGTCGTTGACTTGCACCCCGGCGGGAACATTCAAGCCATCTTGATGGCCCGCACCTCGGCAGCACGTTCATCTACGGGGATCACAGGTAGTTCACCCTTGACCGTGACCGGCAGGCTCCGGAGGTAATCCATGATCGCCTGCCACTCCTTGATCTCCTGGGTCGCATAGCTCCCCGCCCCCTTGACCACACTCTCCAGATCCGTGGTGCCTGGCGGCGGCAATAGGTAACCCGGATTTTCAGGGGGCAGCTCCAGTGCCTCAACTCTGGAGGTGAGGGGCGTGCCATCTTTTTTCTTGGGAACAAGGGCCAGCTTGCCCTTCGTGTACCTGGGGATGGCCACAATGATCGGGCCGAGCATCAACGGGCAACTCAGGCTATGGAGGCGCCCATCCTTGCCACTGATGTCGATGGCTTTGTAGCCGCTGTCAAGGTCTCCCAGCTCAATCGCCGTCACCACGTCGAACTTCGGACGGGTGGGGTCATAGCGAAAGCGCATGCCGGAGGCGCGAGGGAAATACTCGCCGGGATGGGCTGGGCTATCGATGAGCATGAACTCCAGCAGATTCTTGAGATCCCTACCGCTGAAATAGCCTGTCACCAGCGTGCTGCCGGCCGTTGGATCCACAACGCCCGAGCCGAGAGGTGCCACGGCAAACACGTCGTAGACCCTCACGACACCGGTCTTGCCGCGCAGGAGCCCTGCTCGCATCATGCCGTTGGCGGTGAAGCCGATGTCGGCCTTGGTGGCCGCACGGAACGAGTCGGTAACCAGATTTGCCAGCAAGGTGCCAGCCGAGATGTCGCCATAGGTATTGGGCAGATCCCGTGGTGCGATGGCCAGGGGCTGGTCAATGCTGTAGCCCCGTGAAGAGAAGGCAGCTGCACTGACCGACTTCTTCAGTTGGTCAATCTCATGATCAATGGCCCGATCACCGAGGATGCTGTCATCGATCGGCAGGAGCCGGTACGAGGTGACGCTCAACTTGCTGCCATCCAGCGCGAGGACCAGTTCGCCGAGGTTGTTGCTCTCCTTTCCAGTCTGGACAACCGGCGTGCGTCCGTTCACGAGGATTGCCTCCTTTAATTCCGTGTGGCTGTGGCCACTGATCACAACATCAATGCCCGGCACATCCTTGGCAAGCTGCACATCTTCTCCGGCGACGTAGCGGCCGTCTGGGCCCTTTTCAACGCCTCCATGACTCAGTGCAATGACGACATCAACTTTTTCGCTCTCGCGCAAGATCTTCACCACCTCTTTTGCTGCGGTGGTTGGATCGGCAAAGCTCGTGGCGCCTCCACTGGTGTAGATCATGGCCTCCTTGCCCAGGACGCCAAAGATGCCGAAGCGCAGGCCGCCCCGCTCGATGACCTGGTAGCGGCGGATCACACCCTTGCGGGTCAGCGCCTGAAGGTCGACCAGGCTGGGATCGCTGCCCGAAAAGCTGGTGTTCGCAGCGAGTACAGCCGGGATGGGGCCCGCCTTCACGGCAGCGCCGATGGAGCTGCCCAGGCCCGCTGGCCCGAGATCAAACTCGTGGTTACCGAAGGTGGTTGCGTCATAGCCCATCTTTCCCATCAGATGCAATTCACCGCCGGTCTCGCGTGTAGCCGCACTGAAGGCCGAGCCCATGCTGTAGTCACCTGCATCCAGCACCAATACGGGCCCTTGCTCCCTGCGCGCAGCGGTGCGCTGGGCGATCAAACTCCCCAACCGCGCATAGCCACCACGGGTCGTGTCGTCATTCAGCTTGAATGGGCTGTAATCAGAAGATGGACCCATGCCGATGAAACTGGCATGCAAATCGTTGGTATGCAGGATCGTGAACATCATGGATCTTCCTTTCGCAGCACGCAAGAATTCTGGCAAGAGGAAGGCGATGCCGCCAATTAGGGACGCCGACAGAAACTTAGCGCGGGAGATTTTTCCAAGAAATCCCCTGGCGGGCATGGGTGTGATCCGCATATTTTAAATTAGCTGCTTATTGCCTATCTTAATGCTGTAGCCATCCAAATTGTTATCGTTCGCAGGAGACTCTGGGACTAGCCCACCATTGCCTCGGCCAGTTCCCGATCAATGCCGCCGCCGCCAGCTGTCGCCTGCTCAGCGAACTGTTCAGCACCCGAGATGCTGTTCGGGTGGAAGATTTCGCCCGCCAGAAGGGCCTGGGCATGCTGTTCATGGGGTTCTCGGCAAGGCCCCACCACCACCAACCGCCACCACCCGTGACGCCCCCTCTCCACCGCCCCATGCCCAGCCTGGCCTTCGCCAACGGCGACGCCATGCCAGCCCTGGGGCTGGGCACCTGGTGCCTGCCGCTGGAGCAGACCGCCACCACGGTGCGCACCGCTCTGGCCCTCGGCTACCGGCACATCGACACCGCGGCCAGCTATGGCAATGGGGCCCAGATCGGCTCAGCCCTGCGGAGGGCCCTCGCCGAAGGAGCAGTGCGGCGGGAGGAGCTGTGGATCACCTCCAAGCTCTGGAACGACGCCCATGAACCGCAGGAGGTGCGGCCGGCCCTGGAGCGCAGCCTGCGGGATCTGGGCCTCGACCAGCTGGACCTTTACCTGATGCACTGGCCCGTGGCCCAGCGCCGCGGTGTGGGCATGCCCACCGCCCCGTCTGACCAATACGGCCTCGATCAGGTGCCCCTGGCCGCCACATGGGCCGCCATGGAGGAGCTGGTGGAAGCCGGCCTGTGTCGTCAGATCGGGGTGTCCAACTTCAGCCTCGCCAAGCTGATCGCCCTGGGCCACAGCGCCCAGATCCAGCCGGCGGTGCTGCAGGTGGAGCGCCATCCGCTGCTGCAGCAGAACGACCTGCTCGCCCACTGCCAAGGGGCCGGCATCCACCTCACCGCCTACGCCCCGCTGGGAGCCCCTGGCGACAACCGATCACCCCTGGTGCTCCACCAGCCGGAGGTGGAAGCGATCGCCGCCGAACGGCAGCTCACCCCCGCCCAGGTGCTGCTGGCCTGGGGCATCGGCTGCGGCACCGCCGTGATCCCCAAAACCGTGCAGCCCCAGCGATTGGCCGAAAACCTGGCCGCCGCATGGCACCACCTCGATGACGACCTGATGGCGCGGCTGGCGGGCCTTGACCAGCACCAGCGGCTGGTCAAGGGGGACTTCTGGTGCCTGGAGGGGGGGCCTTACACCCTGGAGAACCTTTGGGACGGGGAGCAGTAAAGGGAGAGTCGAGAGCGCGATGGCGCCAGGTCTAGCCAGTTGGCGCAGCAGGGTCGGGCACGGTGGGCTTGCTCGGCAGGGGCTCAGTCGCCAGTGGTAGGGGCTCTGGCGGCGTGGATCACCAACTCCGGCGGCAGTGGCGCCTCCAGCGCCACCCGACCACCCCCCGGCCCCTCCACCACAATCCGCTGGGCATGGAGCCGGTAGCCCCCTTCCCCGGGCACGGCGTCCGCTCGGGCGTCGCCCCCTGGCAGGTAGAGGGGGTCCCCCAGCAGGGGCGCCCCCAGATGGGCCAGGTGGATGCGGATCTGGTGGGGCCGGCCCGTGCGGATCTCCACCTCCACCCGGTCCCCATCGCGGCGGCGCTCCAGCAGGGTCACCACGCTGTGGGCCGAAAGGGCGCTGCCATCGCCATCGGCAGCAGCGCACCACACCTGACCCAGCAGCGGGTGGGGACGCCGGCCCACCGGGGCGGTGACCGTGAGGGGTTCCCCGAGTTCCAGGGGCAGGGCGCCGGGCGCCGTCAGGGCCGCATAGATCTTGCGGCAGCCCTCGCCTGGCCCCGCGTCTGCTGCCGTGCTCTCCCGCAGCCGTTCGCTCCACCAGGCCCGGGTCGCTGGCCTTCGGGCGCACACCAACACCCCCGAGGTGAAGCGCCCCAGCCGGTGCACGGGCCGGGGCACACCGGCGGGGTCGTCGCCATGGCGCCGCTCCAGCAGCCGCAGCAGCGTGTGTTCCAGCCAGCCCCCTGCCGGCAGCACCGGCAGCCCCGAGGGCTTGTCGATCACCAGCAGGTCGCCGTCATCGAACACCACGGCCCAGGCCGCCGGAACGGCCCCCTCCTGCCACGGCGGCCGCTGCCAGGCGAGGCGATCCCCGGCCGCCAGGGGCCCGTCGGTGCGCAGGGTCTGGCCGTTGCGCTCGATCTCCCCCGCCGCCAGCCGCCCCAGCCAGGTGGCCCGATCGGAATGGCGGTGGCGGCTGGCGTAATACGCACCCACGGCCATCCCAGCCTGGGCCGGCTCGACGCGATCCCGGTAGGTCCAGCCCCGGTTCAGCTCCGCCGGCAGCCAGTCCAGGGCCCTACTCCACCAGGGCGTTCTCGAGGGCGTAGCGCACCAGTTCCGTGCGGCTGGACGTGCCTGTCTTGATGAACAGCCGACTCACGTATTTCTCGACGTTGCGGATAGAGGTTTCCAGCCTCCGGGCGATCTCCTTGTTCATCATCCCCTCGGCCACCAGCTGCAGCACGCTGGCCTCCCGGGGGGTGAAGTCGTGGTGGACGGGGCTGGCGCCCTTCTTGCCCCCACCCGTCTGCAACAGGGAGCGGATCTCGGTGATCTGGCGGGCCATCTGGCCGATGTCCGCATCCGCATAGCGGGCGGCCTCCGTCAGCAGCCGCTCCTGGCGCCGCACCACGTTGCGCACCCGGGCCACCAGCTCGTCCGGGTCAAACGGCTTGGGGATGTAGTCGTCAACGCCAGCCTGGAAGCCCTCAATCCGATCGGCGGTCATGCCCTTGGCGGTGAGGAAGATCACCGGCGTGCCTCCCAGCCGCTCGTCGGCCCGCAGGCGCTTCAACAACCCGTAGCCGTCCAGGCGGGGCATCATCACGTCGCTGATCACCAGATCCGGCAGCTGGGCCTGGGCGGCCGTCCAACCCTCCTCCCCATCGTTCGCCGTGGTTACCTCAAAGCCCTCGTCCTGGAGGTAGGCCTGAACGGCGGTGCGCAGGCCGGGCTCATCGTCCACCAGCAACAACCGGGCCGGCCCGGGCACTGGGGCGGGGGTTTCACCGGGATCGGAGGCGCTGAGGGCGGCCTCCTGCTCAGGCCCGTCCGGGAGGTTGACGTCGCTCATGCCCGACCGCTGGGAGATCGAAATCTATCGAGCACCAGGAACGGCGTACTCCTTCTCCTGGAGGTTGCCATTGAAACCCAGCTTCAGGGCCAGGGCCCGCAGGGTCGAGGGCTCCTTGCCGCCGCCCTGCTCCGGGAAGCAGGAGGTCCACCAGACCAGGTGATCCTCCCGGTTCACCGGGGAGATCAGACCGCCAGGATTGAGTTCCCGCACCATCAGGTTGGTGCCGTTGGGGGTGACCCGCATGGGGCCAGAGGGCGCACAGCGGATCGTCTCGTTGCGGACATTCACGTTGTTGGGCAGTTCGTACCAGACCTTGATGCGCCGCAGGCTGGGGTCCTTCTCATCGGTAGTCACCGCGTAGACCCCCACCACCCTGGGGCCCTCCAGGGTGAGGCGGTTCTCGATGATCACCAGCCCGGCAGGCCTTGATTCCGATGGATCCTTGATCACGAACTGGGCCCTTGCCGGCGTCAGCGTCAGGAGCGCCAGCGGCAGCAGGGGTGCCAAGGCCAGGGAGGCCAGCAACCGTTGGAGCATCGATCCAGGCGTGCCCGTAGCCATCGACCCCTCCTCCATCCCTCCCGATCTTGTCAGCATGGGAAGGACCCCGCCCGTTGAGGCGCCCCTGACCTCCCCCGTCCCCTACCTGGACCATCAGGC
>JBAXME010000002.1:0-113094 GCA_037134455.1 Synechococcaceae cyanobacterium ELA445 | reverse complement strand
CTCCACAACCACAGCGACTACAGCCTGCTGGATGGGGCCACCCAGTTGCCGCAGATGGTGGAGCGGGCTGTGGAGCTGGGTATGCCGGCCCTGGCCCTCACTGATCACGGCGTCATGTATGGCGCCATTGAGCTCCTCAAGCTCTGCACGAAGGCCGGCATCAAGCCGATCATCGGCAATGAGATGTATGTCATCAACGGCTCGATCACCGATCCTCAGCCGAAGAAGGAGCGCCGTTACCACCTGGTGGTGCTGGCCAAGAACGACACCGGCTACCGCAACCTGGTCAAGCTCACCAGCATCAGCCATCTGCAGGGCATGCGGGGCCGGGGCATCTTCTCGAGGGCCTGCATCGATAAATCGACCCTCGAGCAGTACAGCGAAGGGCTGATCATTGCCACCGCCTGCCTGGGGGGGGAGATTCCCCAGGCCATCCTGCGGGGGCGTTCGGATGTGGCCCGGGATGTGGCCCGCTGGTACCAGGGGGTGTTTGGCGAAGATTTCTACCTGGAGATCCAGGACCATGGCTCCCCGGAGGACCGCATCGTCAACGTGGAGATGGTGCGGATCGCCGATGAGCTCGGCATCCAGCTGATCGCCACCAACGACGCCCACTACCTCAGCAGCGCCGATGTGGAGTCCCACGACGCCCTGCTGTGCATACTCACCGGCAAGTTGGTGAGCGATGAAAAGCGGCTTCGCTACACCGGCACCGAATACATCAAGAGTGAAGAGCAGATGGGTCGGCTGTTCGCCGACCACCTGGAGCCGGACGTGGTGACGCGGGCCATCGCCAACACGGCGCTGGTGGCGGAGAAGGTGGAGGCCTACGACATCCTCGGACGGCAGCAGATGCCCCGCTTCCCCATCCCCGAGGGGCATACGGCGGTGAGCTATCTCAGCGAGGTGGCCGAGCAGGGGCTGCGGCAGCGCTTGGGGTTGGGGCAAGCTGAAGCGATCGATCCCACCTACGCCGATCGGCTCCAGTTCGAGTTGCAGGTGATGGAGCAGATGGGGTTCCCCACCTACTTCCTGGTGGTGTGGGATTACATCCGCTTCGCCCGCGACAATGGCATTCCAGTCGGACCGGGTCGGGGTTCCGCAGCCGGCTCACTGGTGGCCTATGCCCTCTGCATCACGGCCATCGATCCGGTGCAGAACGGCCTGCTGTTCGAACGCTTCCTCAACCCCGAGCGCAAGTCGATGCCTGACATCGACACCGATTTCTGCATTGAGCGCCGGGGCGAGGTGATCGACTACGTGACCAATCGCTATGGAGACGACAAGGTCGCCCAGATCATCACCTTCAACCGCATGACTTCGAAGGCGGTGCTCAAGGACGTGGCACGCGTTCTCGATATTCCCTATGGCGATGCCGACCGTCTGGCCAAATTGATCCCCGTGGTGCGGGGCAAGCCAGCCAAGTTGGCCCAGATGATTGGGCCCGACTCCCCTGCTCCGGAATTTCGTGAGAAGTACGAAAAGGATCCGATCGTGCGCCGCTGGGTCGACATGGCCCGCAGGATTGAAGGCACCAACAAAACCTTCGGTGTCCATGCCGCCGGCGTGGTGATCGCGGCTGAACCCCTTGATCAACTGGTGCCGTTGCAGCGCAACAACGATGGCCAGGTGATCACCCAATACTTCATGGAGGACGTGGAGGCCATGGGCCTCCTGAAAATGGATTTTCTGGGGCTCAAGAACCTCACCATGATCGAGAAGACGATCGATCTGGTGCAGCAACAGAGCGGGGAGCGGATTGATCCCGATCGCCTACCTCCTGAGGATGAGGGCACCTTCGCCCTGTTGGCCCGCGGCGATCTTGAGGGCATCTTCCAGCTGGAATCCAGTGGCATGCGCCAGATCGTGCGCGACCTCAAACCCTCTTCCCTGGAGGACATCTCTTCGATCCTGGCGCTCTACCGGCCAGGTCCCCTTGATGCCGGTCTGATCCCCAAGTTCATCAATCGAAAGCATGGACGCGAAACGATTGAATTCGCCTGCAAGGCCCTCGAGCCGATCCTGAGCGAGACCTACGGAATCATGGTCTACCAGGAGCAGATCATGCGCATCGCCCAGGATCTGGCCGGCTATTCCCTAGGTGAGGCCGACCTGCTGCGGCGGGCGATGGGCAAGAAGAAGAAAAGCGAGATGGAGAAGCACCAGAGCCAGTTCGTTGAGGGGGCCACCGAGCGGGGCGTTGCGCCAGCTGTGGCCGAGGGGCTGTTTGAGCAGATGGTTCTGTTCGCCGAATACTGCTTCAACAAGAGCCATTCCACCGCCTACGGTGCCGTCACCTATCAGACGGCCTATCTCAAGGCCCACTACCCGGTGGCCTACATGGCCGCCCTGCTCACGGTCAACGCCGGCGACACCGCCAGGGTGCAGCGCTACATCTCCAACTGCAATGCCATGGGCATTGAGGTGATGCCTCCCGACGTCAACGCTTCCGGCACCGACTTCACCCCCACCGCTGGTCGAATCCTGTTTGGTCTTTCGGCGGTGCGCAACCTGGGCGACGGCGCCATCCGCGTTCTGCTCGAGGAGCGCAGCGCCAAGGGGCCGTTCGAATCGTTGGCCAACCTGTGCGACCGATTGCCCAGCGGTGCCCTCAACCGCCGGGGCCTGGAATCCCTGATCCACTGCGGTGCCCTCGATGGGCTCGAGCCCATCGCCAACCGGGCCCAGCTGATGGCCGATCTGGATCTCATCCTTGACTGGGCCTCTTCGCGGGCCCGGGACCGGGCCAGCGGCCAGGGCAATCTGTTTGATCTGATGGCCGGTTCTGCAAGTCCAGCTGATGGGGCCGCTGGCGGCAGCGCCGATCTCTCCACGGCACCCAAGGCCGCCCCCGTCAGGGATTACCCCCCCAGGGAGAAACTCAGGCTGGAGAAGGAGCTGGTGGGTTTCTACCTCTCTGATCACCCGCTCAAGCAGCTCACCCGGCCCATCCGCCTGTTGTCCCCCATTGGCCTTGGGACCCTGGAGGAGCAGGCCGACAAGTCCCGGGTGAGTGTGATCGCGATGGTGCCGGAGTTGCGCCACGTGACCACCCGCAAGGGGGATGCCATGGCCGTGCTCCAGCTGGAGGATCTCACCGGCAGCTGCGAGGCCGTGGTCTTCCCCAAGACCTACGCCCGCCTGGCGGACCACCTGATGGTCGATGCACGCCTGCTGATCTGGGCCAGCGTCGATCGCCGCGACGATCGGGTGCAATTAATCGTCGACGACTGCCGCGCCATTGATGATCTTCAGGTTCTGCTGGTGGAGCTGCTGGCGGAGCAGGCCAGCGACATCGCCGTGCAGCACCGCCTGCGGGAATGCCTGACCCAGCACCGCACCGAACAGGAACAGGCGGGGGTGCGGGTACCGGTGGTGGCCCTGGTGCGTCGGCAGCAGGAAACCCGCTACGTGCGCCTGGGGCACCAGTTCTGTGTCAACGATGCGGGGGCAGCCATGGGCACGCTCTCTTCCGCTTCCTTCACAGCCCGGCTCAGTTCACCCCTGACGACCTGAGGCCCGCAGTCGCTCGAGGTTCAGGCGGATGTGCTCCACCCCCAGCAGGCTGCCCGGCGCCTCCTCCCAACTGGAGGAGAACACGCCGTAGCTCAGCCCCAGCAACCCGAGCAGGAACAGACCCCCGGAGCTGACCAGGGTCACGCCGGTGGGAATCTCCAGCACACCCCGGCTCACCAGCAGGTAGCTGGCTACGAACACCCCAATACCCAAGAGCGTTGGCACACCGGTGGCAATAGCGATGCGGCGGGCCATGCGCTGGGCCACGGTGGGCGGTATGCCCTGGGGAGGTTGGGCCTTTCCAGGAGCCTTGGCCTTGGGGCCCCCGATCGGGCTGCCCCCTGGGGCCTTGACCGCGGGAGGCTTGATCGGCCCGGCTTTGCCCTGGCCACCCCGCTTGGTCGCCATGGCTGACCTCAGCCCCGGATGCCGAGACTCTTGATCAGGTCGCCGTAGCGCTGTTCGCTGTTGGAACGCAGGTAGGCGAGCAGGCGCTTGCGGCGGCCGATCATCTTCAGCAGCCCCTGGCGGGAGGAGAAGTCGTGCTTGTTCTGCTGCAGGTGACCGGTGAGCTGGGAGATGCGCTCGCTCAGCATGGCCACCTGCACTTCCACGGAACCGGTGTCGGTTCCGTGGGTTTGGTGGGTGTTGATGAGTTCCTGCTTTTTGGTGGTGTCGAGCGACATGCGCGGCGTCGGGCCCTGATGGAGCAAACAGCAAACTTACCGCCCCACGTTCCCCTTCTCCCTCAGGCGGCTGGTCTGGAGAGCCAGCGCAGGCATTCCCGCAACCAGTCATCCGCTCCGGCGTTCGCCTCCAGCCCCTGAGCGGCCACCGCCCGCAGGGCCCGGTTGATCTCCAGGGCCTCGTATCCCAGGGCCGTCAGGGTCAGCTGCACCTCGTCGCGGGCAGCCCCCTGCAAGCTGGTCAGAGACTCTGAGCTGGTGGCGGCATCGAGGGCCTCCAGCTGCGCCGTGGCCCCGTCGCCGAACCGCTCCGCCAGTCGCCCCCGCAACTCCACCGACAGCCGCTCGGCGGTGCGCTTGCCCACCCCCGGGGCCTGGCAGAGCAGGCGCAGATCGGCCTGCACAATCGCCCGCACCAGCTCGGCCATGTCGAGCACCCCCATCAGGGCCAGGGCCATCTGGGGCCCCACACCGTTGACGGCCACCAACTCCCGGAACAGGTCGCGCTCCTGGCGGTGGGCAAATCCATAAAGGGTCCAGGCGTCTTCGCGGATCACCTGGTGGGTGGCCAGGGCCACCTCCGTGCCGTCGGCGGGGAGGATTTGCCAGTGGCGTCCGGTGATCTGCACCTCGTAGCCCACCCCGTGGCACAGCAGCAGCAGGCCGTGGCGGTTGCCCTGCTGCCAGCGATCGGCGAGTTGCCCTTGCAGCCAGCCGATCATGGGATGTCGTTGTGAAGCCCCCATGCTGCCCGGTCCGCCAACCCCGGCCCGCTTGCCGATCCGGCTGCTGGGTCTGCTGCTCACCGTGGCCCTGGCCCTCGGCGGTTGCGACCGGCTGGCCCAGCCCCCCCATCGCGTTCTCCTCCAGGCCCTCGGCCTGCAGATCGCCCTCACCCAGCAGTCCATTGCCGACGCCCTCCGCCTCGAAGCCGCCGGCCCCCCCGACGTCAGCCGGGTGAGGGTGGAGCACCAGGAGGGGGTGACCATCGGTGAGCAGTCGGGCCTGCGGCTGAGCGGCCGCTTCGATTGGCGCCTCAGCGGCGATCCCTTCCGGGTGGACAGCCCATTTGAGTTGTATCTGCAGCGGGGCGACAGGGGCCAGAGCTGGCGATTGGCGCGCCCCAGTGGCAGCAGTGATGGCCTCAGCCAGGACTGGTTGACCTATCCCCTCCCCCTGCCGAACGAGCGCCCAGGCTGAGCAGGGTCGCCGCCAGTACCAGGGCGGCACCGAGGGCAGTCCAGCCGCTGAGTCCTTCGCCAAAAAACAGCACGCCCCAAAGGGCGGCAAAGGGCACCTGGGCATAGCTCATGGCGGTGGCCCGGGCCGCTGGCAGGGCCGTCAGGCCCTTGGTCAGCCCGATCTGGCCCAGTTGGGTGAACAATCCCACCCCCACCAGCCACAGCAGCTCCATGGCCGTGGGCAGCACCGGGTGAAGCAGCACCAGGGGAAGGGTGAGGGGAAGGGCCACCAGGGGGAAATAGAACACGATCACCAGCGGGTGTTCGCTGCGCCCCAGGGCCCGCACACTGACGTAGGCCAGGGCCGTCAGCACGGCGCCGGTCAACCCCAGCAGCAGCGGCAGCAGTGGTAACCCGCCGCCGCTTTGGCCCGTCATCCAACCCGGCTGCGCCACCACCAGCACCCCCAACCAGCCGAGGGCCATGGCCAGGAGCAGCCGGGGGGCCAGGTGCTCCCGCAGGGTGGCCCAGGCCAGCAGGGCGGTGATGGTGGGGTAGAGGTACTGCAGCACCGTGGCCGAGGCCAGCGGCAGGTGGGTAAGGGCGGCGTAGACGCAGGCGAGGGCCAGGGTGCCGATCACGCCCCGCAGGATCAGCATCCCCTTGCGCTTGCCCCAGATCGGAATGGCCCGCTGGCGCAGCAGCCACCAGCTCAACAGCACGCTCACCACCGCCCGGCCTAGTACCACCTCCGCCACCGGCAGGCGGCTGCCCACCGCCTTGACGCACACGCCCATCAGGCTGAAGAAAAAAGCGCTGGCCAGCATCCACAGCAGGGCGGTTCGGTCCTCTCCCCACTTCTGGTGTCCTGAGGCAGAATGGTCCCCTGCCGGACTCCACCGGTGGTGTGCCGGATCCCCTTTCGTGAGCCTGCCCCGCCTCCACCCACGCACGATCGAGGCCGTCAAGGAGCGTGCGGACATCGTCGATGTGGTGGGTGAGCACGTGGTGCTCAAGAAAAAGGGCCGCGAGTTCGTGGGCATCTGCCCTTTCCACGACGACAAGTCGCCGTCGATGACGGTGTCTCCAGCCAAGCAGTTCTACTACTGCTTCTCCTGCGGGGCCGGCGGCAACGCCATCAAGTTCCTGATGGAGCTGCAGCGCCATAGCTTCAGCGAGGTGGTGCTGGAGCTGGCGCGCAAGTACCAGCTGCCAGTGGAAACCCTGGACGGTCCCCAGCAGGAGCGGCTGCGCAAACAGCTCTCCCGCCAGGAGCAATTGCACCGGGTGCTGACCCTGGCCAGCGGTTGGTTCCGCAGTCAGCTGCGCAGCCCCGAGGGGGCCGGCGCCCTGGCCTATCTCAAGGACCAGCGCCGGCTCAGCGAGGCCACCCTGGAGGCCTTTGATCTGGGCTATGCCCCCGACCGCTGGGACGGGCTCCTCTCCCACCTGCAGCAGGTGGAGGGGATCGCCCCCGAACTGCTCGAGGCCGCTGGCCTGGTGGTGGCCCGCAAGGGGGGCGATGGTTTTTACGACCGCTTCCGCCATCGGGTGATGGTGCCGATCCTCGACCGGCAGGGGCGGGTGATTGGTTTCGGTGGCCGCAGCCTCGATGGCGGTGAGCCCAAGTACCTCAACTCACCGGAAACGGAGGTGTTCGAGAAGGGCAAACACCTCTTCGGCCTTGATCGCGCCACGGCCGCCATTCGCAAGGACGACCAGGCGGTGGTGGTGGAGGGCTACTTCGATGTCATCGCCCTCCATGCCGCCGGCATCACCAACGCGGTGGCTTCCCTGGGCACGGCCCTGAGCAGCCAGCAGATCACCCAGCTCTGCCGCTGCTGCGACAGCCGCCGCCTGGTGCTCAACTTCGACACCGACGGGGCGGGGGTGCGGGCCGCCCAGCGGGCCATTGGCGAAGTGGAGCAGCTGGCGCTCCAGGGGCAGGTGGAGCTGCGGGTGTTGCAGCTGCCCGCTGGCAAGGATCCCGACGAGTTCCTGAGGGAGCACGGTGCCGGTGAGTACCGGGCGCTGCTGGAGCAGGCGCCCCAGTGGCTGGACTGGCAGATCGATCAGGTGCTCGACGGCCGGGACCTGGCTAAGGCTGACCAGTTTCAGCAGGCGGTGCAGGCCCTGGTGGCCCTGCTGGGCAAGTTGCCCCAGAGCGCGGTGCGCAGCCACTACCTGCAGAAGGTGGCGGAGCGGCTGTCGGGGGGGCAGGCCCGCATGGCCCGCCAGCTCGAGGATGACCTGCGGGCCCAGGTCAAGGGCCAGCGCTGGCATGGCCGTTCCCAGAAATGGGAGCAGCCCGGTGAGATGGGCCAACGGGAGCGGGCCGAAGCCGAGTTGCTTCGGCTCTACCTCCATTGCGCCCCCTACCGGGGAGCCATCCGCACCGAACTGCGCCAGCGGGAATTGGACGAATTCGCCCTGCAGCACCACCGGCTGCTCTGGGCCACGATCAGCGAGATCGAGGAGGACAACCTGGGGGTCGGGCGCCTGGAGGCGGTGAACCGGGGGCTCGATGGTGGCGAGGATCTGGCGGATCTGGATCTGCCCCGGCTCCTCGCCGATCGCCTGCTGGTGGAGCAAAGCGCCTTGCTCGATCGCCTCACCCCCCTGCTGGAGCCCAGCGAACTGCAGCGGATGGCCCTGGCCCAGCCCCTGCTGCAGCTGCGGGGCACCACCGCCGCCCTCGAACGCCAGCGCAGCCTCAAGCGCTGCCGTCACCTGCTCGATGCCTGGGTCTCCCAGCGCCTCTCCACCCTCGAAGCCTGCATCGCCCAGTTGCTGGAGCTGGAGAAGCTGGAGGCGGAGAAGCCGGAGCGGACGAACGTGGCGATGACGGCCAGTGTCCCCGCCGCCTTGAGCACCGAGGGACTGAGCCACGCCGGGATCGACATGGAGTCCCGCATCGGCGCCATGTTCGCCGACCTCAACGGCGATGCCCTGCGCTTTCAGGAGCTCTACTACAACGAGCGCAAGCACATCGGCCACCTCGATCGCCAGCGCTGTGCCGGCCTGGAGGAGGTGGTGCGTCAGGCCAGCTGAGGGATCCAACGGTTTCGGTGGATCGCCGCGCCCTTGGGAGCCTGCCCCCTGTTGCACCCATCACGGCTGACCATCGGCCCCTGCCAGCATCGGGGTTCCACCCTTGAGTGCTTCTTCGCTGATGCCTGCCGACGTTTCGATCTGGCGCCGTAGCTGGTATCCGGTGGCGTTCCTCAAGGATCTGAAGCCGGATCGTCCCTCCGCCTTCACCCTGCTGGGGGTGGACCTGGTGCTCTGGTACGACCGGGCCGCCCCGTGCTGGCGTGCCTTTGCCGACGTCTGTCCCCACCGGCTCGTGCCCCTGTCCCAGGGGCGGTTGAACGAACGGGGTGAGCTGGAGTGCCCTTACCACGGCTGGAGTTTCAGCGGCGATGGCCATTGCACCGCCATCCCCCAGGCCGACCCCGGCTCCACCATCGACACCAAGCGCAGCCGCTGCAGCTCCTTCGCCACCGCCGAGGCCCAGGGTCTGCTGTTCGTGTTCAGCGGTGATGCGGCTGTGGCGGACAGCGTGCCCCTGCCCCTGGTGCCCGTGCTGGAGGAGAACCCGGCCGCCTGGACCGTCCAGGATTCCTTCCGCGATCTGCCCTATGACGCCCTGACCCTGCTGGAGAACGTGCTGGATGTGAGCCATGTGCCCTTCACCCACCACGCCACGGTGGGCAAGCGGGAGACGGCCGGTCCGGTGGCCCTGGAGCTCACCTCCAGCGGCCCTGAGGGCTTTACGGGCTTCTGGAAGGAGGGCCCCCGACGCGGCAGCCTCGGCAGCCAGAACACCGTGTTCACGGGGCCGGCCCTGATGATCCATGAGCTCACCACCAAGGGGGGCACCCGCTTCCAGACGGTGGTCTATGCCACCCCGACCAGCCCCGGTGCCTGCCGGCTGTTCGTGCGGCTGCCGTTTTTCTTTGGCTCCCCCTGGCCCGGCCGCTTGCTGAAGCTGCGGCCGGAGTGGCTGCAGCACATCGGGAATCACGTGGTGCTGGAAGACGATCAGGTCTTTCTCCATTGGCAGGAAAGGGTGCTGGAGGAGCGGGGCGGCGGCGTCGCCCTGGCCCAATCCTGTTATTTGGCCACCCGCTCCGATCTCTACGTGCACGCCCTCCATGAATGGGTCGGCCGCGTTGGCGGCGGGCCGTTCGGGGATGCGCCCCTGCCGCAGCGGTTGGGGGAGGCCCCCCTCCTGGAGCGCTATGAAAGCCACACCCGCCACTGCCGCAGCTGCCGCACGGCCGATCGACGCCTGGCGGGTCTGCGCGCCCTGGCGGCGGTGCTGGTGGTGCTGGCCCTCTTGGCCGCCGCCTGGTGGGGCCCAACCCCGGCCGCTGCCGCCTCCCTGGCCTTAGCACTGGTGGCCGCCAGCACCTGGCTTCAGGCGGGTCGCTGGCGCCATGCCCTGCGCCGAGGCTCGCCGCTGCCGCCCCGCAATCGGGCCTGAGCCTCAAGCCCAAACCGTCGGGATGTCCTCCAGGCGGGTGGTGGCGGCCCGCGACAGCCGCTCCCGCCGCATGGCCCAGGCGGGCTGGAGGCCGCAGGCGGCCCACTGCACCGTGCCCCGACCATGGCGGCCATTGAGCTGGTCGACCGTGGCCATCAGGGCGGCGCGGCGCGCCTGCTGCTCCGGCGGCAGGGGCACGAGCAGGTGGTGTTGCAGCAGCTCCTCCCCCTGCAGCTCCTGCAGCAGCACGCCCGCCTTCTGGAAGCGCTTGTGGGGGCGAAAGATCCGCCCCACCAGGGGCAGGGCGGCGGCCAGCAGGACGGCGGTGTCCTGGCTGGCCAGGGGGAGGCGGGCGGTGGCGGCCTGGCCGTAGAAGTCAGCGGCAAAGGGGCTGGTGCGGGCGAACACCGTGAGGCAGCCGCTCCGCTGGCGCTGGTGCCGCAGCTTCTCGGCCGCCCGCACCACGTAGGTGGCCACCGCCTGGCGCAGTTCCGCTTCGCTCTCCACCGGCCGGCTGAAGCTGCGGCTGACGCAGGTTTCCTTCTTGGCGGCCGCGCCCTCAGCCAGGGGCAGGCAGGCCAGGCCCCGCAGCTCCAGTTGCAGCCGCACCCCCACCACGCCGCAGCGGGCCCGCAGCTCACCCGTGGGCATGTCCCGCAGCTGGCGGGCGTTGGCGATGCCCCGCAGGCGGCACCAGCGCGACAGCTGGCGGCCGATGCCCCAGACGTCCTCGATCGCCACCCGCTCCAACCAGTCGCCGTGCTCCCATCCGTCGCCCAGATCGAGCACGCCCGCCTGACCGGGGTGGCTCTTGGCCAGGCGGTTGGCGGCCTTGGCCAGCACCTTGGTGGAGGCCAGGCCGATGGCGATCGGCAACCCCAGGTCGTGCCGGATGCGGGTGCGCAGCTCACAGGCCCAGCCGCGCAGGTCGCCGCCGGCGGGGCGGTGCAGGCGGGCGAAGGCCTCATCGATGGAATAGATCTCCAGCTCCTCGCTGGCCCCCTCCAGCCGGCCCATCAACCGCTGGCTCATGTCGCCGTAGAGGGCGTAGTTGGAGCTGCGCACCACCACCCCGTGGCGCTCCAGCAGGGGCCGCAGCTGGAAGTAGGGGCGGCCCATGGCAATGCCCAGCTGGCGCGCCTCGGCGCTGCGGGAGACCACCATGCCGTCGTTGTTGGAGAGCACCACCACCGGCCGGCCCATGAGGGCCGGATCGAGGGCCTGCTCGCAGGCGGCATAAAAGTTGTTGCCGTCGATCAGGGCGATCGCCTGCCGGGCGCGGGGGCGCCGGGTATGGGGTTGCTGGGTATGGGGCTGCTGAGGGTTGCCCACCGATCCCTCCCGGCTCCCCTTGATAATACAGGTGTACTGATCAATCGGTGCCCTGGCCGGTGCCTCAGCCCTCCGGCGGCCCGTCCTGGTGGCGGGCGCCGATGCTGGCCATTTCCTCGGCGTAGCGCTTGATCGCCGCCACGCAGTCGCCGTCGAGCTTGCCGGCGGCCACCAGCCGGTCGAGTTCGGCGCAGGCCTCGGCCACCGACCAGGCCGGTTTGTAGGGCCGCTGGCTGGTGAGGGCGTCGAACACGTCGGCCACGGCGACGATGCGGGCCGCCAGCGGCACCTGCTCCCCCCGCAGGCCGCGCGGATAGCCGGAGCCGTCGAGCTGTTCGTGGTGGCCGCCCACCACCGCCCGCAACACATCGGAGTCGGGCAGGTCCCGCAGGGAGAATTCCCCCAGCATCTTGTTGATGATCGACAGGCCCAGATCCACGTGGGTCTCCATCACCCGGCGCTCCTCAGGATCAAGCTTGCCGGGCTTGAGCAGGATGCGGTCGGGTATGCCGATCTTGCCGATGTCGTGCAGGGGGGCGAACAGGAAGACGTGCTCGATGAACTCGTCGTCGAGGCCGTGCAGTGGCGCCACCTCGCGGGCGATCAGCCGCGTGTAGTGGGCCATGCGGTTGAGGTGGGCGCCGGTCTCGAAGTCGCGCAGGTCGGCGAAGTCGCGGGCCACCTTCGCCGAGGCCAGGATCGCGCGGACGGCGGCGAACTCGCTGGAGATCATCATGTTGATCAGCTGCGAGAACAGCGCCAGGTTGCGCTCCACCGGCGGCGTGAACGCCGCCGGCTGGCAGGAGTCGTAGAACACGAAGCCGATGAAGTGCCCCTGGTCGGTGAGCGGCACCGTCAGCGAGGAGCGGTAACCCTGCTCCAGCAGCCAGCTGGAGTGCGGGCTGGTGGGCTGCACCGCCGCCTCGATCTCGTTGATCACGCGCCGTGCGCCGCTGGCGGCCAGGGCGCTGAGGGAGGGGCTCTCCTTGAGGGGGAACTCGTAGCCCTGGATCGCCTCACCCCGGCGGGTGCTGTTGACGAACGTCTTCAGCCCATCGGTGTCCTCGTCGTAGAGCACGCAGGCGATCCGGTCGACGCAGGGCACCTGCTCCAGCATCTGGTCATGGAGCTGGCTGAGCCGCTGGCTGAGCAGCGGGTTGAGCTCCTGCGGGCTGATGTGCGCCGTGGCTGCTGGCTCTCCCGGAGGACTGTCCAGGGACGCCTTGTCCGTGTCGACCATGACCCTATCCCTACGACCAATGCTTCAGTTAAGGCGCTGTTCTGCACCGTTGTCGACTGCGGTCTTCCGCCCTCAGAGCGGGTGGATCACATGCACCGCCACGCCCCAGATCTGCACGTCACCGCAGGCCTCCAGCTCCAGGGGCGGATAGGCCGGATGGGCGGCCTCTAGCCGCAGGCGGCCCCGGTGCCGCGCCAGGCGTTTGAGGGTGAAGGCGCCGTCGAGCACCGCCACCACGATGCGGCCGGGGCGGGGTTCGAGGCTGCGGTCGACGATCAGCAGATCGCCGTGCTGGATGCCGGCGCCGCCCATCGACTCGCCACTGACCCGCAGGAAGAAGGTGCTGCTGGGGTGGCGGATCAGCTGCTCGTTGAGGTCGATGCCGCTGTCGATGTAGTCGTCGGCGGGGCTGGGGAAGCCGGCCGCCACCGATTCGGTCACCAAAGGGAGGCGCATGGGGTCCAGCCGCGGGCGACCAGGCTAGTACGGGTGTACTGATTTTCCTGGCTTAGTCGTCGTCGCCCTCCAGCAGCAACTGTTGGAACGCCGTGTACAGCTCAGGATGTTCGGCGGCGGTGCGGGGATCCCGCTGCCCCAGCACCGTGGGCCGCGAGGGCTTCCTTGCTGGTCCCGGGGTCGGCGCCGGTGCCGTCCGCGGGGCCCCACCGGCGGCCGGGCGCTGGCTCTGACGCCGTTGCTCCTCCGCCTGGCGCAGGCGCTCCATCAGGTGGGGCGGCACCGTGCCGTCCGGGCTCACCTGCATCAGCTCATGGAACAGGGCCTCGGGATCGGTTTCCGTCTCCACCCGGTGACGCCGCTCGGTGGCCGTCACTGCTGCAGCGGCAGGCGGTGGTTGCGGCAGGGGCAGGGGCTCGGGCAAGCGGCGGCCCAGCTCCTTGAGCCGCTCGAGGCTGCGGGGGTCGAAGGCCATCACCACGGGAGCGTCAGGAGCAGCCCAGTGTGTCGCGGGTGAGCCGCCCGGTGACGGGGTTGGTGCCGCTGGCCTGGGCGCAGAGGGTCTTGAGGGCATCGGCCCGCAGGGGCACGTTGGTGAAGTCGGCCCCCTCGATCGTCACGTCCCGGAATTTGGTGTTGAAGGCGAAGGCGTTCTCCAGCAAGGCATTGGTGAGGTTGGTGCCGTCGAAGATGGCCGAATCGAGCGTGGCGTCCCGCAGGTCGGCGTCCCGGAAGTTGGCGTCCTGGAGCTTGGCGCCGAACAGGCTGGCGCCCCGCAGGTTGGCGCCGCTGAAGTCGGAATCCCGCAGGTTGGTGAGGTTGAAGGTCACCTCCTGCAGATCCGCATGGGCGAAGTCATGGCCGATCAGCACCTGTTTGGCGTAGTCCATGGCGGCCAGGGCCGGTGGAGTCCAGCCGCCGAACACCAGCAACAGGGAGGCGAGCAGGGCGAGCAGGGGAGCGGCCATGGCACCGGGACGTCTACGGGAACCCTAAACACAGTTGTCCTGCGAGCCGATGTCCTCCTCCTCTCCCCCCTCCCTGACCCGGCGCAGGGCCGTGGCCGCCGCCGATGGCCGCTGGGCCGAGGACTGGGTGCTGGGGCTGCTGGAGGCATCCGGCTGGCGATTGGTGGTGCGCAACTGGCGTTGCCCCTACGGCGAAATCGATCTGTTGATGGGGAAGCCGGGCCGGTTGCTGCTGGTGGAGGTGAAGGGCCGGCGGCGCCGGGGACCGGATGGCTGGGGTGTGGGTGCCCTGGGGCCCCCCAAACGCCGCCGGCTGGGCCGGGCCTGGGCCTGCTGGCAGGCGGAGCATCCGAGCTGGGCGGAGGCCCGGCTGGAGTGGGTGGCGGCCCTGGTGCCGCTGCCGCCGGTGGTGGGGGCCGTGCGTTGGTTCCGGCTCGACTGACGGGCGGGACCAGCGGGAGGCCAATCTGGGTCGAGCCGGCCTGTGACCATGACCTTCGGGGACCATCGGGCGCGCAAACGCTTTGGCCAGCACTGGCTGATGGACGCCACCGTGCTGGATCGGATCGTGGCGGCGGCCGAGCTGGGTGGGGCCGATCGGGTGCTGGAGGTGGGGCCGGGCCGCGGGGCGCTCACCGAGCGGTTGCTGGCCTCGCCGGCCCGTTCGGTGAGCGCCGTGGAGCTGGACCGTGACCTGGTGGTGGGCCTGCGCCAGAGGTTCGGCGCCGATCCCCGCTTCGAGCTGATCCAGGGGGATGCCCTGGCCGTGCCCCTGCCAGAGGCCGACAAGGTGGTGGCCAACATTCCGTACAACATCACCGGCCCCCTGCTGGAGCGCCTGGTGGGTCGGCTGGATCGGCCAGCGCCGCTGCCCTACCGGCGGCTGGTGCTGCTGGTGCAGCAGGAGGTGGGCGAGCGGATCCGGGCGACGGCGGGCACCAGCAGCTACAGCGCCCTGAGCGTGCGCCTGCAGCTGCTGGCCCGCTGCAGCAGCGTCTGCCCGGTGCCGCCCCGCTGCTTCCAGCCACCACCGAAGGTGATGTCGGAGGTGATCGCCCTCGATCCGCTGGCCCCGGAGCAGCGGCTGGCCCCTGAACTGGCCAGCCAGGTGGAGAGCCTGCTGCGGCGCTGTTTCGCCGCCCGACGCAAGATGCTGCGCAACAGCCTGGCCGGCCTGCTGCCGAACGGGGCGCTGGAGGCCCTCACGGCGGCGGCCGGCATCGACCTGCGCCAACGGCCCCAGGAGCTGGCGCCGGAGCGCTGGCTCGCCCTGGCGGCGGGCTTGAATCAGGCCGCGTCCACCCCTACCGCTCCCGTTGAGCTCCATGGCTGATCTAGGCGAACCGGCTGACCTGACCGTTCTGGCCCCGGCCAAGATCAACCTGCATCTGGAGGTGCTGGGCCTGCGCCCGGACGGTTACCACGAGCTGGCGATGGTGATGCAGGCCATCGATCTGACCGACCGGCTTCACCTGCGCCGTCGTGACGATGGCCAGCTCAGCTTGAGCTGCGATCGCGTCGAGCTGCCCACCGACGGCAGCAACCTCATCCTGCGGGCGGCAGAGCTGTTGCGACGCCACAGCGGCCGCAAGGACCTGGGGGCCCATCTGGAGCTCCAGAAGCGGATCCCCATCGGCGCTGGCCTGGCCGGCGGCTCCAGTGACGGCGCCGCCGCCCTGAAGGGGCTTGACCGGCTGTGGGAGCTGGATCTGGGCGACGCCATCCTGCAGGCACTGGCCGCGGAGCTGGGATCCGATGTGCCCTTCTGCCTGGATGGGGGGACCCAGCTCTGCTTCGGGCGGGGCGAGCTGCTGGAACCCCTCGCTTGCGGGGTCTCCAGCGACTGGGCGGTTTTGTTGATCAAGGATCCCAGCGCCAGCGTTTCCACCCCCTGGGCCTACGGCCGTTGCCGGGAGCTGCGGGGGGATTTCTATTTGGAGAGCGAGGCTGATTTCGAGCAGCGCCGGGGCGCCCTGCGCACCGGTCCGCTGCTGGAGGCTTGGCGGGGGGAGCGGCCCCTGCCTCCCCTGCGCAACGACCTGCAGTCGGTGGTGGAACCCGAGCAGGCCAGCGTCCGCGAGGGACTGGCGCTTCTGCGGCGCTCCGAGGGGGCCCTGGCGGTGGCCATGAGTGGATCGGGCCCCAGCCTGTTTGCCCTGTTTGCCGATCAACCGACGGCCCTGGGGGCCCAGGCCCAGTTGGCAGGGGAGTTGGAGCAGGCGGGCTTCGAGAGTTGGTGCTGTGGCTTCCGCAGCACAGGCGTGACGGTGTCGAGCACAATCGAGCCATGAGCCAGGACCCCGCCAGCGCCCCCCCCTCTCCCCCGCGCAAGGGGCCGCTGAGTTTCCTCTCGGGCTCCCTCACCAGCCTGTTGCTGGGCTGGGTTAGCCTTGGGGTGAGCGGCAGGGTGCTGGCCTATTACGCCGAACACCCACCGATCTACAAGGCCCCGATCGCCCAAAGCATCGGCACTGCCGTCAAGACCATGGTGGTGGGCACCACCTTCCTGGCCACCTTCAGCTTTGGCTTCGTGGGTCTGGGCCTGTTCCTGGTGTTCCTGCGCAGCCTGTGGCCCGGTGCTGCCGACGAAGCGGCCAGCCCCGGCACCGCGGCTGCGGCGGCTGCGACCGATGCCGGCACCCCTGCCGTCCCCCCTTCCCCCTCCGATCCGGGCCCCGCAGGCGGTTGAGATAAGTTGGCCCCACCTCTGGCCAGGCCAGAACAGTTCCCGGTTGCTGCCGGGTCGCCCCTCCACCGTGGCCGAGACCCTTCTCTTCAATGCCCTGCGGGACGCCATCGACGAGGAGATGGCCCGCGATCCCCATGTCTGCGTCTTCGGGGAGGACGTGGGCCAGTACGGCGGCTCCTACAAGGTCACCAAGGATCTCTATGAGAAGTACGGCGAACTGAGGGTGCTGGACACCCCGATCGCCGAGAACAGCTTCACCGGCATGGCCGTCGGTGCCGCCATGACGGGCCTGCGGCCGATCGTGGAGGGCATGAACATGGGCTTTTTGCTCCTGGCCTTCAACCAGATCTCCAACAACATGGGGATGCTGCGCTACACCAGCGGCGGCAACTACACCATTCCCACCGTGGTGCGTGGCCCCGGTGGTGTGGGTCGCCAACTGGGCGCTGAGCACAGCCAGCGGCTGGAGGCCTATTTCCATGCCGTGCCCGGCATCAAGATCGTGGCGGTGAGCACCCCCACCAACGCCAAGGGCCTGATGAAGGCCGCGATCCGCGACAACAACCCCGTGCTCTTCTTCGAGCACGTGCTGCTCTACAACCTCAGCGAGGAACTGCCGGAGGGTGACTACGTCTGTGCCCTTGACCAGGCTGATGTGGTGCGCGAGGGCAAGGACATCACGATCCTCACTTACTCCCGCATGCGCCACCACTGCCTCAAGGCCGTGCAGCAACTGGAGGCCGAAGGGATCGACGTGGAACTGATCGATCTGATCAGCCTCAAGCCCTTCGACATGGACACGATCGCCCGTTCCATCCGCAAGACCCACAAGGTGATCGTGGTGGAGGAGTGCATGAAGACCGGCGGCATCGGCGCCGAGTTGATCGCCCTGATCACCGAGCACTGCTTCGACGACCTCGATGCCCGCCCGATCCGGCTCTCCAGCCAGGACATCCCTACTCCCTACAACGGCAACCTGGAAAATCTGACGATCATCCAGCCCCACCAGATCGTGGACGCCGCCCGTCAGCTCAAGGCCGGAAAGATCTGAGATGGCACGACAACAAGGATGGTTGGCCCTGATCCTGGCCCTCGCCATCAGCGCCGGCGCGCTGCTGGCCGCCTATCCCCTGCAGCTTGGCCTTGACCTGCGCGGTGGCAGCCAGCTCACGCTTCAGGTGATGCCTGCCGGTGCGATCACCAAGATCACCCCGGAACAGCGGGATGCGGTGAAAGATGTGCTCGAGCGCCGTATCAATGGGCTGGGGGTGGCCGAATCCACCCTCCAGACCGTTGGCGATGCGGAGTTGGTGCTGCAGCTGCCTGGGGAACAGGACCCCAGCCGGGCCGCCAAGGTGCTGGGCACCACGGCCCTGCTCGAGTTCCGGGCCCAGAAGGCCGGCACGGAAGCGGAGATGAAGGTGTTGCTCAAGCTCAAGCGCCAGGCGGAGGCGGTGCAGGCCCTGGTGAAGGGTCGTCGTCCTGAGGCCAAGGAACAGGCACCGGGCCAGGCCCCACCACCACCCGCCAGGCTTTCGGCCGAGGAATTGGCGAAGATCCTGGGGGGCCTCGGCCTGAAGGTGCCGGCCGGCAGCTCGGAAGCTGATCAGCTGGATCTGCTGCTCAAGGAGGTCAACCGCCGGATCGTGGCCCTGTACGAGCCGCCCGGACTCACCGGCAAGGACCTGGTCAGCGCCGGACGCCAGCAGCAGGAAAGAGGCACGGGCTGGGACGTGACTCTCTCCTTCAACCAGGAGGGGGGAAGAAAGTTCGCCGAGCTGACCAAATCCATCGCCGGCAAAGGGCGTTTGCTGGGCATCGTGCTCGATGGCCGCTCCATCAGTGAGGCCTCGGTGGGCCCTGAATTCGCGGTGGCTGGCATCAGTGGAGGCTCCGCCAGCATCACGGGCAACTTCACCGCCGAAGAAGCCCGCGATCTGGAGGTGCAGTTGCGGGGCGGCTCCTTGCCCCTGCCGGTGAAAATCATCGAGGTGCGCACGGTTGGTCCTTCCCTCGGGGCCGAGAACATCCGTTCCAGCCTGCTGGCGGGCCTCTCGGGACTGGCCCTGGTGGCCGTGTTCATGGTGGTGGTCTACCGCCTCCCCGGTGCTGTCGCGGTGGTGGCCCTGAGCCTCTACGCCCTCTTCAACCTGGCGATCTACGCCCTGATCCCGGTGACCCTGTCGCTGCCGGGCATTGCCGGTTTCATCCTCAGCATCGGCATGGCAGTGGATGCCAACGTGCTGATCTTCGAGCGGGTCAAGGAGGAACTGCGGGCGGGCACCACGCTCATCCGCTCCATCGATACGGGCTTTTCCCTGGCCTTCTCTTCGATCCTCGATGGCCACGTCACCACCCTGATCAGCTGCATCGCCCTGTTCACCCTCGGCACCGGATTGGTCAAGGGCTTCGCCGTCACCCTGGGCATTGGCGTGCTGCTGAGCCTGTTCACCGCCCTGAGCTGCACCCGCACCCTGATGCGGCTGCTGATGAGCTATCCGGTGCTGCGCCGCACCAATTACTTCATCCCCGCCCAAGAGCTCCCCGGTGGAGCCGCCTGATTCCATGGTCCCCTCCCCCTCCTCCAGTCCAGCCGGCACAGGCCCTATGGGCATCCATCCCCGTTTCCGGATCAACCGCCATCGGGTGTTGTGCTGGTGGCTCTCCGGTCTGGCCTGCCTGCTCAGCCTCGTGGGCATGGGCCTCTGCTGGTTGAACCCCACCATCGGGGCCCCGCTTAAACCGGGTCTTGATTTCACCGGAGGCACCCAGATTCAGCTCACCCGCCTCTGCGAGGGCGATTGCGACGCCCTGCAGGCCCAGCAGCTGCGGGACGGCCTCCAGAAGCTGACCTTGCCCCCCGGCGACAAGGGCGCCACCCCCAACCTCAGTGGCGCCTCGGTGCAGTTGCTCGACAAGGGCCAAACCGCCCTGCTGCGCCTGAGCGCCCTGACGCCCGACCAGACCAATGCGGTGGTCAAGGGGCTCGAGCCCCTGCTGGGTCCGCTGTCAACCAAGGGGACCCAGGTCGACACCATCGGCCCGACCCTGGGTTCCCAACTCCTGAGCAGCAGTGTGCAGTCGCTGCTGGTGAGTTTTGTCTTCATTGCCATCTACATCACCTTTCGCTACGACCGCATCTACGCCTTCCTGGCCCTGCTCTGTCTGGCCCACGACGTGCTGATCACCTGCGGCCTGTTCGCCTGGCTGGGGCTGATCGGAGGCATTGAGGTCGACACCCTTTTTGCCGTCTCCCTGCTCACCGTGGCCGGATACTCCGTCACCGACACGGTGGTGGTCTTCGACCGCATTCGGGAGAAGCAGGCCGCCCTGGCGCACCTGCCGGTGACCGACCAGGTGGATGACGCCGTGGCCGCCACCTTGACCCGCTCCCTCTACACCTCGTTGACCACCTCCTTGCCCTTGCTCGGGTTGATCTTCTTTGGAGGCAGCACCCTGTTCTGGTTCGCCCTCGCCCTGGCGGTGGGCATCGGCGTGGGCAGTTGGTCCAGCATTGCCGTGGCCCCCACCCTGCTCCCCTTACTCTGGTCGCCCGCCAAACCCCGGTCGGTGGCAACGCCTTGAGCCTGAAGCGTTTTCATCTGCTTCCCCTGCTTCTGGTGCTGCTGGCCCTGGCCGATCTCCGCCAGGAAGGTGTGCTTTTGGTGCAGCATTTCACCTGGTCCTCCCTTTCCTTCGGCCTGGCCAACCATCCCCTGGCGGTGGTGGTTCTCCTGGCCAGTCCTTCCCTGTTCCGTCGCTACCGCTGATTCAGAGCTCCCCGGGCGGGCCGGTCCAGCGGTCCATGATTCCCTCCACCAGCACCTGCTGGGCCACCACCTGGAGCACCACCACGAGCGGAAGGGCCAGCAGGACCCCCGGCAATCCCAGTAGGGCCCCGAGGCACAACTGGGACATCAGCGCCACCGTGGGGAGCAGATTGACCGTGCGGCTGAGCAGGATCGGAGTCAGTAGGAAGGCTTCACCGTTCTGGAGAAGCAACCGCAGCACCAGCACCTGGGCCACCTTGGCCGGCGAGATCAGCAGAGCCACCGCCATGGGCAGCAGGGTGGCCAGGGTGGGACCAATGGTGGGGACGAAGGTGAGCAGCCCACAGACGAGGCCACTCAACAGCGCCAGGGGAACCTGAAGAATCGCCAGACCGGCCCAGGTGAGCAGGAAGACGGTGATCGCGGATATGGTCATGCCCGCTAGCCAGCCACCCAGCGCCTGACGGGCGTCGTGCAGCAGGGACTGCATCTGGCTTCGATAGAAGCTCGGGGTAATGGCGATCACCATCCGCTGGTGGCTGCGGGGATCGAGGGCCAGCAGCAGGGCCAACAGCACCATGAGCACCAGTTGGATGGTGCTGTTGGCGGCGCCTCCAGCCATGCCCAGCAACTGGGCGCCGATGGGCTGCAGGCGGTCGAAGGTGAGCTGGGAGTTGATCTGGCCTTCGAGACTCTTCAAGCCTGGTGTGGTGCCCACCAAGTGCAGGAGCCGCTGCAGCAGCTCGGGCATGAGATTGGTGAACTCATTGATCTGCTGCAACACCTCTGGTAAGAGCAGGGTCGCGAGCTGATACCCCACGACCAGGATCACCACCAGCACCAGGGCCACAGCGGTGGGCCGATGGAGCGGATAAAGGCGCCTGAGCACGGTGACCGGCACGTCCAGGGCCACGGCCAGCACAACCGCCCCGAAGAAAACCAGCAGTACCCAACGCAGTTCCCAGACCAGCAGGCCAACGACCACGATGGCGAGCAGTCCCAGAAGCTTGCGGGTACTCATGGGCTCAGCCGCCTGCGCTTCCAGGGATCCAGGAAATCATGGATGACTGCTTCGCGCAGGATTACCTGCAGGCAGACCGCCATCGGCAAAGCCAGCAGCAATCCCAGCGGGCCGAACAACACCGTGAACACGAACTGCGCCAGTAGCCCGAAGCCCGGCAGCAACTGCACCTGGGCGTGCATTACCGAAGGGGTGATCAGGTAGCTCTCCAGGTTCTGCACCACCACGTAGAGCACCACAACGGCCAGGGCCCTCCAGGGTGTATCGAGCACGGCAACCGCCATCGGGAAGATGGTGCTCAAGCTGGGTCCCACGTTGGGGATGATGTTCAGAAGCCCGGCCAGCAGGGCATTGGCCACCACCAGCTTCACGCCCAACAGCATCAGCCCCAGGCCCGCCAGCAGGGCCACGCAGCAGGAGCTGATCAGGACTCCCACCATCCAGCTGCTCAGGGCCGTGCCACACAGCACGAGCACCTGGCGCGCCCGGCGCCGGTAGAAGGAGGGCAGCAGACGCAGACCGGCCTCCCGATAGGCCACGGGCTGGGCCGTCACCATCAAACCCACGGCGATCACAAATAACAGCTGCACCAGCCCCGTGCCGAGGTTGCCGGCCAATCCCAGCAGTCGCAGGGCCCCGGCCCCTACGCCGCTGGCAACGGCAGCGCCGCTTGGTCCCTGGATGGGCAGGCTTTGCTGCAGCCAGCTCCAGCCCCCATCACTGCGGCCGTAGATCATGCGGCTGCCCTGGGCCATCCATCCCCGCAGGAGATCGAGCAACTCCTGGGCCGCCCGGGGCATCTCGGCGATCAGCTGGCCGAACTGGTCCATGAACGGGGGCACCACCACAGTGGCCACCACCAGAAAAAGGACAAGCAGGCCCAGAAGGCTGAGCAGCAAGGCCAGTGGGCGCTGCACTCCGCTACGGCGTTGCACCGCCCCCACCAGGGTGCAAAGGGCCATCGCCAGCACCACGGCCGCGAACAGGAGCACGAGCACCTCCCGCAGGCTCCAGAGCAGAGCGGTGGCCGCCAGGATCGCCGCCAGGGACAGGCCGTCGCGGAGGCTCAACCTTCTTCGCTGTCCCCGTTCCCTTCGTCCTCGGACGACTCGTTGCCGGCGAAGCCAAGCCCATGGGTCTTGGCATAGCTCTGGGCGAAGCGCATGAAGCGCTCAAAATCTGCTGTGCTCTTCCAGGTGAAGGTGGCCTCAAGGGCACTGGCTTTGCCGTTGACGAAACGGGCCTTGACGTCGCGGGTCACCAGCTCTCCCTCCCCATCCAGCAAAAACATGCCGGTGATATCGCCAAAGGCTTCGGGGGCCAGGGCTTCAGGCTCCTCGAACACGAACAGGGCCTGGCCGGTGCGCCCATCCCGGGAACGGGTGAGGCGGATGTCGGGCACGACGGGTTCATCCACACCGCGGAAAAACTGAATGGCAGCCATGGCCCGCGCCCAAAATCCGATCCTAGGCAGCCGGCCGCACCCTGCCCTCCACCAGCCAGGTGTCGGCCACGGTTGACCCATCCACTTCCCCCAGATCCACGGGGCTCTGCCCGGGGGGAGCAACGGGGCTCCTGTGGCTGAGCCCATGGTCGTAACAACGGTCGTAGTAATCGAGCATCTCGGCGCAGGCGGCCCCCCAGTCACCGACGCCCAGAGCCTCCAGGGCGGCCTGCGTGCGCTGGGGGCCCAGCCGCCGAGCAATCCGGCGGGTGGCCTCCTCCAGGGCCTGGGGGTCCTGGTGGCCGTACTCCGCCACCAGTCGCCGCAGACGCTCCCCAAGGGGCCTGGCCACCTCGAGCATCGGAGCCTGCTCCATTTGTCGGAAGAGGGCTACAGGAATGCGACACCGACCCACCTGGGCGGATTCCGCCTCCAACCAGATCTCCGGAGCCCCGTGGTGGCCCTGCAGGGACGCCGCCAGCAGATTTTCGAAGTGTTCGGTGCTCGGTTGGGGCGGAAGGCCAAGGCCTCCGAAGCTGCTGCCGCGGTGATGCGCTAGGCCCTCCAGGTCCACCACCGCCACCCCCCGGGCCGCCAGGGCCAGCAGCAGTTCGGTTTTGCCGCTGCCGGTGCGGCCCCCGAGCAGCCGCAGGGGCCAGGGGCGCTCGAATAGCTCAAGAACCCATCGGCGGTAGGCCTTGTAGCCTCCCTCCAGCAGTTGCACCGGCAGTTCGAGGGTGCTGGCGAGCCAGGCCACGCTGGCCGAGCGCATGCCCCCTCGCCAGCACAGCAGCCGCAGCGGTTGAGATCCACCGTCGGCCTGGGCCAGGGCCAGCAGATCGGCGGCGAGCCCATCGAGGCGGGGACCCACCAACCGCAGCCCCAGCCGCACCGCTTCCTGCCGACCCACCTGCTTGTAGGTGGTACCCACCTCGGCCCGCTGCCCATCGCTGAACAGGGGCAGGTTGACGGCCCCCGGGATGTGGCCCCGGTCGAACTCCCCAGGACTGCGCACATCCACCAGGGGGCCAGGCCGGTGCAGAAAGGATTCGGGGGGCAGGTGCAACGCCATGGCTTCGGGCCCTCGAGGCCAGGTTGCGCCTGACATAGTGGGCCATGCTGGCGCACCGTGACGCCGGTCTGCCGCCATGCTCTCCGGCCTTCCCGTCTCCTCCGCCCAAGCTGTTGACCAGTTGCTGGACCAGTTCCTGGGTGGATCGGTACGTCAGAAGCGTTCCCTGCTCCCCGCCGTCGCCAAACGACGGCAGGAATGGCGGCCCCTTCTGCTGCAGAGGCTGGACTCCTGTGATTCCAGTGGGGACGACTGGGGAGCCGGCACCCTGATCCAGCTGCTGCTCGAGCAGGAGGATTCGGTCAGTGAGGCGTTCCTCCATCGCTACCCAGGCGGTTGGTTGGCTGCCCCCAGCGGCCAGGGAATGGATCACGCTCCCCTGCAGCTGCATTTGATGCGCCAGGAATTCGAGGCGGCGGATCGCCTCACCAGTGAGGTGCTGCGCCATCTGGCGGGCCCGGGAGCCGTGCGCCGTGGCTACGTGTATTACTCCGAGGTGGCGGACATCGACGGCACCGATCTGGTGAGCCTCGATCGGCTTTGGGTGGCCTACTCCCGGGGCCGCTTCGGCTTCACCGTGCAGACCCGCCTGCTCAGGGCCCAGGGGGGCCGCTGGGAGCGGCTCTGGCCTCGCCTCGGCTGGAAACAGGAGGGGGTCTGGACCCGCTATCCCTCCTCCTTCACCTGGAGCATGGAGGCGCCCGAGGGCCACATGCCGCTGATCAATCAGCTACGCGGTGTTCGGCTGATGGATGCGCTTCTCAACCACCCAGCCCTGGCGGAACGCTCCCAGGGTTAAGGTCGAAAGGAGGAGGAAATGGGCTGGATGGCATTGCGCTGGGCCGATTTCATCACTCCCTCCACCCTGCGGTTGGCTCCGCTCGTTGAATTGCTTCTCGAGCCGATCACCATGGCCGAGCAGCTGGAGCGCCTCCAGCTGGGGCTGCAGGAAGCTCTGGTGAATGCGGTGCGCCACGGCAATGGCTGTGACCCGGGCAAATGTTTGCGTATCCGCCGCATCGTCACTCCCCGCTGGTTCGTCTGGCAGATCCAGGATGAGGGGTGTGGGGTGGCACCCCATGCCCGCCATGGGATCCTGCCGGATCGCCTGGATTCCTTCAGCGGCCGGGGATTTTTCCTGATCCAGCATTGCTTCGACGACGTGCGCTGGAGCCCCCGGGGCAACCGCCTGCAGGTGGCGGCGCGCCGGCCCCGGCTCATCGACCGTGGCTTGGACACCCAGGGTCTTTTCGCTCGCCCTTGAGCCAGCTGAGGGCATGCTCGGTCAACTCGATCGCGCTGCGCCGGGTGGCCATTCCATCGGCGCTGGAGGGGGCCTCCACGCTGATCAGATGCACCAATGCTGCCGCCAGCTGCTCGGCGGCGCGACGATCCGCCTGGGTTTTGAGGGAATGCCAGTCGCGGTCGGCAATCACCAACAGGCGATGCAGTTGGGCGGCGGTTTCCTTGCTCTGGTGGGGCCAGCGCCCCCGTTGATCGAGCGGCAGGCTCGGATTGGTTCCGATGGGTTCGCTGGCGGCGAGAGGGTCGGCCACTGGACGGAGAGTGCATCGGGGGACCATCCTGGCGCCATGGCCTCCCGTTCCCCCAATCCGACGCCACCCATTCGCTGGCTCCACGTGCTCGGTGTGCTGCTGGGCCAGGTGAGCCGGGTGGAGCGGCTCGCCTCCGATGACAACGGAGTGGCCTCCCGCCGCCTGCGCCAGCGGATGGCCACAGCCCAACGGCTGCTGGACCCGTTGCCGGCCCCCTTACGCGGCAAGGATTGGGGAGAAGGGGCCCTCTGGAGCGCCCTGCGCTGGGGTGGGGCTGGCCTGTTGCTGGCCGTGTGGCTGCACCGCTAAGGGGCGGATTGGGTACCTGCGCTCTTGCGGGCGCTCCAGACGCGGGTCATGAAATGGGTTTCGCCCGCCACCCCTTCGAATCCAGCCTCCCGCAGCCGAGCTTCGATGTCGTCGCTGATGTAGTCGCGGTAGTAGGGCTCGTGGAACACCCTCCGGAAGTTCTCCATCACCGGCATGAAGCGGGGTGAGTCGGCGATCTGCACCGAATCGGCCAGAACCAACACTCCGCCGGGTTCCAGCACTCGCCAGCATTCTCCGATCACGTTCGCCCGGGCCTCAGCGGGCAGCTCGTGCAACAGGAACACGCAGGTGATGGCCTGCATCGAGCCGTCGGCGAATGGCATCACCTCGGCATTGCCCTGCACCAATTGGGGCAGCTCATGGGGCTGCTGGCTCAACCAGCGGTTGGCCTGGCGCAGGTAGGAGGCCGACAGGTCCAGACCCACCAGCTGGGCGTGGGGAAGGGCGCCGCGGATCTGGCGGAGGGTGCGGCCGGTGCCGGTGGCCACATCCAGCACCCGCAACTGGCGCTCGGAGCGGTCAGGAAAGCTCCTCAGCCCGCGCACCAGCGGCTGCAGCACCCGCCGACGCATGGGATCGGCGGTGCCGTTGAAGAGGATCTCCACCTGCAGGTCATAGAGGGCTGCGGAGTGATCGCTGAGGTAGCCGTCGGTCTGGTGGTGGAAGTTCTGCAGGTAGTAGCCGGGGTAGTCCTCGGGGTCGACATCCACCGGCAGGTCCCGGACGTTGCGCTGGCTGCGCCGGTTCCAGATCGCCGGCATGTCCAGCCACACCAGCGGATAGCGGGCCGCCCAGTCGAGCCAGGGGGCATCGAACAGCAGTGAGGGGGGGTAAAGGCCCCGCTCCGCTTCCTGCCAATCGAGATCAAGCAGCCGCTCCATCGAATCGCGCAGGGCCTCCATCACCTCTGGGGGCACCGGCACGGTCTTGGGGGCGCTGGCGGGGTCCAGGAGACCCATCAGCCTGGTGCTCACTTCCTTGTGGGCCAGCCCCATCAAGCTCTTGCCCTGCTGCAGGGTCTGATAGGCCAGCTTCGTGACCAGATCCGGCATGGGGTGTCCGTTGGGAGTCCCCCCATTCCAACCGATGCGGGTCCATTTCCGTGGCCCCTGGCTCGAGCCGGAGAACCCGGTGAAGATTGAAAAAGAGGACCGGCTCGGGTCTGGGGCCCTTACTGAATGGAGTCAGGGAGCCCGCAGGTGGGGATGGGAACGATCCGCAGGAATGGCGCGCCGAACGCGAGGCCCAGTAACCCGAGTGATCACACCGCCGATGGACAGGAGTTGGTCTCGGCGGAACGGGAGCAGCACAACTGGACCCAGACCCATGAACGGGAGGTGAAGCGCCCCGGGGCCGATCTGGCCCAGATCACCACCCACCACGACCTTGATGGCCGCCTGGATGCCATTGGGTACCAGCGGGTTTGGGCAGCCGGTCCTGCCCATGGGCAGCATCTCCACAGCAGCGCCTTGGCCCCTCTGCGCAACCAGGCGGGACCTCAGACGTCGTAGTAAAGGCTGAACTCGTGGGGGTGGGGCCGCTGGCGCAGTTCCTGCACCTCCCCGTACTTGAGGTCGATCCAGTTGCTGATGAAGTCCTCACTGAAGACACCACCGGCGAGCAGGTAATCCTTGTCGGCAGCGAGAGCTTCAAGGGCCCCATGGAGGGAGCCGGGCACCGTGGAGATCTTGGCGAGCTCTTCGGCCGGCAGTTCGACCAGGTCCACGTCGGTGCCACGGCCCGGGTCGATCTGGTTCCTGATGCCGTCGAGGCCGGCCAGAAGCAGGGCGCTGAAGGCCAGGTAGGGGTTGGCCAGGGAATCGCCGCAGCGGAACTCCAGTCGCTTTGCTTTGGGGTTGGATCCGGTGAGGGGGATGCGTACGGCGGCGGACCGGTTGCCCTGGGAGTACACCAGGTTCACCGGCGCTTCGAACCCAGGCACCAGGCGCTCGTAGCTGTTGGTGGAGGGGTTGGTGAAGGCCAGGAAGGAGGGGGCGTGCTTGAGCAGGCCGCCGATGTACCAGCGGGCTGTCTGGGAGAGGTTGGCATAGGTGCCTTCACCGAAGAACAGGGGCTCGCCTCCCTTCCAGAGGCTCTGGTGCACATGCATGCCGCTGCCGTTGTCGGTGAACACGGGCCTGGGCATGAACGTGGCCGTCTTGCCGTACTTCCGGGCCACATTGCGAACGACGTATTTGTAGGTGAGAACGTTGTCGGCGGCGTTGATCAGTTCGGCGCACTTGATGCTGAGCTCCTGCTGACCGGCGGCGGCCACCTCGGGATGGTGCGTTTCGATCGGCACCCCCAGTTGGCCCAAGGTGAGCAGCATTTCGCTGCGGATGTCCTGGTAATCCTCAAGGCGGCCGCTGTTCCAGGGGGCTTCGATCGAATCGACGCTGGAGAACGAACCCCCTTCACTGGAGTTGTGGCGGACGTCGTCGATGAGGAAAAAATCCGGTACCGGTCCGAAGAACGCCGTGTCAGCCAGTCCGGTGCTGCGCAGGTGGGCAAGGGCCCTCTGGGCAAGCGCCCGAGGGCAGCGGCCGTAGGGCCTACCGCTGCGGGATTCCTGGATCGAGGCGATCAGGCCGAGGGTTTTGTGGCGGTAGAAAGGGTCGATCCAGGCGGTGCCTGGGTCCGGCACCATCGCCATGTCCGATTCGTGGCTGCTCTTCCAGCCGCGGATCGAGGAGCCGTCGAAGGCGACCCCCGCCCGGAAGGACTCCTCGTCGATCAGGTCGGCATGAACCGTCAGGTGCTGCCATTTGCCACGCAGGTCGGCGAACTTGATGTCGATCAATTCGATTCCCCCGTCCTTGATCTGGCGAAGGACGTCCTGGGCGGTCTTGGCCATGGAGGAGAGGGAGGCGGCGGGACCGTAGGGAGCCCCATGGGGCTCATCGGTAGTTTCGGCTACTTCTTCACTGGCCGGAGCTGGGCAGCCAGGGTGGGACCACCCTTGCGTAACCGTTTCTGTCAGATTGGTCAGAGCCTGCTTCCAGACAGGGATCTGCGGTTTTTCGGGTGCTAGTTTCTGGCCAGGTGCGTCGATTCGACTGAACCATGCGCGATGCCATCTCGGGCCTGATTGGCCGTTATGACCAGTTAGGGCGCTATCTCGACCGGGAGGCCCTCGACCGGGCCTCCAGCTTCTACGGCGAATCGGCAGTGCGCCTGGCCGCCGTTGAGCTGATCAACCGGGAGGCGGCCGAGATCGTGCGCGAGGCCAGCCAGCGCCTGTGGCAATCGGACCCCGAGCTGCTTCTGCCAGGTGGCAACGCTTACACCACCCGGCGCTGGGCGGCCTGCCTGCGCGACATGGATTATTTCCTTCGCTACGCCAGCTACGCCCTGGTGGCCGACGACCCCCAGATCCTCGACGAGCGCGTGCTCTACGGACTCGACGACACCTACAAGAGCCTGGGGGTGCCCACGGGGCCCACGGTGCGCAGCATCACCCTGCTCGGGGATGTGGTGATCGAAAAGCTGGCCGAAACCGGCCTCACCGACATCGATCTGGTGCGCGCTCCCTTCACCCACCTGGCCCGGGGTCTGGCGGCTACGAACGTGCGCGCCCGCTGAGCCGTCACCGCCGCTACGTAGGCTTCCCTCCACTTGTTTCATCCCGGATCAGGACTTGGCCCTCCCTCTTTCCACCCACTCCGTGAGTGATCAGCACCGCCTTCACCTGGCGCCCATTGCCACTCCGGATCGGTTGCTGCTAGGGCCAGGTCCCTCCAATGCCCATCCCACCGTGCTTGCCGCCCTGGCCCGCACGCCCATCGGCCACCTGGATCCGCTCTACATCGAGTTGATGGGCGAGGTGCAGGAATTGCTGCGCTACACCTGGCAAACCGACAACCGGCTCACCATTCCCATGAGCGGCACCGGCAGTGCCGCCATGGAGGCCACCCTCGCCAACACCGTGGAGCCTGGAGACTCCGTGTTGGTGGCGGTGAAGGGTTATTTCGGGCTGCGGCTCGTCGACATGGCCCAGCGCTACCGGGCCGATGTGCACACCATTGAGCGTCCCTGGGGGGAAGCTTTCAGCCTCGAAGAAATCGAAGCGGCCCTCGAGCTCCACAAGCCCCGGATCTTTGCCCTGGTCCATGCCGAAACCTCCACCGGCGTCTGCCAGCCCATGGAGGGCATCGGTGAGCTTTGCCGCCGCCACGACACCCTTCTGCTGCTCGACACCGTCACCTCCCTTGGCGCTGTTCCCCTCTACCTCGATGCCTGGGGCGTGGATCTGGCCTACAGCTGCAGCCAGAAGGGGCTCAGTTGCCCCCCCGGCCTCGGTCCTTTCACCATGGGGCCCAGGGCCGAAGCCAAGCTCAACGCTCGCACCGGCAAGGTGCCCAACTGGTACCTCGACGTCTCCCTGCTCAACCAGTACTGGGGCAGCAACCGGACCTACCACCACACGGCTCCGGTGAACATGAATTACGGCATGCGTGAAGCCCTTCGGCTTCTGGCCGATGAGGGCATTGAAAACGCCTGGGCCCGCCACCGCCGCAATGCTGAGCGCCTCTGGACTGGTCTGGAGAGCCTGGGTTTGGAGCTGCATGTGGACGAAGCGCTTCGCCTCCCCACGCTCACCACCGTGCGCATTCCCGAAGGGGTGGACGGCAAGGCCTTCACCCTCCATCTGCTCAACAAGCACGGCATCGAGGTGGGTGGGGGCCTGGGGGCCCTTGCCGGCAAGGTCTGGCGCATCGGTCTGATGGGCTACAACAGCACACCTGAAAACGTCGATCTGCTGCTCAATCTGCTGGCCGACGAACTGCCTGCCTTCAGGAGCTCCATTCCGGCCGTCGCCGCCGCCGCTGCCTGAACCAGGCCTCCAACATCCGCTGGCTGGCCTCAGCCCCTACGCCCCCCTCCACCTCCATGTGGTGATGGGCGCTGGGGTCGGTCGCCAGGTTCAGGCAACTCCCAAGGGCGCCCCGTTTGGCATCGGCGGCAGCAAACACCACCCGGCCCATCCGCGCCTGCACCAGGGCACCTGCACACATCGGGCAGGGCTCAAGGGTTACCAGCAGGGTGCAGTCGTTGAAACGCCAGTCGCCCCGCAGTCGGGCGGCCCGTTGGAGTGCCACCAATTCGGCATGGCCGAGGGGATCGGCCTGCCGCTCCCGACGGTTGCTCCCCCAGGCCAGGGCCCGGCCCCGGCCATCCAGAATCACCGCCGCCACGGGGATTTCACCCCTGTTGCCCGCTTCGGCTGCCAGGCGGGCGAGGCGGGCCATCCAGAACCGACGCTGGGCGTCGTTCAAGGGGCAGGGGCGCTTTGCGTACACCACCGTCGCCGTCCCCATCGGCAGGGTTGCGACCTCAGGTTGCCACTCCGAGGGGGAGAATGGCCCGACACCTCCGCCCAACCTTGGCCGTAACGCCCCAGATCGAGCGGTGTCCTGAGCCGTTCCCGTTCGCGGCCCCTGCGGAGCTCGACAGCGGACTGCAGCGGTTGCTGACCCAGTCTTCCGAGCTGCTCTGTCGCTGGCTGGCAACTGCTGAGCAGCGCTCTCCCCTTCCTGCCCTGAGCGTCATGCCGGCGGTGGAACCTGAGGAGCGGGGCCTGCCTTCCGATCGGCTGCTGGCGGACCTGCAGTTGGTGATGGAGGGGGCCTACAACCCCAACCATCCCGGCGCGATCGCCCACCTCGATCCGCCTCCCCTGAGTGCTTCGGTGGTGGCGGAGTTGATCTGCGCCGGTCTCAACAACAATCTGCTGGCCCAGGAACTCTCCCCCTCCCTCAGTCGCCTCGAGCGCAGCCTCTGTGGATGGTTGGCCCGCAGTCTGGGGCTGGGTGAAGGATCAGGGGGGGTGCTTGCCAGCGGAGGAAGCCTGAGCAACCTCACCGCCCTGGTGGTGGCCCGCCATGCAGCTGGACGGGCGGAGGATCCCCGGGCTGTGGTTCTGGCCAGCGCCGATGCCCATGTGTCGCTGCAGAAGGCGATCCGGGTGATGGGTCTGCCGGCGGAAGCGTTGCAGAGCCTGCCCGTGGACGGGTTCGGGCGCCTCGATCCTTTCGCGGCAGCTGAAGCCCTGGGCCGTCTGGATCGGGAAGGACGGCCGGTGATCGCCCTGGTGGCCACCGCCGGCACCACGGTGCGGGGAGCGGTGGATCCCCTTGAGGAGCTGACAACCGTTTGTCGAGCGGCCGGGGTCTGGCTCCATGTGGATGGGGCCATCGGCGCCGTGTGTGGCCTCACTTCGACCCACCGCCACCGGGTCGCGGGCCTGGGCGGGGCCGATTCCGTCACGGTGAACCCCCAGAAGTTATTGGGCATCACCAAGACCTCCTCCCTGCTGCTGCTGCGCCAACCCGAGCAGCTTCAGGCCACCTTCTCCACCGGCCTTCCCTACATGGAGCCCAGCTGGGGGGACGCCCATGGCGGCGAATGTGGTCTGCAGGGCAGTCGCTCTGGTGAGATCCTGAAGCTGTGGCTGGGTCTGCGCCAGTTGGGACTCGAGGGCATCGAGAGCGTGGTGGATGGGGCGATTGGGCGCCGCCGCCAGCTGCAGCGGTTGCTGGCTGCGCTGGACCTGGATCTGCTGAGCGGCCCCCTGCACCTGTTGGCATTCGCCCCCAGGGGCATCGACCCTGGGGCGAGCGAAGGCTGGTCCCGGCGGACGCGCCAGCGGCTTCTGGATCAGCAGCTGATGCTGTCGCGCCCCTGCTACCAGGGCCGCTATTACCTCAAGGCGGTGCTCGGTAACCCCCACACCCGGGAGGAGCAGCTCCAACGGCTAGCTGAGTTGGTCTCCGAGTCACTCCATGGGGCGTAGGGTGACTCCCTGGTTCGGGGGAGCGTGCAGCCATGAGCGGCGGCGAATCGTCCCGGGGCCGATGGGTGGCGATCCTCACCGGCGCCCTCTCGATCCTGATCGGAGTGCTCTACCTGGTGCTGATCACCGTGCTCGACGCCCGGGGCCCCCTGCTGCCCCCGCCCCCGGAGGCCCTTGGTCCAATGGCCCCTGCTTTGACTGTCCCGACTGCGAGGAATCAGGCCGGGGCGGCAGCTGGGGATCCTTCCCCCGCTGCAACGGTTCCACCACGCGGTTGAAGGCCGCATCCAGGAAGCGCCGCAGCACGGAATCCCGGCGATTCAGTTCGTACTGGCGCTGCACCACCTCCTGCAGGCCGCCATCGCCCCAGTCCTGGTCCTGCTCGAAGTAGGTGATGAAGCTGAGGCCCGCGATCCGGGTCAACCAGGCCGCCCCCACCGCCTGAACCGCTGCGCTGGCCAGCAGGGCGGGCAGGTTGAGCGTGAGGGCAGAGCCGATCAGGGCCAGCCCCCCCTTGATCACCCCGAGGCTGGCGAGGGTGCGCCCCACGGAAACCGCCAGGTCCTGGGCCGTTCGTTGCGAAAGGGTGACGCCATAGATGCGGCCGATCTCGGCCACCATTTGGGCATTCACGGCGGCGGTTCCGAGCAGGTCGACCACGGGAAGGGGGGTGACCACCAGCACCCCAGCTCCGATCCACATGTAGCGATCCACGATCCGTTCCGCGTCGCTGCGCCGCTGACCAGCCAGCAGCTCCCGGCTGGCATCCGAAAGGTTGCGGCTCTGCAAAAGGATGTTGTCGGCGATCAGCTCCTCCCCGTCCTGGTGCAGCACCGTGGCGATGCGCCGCAAGAGCGCGTCCACCTCGGGCTGGGGCTGGTGGGGGCGGCCTCCGGGCATCGGCACCGATTGGGGTGAGGCGCTGGCCTGAACCACATCTTCTGGCGCGATTTGGCCCTGGCAGCGGCGGCGCAACAGGGCCAACAACCTCCCTTCCTCGGCCTCGCCGCGCAGGTCGCACTTGTTGAGCACCAGCAGGAGCCGTTTGCCCAGGCTGGCGAGGGCGGTGAACACCTCCATCTCCGACGCCCGCAGATCGCCGTCCACCACAAGCACCAGCAGGTCGGCAAGGGCGGCCTGGCGCCTGGCGATGGTCTCCCGCGAACGGCCGTCACCGCCGGCCTCGAGGATCCCGGGGGTGTCCACCAAACGCAGGCCCCGGGACAGATCCCGCAATCGCAGTCGGTAGCTGACGCACTCTTCGGTGGAGCCCATGGCTGCCCCCACCTCGCCCACCACCTCCTTGAGCAGGGCGCGGATCAGGGAGGTCTTGCCGGCCGAACCGGTTCCGAACACCACCAGCACGAGGTCCCCGCGCTGCAGCTCCGCTTCGATCCGTTCCCGTTCCTGCCTCAGGGCCTGCCGTTGAACCTCATCGCGGACGCGATCGAGCACCTGGTCGATGGCCGCCAGATTGCGTCGCGCTGCCTCCTGGCGGGAGGAGGGGGGAAGATCCTCGGCTGGAGATGGTAACTGGCCCCTGCGGTTCCGGCCCAGGTCGGTGATCCAGGGCCACGCCAACCGCCCCAGTAGCAGGGCACCACCCCCCACCACCAACAGCAGCACGGGACCCACCAGCCAGCTGGGCAAGAGGTAATTGAGCTGCCACAGCAGGTTGTTCAGCACCTGGACCACCAGGCCGAGCACCACCAGCACCACGAGGGCGAGGCCCAGGAGCCACCAGAGACGCACCGGCAGCTTCAAAGCTTGGCGGTCTGGTCGAGGCTGCCACTGCCGGCGGCTCGCACGATCGTGCTCCAGAGCCCAGCGGCCAGGGCGCTGCTGCTGGAGGTGGGTCCGTTGTCGTCGTTGCCGAGCCAGATGCCGATGACCCAGTGCCGCTTGGGTTCGTAGCCCACGAACAACAGGTCGCGGGCGTCGTTGGTGGTGCCGGTCTTGCCACCCTCCATCCCGCCCAGATAGGCGGCCGTGCCGGTGCCGCCGCGCACGACGGCCCGCAGCAATCCCTGCATCTGGCGGGCCGTTTCCGGCTTGATCACCCGACGGCCGGGGTTGATCGGTCGGCCCGCATTGCGGCGTTGCGCGCGGCAGCGGCTGCTTTCCAAACCACCACAGGTTTCGGCGTCGGTGAGCCGTCGAATGGTGCTGGGGGCATGCCAGACGCCGTCATTGGCCACCGCGGCGTAGGCGGCGGTCAGCTCGATCAGCCGCACTTCGCTCTGACCCAGCGCCAGGCCCGGCACAGCCGAGAGCGGACTGCTGATGCCCAGGTCGCGCGCCTTGCGCACCACCGCATCCAGACCCACCCGCCTCGCCAGGCGCAGGGCGGCCGTGTTGCTGCTCATGGCGAAGGCCTGGGTCAGGCTCACCCGGCCACCGCAGTGGCTGGCGAAGGCCTGGCCGCCCCAGTCGAGTGGGGCGCAGCTGACGGCATCGGTGGGCCGCAGTCCCCGTTCTAGGGCCGTCAGGTAGGTCATCAATTTGAACGTGCTGCCGGGTTGCCGCAGGGCCATGCTGGCCCGGTTGTATTGGCTGAAGCGGTAGTCGCGGCCGCCGGCAATGGCCAGCACCCCGCCGGTGCGGGAATCGAGCACCACCACAGCCCCCTGGCTCACCCGCAGGGGGGCCGCCGCCCGGAGTTCCTGGCGCAACTGGTGCTCAACCACGTCCTGCAGCACGGGATCCAGGTGGGTCTCCACCAGGAAATTGCCCTCAGAAGCCACATCGACCCCGAGTAGACCTTCCAGGTCCTGACGCACCTGGTCGGTGTAAAAGGGGGCCGGCCTGGGCCCGTTGCCCCCCCGGCAGGCCTGGGGTCCTAGCTGGATCGGCCGCCGGCGGCTGCGGCGTGCCTGATCGGGGCTGATGCGCCCGGTGTCGGCCATCTTGTTGAGGACACCGTTTCGGGCCGCCAGGGCCGCTTGGGGATTGTTGCAGGGATCGTTGCCGTTGGGGGAAGGCAGCAGACCCACCAGCAGGGCCGCCTCCTCCAGTTGCAGCTGGGAGGCCGGACGGCCGAAATAGGCCCGGGCCCCATCCTCAAAGCCCCAGCCCACACCCAGATACACCCGATTGAGATAACTGAGCAGGAGATCGTGCTTGCTGAAGCGGGCCTCCAGCTGCAGGGCCACCAGCAGCTCCCGCCATTTGCGCTCGATGGTTTCGCCACGGCCCACCTGCTCGGGGTAGAGGCTGCGGGCCAACTGCTGAGTGAGGGTGCTGCCCCCCTCCAGCACGCGACCCCCCAACAGGTTGGCCACCAGGGCACGGCCGGTGCCAATCGGATCGACGCCTGGGTGCCACCAGAAACGGCTGTCCTCACTCGAGAGCAAGGCGTCCACCAGGACACGGGGGTAGTCGGTGAGGGCCTTGTGCTCCCGGTGTTGGCTGGAATCCGCTGAGCTCAGGGGCTTGTTGGTGCGGTCATAGAGCGCCAGTGGGCCGCGGACGGTGGCCAGGCTGCCGCGCACGGGCATCTGCAGCACCGACAGCGCGAGCAAGGAGAGGCCTCCCGCTGCCACCACGCCCAGGGCGAGGGCCAGGGCCCTTCCGAGTTTGGGCAGCTGGGGCGACGGCCTCAGCCGGAAGCAGATTTCCGGCAGACCTGGCTCCTGGCTGGGGCCAAACCGCACCACATCGCCATCACCGAGGAGAAGTTCCTGAATGCGGCGGCCCTGCCACCAGAGCCCGTTGGTGGAGCCGTTGTCCCGCAGCAGCCAGTGGCGATCCCGTTGCTCCAGCAGGGCATGCTGTTTGCTGACGGCGCCGTGGTCCACCGAAATTTCGGCGTGGGGATCGCGGCCGATGCGATAGAGGCCCCCATGCAGGGGAATGCGGCGGCTGGGTTGACCGGGAACGAACAGCTCCAGCAACGCCGAGCCAGGTTGGCTCAGGGGGGAGAACCGCTGCAACAGGCGCGGTCCCAGGGAATCAACGCTGGTTCGTGCCATGGGGTCTCAGCAGGTCCAGCAGCAGGAAGAACACGGCCAGATTGATGGCCACGTCGGCCACATTGAAGATCGGGAAGCTGATCGGCACCAGCTCCAGAAAATCAGTCACGGTGCCCAGGCGCCAGCGATCGATGCCGTTGCCGATCGTTCCTCCCAGCAGCACCCCCACGCCGGATCCCTGCCAGAACCGTAGGGGACCACAGCGCAGCAGCCAGAAAAGCACCGCTAGCGCCACCACCAGGCTGATGCCCCCCAGGAGGCTGGCGGCACCGGTGAACAGGCTGAAGGCCGCTCCGGTGTTGAACACCAGGCGCAGGTCCAACAAACCAGGCAGCAATGGCCGGGATATTCCCGGCGACAGTTGGGCGAGGGCGAGGGACTTGGTGATCTGGTCGAAAACCACCACGGAAGCAGCGATCAGGATCACGGCCCCTCGGCTCTGCTGCACGGGGCCCATCAGGATTCGATCATCAACAGACGCCTCAGGGGCAACGCCAGCACGGCAATGGCGCAACAGAGCAGCAACTGGGGCACCAACGGTCCGAGGCTGTAATCCAGCAGCAGCTGGGGCAGGCTTGCAGCCCAGCGACCCGCCAGGCTGCCGAGGATCAGGTTCGCCGAGCCGCAAACCTGAAGCACCAACAAACCGATGGCGGCGGCTCCGGCCAGGCTGAGCGGATCATCCATGCCGGGCTGGCGCGCCAGCCGGCCCGTCACCCAAGCGGCCGGCAAGAACCCTGCCAGATAACCGAAGCCTGGATCCAGCAGGTAGGCCGTTCCCCCGCCGCCATGGAACACCGGTAGTTGGAACAGCCCCAGGCTCAGGTAGGACACGGCGGCCAGCATGGCCCCCCTGGGCCCGCACACCAGGGCGGTAAGCAGCAGGGCAGGCACCTGCAGGGTGATCGGCAGTGGGATGAGCTCCAGGCTGCCGCCATGGCCGGGGGCGGGAACAGCGGCCTGAATCAGGCCCCCGATGATGATCAACAGCAGGCCGGCGACGGCCCCGCTCCAGGTGGCTAGGGCCCGCAATCGCTTCCCGAGTCGCTCCCCCCATCCTGCAGGACGTAGGGTCGACCGGACAGGTGTCTCCCCCTGCGAAGTGCCCATGCCGGAGTCCGAGCACGTCGCCAGCTTCTCCGTAGGACAGGCGGTGCGCCTCCGATCCGTGCCGACCTATCTCAAGAGCGCCGATCCGATGCCGATGCTGCGGCCTGCGGATCTGGTGGATGCCGATGAGGTGGGCCATGTCGAATCGATCCGGGCGAAGGACCAACTGGCGGTCCGGTTTCGCCGTGGTGCCTTTCTGCTGACCCTGTCCCAGCTGGTGGGCGTCAGCGAGTCGCCAGAGCAGGCGGATCACTGAGGCGGTGCCGTTGCCAGCTCCGTTCTGCCGCGGCCAGGGCAGTGGCGGGTCCGCAGAGGCTCAGGGCAGGTCGTGCCAGCCAGCGGCGGGCGGCGGCCAGCAGGTCGGCTGGAACCAGCTGTCGGCTCTTGGCTAGGGCCCCATCGGCGTAGTCCCAGTCGAGGCCATGGGAGAGGAGCAGGGCATGGCGATCGGCGATCTGGCTGCAGGTCTGGCGGCCGAGGGCCTCCTGGCCCCGGAACTTGGCCACGGCAAGCGACAGCTCTGCCGCCGTGAGGGGTTCCTCCAGCAATCGCTGCCATTCATCGAGAAGGCGGGTGGTGGCCTCCCCTGCCCGATCGGCTGAGCTGGAGAGATGGAAAACGAACGGGGCCGCCCCCCGGCGGGCGGGGGCATGGACACCCACGTCGTAGGCGAGGCCGTGTTCTTCCCGCAGGGCAACGAACAACCGGCTCGACATGCCGATCCCCAGGTGGCAGTGGAGCAGCCTCAGGGCCAAGGCATCGGGGGCCCCGAGGGGGACCGTCGAGGCGCCCAGCATCAGTACGAGCTGTTCGGTCTCATCGGGTACCAGGGCGAGGCGCTCGCCGCCCTCCCCAGCTGGACCAGGGTTCTGGTGCGGTGCGAAGGTTTTCCATGGGCCCTGCGGCTGATCCAGGGGCGTCAGCCACTCCTTCAAGGCCCCAGGCGGCTGACCGCAGATCACCAGCACCGCCCCCTGAAGGCCCAGATCGGGCAGCCGTGCGGCCAGATCCCCAGGGCCCAGGCGCCCCAGCTCCCCTTCCACCCCCAGGGGGTCATGGCCGTAGGGACCCTGGCCGTAGAGCTGATGGCGCAGCTGGTCGTGGGCCAGCTGGAAGGGATCCTCCCGCTGGCGCTGCAGGGCCTGCAGATTGAGATCGCGCTCCAGGGTCACCTGGTCCGGCTGCAGCCAGGGGGTTTGCACCAGGGTGAGCAGCAGGGGCAGCAGGGCCTCGCTGTCGCTGCTGGCGCACTTAAGGCTCACGATCAGGGCGTCTTCGCTGGTTTCGCAGCGCAGACCCGCGCCCCTGCCCTCGACCAACTCCGCCAGCTGGTCCCCACTCAGGGGTCCACAGCCGCGGGTGAGAACTCCGGCCAGCAGCTGGGTGACGCCCCTGGAGCCAGGGGGATCCGCCGCACTACCGCCAGGGATCAGGAGTTTGGCCGAAATCAGGTCGGGACCGCTGCGACGCTGCACCCACACCGGGCAGCCCCCCGGCAGGTGGAATCGTTCCAGGTTCATGCGGGGAGGGCCACCAGGGTGAAAGCCCGCTCGGGATCCAGCAGGGGCACAATCTCCTCTTGCAGCCGGTCCACAGTCCACTGCTCGATGGCCAGAAGGGGGGCATCGAGGGGCAGGGGGCGCCCCCAGAGGCAGTTGCTGCCCATCAGTCCAGCCACCGAGGCGGCCGATTCCAGGGAGAAGCGGTGGCCATTGGCCACAAGGCGTTGGGCCCTTTGCAGTTCAGCGACACCAGGGAGCTCATCGCAGAGCTGCCGCCAGATCGCCCCGATTTCCGCCTCCACCGCTGCCACGTGGGCGGGGGCGCACACCGCCTCCAGCAAGGCCAGGCTCCCCGCCTCCAGGACGGTCAGATCGAGATCGATGCTCTCCACCAGGCGCAGCTCCTCCCGCAGCCGTGTCACCAGTCGGCTCCGCCTTCCTTCGGCCAGCAGGGTGGTGATCAGGTCACCGCCCATAACCCCGTCGATGTCATGGGCGCAGGGCAGTTGCCAGGCCATCAGGATCCTGGCCGCCTCCAGCCTGGGCAGTTCGAGCTGCTGTCTGCCCGCCACGAGGGCCAGCGCAGCAGGCGGGGGGGTGGCGGCGGTGGTGGCCAGTCCGGCCAGGGGTCCGGCTTCAATCCGTTCGACCAGGTCGAGCTGGTCGAGGGGACCGGCCAGGGCCACGCTGATGTTGCCGGGTTGGTAGATGCGGCTGTGGAAGGAGGCCATCGCTGCCGGTTGATGGCCCTCCAGCTGGGAGCGCTCGCCGAGGATGGCCCGTCCGTAGGAATGATTCGGGCACGCCAGGGCCAAAAGGGTCTGGAAGGCCACCTCCTCGGGTTGGTCCTCGCTCTGGTTCAGCTCCTCGAGCACCACCTGGCGCTCCATCTGAAAGTCTTCGTCCCCAAGACGGGGTTCGAGCACCAGCTCCAGCAACAGCTCCAACGCCTCGCTTGCCCCCTCCGGCGGGATCAGCACGTGAAAATGCACGTCATCGAAGCCGGTGGCGGCGTTGCTGCTGCCGCCTAGGGATTCCACCCGGTGATCGAACTCGCCTGGAGCCAGGCTGCGGCTGCCCTTGAACACCATGTGCTCCAGGAAGTGGGCCAGCCCGGATTCCTCCGGCTCCTCCAGTCGACTCCCGGCCTTGCACCAGAAATCGAGGCAGACCACCGGGGCCTCTGCCATTTCCAGGTGCACCACCTCCACCCCATTGGCCAGTCGACTGCGGCTTGGTTCGGTTGCTACGGCCACGCAGCCTGTTGCAGGAGGAGGAGACAAGGGCAACGGGTCAATGCGCACATGGCAGGATCACCATTCTGCTGGCCTGCACCACCCCGTTGACGCCGAAGCCGACTCCCGATCCGGCCATCCACCCCCTTGTTGATGCCCTGGCGGAGCGCATCCGAGGCAGTTGGGAGGGATTGCCGGAGCTTGCACCTCTGGCCATCGATCCATCCCTGGAGGCGATCAGCGGCAGCCTCGATGGCGAAAGCCTGTTCATCCGCAATGAGCTGCGCCGCTGCCGGGGTCTGCGCAAGCTGCACCTGGAGACCGCCCGCCTTGGGGGGGGCCTCCAGATCCTCCACTGTGTTTTTTTTCCAGACCCCTGCTTCGACCTGCCGGTGTTCGGTGCCGACATCGTGGCCGGCCGGGGCCAGGTGTCCGCCGCGATTGCGGACCTCTCCCCCCTCCATGGCACCCTGCCGCCGGCGATTGATCAAGCCCTGGCTGCTTTGCCGCGGCGGCCTTACCGCAACCCCAGGGATCTGCCGGAGTGGGGAACGATTTTTTCACCCCACGTCCGCTTCGTACGGCCGGCAGATGCGGAGGAGGAGGAGTGGTTCATCGCTGACGTGATCAGCCTGCTGGACGTCCTGGCCGCTGCCGTTCGCAGCACCACACCGCAGCCGCCGGACCATCCCGGTACCGTGGAGCGCCATAGCGGCCAATTGGCGTATTGCCAGCAGCAGAAACGCAACGACAAGACCCGGCGAGTGCTGGAGAAGGCGTTCAACCCGACCTGGGCCAACCGCTACATCGAGGAACTCCTGTTCGACGATCCTCCGGCCCCCTGACTTTTCTGGCAGGCACGCCGGGGCGGGTTCTGATCGCCGTGACGGTCGTGCTGGCCGTTTTCGGTATCTGGCGGTCCCAGCAGAAACCACCGGTGCCGGTGGCAACTTCCCCGCGTGCGGATGCGGCGGCCCAGAAGGCCCGTGACACCATTTCCGCCCTTGGGCGCCTGGAGCCTGCCGGCGACGTACGCAAACTGGCGGCCCCCATTACCGGTTTCGGTGGCAGCCCCCGCATCAGCGAGCTGCTGGTGGAGGAGGGGCAGGAGGTCAAGCAAGGCCAGCTCCTCGCCCGCTTCGATAACGGCCCCACCCTTGCGGCCGACCGGCTGGTGCTGCGCACCCGCATCGCCAGCCTCAGTGCCCGGTTCAGCCTGCTGCAACGGGAGACCAGCCGCTACCGCCAGCTGGCCCGTGGGGGCGCCACCTCCACCGACGATCTGGAGGCCCGCGAACTGAAGCTGATCGAGCTGCGGGGGCAGCTGGAGGAAGCCAGGGCCACCCTTGTGAAAGTGGAGGCTGACCTGGTGAACACCGTGCTGCGATCCCCCATCGACGCCACCGTGCTGCGCCTGAGGGCCCGGGTGGGGGAACGACCGGGGGACAACGGCATCCTGGAATTGGGGGCCAGTGACCGCATGGAGGCGATCGCCGAGGTCTACGAAAGCGACATCGGCCAGGTTCGCCTGGGCCAGACCGTGCGCATCACCAGCGAGAACGGAGGCTTCGAGGGCTCCCTGGTGGGCCGGGTGATTCGGATCAGCCCCCAGGTGCGGCAGAGGGTGGTGGTCTCCACAGACCCCACCGGTGACGCCGACGCCCGGGTGGTGGAGGTGCGCATCCAGCTGCAGGAGGCAGATCTGGCGAAGGTGCGCAAGTTGTCCGGTCTCAAAACCATCACCCGCTTCGACCCTTGAACCCCCTTCGGTGGCTCACCGGTGTCTGGCAGGGCCGGCGCATCCCGCTCTCCTGGCTGTTGCTAACCCGTCAACCGGTGAGGCTGGCGGTGGCCCTGGCGGGCATCAGCTTCGCCGGGATCCTGATGTTCATGCAGCTGGGCTTCCGCGATGCCCTGTTCGACGCCAGTGTCACGGTCCACAAGATGTTCAACACCGACCTGGTGTTGATGAGCCCGCGCACAAAAAGCTCCATCTCCATGGCCGGTTTCCCCCGGCGGCGGCTGGTGCAGTCTCTGGCGGATCCCCAGGTGCAGGGCATCTCCCCTGTTCACTGGAACCTGCTGCTTTGGCGCAACCCCCAGACCCGAGGCACCCGCTCGATCCTGGCCCTGGGCTTCGAGCCCACCGATCCCCTCTTCCTCGATCCCAAGCTCACGGCCCAGTCATCCCTGCTCACCCAGAAGGGCCGGGTGCTTTTCGATGAGCTCTCCAGGGATGAATTCGGTCCCGTGGCCCAGTGGTTCCGCGAGGGGCGAACGGTGGAAAGTGAGGTGGCGGGCAAGCGGCTGAGGGTCGCCGGTTTGTTCGCCGTCGGTCCCTCCTTCGGGGCCGATGGCAACCTGCTCACCAGCAGCGAAACCTTCCTCGGCCTGCTCCCCAATACTCCCGCCGGCAGCATTGAGCTGGGGCTGATCCGCCTTCAATCCGGTGCCGACCCTGAAGCCGTGGCCCAGCGGCTTCGGCAGCGCCTGCCCAAGGACGTGATCGTCTACACCAAGGCGGGCTTCATTGAGATGGAGAAGGACTACTGGCGCAGCAGTACCGCCATCGGTTTCATCTTCACCCTCGGAGCCGCCATGGGCTTTGTGGTGGGATGCGTAATTGTGTATCAGGTCCTCTACTCCGACGTCAGCGACCATTTGCCCGAGTACGCCACCTTGATGGCCATGGGCTATCCGCTGGTCACCCTCCTGGGCGTCGTGGCCAGGGAAGGATTGCTCCTTGCGGTGCTCGGCTATCTGCCGGCCTACGGCGCCGGACAGGTGCTGTACGGCGTCATCCATGCCGCCACCAAGTTGCCGGTGGCCATGGCTTCCGACCGGGCGATCACCGTGTTCACCATGATTCTTGTGATGTGCATGGCCTCAGCGGCCCTGGCCATGCGGCGCCTGGGTGATGCCGATCCGGCGGAGATCTTCTGAGCCATGGCTGATGCGATCGACATTGTTGGACTCAGCCACTGGTACGGAGAAGGGGCCATGCGCCGCCAGGTGCTGCAATCCATTGATCTCCAGATTCATGCGGGAGAGGTGGTTCTGCTGACCGGACCCTCCGGCTGCGGCAAGACCACCCTGCTGACCCTGGTGGGGGCCCTGCGTCAGGTGCAGGCTGGCCAGGTGCGGGTGCTGGGGCAGGAGCTGGGCGGCTCCAGCCGGTCCGTCCGGCAACAGCTGCGCAGGAACATCGGCATGATTTTCCAGGGCCACAACCTGCTGCGCTGCCTCACCGCGGAGCAGAACGTGCAGATGGGTTCGGATCTCCTCCCTGGCCTGAGTTATCGCGCCCGAAGGGACCAGGCGCGCGAATGGCTGCGGGCGGTGGGACTGGGGGACCACCTGGGCAAGCTGCCCCACGACCTCTCCGGCGGTCAGAAACAGCGGGTGGCCATTGCCAGGGCCTTGGCGGCCCATCCCCGGCTGATGCTGGCGGACGAACCCACAGCCGCCCTCGACAAGCAGACCGGCCGTGAGGTGGTGGAGCTTCTGCGTCGCCTTGCCAGGGATCAGAATTGCGCGGTGCTCATGGTCACCCACGACCCCCGCATCCTGGATGTGGCCGACCGTCTGGTGCAGATGGAGGATGGCCGCCTGACGGCCAGTTCCCTAGCCCTTCAAGCCGGTTGAGTAGGCTGGAGTCTCTTCACCCCAAGGCACGGCATCGAATGGCCAAGCGCAGGAACCTCAAGAAAGAAAAGCAGGAGCGCAACCGCTCCTACGCCCGCAAGTTCAAGAAGCGCAAGCTGCGCAATGACGGGCGTGGGGAAGGGGCTGGCAACGGCGTGACCGGCACGGCCAACAACGGCGGCGCCGCCGACTGAGCCGGGCGCTCCTCCATCAGCCCGAAGCCAAGGGGATCCTAAGGGGTCCCCTTTTTTTGACCGACTTTTCGAGCGCTCCCTCGGAGCGATCTGGCCGCTCTCCCATGCAGCTCAGCGTCGTCATTCCCACCTACAACCGCCGGCCGATCCTGGAGAAGTGCCTGCGTGTCCTTGAGGACCAGCGCCTCGGGGACCCGTTGGAGGGCTATGAAGTGGTGCTGGTGGACGATGGCTCCACCGATGACACCGTGGCCTGGCTGCAGCGGGAAGCCGCATCCTTTCCCCACGTGCGCCTGATTCAGCAGGACCACGGCGGACCGGCCGAAGGTCGCAACCGCGGCGTGGCGGAGGCCCGCGGCGATGTGATCGTCTTCATCGACAGTGACCTGGTCGTGACCCCCAGCTTTCTGTTGGAGCATGCCCGGGCCCTTCAGCAGGCCTGGGATGGGCAGGGAAACCGGCTTTGCTTCACCTACGGCGCGGTGATCAACACCAGCAATTTCGAGAATCCCACCGCCGAGCCCCACAAACTCAGCGACCTCTCCTGGGCCTACTTCGCCACGGGCAATGTGGCCATTGACCGGGAGTTGCTGGAGCGCGCCGGCCTGTTCGACCTCAGTTTCCGGCTCTACGGCTGGGAGGACCTGGAGCTGGGGGAACGGCTGCGGCGCCTGGGTGTCTCCCTTGTGCGCTGTCCGGCGGCGGCCGGCTACCACTGGCACCCCGCCCTGAAGCTGGACCAGGTGAACGACCTGATTCGGGTGGAACGGGAGCGGGCCAAAATGGGCCTGGTGTTTTACCGCAAGCACCCCACCCGACGGGTGCGCTTTATCATCCAGTTCACCTGGCTCCATCGCCTGCTCTGGGAGTTGCTCACCCTGGGGGGTCTGCTCAACGAGCGAAGCCTGCGCCCCGTGCTGGCCTGGTTGATCCGCACAGGGCATCCGTCCCTGGCCATGGAGCTGCTCCGGCTGCCGCTCAACCGGATCGGTGTGCGCGCCCTGTTCGCCGAAGCCCGGGCCGAGGGCCTGTGCTGAGGGCCGTTTGGTAAATTGCAACGGTCCCACTTCATCCCGCACACCTGTCCGTTTCGGGTGATCAAGGCCGCTCTGGCCCCACGATCCCTGGCAGGTGGAGGCGAACCCGAAACCCCCCAACCATGGCTGTTGTTACCCTCGCCGAAATGATGGAGGCGGGTGCCCACTTTGGGCACCAAACCCGCCGCTGGAACCCGAAGATGTCGCGCTACATCTATTGCGCGCGCAACGGAGTCCACATCATCGATCTCGTGCAGACCGCCGTCTGCATGAACAACGCCTACAAATGGACCCGTAGCGCCTCCCGATCCGGCAAGCGCTTTCTGTTTGTGGGCACCAAGAAACAGGCCTCCGAAGTGATCGCCATCGAGGCGACCCGCTGTGGCGCGGCCTATGTCAACCAGCGCTGGCTGGGCGGCATGCTCACGAACTGGAGCACGATGCGTGCCCGCATCGATCGCCTCAAGGATCTCGAGCGGATGGAATCCTCCGGGGCCATCGCCATGCGGCCCAAGAAGGAGGCCGCCGTGCTCCGCCGCGAGCTGGAGCGTCTGCAGAAGTACCTGGGCGGTCTCAAGAACATGCGTCGCCTGCCCGATGTGGTGGTGCTGGTCGACCAGAAGCGCGAAACCAACGCCGTACTCGAGTGCCGCAAGCTCGACATCCCCCTGGTGTCGATGCTGGACACCAACTGCGATCCCGACCTGGCGGACGTGCCCATCCCTTGCAACGACGATGCCGTCCGCTCCGTCCAGTTGGTGCTCGGCCGTCTGGCCGATGCCATCAACGAAGGGCGCCAAGGCGGTCAGGATCAACGCGGCGACGACGACGAGGGCTGATTCCAGCCCTGACCACCGGCCTCGGCATTCCCTGGCATTCGACCAGACCGCCGGGGCCTTCCCTGTTTCCCTACCCCCTCCCCATGGCTGAGATCTCAGCGAAGCTCGTCAAGGAACTGCGCGACAAGACCGGCGCAGGCATGATGGATTGCAAGAAAGCCCTCACCGAAAGTGGCGGCGATGCCACCAAGGCCACCGAGTGGTTGCGGCAAAAGGGCATTGCCACCGCCGAGAAGAAGGCCGGGCGCACCGCCGCCGAGGGGGCTGTAGGCAGCTACATCCACACCGGTGCCCGGGTGGGTGTGCTGGTGGAGGTCAACTGCGAAACCGATTTCGTTGCCCGGGGCGATCTGTTCCAGGAACTCGTGCGCAACGTGGCGATGCAGATCGCCGCCTGCCCGAATGTGGAATACGTCAGCACCGACCAGATCCCCCAGGACGTGGTCGAGCGCGAAAAATCGATCGAAATGGGCCGTGACGACCTGGGCGGCAAGAAGGAAGAGATGAAGGTCAAGATCGTTGAGGGACGCATCGGCAAGCGCCTGAAGGAACTGGCCCTTCTGGATCAGCCCTACATCCGTGACAACACCCTCACCGTGGGCGAGATGGTCAAGCAGGCCGCCGGCAAGACCGGAGAGAACATCCAGGTGCGCCGCTTCACCCGCTACACCCTTGGGGAGGGCATTGAGGTGGAAGCCACTGACTTCGCTGCCGAGGTGGCCGCCATGGGCGGTAAGGCCGCCTGAGCACCATCTCCCGGCCACTGATTGAGGCCCGGCGCCAGCTGGATGGAGTCCATGGTCGGGTCGCCGAGTTGCGGCCCGAGCTCTATCGCCAGCTGGCCCTTTATCTCCAAGTGATGCGCAAGGGCCTGTTGCACGATGTGCAGCAGGCCAGCTTCCACTTGGCGACCCAGATCTATCCAGAGCGCTACGGAGCCCTCAGCTCCATCGAGCGCGCCGAGCTGCACCGACGCCTGAGGGCTTTGGTGCAGCGCTGTTCCTGTTTGCTCACCATTGAGCAGCTCTCCTGTCTGGGGCGCCAGCTGGAGCAGGAAGAACGGAAACGGCGCCAGCAGCAGCAGGCTGCGATTCTGGCCTCCCTGGAGGCGCCGCAGCGCTCCCGCCCGGAGCCGTTGCCCGAGGGCTCAGTGAGCCTGGAGATGGATCTGCCCCTCTCTGCTGAACTGTTTAGCGAAGGGTTTTCTGGCCTGGTTGGGATCTCCGGCCCCCTGGGCGATGGGAAGGGACAGGATGACGGGCAGGAAGGGGAAGATCAGGATGACCATCGGGACCTGAGCGGGCTTCCCGAAGGAGAGATGTTCGATTTCCTCTCTGATGAACCGGATGCTGCCGATCTCGATGAGATTGATCGGGAGGACCAGGAGCTCGAGGCCCACCGGGCCGACGGGTCGGGGGGCGAACCGCTAGACGGTGACGGCTACGAATCGTCGGATGTTCATGGGCAACCGGAGCCCTGGAACCCCAGCGAGGTGGGCCGCCGCGGGGGCGGGCCAGGGGGTGAAAACGGACAGGAGTTGAAGTTGCTGCAATCGCTGTTCGCCATGGCGTCGGAGACCATGGGACGGCAACGGCAGTTGGATTCCGACGAAATGGAGGTCAGGGATTCCGCCAGCGAATCTGCCCCCACCGACGAAAGCAACGATGCGTTGCGGCTCTTGAATCCCTCCGCCCTTCTGCGCTGGTGGGACTCCCATGACCGGGCCCTGCAACGGCGCCTGCGCAACCTGTCCCATGCCATCAACGTGGATCTGTTGCGCCTGCGGCTGACCCGCAGCTTGATGCCGGTGAACCTGCTGGATGCGGTTCTGGAGGGCCAGATCGATCCCCTGCCCGCACCCGCCAACCTGCTGCGGCTGCATTTGCCCTTTGCCTCGGACGAGGGGGGCCTGCAACTGGAGACCCACGGTCTGTTGCTGCGCCCGGGTGATTTGGAGTACGGCCTGCCCCCGTTGCGCACGTGCCGCAAGCGTTTGGAGCGCCATCGCCTGGCGTTACGCAAAATGGCCCATCACCACCGCCACTGGCAGCGGCGGGTTCACGCCCTAGAAGCGGAAGAACAGTGGTTGCAGGACAACAACCAAGTGAATCCGGGGCCAGCCCCAGCCAGCTGACCCCCCACCAGGAGCAGTGGCTCGCCTTGCTCCAACGGGCACTGCAGTTGGAGGCCGATGGCCAGTTCGAAGACCTGCTGGGCCGTAGGGAGCGCTTCAGCGTCTTTCTGGAACGCAGCTGCCGGGAACCACCCGAGGGGATTCCCATCGATGGCCGCCAGGCTCTCGCCACCCTTGCAGAGGGATTCGGCGCCTACGCCGGCCTCGGCCTGGCTCGGCGTCAGAGCCTGGTGCGCCAGTGCCGGGAGCGATTGCACCGCCTACGCCAGGAGCTGCTGCCGCCGTTGCCGATCGCTCCGCCCCGGTTGCGCCTGGCCCCAGAGAAGCCCGGGGCGGGCGCTGCGCCGCCGCCACTGAGCGCGTCGGCCAACGGAACTCGGATCCGACCTGAAACCCCCTTGGGTGACATCAAGGACATCGGGCCGCGCACCGCCGCCCGGCTGGCGGCCCTGGGACTCTTGGTGGCCAGGGATCTGGTGCGCTACTACCCCCGCGACTATCTCGACTACGCGAATCTGCTGCGCATCCGTGACCTGGTGCCAGGTCAGACCGCCACGGTGGTGGCGACGGTGCGCCGCTGCCACGTGTTCACCAGCCCCCGCAACCCCAATCTCTCCATTCAAGAGCTGCAGCTTCAGGACGTCACCGGACGCCTCAAGGTGTCGCGCTTCTTTGCCGGCCGACGCTTCAGCGCGCCGGCCTGGCTGCGGGGCCAACAGCGCCAGTTTCCCCCCGGTGCCCACGTGGCCGTCAGTGGGCTGGTGAAGGAGAGCGCCTACGGGCTGGCCTTCCAAGACCCCTTGATTGAAGTGCTGGAGAGCGCCAACGCCCCCGTGCGCTCCGGCAGCATCGGTCGCCTGCTGCCCGTCTACGGCCTGACCGAAGGGCTGGGCGCCGACCGCCTCAGGCAGACGATCCAGGCCCTGCTCCCCGCCGTGGAGGCCTGGGGCGATCCCCTGCCCCAGGCCCTGCTCCACCATGAGGGACTGGGAGATCTGGCCACGGCCCTGCGCCAGATCCATGGCCCTGCCGATGCCCAGAGCCTGACCGCCAGCCGACGACGTCTGGTGTTTGACGAGTTCCTGTTGCTGCAATTGGGCCTGCTGCGGCGCCGGCAGGAACTCAGCCGCCGCCCAGCCCCACCCCTGGCCTTACCAGCGGGTCAGGGGAGTCTGGTGCGCGACTTCCTGGAGCTGCTCCCCTTTCCGCTCACTGGCGCCCAGCAAAGGGTGTTGGCGGAGATCCGTGCCGATCTCACAAAAGCCCAACCGATGGCCCGCCTGGTGCAGGGGGATGTGGGCAGTGGCAAAACCGTGGTAGCGGTAGCCGCTCTGCTCACGGCCGTGGATGCCGGCCACCAGGGGGCCCTGATGGCCCCCACCGAGGTGCTGGCGGAACAGCACTACCGCAAGCTGTGCGAGTGGATGCCCCAGTTGCACGTCACCGTGGCCCTGCTGACAGGCTCCACGACCCAGCAACGGCGCCGCACTCTGCTGCAGGACCTCGACAACGGCAGCCTGAAGTTGTTGGTGGGCACCCATGCGCTTCTGGAGGATCCGGTGCGGTTCAACCGCCTGGGCCTGGTGGTGGTGGATGAGCAGCACCGCTTCGGAGTGCGGCAGCGCAACCGCCTGCTGGCCAAGGGGCTGCAACCCCATCTGTTGACAATGACGGCCACGCCCATTCCCCGAACCCTCGCCCTCTCGGTTCATGGGGACCTGGAGGTGAGCCAGATCGATGAGCTGCCTCCGGGCCGCACCCCGATTCGCACCCGCCTGCTCAGGCCTGGTGAGCGCCCCAAGGCCTACGAGTTGATCCGAGAACAGGTGCAACAGGGCCAGCGGGCCTATGTGGTTCTACCCCTGGTGGAGGAGTCAGAGAAGCTGGACCTGCGCTCGGCGATCGAGGTGCATGCCCAGCTGCAAGGGGAGATCTTTGCCGATCTGCGGGTGGGGCTGTTGCACGGCCGCCTCAACAGCGCCGAGAAGCAGGAGGCCATCGGCGCCTTCGCCAACGGGCTCACCGACGTGCTCGTCTCCACCACGGTGGTGGAGGTGGGGGTGGATGTGCCGGAGGCGAGCGTGATGGTGATTGAGCACGCCGACCGCTTTGGTCTCTCCCAACTGCATCAGCTCCGGGGTCGGGTGGGCCGGGGGGCCGCTGCTTCCCACTGCCTGCTGATCAATGACAGCGACCAGGCCGGAGCCCGACAAAGGCTGGAGGTGTTGGTGAGCAGTGGCGATGGCTTCGAGATCGCCGAGATGGACCTGCGTCTGCGGGGGCCAGGTCAGGTGCTCGGCACCCGCCAGTCGGGTTTGCCGGACCTGGCCCTGGCCAGCCTCAGCGATGATGGAGGCGTGCTGGAGCAGGCCCGGGAGGCAGCCAAGCGTCTATTGGCTGACGATCCTGAACTGGAACGGCATCCCGCCCTGCGCCAGGCCCTTGAGGACCAGCGCCGCCGCACCATGGAGGCCGCCCAGCTGAACTGAGATGTCTCCCCGTCCCTGGACCTCCATTCCCATCGAGGCCCTCAACGAACCTCTGCTGGAGTTGCCCGCCGAGCTGCTGCGGATCGAACCCCATCCCTACCAAGCCCTCGGGGCGCCCTATGGGGATGGCGGGTCCCCCTTTCGCCTGCGGCAACAGGTGCTGGAGCGCCTCCTGGAGGCCCAGGAGCGCTTGAGGGCCGAGGATCCCACTCTGCGCCTGGCGATCTTCGATGCCTGGCGCCCCGTTGCCGTGCAGGCCTTCATGGTGGAGCACAGCATCACCTCCACCTGCCGCGAACGGGGCATCGATTCCGCGGAGGATGGAGCTGCCCGCCGGGCGGTTGAAGCCGAGGTGGCGCGCTTCTGGGCCCCGCCCAGCCTGGATCCCGCCAGCCCACCACCCCACAGCACTGGTGCGGCGGTGGATCTCACCCTCGCCGATGCCCAGGGGGTGCCCTTGAATCTGGGCTCCCCCATTGATGCCATTGGGGCCGTATCGGAACCTGACCACTTCGCTGATGCCGCCGCCTCAAACCTGGAAAGTGAGGCCGCCCTCTGGCACGGCCGTCGCCAGTTGCTCCTGCACGTGATGGTTTCAGCTGGCTTTCGCCGGCACCCCAATGAGTGGTGGCATTTCAGCCATGGCGATCAGCTCTGGGCCTGGCTCTCCGGTGCCCCCCTCGCCCTCTATGGACGCTACCTCGATGGGAAGGGATCGTTCTGATCCTTAGGGTCGATCGGGGTTGTCCTGGCGGGGTTCCATTCGATCGGTGACATATCAAAAGCGGATGGCTTGGAGTTTGGGGAAGGCGCCGGCTTGGGCGTTGGGGGGCCGGGCCTGATCGTTGCGGGCCTGGGGGCGGCCAACAGAGGCGACTCGTTCGGTTGGGGGGCCTGGGCTGGTGCCGCCAGGCCCATCGTTTCGACCAGGCGTTCCACCTGATCCGGGCTCAGCAAGCCCCGTTCGAGGCAGCTGCGCAGGCTGCGCGCGCCGAGCTGACGTTGCAGGACCCGCAGCTGCTCGAGCACCGCCGGCGGCTGATCCGCATAGGGCGCCAGGGCATGGTTGAAGGCCGCCAGCTGTCTCTCGGGGGTGCAGGTTTGCTGGTCCGGCTCGTACTGCTCGGTTGGGGCTTTCGGAGCCTTGGCCTGGGGGCGCTCCGCCAGGGAGCTTGAGGGCGACACCACCACCAAGAGCATCAGCACCACGGAGCCAAGAGCGGCCTGGTGAGCTCCAGGACCGATCTGGAAGGGGGCCATCAGGAGGTGGCTGGCAGCAATGCCTCCAGTTGCTCCGGCGCAAGACGGGCGATGAAATCGCCGAAGGGGGTTCGTACGCCGGCCTCTTTCCAGGCCAGCAGCATTGGCTCCAGTGTGGCCTCCAGCTTCTGCAGGGGCATGCGCTCCAGGTGGGGAGTCGCCAGGCGGGTCAGATGGGGGCTGCCTCCCAACCAGAGCTGGTACTCGTCCACGCCAATGCCCACCAGTCCGATCTCGGCCATGTACGGGCGAGCACAGCCGTTGGGGCAGCCGGTGACCCGCACCAACACGGCACGGTCGATGTCCAGGCGGCGAAACTGCTGATCGAGGCGGTCGAGGATCGCCGGCAGGACCCGCTCAGCCTCGGTGATCGCCAGACCGCAATTGGGCAGGGCGGGGCAGGCGAGGGCATGGCGGGCCAGAAGGGGTGGCGCCTCCGGGGTGGCCATGCCCAGCTCCGCCAGGGCATGGCGCAGACTGCCGCGCTGGTGGGTGGCGATGTTGCAGAGCAGCAGATCCTGGTTGGGGGTGAGACGCACCTCCAGTTGGTAGGTGGCCACCAAGTGGCGGAGCCCCCGCTTGAGTTCCCCCTGCAGGCGGCCGCTGAGCACAGGCAGGCCCACGAACCAGAGCCCATCCCCCTGGCGATGCCAGCCCAGATAGTCCACGAGTCGCGTCTGGGGTTCCTTGCGCAGAAGCTGCAGGGAACCGGCGAAGTAGCGCCCGAGTTCTTGGCGGAACCAGCCAATGCCGCGGTCGTGGATCAGGTACTTCATCCGGGCATGGCGGCGCTGCTCCCGGTCGCCATGGTCACGTTGCAGGGCCACGATCGCCTGCAGCAACGGCAGAACATCTGCAGCGGCCACATAGCCCAGGGGGTCTGCGGTGCGGGCGAAGGTCTCTTCCTTGTTGTGGGTGCGGCCCATGCCACCGCCGACATAGACGTTGCAGCCCAGTAAGCGTCCGGAGGTGCCAGTGAAGGCCACCAGACCGATGTCCTGGGTGAGCAGGTCCACCGAGTTGTCCCCTGGAACGGTGACCGCGACCTTGAACTTGCGGGGCAGATAGGTGGTGCCGTAGAGCGGTTCGGCCCGATCGCCGCTGAAGACTTCTCCTTCGCTCTGGCGGGCGCGCAGCTTTCGAACGGCAGCGTCGGGTTTGATGCGGTGGCTCAGTTCCCCCTCCACCCACAGGTCGAGGTAGGCCCCTTCGGCGGCCTGGGGGGACAACAGATCGGCGATCGAATCGGCCAGCCGCCGGGCAGCCGGATAGCCCCCCGTGGTGAAGGGTGCGGCCGGGGCCATGACGTTGCGGTTGATATCCCCGCAGGTGGCCAGGGTGGAGCCCAGATGGCGGACGATCGTGCCGATCGTTTCCCGCAGATCACCCTTGGCAATGCCATGCATCTGGAAGGTCTGGCGGGTGGTGGCCCGCAGGGTGCCGTTGCCCAGTCGGTCCGACAGTTCGTCGATCGCCAGGTAGAGCGGAACGGGGAAGCGACCGCCGGGGCTCCGCAGCCGCAGCATCATCTGCCAGTCCTTTTGCTTGCCCTTCTCGCGGTGGTCGCGGTTGTCCTGCTGGTAACTGCCGTGGAACTTGAGGATCGAAACGGCCGCGTCACTGAAATGGGCCAGATCGTTGCCCAGTTCGCTGGCGAGGGGTTCGCGCAGATAGTCACTCTCGACCTTGAGACGCTCGGCCTTGCTCAGAGTCTTGGGGGCTTCCGGTGCGGCTGGCGATTGGGAGCCCTCGGCCCTGGGCGCCGCCTTGGAAGGTTTCGATGGTCTCGGAGCCCTCGATGACTCAGAGGTCACGGTCACAGCAGCTCAACAGATGGATCGACCGTAGCGAATGGGCGGTTCTCCCATCGGTCTTCAATACAGTCAGGGGCTGCCGAGACCTTTTACCCGTGTCCACCTTCCTGCTGGAGATCGGAACTGAGGAACTGCCGGCGGACTTCGTGCGTCAGGCCCTGCCCCAGTTGGAGTCCCTCGTGCGTCGGGATCTGGCGGACCTCCATCTGGACCATGGCACGGTGCGCAGCCTCGGCACCCCGCGGCGGTTGGCGGTCCAGGTGGAGCAGCTGAGCGAGCGGCAGGAGGATCGGGTGGAGGAGCGCAAGGGCCCACCAGGAGCTCAAGCCTTCCAGGACGGCCGCCCCACCGCCGCCGCCGAGGGCTTCGCCCGCCGTTGTGGTGTCGATCCTGCCCAGTTGGAGTTGCGCGAGACCGCCAAGGGCCCCTTCGTCTTCGCCATCTGCCACGAACGCGGGCGGCCCACCAGCGAGCTGCTGGAGGAGAAGGCACCCGCCTGGATCCAGGAGCTCCAGGGTCGTCGCTTCATGCGCTGGGGTGAAGGGGAGATCCGCTTCAGCCGGCCCGTGCGCTGGCTGGTGGCCCTTCTGGATGATCGCCCGCTGGATCTGCATCTGGAGGGCAGTGATCCGCCTGTCACCAGTGGTCAACTCAGCCGGGGCCATCGGCTCTGGGCCGAGGCCGTGCCCATCCCCCATGCCGACCGCTATGGCGAAGCGCTGGCGGCAGCGGGGGTGCAGGTGGATCGGGAGGGGCGGGCAAGCTGGATCCGCCAGGAACTCGAGCAGGCGGCCGAGGCCCATGGGGCCCGCCCTGACCTGCCCAGTGAGCTGTTCGATGAGCTGGTGGATCTGGTGGAGGCGCCGATCCTGATTGAAGGATCAATCGCCGCGCGCTTCCTGGCCCTGCCCCCGGAGCTGCTCAGCACGGTGATGCGCCTGCACCAGCGCTATGTGCCCCTCTACCGCGCAGGAGTGCCGATCGATCCCCTAGCCCTCACTTCCGAGGACTGCCTGCTGCCCCGCTTCCTCTGCATTGGCAATGGCGCCGCCCATGCGGTGGATACGGTGAAGCGCGGCAACGAACGGGTGCTCAAGGCCCGGTTAGCGGATGCGGAGTTCTTCCTTCAGGCCGATCGCCAACGGCCCAGCGAAGAGCGCCTGCTGCAGCTCGAGCGCGTCACCTTCGCCGAAGGCCTCGGCAGCCTCCGCGACCGTTGTCACCGCATCGAGTGGCTCTCCCTTCAGCTTCTGAACGACCTGGCCCTGGATCCAACCGTGGCCGCCCATGCGCGTCGGGCGGCCCACCTGTGCAAACACGATCTGGTGAGCCAGATGGTGGGGGAGTTCCCCGAACTGCAAGGGGTCATCGGCGGCAAGCTGCTGCTGGCCGAAGGGGAACCGCGGCCCGTGGCCCTGGCGGTGTTGGAGCACTACCTGCCGCGGGGCGCCGGCGATGACGTGCCGAGCTCCGAAGCCGGGGCCGTGGTGGCCCTTGGCGAGCGGCTTGAGCTCCTACTGAGCATCTACGCCAAAGGTGAACGGCCCACCGGTTCCTCCGATCCCTATGCCCTGCGCCGCGCCGGCAACGGTCTGCTTCAGATTCTCTGGAACCGTGGTTGGCGCCTCGATCTGGGCCAATTGCTGCAGCGGGCCTCGGCCCACTGGCAAGGATTGCTGCCCGGGTTCAGCGTCGATGCCAACCATTTGGCCCTCGAGTTGGCGGAGTTCCTGCGCCAACGGTTGATCAGTCTTCTCGAGGAGCAGGGATTCGACCTCGACCTGGTCCAGGCGGTGGCCGGTGAAAACGTGGCGCTGGAGCGCCTGATCAGTGACCCCACCGACGCCCTGGTCCGTGCCCGACTGCTGGCGGAGCTGCGGTTGGAGGGGCGGCTGGCGAAGGTGCAGGCGGTGGTGCAACGGGCCGCCCGGTTGGCGGAGAAAGGCACCTTGGACAGTGACGTGCTCGGGGCCCAGGGCTCCGTGGATCCTGCCCTGTTTGCCTCCCCCAGCGAACAGGGTGTTCTGGCCGTGATCGAGAGCCTCGAAGCTTCCGCCACCGGGGAGGGGAATGGACACTACCGCCAGTTGGCCACGGGACTGGCGGCGGGGGCCGACGCCCTGGCGGCCTTCTTCGACGGCGACACCAGTGTGATGGTGATGTGCGAGGACGAGGCCGTACGCGCCAACCGGCTGAACCTGCTGGGGGTGCTCCGCAACCAGGCCAGCGTGCTGGCCGATTTCAGCCGTTTGTTGGGCTAGAAGACGGCCTCGACAGGCTGGCTCACCCCTTGCCGGCCAGGACCGGTTCCCGATCTTCGGAAGCGGTGGTCTGGGCTGGTCCAGCCACCCGGGGAGCGCCGTTCGAGGCGACGGCAAGGAGTTCGGCCATCTCCTCGGGGCTGCGCACGGCGCTGGCCACGGGCTTGTAGCCCCCGGGTGCCAAGGCATTGCCCCGCAGCACCGAGCCGAGGGTGAGGAGGGTGAGCTTCAGCTGCTGCCAGGGATTCATGGCCACCACCCGCTTGTAGAGGTAGCTGTCGAAGGTGAGCCGCTGCACGTCCTTGTCATCGCACATCTCGACGAAGGCCTCCCGGGCTGCATCGTTGCGGTAGAAGACGTTCTGAAGGATCTCGAGAACCTTGTAGGTGGCGCCGTACTGGCGGTCCCACTTCTTGATGTAGACCTTCAGGTCCTTTTCTGTGGGGATGCGGCTGCCGCCCGCACTGGCGGCCACGATTTGCTCGGCGCACATGCGGCCACTCTTGGCGGCGAAATAGATGCCCTCCCCAGAGCTCTTGGTGACGTAGCCGGCGGCATCACCCACCAGGGCCATGCGTCCCACCACCCGCCGGGGACGGGGATGTTCAGGAATGGGGTGGGCTTCCACCTTGATCACTTCCCCATGCAGCAGGCGGGCGCTGGCCCGGTCGCGGATGCCTTTCTGCAGACCCTTGATCAGGGACTGGTTGACCTGCATGGTGCCGGTGCCGACGGCCACGTGGTCGTACTTGGGGAAGACCCAGGCGTAGAAATCGGGAGAGACGTCTGTACCGACGTACATCTCCGCCAGATCCTCGTAGTGGGCCATCTCCTCCTTGGGCAGGCGAATGCGCTCCTGGAAAGCGATGGCCATGTTGTAGTCGCCGGCGTCCATGGCCTTGGCCACCCGGCTATTGGCGCCATCAGCACCAATGATCAGATCCACTTCGAGGGTCTTGATCTCACCGGTGGCCCCGCCGCCGGAGTAATCCGCGTAGCGAAGGGTGTAGGGGCCCTGGCGGTTCTTGCCGGTGTCGATGCTCTGCACCAGACCGTTCACCAGCTGGGTTCCCAGGTCGCGAGCACGGTTGCGCAGGAAGGAATCCATCACCTCCCGGCGGCACATACCGATGTATTCGTCCTCGTTGTCGAGATGAATGTCCACCTCCCGGTTGGAGGGGGAGATCATCTTCATGTGGCGAACCTTACGGTCGATGATCGACTCGGGCAGGTCGAACTCGGCCACCATGCAGAGGGGAATCGCCCCCCCGCAGGGCTTGGCATTGTCGAGTTTTCGCTCGAACAGCCACGTCTGGATGCCCGCTTTCGCCAGCACTTCCGCAGCACATGAACCGCTGGGGCCGCCACCCACTACCGCAACTCTCAACATCTTGAAACCTGCTCTGCTGGAACGATCCTGACCGGAAGCTAACACCGTTACCGCTGTCGCTGCTGGGCTTTTGCGTGCTCGCCCTTACGATCGCCTCAAAGCTTGAAGAGAAGGGCGTGGCGCGTCGGGTCGTCCGCGACGACATCCCTGAGGCCCGCCGCACCGTCAGTCCGGCCCTTCGCCGCCGTGGCGGTTGGCGTCGCTCGATTACCACGGCAGTTGTGTTGATTTCGGCCGCAACCCTGATGGTGGTCGTCTTCCCTGACCCGCTGCGTCGGCTGCTGGGTCCACCGCCGGTGAAAGGCATCAATGCACGGCAGGGTCTGGATGGTCGACTGCTGGGACATTTCCCCTATCCCGAGGCAGCGGCCAGTGCCCTGGTGGAGGTGGCTCCTGGCTTGACCCTTCGCGCTGATGCCGCTGAGGCGCTCAGGTCACTGATGCGGGATGCCGTAGCCGCAGGCATCGACCTTCGGATCCATTCGGCCTATCGCTCCATCTCCCTGCAGCAGCATCTCTTTTTTGATGTGAAGGCCGAGCGCAACCAGAGCGCCGAGGAGAGGGCCCGCGTGAGCGCTCCACCGGGTTTCTCCGAACACAGCACCGGCTATGCGGTTGATCTGGGGGATGGCAGCCGTCCCCAGACCAATCTCTCCACCAGTTTTGATCAAACCCCGGCCTATGACTGGCTGATTCAGAACGCCAACCGCCACCATTTCCAGCTCTCGTTTCCCCGCAACAACCGCCAGGGCGTGAGCTACGAGCCATGGCACTGGCGCTTCGAGGGCTCGGCTGATGCCCTCAAGCAGTTCGAGGCCGCCCAAAGGTTCAACCGCTAGGAGGCTCGCCATGGTCCCCAGGGTTGCTCCGTTCAGCGCTGGCCACTGAACGGTTGCCGTTCGGTCGCTGATCCGGAGCCCTCCCTTGGCTGGCCCAAGTGGGGCTGGGACCGGGCTCCAGGTCATGCGCCACGGGCCATGGAGCAGCCGTTCCGGCATCAGGGCTGAATCTGGACGGTTGACCAGCTCCTGGGCTTGTGGAAGCCACGATCAGGCACTGAGATAAAGTGTTGCTTCAGCTTTCCAGCGGGGCGTCGGCGCTGAGCGGACCCAGCAGCGCAGATCCAATTCTCCCTACCTGATCAGCATTCGCGAGAGAAACTCCATGAGCGGCGAGTCCAAGAGCGCCCTGATTCGCAACATCGCCATCATTGCCCACGTTGACCACGGCAAAACCACCCTGGTGGACGCGCTTCTGAGTCAATCGGGCATTTTCCGTGACGGCGAGGCGGTGCCCACCTGCGTGCTCGACTCGAACGACCTGGAGAGGGAGCGCGGCATCACGATTCTCTCCAAGAATGCTGCCGTCAATTACAACGGCATTCGTATCAACATCGTTGATACCCCTGGCCACTCCGACTTCGGTGGAGAAGTGGAGCGGGTGCTCGGCATGGTGGATGGGGCCCTGCTGATCGTGGATGCCAATGAGGGGCCCATGCCCCAGACCCGCTTCGTGCTCAAAAAGGCCCTCGAAAAAGGCCTGCGCCCCATCGTTTTTGTCAACAAGATCGACCGTGGCCGGGTCGACCCCGAGCAGGCCGTCGACAAAGTGCTCGATCTGTTCCTCGAGCTGGGGGCCGACGACGACCAATGCGACTTCCCCTACCTCTTCGGTAGCGGCATGGGCGGCTTTGCCAAGCCGGATATGGCGACGGAGAGCGACAACATGAAGCCGCTGTTCGACGCCATCCTGCGCCACGTTCCACCCCCGGTTGGGGACCCCGAGAAGCCCCTGCAGCTCCAGGTCACCACCCTGGATTACTCGGACTTCCTGGGCCGCATCATCATCGGTCGCGTTCACAACGGCACGATCCAGGCCGGTCAGACGGCGGCCCTGATCCGTGACGATGGCACGATCAAGCGCGGCCGCATCAGCAAGCTGCTGGGCTTCGTGGGCCTGGGCCGCGTTGAGATCAAGGAAGCCCGAGCTGGTGATCTCGTCGCCCTGGCCGGTTTCGACGAAGTCAACATCGGCGAGACGGTGGCCTGCCCCGATCACCCTGAAGCCCTGCCCTTGATCCGGGTGGATGAACCCACCCTGCAGATGACCTTCGTGGTCAACGATTCCCCCTTTGCCGGCAAAGAGGGCAAGTTCGTCACCAGCCGCCAGCTCCGGGAACGCCTCCAGCGCGAACTGCTCACCAACGTGGCCCTGCGGGTGGAGGACACCGATTCGCCCGATCGCTTCTCCGTCAGCGGCCGGGGCGAGTTGCACCTGGGCATCCTGATCGAAACCATGCGCCGTGAAGGTTTCGAGTTCCAGGTCTCGCAGCCGAAGGTGATCTTCCGCACCATCGACGGCACACCCAGCGAGCCCTACGAAACCCTTGTGATGGACGTGCCCGAGGAGGCCGTCGGCTCCTGCATCGAAAAGCTGGGGCTCCGCAAGGGCGAGATGCAGAACATGGAAACCGGCAACGACGGCCGTACCCAGCTGGAGTTCGTGGTGCCGGCCCGGGGCTTGATCGGCTTCCGGGGTGATTTCGTCCGGGCCACCCGCGGTGAGGGGATCATGAGCCACTCGTTCTTCGAGTACCGGCCGATGCAGCCGGAGTTCGAAAACCGCCGCAACGGAGTTCTTGTGGCCTTCGAAGAGGGAACGGCCACCTTCTACGCCCTCAAGGGCGCCGAGGATCGCGGCCAGTTCTTCATTACCCCTGGCACCAAGGTCTACAAGGGCATGATCGTGGGCGAGCACAGCCGTCCTCCCGATCTGGAGCTGAACGTCTGCAAGGCCAAGCAGGTCACCAACATCCGCTCGGCCGGTGCAGAAGTGCTTGACACCCTCCAATCACCGATCCAGATGACCCTGGAGCGAGCCCTCGAGTACATCGGTCCCGACGAGATGCTTGAGGTCACACCGGAGTCGATCCGTCTGCGCAAGATGCCCGTCAAAAAGCCCGCCAAGCGGTGACCCCGGCCCAGGCTCCCTCCCATTCCCCGGATTCACCTCCGGGGCTGGAGCACGACCCAAGATTCGCTGAGGGCCTGGCCCTGTTCGACTCAGGTTCCTGGTACGCCTGCCACGACGCCTGGGAGGAGTTATGGCTCGAGACCCCTGGATCCGAACGGTCAGCCCTGCAGGGGCTTCTGCAGATTGCCGTGGCCCATCTGCACCTCGAGAGGAACAACCGCAACGGCGCCATGATCCTGATCGGCGAGGGCCTGGGCCGACTTTCCCCTTTTGGTGACCAGATCTTTGGACTCGATCTGGGGCCTCTGAAGATCGTGCTGGAGCAGAGACTTCGGGACCTTCAGGGCGGAGGCAATGGCGCGGCTGCACCACTGCCCCGGCTGCGGGAATCCCCCTGATCTGCTCTGTACATTGGGCCGGAGAGGCGGCAAGTCGGTTGCGGATGTTATCCTTGTTCCGAATCCACTTGTTCCGTAGCAGCCGATCGCCGTTGCGGGTGGCGGTCCAACCGCTCCTGATCCTGCTCGCCCTGGCTCCGGTTCCCAGCCCGGCTGCGGCGGCCGATCCACCGGCTGCTGCCTCCCCCGGGCGGAGCACAGCGGTGCCTCTTGCCATTCCCCTCAACACAGGTGCCGGAGCCACCGAGCCGGTCAGTCCCCAGCCGATGGCAACGCCAGCCGCCATCGCCCCAGTCTTTAACACCCCTGCCAGCAGCCCTTCAGCGGCCCCTACGGCCCCTACGGCCCCTACGGCCCCTACGGCCATTGGATCAAAGCCGAGTGGGAAGGTCACCATTGACTCCGACCTGCAGCAGGCCGACCAGGCCACCGGCATCGTCACCGCCACCGGCAATGTGCGCATCCTCTACCCCGACAAGGGGGTCGTGGCCACGGCACGCCAGGCCCAATACTTCACCAAGGAAGATCGGGTCGTGCTCAGCGGTGATGTGGACGTGATCCAGGAAGGTGGCAATCACTTGAGGGCCGAGCGGGTGGTTTACCTGATCAAGGCCGATCGGGTCATCGCTGAACCTGCCGCCGGTCAGCAGGTGTCCAGCAAGATGGTGATTCAACCTCGATCCACTGCCCCTGCGGGCCCTTCCGTTGGCCCCAGCCGCTCGCAGACGCCATGAGTCTGGCTCTGGAGGAGGTGGCTGTCTCGATCGGAGGCCGGCCCCTGGTCAAGAACGTCAGCTTGGTGCTCCATGCCGGGGAAGTGGTGGGGTTGCTTGGCCCCAATGGGGCCGGCAAGACCACCACCTTCAATCTGGTCACCGGATTGCTCCGGCCCGACACCGGAGTGGTCCGACTCGATGGCGAGGAGGTCCAACATCTGCCGATGCCCCAGCGCGCCCGCCTCGGCATCGGCTATCTCCCCCAGGAAGCCAGTGTGTTTCGCCAGCTCAGCGTGCGTGACAACCTTCTTCTGGCTCTGCAGCAGAGCGGCACCCCAAGCAGCGGCCGTCGGGCCCGCCTCAACGATCTGATTGAGGAGTTTCACCTCGGCCCCTTCCAGCACCGCCTCGGCTACCAGCTCTCCGGCGGCGAGCGGCGGCGCTGCGAGGTGGCCCGCGCCCTGGCCGTAGGTCTCAAGGGGCCCCGCTATCTGCTCCTGGATGAACCCTTCGCCGGGGTGGACCCCCTGGCTGTGGCCGATCTCCAGGAGCTGATCGGTCGGTTGCGGGAGCGAGGCATGGGCCTGTTGATCACCGACCACAACGTGCGCGAGACCCTCTCCATCACCGATCGCGCCTACATCCTCACCGAAGGCCAGCTGTTGGCTTCGGGTCCGTCGGCCGTCGTAGCGGCCGATCCGATGGTCAAGTTGCACTACCTGGGCGAGAGGTTTGAATTGTGAGCAGGTTGTTGTTGCCGGTCAGGAGGCTCGTCTCGCGCATCCCGCTGATGGATCGCTGGCTGGCCTCCGAGCTGCTGGGCCCCCTGTTGTTCGGGGTGGCGGCCTTCACCGCCGTCTCCCTCTCGGTGGGGGTGGTGTTTGAGCTGGTCCGCAAGGTCTCCGAATCGGGCTTGCCCCTGACGGCGGCGCTGCAGGTGCTGCTGCTGCGGCTGCCCGGTTTCCTGGTGCTTTCTTTCCCGATGGCCACCTTGATGGCCACCCTTCTCGCCTACAGCAGGCTGTCGAGCAACAGTGAACTGACGGCCTTGCGCAGCGTCGGGGTGAGCACCGTGCGCATGGTGGTGCCGGCCCTTGTGGTGGCCTTCCTGATGAGTGTGCTCACCTTCGTGTTCAACGATGTGGTGGTGCCCAATGCCAACCTCACCGCTTCACTCCGGCTGGATCGGGCCCTGGGGAGGGCCATCGCGGCGGAGAAAGGCGACAACACGCTGTACTCCCGATTCGGCACGATCCAGCGCGCCGATGGCACCGTCATCGATGGCCTCTCCCAGCTGTTCTATGCCCGCGAGTACCTCAAGGGCCAGATGAAGGATGTCACCGTGCTCGATTTCTCGCGCCAGGGGCAGCGCCAGATGCTCACGGCCAAAATCGGGGTGTGGAACGAGAGGCAGGCCATGTGGGAGTTCCGCAACGGGCGGATCGTCAATGTGAACGACCTCGATGGCCAGACCACCTCGGCGGACTTCGATCGCTATCTCTATCCCCTTAACCGCAGTCCCATTGACCTGGCCCAATTACCCAAGGATGCGGCCAGCATGACCGTGGCCCAGGCCATCAAGGCAGAACAGCTGCTCACGGAGGCCGGGGATCGAAAGGAAGCCCGGCGCATTCGGGTGCGGATCCAGGAGAAGTTCGCCTTTCCGGCCATTTGTCTGGTGTTCGGCCTGATCGGCAGCAGCCTGGGGGTTCGCCCCAATGCCCGCACCAGTCGCAGTCAGGGTTTTGGCATCAGTGTGCTGCTGATCTTCTCCTATTACCTGATGTCCTTCATCTTCAGTTCCCTGGGGGTGAAAGGCACCTTGAGCCCCCTTCTGGCGGCCTGGCTGCCGGTGCTGGTGGGTCTGGCCGGTGGACTGTTTCTCTTACGTCAGGCGAGCCGCTGAGCGAATCGGCGGCGCGCCAGACTGCTCCCACTCCCGTACAGCAGCGTGAACGATCCGGTCATTGCCCTCGGTCTATCGGCCTTTGCCCTGTTGTTGGTGGCCCTGCCGATTGCCTTCTGGGATCTGAGCACGGGCCAAAGCGGCCGGATTGTGCGGCTGATGGTGGCCTCGGCCAACCTGGCCCTCACCGCCCAATTGGTGTTGCGCTGGTGGGGATCCGGCCACTTCCCGATCAGCAACCTCTACGAGTCCCTTTGCTTTTTGGCCTGGGCCTGCACCCTCACCCAGCTTCTGGTGGAACGTTCCTGGCCTTCACCACTGGTGCCAGCGGCCAGCACCCCCATGGGTCTGGGTTGCGTGGCCTTTGCCAGCTTTGCCCTGCCCGACCAGCTGCAACAGGCTTCACCCCTGGTGCCTGCCCTGCGCTCCAGCTGGCTGATCATGCACGTGAGCGTGATCATGGTCAGCTACGCCGCCCTCCTGGTGGGGTCCCTGCTTTCCCTGGCGGTGTTGTTCACCGACCGGGGTCAGAGGCTTGAACTGCGCAGCAGTTCGATCGGCAGTGGCGGCTTCCGGCGGGCCCAGCTGGCCGGTGGTGATGGCAGCACGTTGGAACTCTCCAGCGTCGCCATCAGCACCAGTGAGCAGCTGGACAGCTTGAGTTATCGCACGATCACCGTGGGCTTTCTGCTGCTCACCGTGGGGCTGGTGAGCGGAGCGGTATGGGCCAACGAGGCCTGGGGCAGCTGGTGGAGCTGGGATCCGAAGGAAACCTGGGCCCTGATCTGCTGGCTGGTCTATGCCGCCTACCTGCACACCCGCCTGAGCCGGGGCTGGCACGGGCGGCGGCCTGCCTTGGTGGCCGTGGCTGGGCTGGTTGTGATCTGCGTCTGCTACATCGGCGTGAACCTTCTGGGCATTGGCCTCCACAGCTACGGCTGGTTCCTCGGTGACTGAGTCCCCGCCTTCCTGGCGCCTAAGGCTCCGGCCGGCGCTCCTGCTGCCACTGGTGCTGCTCGGCGGTCTGGTGGTCCGGCTGGTTCTCGCCATGGTGCTGCCACCTGGCTACGACGAGGCCTATTACCTCTTCTACGGCCGCCATCTGGCCCTGAGCTATTTCGACCATCCGGCCGCGGTGGGGCTATGGGCCTGGGTGGGAACTCGGCTGGGCGGATCAATCCTGGCTTTGCGGGTGCCTTCCCTGCTGAGCTACACCCTGGCTCTGGCCCTGTTGAGTGGCGCAACGGAGCGTTGGTTCGGCCGGCGTGCGGCCCTGTTCAGCGCCGTGCTGGGCAGCGTCGCTCCGGTCCTGTTCCTGTGCGGTGGTCTGCTGCTACTGCCGGACAGCCCCCTGTTGCTGGCCCTGGCGGCCCTGCTCTGGTGGCTGTCCCGGCACCCCCGGGTGGTGCCCGCTTCACCCCGGCATGCGATCGGCCTCGGTGTTCTGCTGGGGATGGTCACCCTGGGCAAGTACCACGCCCTGCTGGTCTTGATCTCCCTGCTGGCCTGGTGTCTGGTCAGCGGGGAACGCCGGCGCCACTTCCGCAGCCCCTGGCCTGGCCTGGCCCTGCTGGTGTGGCTGCTGGTCTCAGCGCCCCTTTGGTTGTGGAACCTCAACAACGGCTGGGCCTCTTTCCTTTTCCAGGGCGGCCGGATCGGTGCAGGGGGCGGCTATGACCTGGCCGCTCCGCCCCTGTTCCTCCTCTCCCAGTTGGTTCTGCTCTTCCCCACAGTGGGGGTGGTGTTGCTGTTGGCGTTAGGGCCCCGATCCAGCCGCGATGGCGCTTCGGATCATCGGCAGCTGCTGCGCTGGTTGGTGGTGCCGCAACTGGTGGTCTTCCTGCTTCTCGCTGGTCGCATGCAGGTGCTCTCCAGCTGGCTGGTACCGGCTTGGTGGCTTCTGCTGCCCTTGGCGGGCGACTGGCTTGCCGGTCCGCACGATCGACTCTGGCGGCGTGGGATTATGGGCGGATCGGGGGCAACGGCACTGTTGCTGCCAACCCTGCTGTTCACCTTGGCCCTGCAGGTGCGCTGGGGAGTCTTGGACCGTTGGTTACCGCCAGGCCTTGACACCTCAGCTGAACTCATGACCTCAGAGAACCTTCGCAAGGCACTGAGGGGCAATCCTGGCGTGTGGAAAGCCTTGCGGGACGCGAATTTAATTGCTGGGAATCGCTACGACCTTCCGGGTTTACTCGCCCTGGCAGTCGGTTCGGAAAGCAAGGCGAACTACACCACGTTCAGCAACGATTCCAGGGGATTTGCCTGGTGGCAACCAACCAATGGCTTCAAAGGGGCCAGTGGGGTGTTCTTCGGCATCGTTGAACCTGAAAAGCCCCTGAGTAGGGAATCGTGGTGGCCTCTGCTTGGGAAGGTGGAGAGACTCGGGATCGTTGTTGTTCACCGGGCCGGCCGGCCCTCACTTCGGTTGGAATTCATTCGCTATGGCCCTCTGCCCAACCCCTGGCCACGGCGGTACGGACCAGGGATGCCATTGGCGAGGCTCCCGTAGGAACCTTCGGAGGGATCAGACCAGAACGGTCTGGGGTCGACGGCTGTTGCGAATACCGGTGATGGCCTCGGCATAGCTGGGCTGGTTGAACACGCCCGAGCCGGAAACGATGGCGTTGGCGCCGGCCTCGATCACCTGCCAGGCGTTGCTGCCCTTGATTCCACCGTCCACCTCGATCCAGGGATCGAGACCCTTTTCGTCGCAGAGGCGCCGCAGGCTGCGCACCTTTTCGACCGCCGACGGGATGAAGCTCTGGCCACCGAATCCGGGGTTGACGCTCATGATCAACACCAGATCACAGAGCTCCAGGCAGTACTCGAGCGTGTCGAGCGGCGTGCTGGGGTTGAGAACGGCGCCCGCCTTCTTGCCCAGGTCCTTGATCTGGCTGAGGTTGCGGTGCAGATGGGGGCAGGCCTCCACCTGCACCGAGATGATGTCGGCACCGGCCTTGGCGAAATCGGCCACGTAGCGCTCGGGCTCCACGATCATCAGGTGCACGTCGAGCGGCTTGGCGGTCACGGGCCGCAGGGCTTCGACGATCAGGGGACCGATGGTGATGTTGGGGACGAAACGTCCGTCCATCACATCAACGTGGATCCAGTCGGCACCTGCCTCGTCCACGGCACGGACGTCGTCACCGAGGCGGGAGAAATCTGCGGAGAGGATCGACGGAGCGATCACCAGAGACTTGGTGCTCATGGGCGGAGCCACCGGGGCGAAGGAGCCTAGGGATTGTAGGAACCGGTCGTTGCCGCTGATACAGTGGGCCGCGCCTCAAGTAGGAGAAGTCCTGCAACGCCGGGATCCTCCCCTGGATTCTTGAAACGGCTCCGCCGCGGTTCACCCTGCGGCCAGTGCAACCTCGTCACCGAACCCTTCACCAACTGGCTCGGGCGATGGTTCTCCCCTTGATGCCCCTCTCCCAACCCCTGCCGGACTGCCGTGGATCGCACCCTCATCCAGGAAATACTCGAGGTCGTTGAACAGGCCGCCATCGCCTCTGCTGAGCTAACCGGCCTGGGCCAGAAGGACGAAGCCGACGCAGCCGCCGTTGAGGCCATGCGGAAGCGCATGGGCCAGATCCAGATGCAGGGCCGCATTGTGATCGGGGAAGGGGAGCGGGACGAAGCGCCCATGCTCTACATCGGCGAAGAGGTGGGAAGCGGCACGGGACCCGGTGTTGATTTCGCTGTCGATCCCTGCGAAGGCACCAACCTCTGCGCCAACAACCAGGATGGCTCCATGGCCGTTCTGGCTGCCTCCGACCGCGGTGGCCTCTTCAATGCGCCCGACTTCTACATGAAGAAGCTGGCGGCGCCCCCGGCCGCCAAGGGGAAGGTGGACATCCGCAAGTCGGCCACCGAAAACATCGCCATTCTCAGTGAGGCCCTGGGTCTGGCCCCCAGCGAACTGGTGATTGTGGTCATGGACCGCGCCCGTCACAAAGATTTGATTGCTGAGATCCGCGCCACCGGCGCCCGGGTGAAGCCCATCTCCGATGGGGATGTGCAGGCGGCCATCGCCTGCGGCTTTGCTGGCACCGGTACCCACGCCCTGTTCGGCATCGGCGCCGCGCCCGAGGGGGTTATCTCCGCGGCGGCCCTGCGCGCCCTCGGCGCCCACTTCCAGGGTCAGTTGGTCTACGACCCCGCCGTTGCCCAGACCTCCGAGTGGGCCGACTACACCAAGGAGGGCAACATTGCCCGTCTCCACGAGATGGGCATCACCGATATCGACAAGGTGTACGAGGCTGAGGAACTTGCCTCAGGGGAGAACGTGGTGTTCGCCGGCAGCGGCATCACCGATGGCCTGCTGTTCCACGGCGTCAAGTTCGAGAAGGACTGCACCCGCACCAGCAGCCTGATCATCAGCACCCTCGACGGCACCGCCCGCTTCACCAACACCATTCACATCAAGCCCGGAGCCCAGAGCATCGCTCTGCGTTGACCCCCGTCCCTCCTTCGTGATCGAGGTCAGCCTCCATGCACATCGCCGTCATCGGCCTCAGCCATCGAACGGCACCGGTGGAGATCCGGGAGCGGCTCAGCATCCCTGAGCAGAAGCTGGAGGATTCCCTCCAGCTTCTCGGATCGGAGGAGCAGGTGCTGGAGGCCTCGATCCTCAGCACCTGCAACCGATTGGAGATCTATGCCCTGCTGCGCCATCCCGAGCAGGGCATCACGGCCATGGGCTCTTTCCTGAGCCAGCATTCAGGGCTGCCGTTCAGCGAACTGACACCCCATCTGTTCGCCTACCACCACGAGGAGGCCGTCGACCATCTGATGCGTGTGGCCTCAGGGCTTGACAGCCTGGTGCTGGGCGAGGGCCAGATCCTCTCCCAGGTGAAGAAGATGATGCGCTTGGGCCAGGAGCACCGCTCCATCGGCCCGGTTCTCAATCGTCTGCTCAACCAGGCGGTCAGCACGGGCAAACGCGTGCGCACCGAAACCAACCTGGGCACCGGTGCGGTTTCCATCAGCTCTGCGGCTGTGGAGTTGGCCCAGCTCAAGATCGGCCAAGCCCGGGGCCTCGATGAACTGGTGAGTCTGGAGCAGGAACAGGTGGCCGTCGTAGGGGCAGGTCGCATGGCCCGCCTGCTGCTGCAACACCTCCAATCCAAGGGGTGCCGGGGGGTGGTTCTGCTCAATCGCACCGTCGAGAGGGCCGATCTGCTGGCGGCCGACTTCCCCGACCTGCCGGTGCAGTGCCGTCCGCTCACTGACCTGGATCACTGCCTCAGCACCTGCTCGCTGGTGTTCACCAGCACAGCGGCGGCGGAACCGATCATTGATGCGGCGCGGCTATCACTGCTCAACCGCCGCTCCTCCCTGATTCTGGTCGACATCGGTGTTCCGAGGAATATCGCCGCTGATGTCGGCGATCTGGTTGGCGTCGAGTCCTTCGACGTCGACGACCTGCAGGAAGTGGTGGCCCGCAACCAGGAGACCCGCCGTGAGATCGCTGCTGAGGCGGAGTGCCTGCTCCAGGAGGAAAGCCGTCTGTTCCTGGAGTGGTGGGATGGCCTCGAGGCCGTCCCCACCGTGAACCGCTTACGGATTCAGCTTGAGCAGATCAGGGAGCAGGAGCTGCAGAAGGCCCTCAGCCGCATGGGTCCCGACCTCTCGGCCCGGGAACGGAAGGTGGTCGAGGCCCTCAGCAAGGGGATCATCAACAAGGTCCTCCACACCCCCGTGACCAATCTGAGGGCCCCCCAGCCCCGTCAGCAGCGGCACCTGGCCATGAAAGTCCTGCAGGATCTGTTCGAGCTCCACGAGCCCACAAGCGACGTCTGACATCCCCTCAACACCACCGAAGTGACGGTCGCTCCAGTACGGTGCTGGGAGCCTAAAAACCCTCTGAGATTTATCATCCATGAAGCGTGTTCTGGCCATCATTCTCGGCGGCGGAGCGGGGACCCGGCTCTACCCCCTGACCAAGACACGTGCCAAGCCAGCCGTCCCCTTGGCGGGCAAGTATCGTCTGATCGATATACCCATCAGCAACTGCATCAACTCCGGCGTCAACAAGATGTACGTGTTGACGCAATTCAACAGTGCGTCCCTCAATCGCCACCTCAGCCAGACCTACAACCTCTCCGCTGGATTCGGGCAGGGGTTCGTGGAAGTGCTGGCAGCCCAGCAAACTCCGGATAGCCCCAGTTGGTTCGAGGGCACCGCAGATGCCGTGCGCAAATACCAATGGTTGCTGCAGGAATGGGATGCGGATCAATACCTCATTCTTTCCGGTGACCAGCTCTACCGGATGGATTACAGCCTGTTCATCGAACACCACATCGCCACCGGGGCCGACCTCAGCGTGGCGGCCCTACCGGTGGATGCGGCCCAGGCTGAGGGCTTTGGCCTGATGCGTACCGATTCGCACGGACGGATCCGCCAATTCAGCGAAAAGCCGAAAGGTGATGCCCTAGAGGCCATGCGGCTGGATACCTCCCGCTTCGGTCTGCCAGCCGAGGAGGCCGAACAGAAGCCCTATCTGGCATCGATGGGCATCTACGTCTTCAGCCGATCGACCCTGTTCGAGCTGTTGGACAGCTATGAGAACGCCACCGATTTCGGTAAGGAAATCATTCCCTCCGCCCTGGAGGAAGGCCGCAACCTGCAGAGCTACGTCTTCAACGATTACTGGGAGGACATCGGCACCATTGGGGCGTTCTATGAGGCGAACCTTGCCCTCACGGATCAGCCCGACCCGGCCTTCTCGTTCTATGACGAGAAATTTCCGATCTACACCCGGCCCCGTTATCTTCCCCCCAGCAAGTTGCTCGACGCCCAGGTCACCCAGTCGATCATCGGGGAAGGCTCCATGCTCAAGGCCTGCAGCATCCACCACTGTGTGCTGGGGGTGCGGACCCGAATCGAGAGCGAGGTGGTGCTGCAGGACACACTGGTGATGGGGGCCGATTACTTCGAGTCGAGCGAAGAAAGGGCTGTTCTTCGGGACCGGGGCGGCATTCCCCTCGGGGTGGGTCAGGGCACCACGGTGCGCAAAGCGATTCTCGACAAAAACGTTCGCATCGGTCGTGACGTCACCATCGTCAACAAGGACCACGTTGAGGAGGCGGACCGCCCCGAGCTGGGTTTCTACATCCGCAATGGCGTGGTGGTGGTGGTCAAGAACGGTTCAATCGCCGACGGCACGGTGATCTGAGCCGGATTGCCGGCGGGTTTCCCCATCTCCAGCGGTCCTTGCGTGATCTGTTGCTGACACATCACCGGGGAGCGTCCTTCTGGCCGGGTTGGATCGCCAAACTGGGTTCGCTCTGAAAACGTTCGGTGATGACGAAAGCCCATTTTGGTCTGATTGGCCTGGGGGTGATGGGCGAGAACCTGGTGCTCAACGCCGAGCGCAGCGGGTTTTCTAGCGTCGTCTTCAACCGCACCCTGGCCAAGACTGAAGAGTTCTTAGCCGGCCGGGGGGCGGGTAAGCAGATCATCGGCTCCACCTCCCTGGAGGATTTCGTCGCCAAGCTCGAGAAGCCGCGCCGCATCTTGATGATGGTTAAGGCTGGGCAACCGATTGATGACCTGATCACCGCGCTTTCACCCCTGCTCGAAGAGGGCGACTTGCTGATCGATGGGGGCAACTCCCTCTACACCGACACCGAGCGCCGGGTGAACGAGTTGGAAAGCAAAAGCTTTGGCTACATCGGCATGGGGGTCTCCGGCGGCGCCAAGGGGGCCCTCGAGGGGCCGAGCATGATGCCCGGCGGCACCCGCGCCGCCTATGACGCCATCGAGCCCCTGGTGCGCAAGATGGCCGCCCAGGTGAGTGATGGTCCCTGCGTCACCTACATCGGCCCCGGCGGCGCCGGCCACTTCGTCAAGACCGTCCACAACGGCATCGAATACGGCATCGAGCAAATCCTGGCGGAGGCCTACGACCTGCTCAAGCGCTCCGCTGGCCTCGATGGCACCGCCATTGCCGATGTGTTCGGCCAGTGGAACCAGCTGGAGGAACTCTCCTCCTACCTGGTGGAGATCACAGAAGTTTGTCTGCGCGAGAAGGATCCGGAAGACGGCGGCGACCTGGTGGAGAAGATCGTGGATGCCGCAGGCCAGAAGGGAACGGGTCTTTGGACCGTGGTTAGCGCTTTGGAGATGGGCATCTCCGTTCCCACGATCTATGCCGCCCTCAACGCCCGGGTAGTAAGCAGCCAGAGGCCCGAGCGGCTGGCGGCCGAACCCCTGTTCCCACCACCAGCGTTTGTGCCGGTGAGCCTGGGCGACCCTGCCGAGGGTGCTCCGGCCCTGCGCGACGCCTGCATCCTGGCCGCCATCACCAGCTATGCGGAAGGCATGGCCCTGCTGGTGGAGGCCTCCAAGCTGCATGACTACCAGCTCGATCTGGCGGCCATTGCCCAGATCTGGAAAGGGGGTTGCATCATCCGTGCCCGCCTGCTGCAGCGCATCCAGGATGCCTACGTGACCAATCCACAGCTGCCCAGCCTGTTGGTCGACCCCTGGTTCGCCGAGCAGATCCGCCTGCGGTTGCCCGGTCTTCGCCAGGTGGTGGCTGGAGCCGCTGCGGCAGGCATTCCGGTGCCCTGCCTGCGCAGTGCCCTCGATGCCATCGACAGCTACCGCAGTGGTCGCCTGCCCCAGAACCTGGTGCAGGCCATGCGTGACGCCTTCGGCGCCCACACCTATCAGCGCACGGACCGACCAGGCAGCTTCCACACCGACTGGCCGGTATGAAGCCATGACTACCTACAAACTCGAGATCGCCACCAGTGCCGACGAACTGGCCCAGCGGGCCAGTGACACCATCGAGACGGCGATCGACTGGGCCCTGGCCAATCACGACCGGGCCCAGATCGCCCTCTGCGGGGGCACCACCCCAGCCGAAACCTACCGGCGGCTCGGGCGTCAGCACCTTCCCTGGGACCGGGTGGATGTGCTTCTGGGGGATGAGCGCTGGGTGGGGCCTGAAGATCCCGCCAGCAACGCCCGGCTGTTGCGCGAAACCCTCATGGCCGAACCCCCGGGTCAATCGGCCCGTTTCCATCCTGTGCCCACGGACCAGGCCACCCCGGAGCTGGGAGCGGCCGTCTTCGGCCACCTGATTCGCCAGCTCTGTCCCGGTGATCCGCCGATCTTCGACCTGATCCTGCTGGGCTTGGGCGACGACGGACACACTGCTTCTCTCTTCCCCTACACCGCCGCCGCAGCCCAACGCGACCGGCCGGTGACGGTCGGCATCGGCAAGGGCCTTGAGCGCATCAGTCTCACCGCCCCGGTCCTAAGTGCCGCTCGCCAGGTGGTCTTCCTGGTGAGCGGAGCGGGCAAGCAGCAGGCCCTGGGGCGGTTGCTGGATCCCCTGGAGCCGGCCGAGCGCACTCCCGCACGGCTGGTGCAGCCCCAGAGCCCCGTGTTGATCCTGGCGGACCAGGCGGCAGCCGCTGGATTGGAGCTGCCGGCCGCTTCCTAGGCTTGGCTCCTTGCGGAACCGACGGCGGTGCTGCCCCTGCCCTGGATCTTGATGGCGATGGTTCAGCTCCCCACCCAGCCCCTGACCGTGGTCGCCGCCGACGGCTTCGCCAGTTGGCACGCCCTCAATGACACGATCATGGGGGGGCGCAGCAGCGGCGGCTGCAGCAGCGGCTCGGCCGGGCTCACCATGGATGCGGAGGTGGTCGAGGAGGGAGGTGGCTTCGTCAGTTGTCGCTCCCCCCTGTTCTCGCCACCGCTGGACCTGTCGGGCTACAGCGCCCTACAGCTGGATCTGCGGGCCGATGGGCGTCGTTACAAGCTGGCCCTGGCCTGCGCGGATGGTCTCGGTGGTCTCACCGAACTGATTCCCGGTGGTCTGCGCTGGGTGGCGGAATTCCCCACCGAACCCAGTGGCCTCACCACGGTCACGATCCCCTTCAACGCCTTGCGGGCCAGCGTTCGGGCAAAACCCCAGCAGCGGCCGTGGGCCTTCGATGCCTGTCGCATCACCCGTCTACAGGTGCTCCACTCCAAGTTCAGCGACGAGGGTGGGCTCAACGGCGGTTTCCGTCCTGGTCCCCTCCATCTGACCCTGGAGGCCATCCGCGCCCTGCCGTGATTGCCGTCAGCCTGGTGGCCGCCGCCGCCGATCTTTGCCTCAAACCCCACCGCTTTGCGGTGGTGCACCAAGCTCCCAACGCAGCCAGTTCAGGCGAGGGGCTTGATCCCAACGGGGACGACGATTGGGCCCTCCTTCTCCAAGCCCGCGATGGCGAAGGCAGGCGCCTGCCGGAGGAGGACCTGGAGTTGGAGATCTACCGCAGTGGGGAGCGCCACAACCTGATGCTCTGCCGTTGTTGTCCAGTGGGTCATCCCCTGCTTTGGCATGGGGGCCATCCGGTCTGGATGGATGGCGTCAGTGGTGAGCGTTGCGAGCGACCTGCGGACGGGGAACGGCTTGAGGCCCTCGCCCGCCGACTCCAGGCCCTGCTCTGATCCCCGGGGCTAGTCCACCGGGTCGGTCACGGCACCCAGGCTGCTGCTGCTCACCAGGCGGGCGTACTTGCCCAGGACACCAGTGGTGTAGCGGGGCTGGGGACGTACCCAGGCCGCCCGGCGGCGCTCCAGTTCAGCCTCCTCCACATTGAGCTGGATCAGCAGCTTGTTGGCATCCACGGTGATGCTGTCGCCCTCATGGACCAGGCCGATGGTGCCGCCCACGGCAGCCTCTGGGGCGACGTGACCAATGACCAACCCGTAGGAGCCGCCGGAGAAGCGCCCATCGGTGATCAGGGCCACCTTGTCCAGCAGACCCTGGCCGACGATCGCCGCAGTGGGGGAGAGCATCTCACGCATGCCGGGGCCTCCGACGGGACCCTCGTTACGGACCACGACCACATCACCGGCACGAATCTGCTCATCCAAAATGGCCGCCAGGGCCGATTCCTCGCTTTCAAACACCCGAGCCGGTCCAGTGATCAGGGGATTTTTGACCCCACTGATCTTGGCGACGGCACCCTCTTCGGCCAGGTTGCCCTTAAGAATCGCCAGGTGCCCCTTGGGGTAAAGCGGGTTGGAAAGGGGCCTGATGACGTCCTGTCCGGAAGGGGGTGTACTGGGCACATGGGCCACCACCTCACGCAGCGTCTTGCCCTCAATGGTGGGGGTGTCCCCGTGGAGCAGGCCGGCGTCGAGGAGGAGTTTCATCACCTGGGGGATGCCACCGGCGTGATGCAGTTCCACGGTCACGTAACGGCCGCTGGGCTTGAGATCACAGATCACCGGCACCCGCTGGCGGATGGTTTCGAAATCATCAATCGACAGCGGTACGCCGGCGGTGCGGGCAATTGCCAGCAGATGGAGCACCGAATTGGTGGAGCCACCCACGGCCATGATGACGGAGATGGCGTTCTCGAACGCCTCGCGCGTGAGTAGGTCGCGGGGACAGATGTTCGCTTTGATGGCGTTGACCAGCACCTCGGCGGAGCGGGCGGCGCTGTCCGATTTTTCATGGTCCTCAGCGGCCATGGTGGAGCTGTAAGGGAGGCTCAGGCCCAGCGCTTCAAAGGCGGAGCTCATCGTGTTGGCGGTGAACATGCCGCCACAGCTACCCGCTCCCGGGCAGGCATTCTTCTCGATCGCGGTGAGCTCCTCAAGATCAATGCGGCCGCCGGAGTACTGGCCGACCGCCTCAAAAGAGCTCACCACGGTGAGATCACAGGGGCCCAGCTTGCCTGGCTTGATCGTGCCCCCGTAGACAAAGATCGACGGAATGTTCATGCGGGCCATGGCCAGCATGGCGCCGGGCATGTTCTTGTCGCAGCCTCCAATCGCCAGCAGCCCATCCATGCTCTGGGCGGTGCAGGCGGTTTCGATGCTGTCGGCGATCACCTCCCGCGACACGAGGGAGTACTTCATACCCTCGGTGCCCATGGAGATGCCATCACTGACGGTGATGGTGCCGAAGGTTTGGGGCATCGCCCCAGCAGAGCGTGCCGCCGCCACCGCCCGCTCGGTGAGTTCATTCAACCCCAGGTTGCAGGGGGTGATCGTGCTGTAGCCGTTGGCGATGCCGATGATCGGCTTGTCGAAATCGCCGTCGCCGAAGCCAACGGCGCGCAGCATCGCGCGGTTGGGGGAGCGCTGGATTCCCTGGGTGATAGCGGCGGAGCGGAGCATGGCCGGCGTCGAAGCACTGAGGGGAAACCTACCGATCCACCGTTCCGGTCGATCAGATCTGAAACCGATTCAGAGCTCGGGGGTCAGAGCCTCCAGCTGCCGGCGCACGTCTTCGATGGCCCGGTTGAGTTGTTGGACCTTGCCCTGGAGCTCCTGATCCAGGCGGGGATGGCGATCGGGCAGGAAGGGCTCATCGGCTCCGTTCTGCAGGCGGGAGAGCTCCAGGCCACGGCGTTGATGCCGTTCCTGACGGCGGCGATCCGCCTCGCTCAGCAACCACCAAGCAAGGCCCGCCGCCCCCAACACGGCACCGGCCAGGGCACCGACGAGGACGCTGTTGCCGCTGTCGTTGCGCTCGGCCATGGAAATCAGCGGCTGGGCCAGTGGTGGATGGTGAACTCAGCCTAGGAAGTGGGCCTGCTCCGATCCATACAGACGGTCGCCCGCATCCCCGAGACCAGGGACGATGCGAAATGCCCCATCCAGTTCGGGGTCAATGCAGGCCGTGTAGAGCGTGAGATCGGGGAAGCGCTCGCCCAGATGCTTCAACCCAGGTGCTGCCGCCAGGGCGGACACCACCCGCACCCTCTGACCTCTCACCCCCTTTGCCTCCAGACGTTCCAGCACCTGGGAGAGGCTCCCGGCCGTGGCCACCATTGGATCGAAGACCAACACCCCCACACGCTCACCGATGCTCTCCGGAAGATGGTCGAGATACCATGAGGCGATACCGGTGTGCTCATCGCGACGGAGGCCGACGTGCGCCACCCGGGCCGTCGGCAGCACCGCCTGGGCCCCCTGCCATAACCCCAGTCCTGCCCGCAGGATCGGCACGGCCAACAGCGGCACGGCGGCGTCCACCACCTGGCCGTCGGTTTCCGCCAGGGGGGTCTGGATACGCACGCTGCGGTGGGGCAGCCAGTCCCGCAGGGCTTCGTAGGTGAGCCATCTCCCCAGTTCCGCCATCGCCGTGGCAAACAAAGCTGGGGGAGTCTGCTGGTCCCGCAGCAGGGTCAACCAGTGACCGATCAGGGGATGGGGCGGCACCACCACCCGCAGGGACATGCTCATCAGGGGCTCACGGCGGGGCGGGGCCTGCCATAACTTGAGAGCACAAGCTAAAGGTGCGGCGTTGCAGCCCTTCCTCTCCGCGATCGCCCTGCTGGCCCTCTTGATCGGCCTGAACGGAGCCGTCGTAGCCCCAGCAGCGGCGATCACATCCCCCGAGCTGCGTGGTCAGCGCTCGATGCAGGATCTCACCGCCGACATGCACGGCCAGGATCTGCGCCAGAAGGAGTTCCTGAAGGCGACCATGACGAACTTTGATCTGAGCGACAGCGATCTTCGTGGAGCCGTGTTCAACGGCACGGATCTGGAGGGCAGCGATCTCAGGCGCGCCGATCTGGAAGACGTGGTGGCTTTTGCCACCCGCTTTGACCACGCCGACCTTCGCGATGCGGTGCTGCGCAACGCCATGTTGCTGCAGAGCCGCTTCCAGGCCGCATCGATCGAGGGTGCCGATTTCAGCGACGCGGTATTGGACCGCAGCCAACAGCGCGCCCTGTGTCTGCGCGCCAGCGGCACCAACCCCCGGACTGGGGTGGCCACGGCCGAAAGCCTGCAGTGCCGGTAGATCTAAGATCTGGGTTCAGGGCGGATTAGCCACCTGGGAGAACGGGTTCCTTCCTGTGGGGATTTCGCTCCGGGTCCGGCTCTTGACCCACCACCCGGGTGCAGCCACGGTCCCGCCGATGGGGCGAGCAAGGAAGCCCGGTTCCCATCCCTTCACCTAGAACGCCAGCAGGATTTCCCATTCCCTTCCCGGGGCGAACCCCTCCCGAATGAACCGATTTGCTGTCATGTCCAGGGTGCCCAGGCTCCCCGTCGCCCAACTGAGGTTCCCCCTGCCTCTGCTGCAGCCACTGGGCCGCCACTCCCAGGCCGGTCAATCCACCAACGGTTGGTTTTTGGCCCATAACTCTTCTGGCAGCGCGCGCATCGGTAGGGGCCACTGACATGACGATGACCCGAAGCCAACGTCTGCCTGTCACGGTTGTCACCGGTTTTCTTGGGGCCGGCAAGACCACGCTGCTGCGCCATTTGCTTCTTCACAGCGGCCTGCGGCTGGCTGTGCTCGTCAATGAATTCGGCGAGGTGGGCATCGATGGTGACCTGCTGCGCAGCTGCGGCTTCTGCCCCGAGGAGGAATTGGACGGCCGGCTGGTGGAACTGGCCAACGGCTGCCTCTGCTGCACCGTCCAAGATGAGTTTCTGCCCACGATGCAGACCCTGCTCAAGCAGGCGGACCGCCTCGACGGCATCGTCGTGGAGACCAGCGGCCTGGCCCTACCGGAGCCCTTGGTGCAGGCATTCCAGTGGCCCGAGATCCGCACCCGCACCCGCGTCAACGGGGTGGTGGCGGTGGTGGATGGTGAAGCGCTGGCTCTGGGGAGCGTGGTGGGGGATCCTGCCGCCCTTGAGGCCCAGCGCCAGGCCGATCCCAGCCTCGATCACCAGGACGACCTGGACGAGTTGTTCGATGAACAACTGGAGGCTGCTGATCTGGTGTTGGTGAGCCGTGCCGATCGGATCGATGCCGAGCAGCTCGAAGGGGTGCGGCGTCGGTTGACCCCTGTTCTGCGCTCCGGGGTGCGGGTGCTGACGATGGAGCGGGGGGTGGTGGATCCCCAGATTCTGTTCGGCATCGAGCGGCCCAACCAAGTGATGCACGGTTCTGGTCAACCCGACCCCGACCATCACCATCACGACGGCGAGCATCACGACGACGACCATCACGGCGAGGACCACCACCACCACGACCACAGCCATGTGCCGATGCAATCGGTGGCGCTTGAGCTGGAGGGCCGTTTCGAGCGGGCTCAGTTAGAGGCTGCGCTTCTGGAGCAGATTCGCGGCCAGACGATCCTGAGGCTGAAGGGCCGGCTGTGGCAACGGGATAAACCCCGTCCCCTGCAGATCCAGGCGGTGGGACCAAGACTGGAGTGCTGGTACGAGCCAGGCGAGGAGGCGAGCGCCCACGGCCGTGAGGCCCTCGAACTGGTGGTGCTGGGCCTGGGCCTCGACCGTGGCGCCCTGGAATCTGGCCTGACTCAGTCGAGCGGCAGCGCTCCCTGGGCACAGACCCCATCCCAGCAGAGGGTCTGATCCGCGAGCCAGCGGGCATTGACCACCCGGGGGGAGGCCTGGCCTCGGCGCATCGTCACCTGGCCCCTGCCGTCGTGGCGAAAGGCGAACGACTCGCCCGCCAACTCGAGGCTCCAGAGCTGCCCCACTTGGCTGACGGTCATGACGCATGGCTTCCAGGGCCCCTGATCAAGGCGGCAGCGGAGGGGAACCCGCTCCAGATCTGCTGATCTGCAGGGGGAGGCGACCAGGGCCAGACCAAGCAACGCCAGGCTGAGGGCGATCGGGTTCACTCTGGCGGCCCATGGCCGAACAAGCAGCAGGGGAGATCCGTTCATCCCCAGAACTCGGGGTTAGGTCCTCCTTCAAGCTGAACAGCCGCTGGGCCTCGGGGGTGCCGGGCTGCGAAGATGTAACAAAGCGATCCCAGCTCTGGTGCCCCTCTTTTCCGCCCGTGTGCTGGTCTCCCTGAGGCCTTCGGTTCTGGATCCCGCCGGCGAGGCCACCCGTGCCGCCGCAGCCCGCCTAGGGGTGGAAGGTGTCCGCAGCCTGCGCATCGGCAAGGCCGTGGAGGTGGAACTGGACGCCCCCGATTCCACCACTGCCCGCGCCCAGCTCGAGCTTCTCAGCGACCGTCTCCTGGCCAATCCGGTCATCGAGAACTGGACGCTGGATCTCGACTCGATCCACTGACCGGCGCGACCGTCATGACACTGGGAGTGGTGGTATTCCCCGGTTCGAACTGCGACCGGGATGTTCGTTGGGCCGCCGAGGGATGCCTCGGGATCCCCACCCGTTACCTCTGGCATGAGGAACGGGACCTATCGGGCCTGGAGGCCATCGTGCTGCCAGGTGGGTTCAGCTACGGCGACTATCTGCGCTGCGGTGCCATCGCCCGCTTCGCGCCGGTGCTGCAGGAGCTGGTGAACTTCGCCAACCAAGGCGGTGCCGTACTTGGCATCTGCAACGGATTTCAAGTGCTCACGGAGCTGGGTCTGTTGCCTGGTGCCCTAACCCGCAACAGCCGCCTCCATTTCCTTTGCGAGCCGGCCCGCCTTCGGGTCGAACCAGGGGCTTCGCGCTGGTTGCGGCACTACGGGAGCGGCGAGGAAATCACCCTGCCGATCGCCCATGGGGAGGGGCGCTTCCAGGTGGATGCGGAGCAGCTCCAGGTCCTCGACGACCAGGGCTGCGTCGTGTTGCGCTACGCCGACAATCCGAATGGCTCCGTGGGGGACGTGGCGGGCCTCAGCAATCCTGCAGGCAATGTGTTGGGGCTGATGCCCCATCCCGAGCGGGCCTGCGATCCGAGCACCGGTGGCATCGACGGCCGCCGGCTGCTGGAAAGCCTGTTGGGTTGAGTCCAGAAAAGCCCAGGGACCATTCCTGAACCAACAAAAAGGGCCCCCCTCGGGGAGCCCTGCCCAAGCCCAGTGGGTGGGGTGTGATCAGTTGACGGCGGCGAAATACTCCTTGCTGCCCTGGGGATCGGGCTTCATGGTCTTTTCACCTGGGGTCCAGTTGGCTGGGCAGACCTCATCAGGATGGGACTGCACGTATTGGAAGGCCTGAAGAACCCGCAGGGTTTCTTCGACGTTGCGGCCCACGGGCAGGTTGTTGATGGTGGCGTGAGCAACGATCCCATCGGGATCGATGATGAACAGCCCCCGCAGGGCCACACCGGCCTCCTCGTCGAGCACGTTGTAGGCCCGGGCGATTTCCTTCTTCAGATCGGACACCAGGGGGTAGGCGATGTCACCGAGTCCGCCCTGTTTGCGGTCAGTCTGCACCCAGGCAAGGTGGCTGAACTGGCTATCTACAGAAATTCCCAACACCTCGGTGTTGCGACTGGTGAACTCGCCGTACTGCTCGCTGAAAGCGATGATTTCGGTCGGGCAGACAAATGTGAAGTCGAGCGGATAGAAGAACAGCACCACATACTTACCCCGGTATTGGGACAGGGTCACTTCCTTGAACTCCTGGTCCACGACGGCGGTGGCACTGAAGTCGGGGGCGGGCAAGCCTACGCGGAAGATTCCGGTGGTCGTCATGCAGAAGGGGGGATGGGAGATTGAGAAATTGCCTTGCAACGGAATCGGCCGTGACAAGGGCGGGGGCTGAGCGAAGTCGGCTCGACTACCACTTAACCACGCAACAATTTATCACAGGTATCCCATGGGGGGCTGCCGCCATAGGCTGGACAGTAGAGAACCTTTTGCACGTACGCCTCCATGGCCTGGGATCCGGCCCTGCTGCGCAAATACAACGCCACCGGCCATTTCCGGTTGCTCAACCAGTTGCGTTCTGAACTGAAGGCCCATCCGCTCACCAGAGCTGCCGATGACCTGGCGGCTGGCATCCGACCGGGCCGGCGTGGACCCAAGGGCGGCCGTTCGCTGGAGATGCGGCCCCAGGGCCAGGGTTCAGGCCGTTTCCGTCGTTCCCAGGCGGCGTTAGCCGGCCCTGTGGTGGTTCCGGTGGAGGTTGCTCCTTTGGCCGATCCCGACGACTTCGACCCCAACGGTGGCGTGAACGGATTGAGCTTTCGCGATCGGCTCAACGCGATTGACATGCGCTGAGCCATAAAAAAACCAACGTCAACCGACGTTGGTGGGGGCGGACACTTCTGCTGAGCTATCCGATCCTTCGGATGGCTCGGGGGAGACTTGAACTCCCGACCTTGGGGTTATGAATCCCACGCTCTAACCAGCTGAGCTACCGAGCCGCGGTGATTGGAGTGTAGACGATGGGGTTGGTGAGGATCCAGGTGGTGAGATGGGCCGATCAGGCTCGGGTGGGCAGGAACTGAAGCGGATTGGTGGCCCCTTGTCCGGCGGGATGAATCTCGAAGTGAAGGTGGGGGCCCGTGCTGTTGCCGGTGCTGCCCATCAGGGAAATCACAGCGCCTTGGGGAACCATGTCGCCCACCTGAACGAGCACCCGACTGTTGTGGCCGTAGCGGGACATGCTGCCGTCTTCATGGAGGATGTCGACCACATAGCCATAGCCCCCATCGTTCCAGCCGGCGGTAAGGATGCGACCCGCTTTGGCGGCAAGGATAGGAGTTCCCACGTTGTTGGCGATGTCGATGCCCTTGTGCATCCGGCCCCAGCGCCACCCGTAGCCGGAGGAGAACACCCCCTGGGTGGGCCACAGCCAACCTGTGGTGGTGAAAGGTGGATCGTTGGGGCTGGGGTTTCCGAACCGGGGAAGCTCGGGCCAGCTCAGGCCTCCGCTACCGACGGGGTTGAGACCAAGCACCAGGCTCCTGCGGCCAGGGGCTGATTGGACCTGTCCAATCTGGGAGCCCACCACAAGCCTGGTGGCTTCAAGGGCAGGATTGAACTTGAGGATCTCCTGGGGGGAGAGGCCGTAGCGCTGGGCGACTTTGCGAAGGTTGTCGCCCACCCGTGCCACCGGATACTCCTCCAAAGGAGGAGGGCTCTGTATCGGAGGATTACGACGGAGCTCGCTGGTGTCGAGAGAGGCGAGAAGCTTGGCTTTACGAGTTTTCTGGGAGGGAAACACCAACCAATCACCTGGGCCGAAGAGATGGTCCTCATTGACCTCGTTGATCCGGGCCAGGCGAGATTCATTGAGTTCGAGCTGGCGGGCCAGATCCTCGACCGAGACCTCGTTTCGAACCTTGACCCACACCATGTCCCGGCTGGGCAGGGCCGCCAGTTCAAGGGCGGGGGGACTGCTCAGGGCGGTGGTGTCGAAGGATCCTCCCTTGGAATCAGCGATCCCTGGGATCGCGCTGAACAGCCCCATGAGGCCAAGGGTGGGAACGGCAACGAGGGACAGGACTGCCCAGGGTTGTCGGATCAAGTTGGAAGGCTTCATGCTTTTTCCCCATCGGACAAAACCCATCGGAGAAGCCAGCATCCTCCGGGTCGGGCAGACAGTAGCGGCTTGAACCATCTTCGGCAAGGTTCAGGCGAGCGAACAGCGATCGGAAAACCCGGGAATCCCAGTCAGGGAGCGGATTTCAACTGCCGAAGCGCTTCGAACAAAACCACCCCCACGGCCACCGACAGGTTGAGGCTGCGCACACCACCGCCACAGCGGGTTCCACCGGGCATGGGGATGGTGAGGCACCCATAGGCGGCGCGGATCAAGGATGGGGGAAGACCATCGCTCTCCCGGCCGAACAGCAGCCAATCGTCCGATTGGAAGCGGAAATCGCTGTAGCTGCCCTTACCTTGGCTGCTGAGAGCCAGGAGCCGCCCACCCTGCCGAAGGCGCTGCTGCTCGAAACTGTCCAGGTCGCTGTGGCGCTGAAGCTGCACCCAGGGCCAGTAGTCGAGCCCGGCCCTGCGCAGCTGGCGATCGTCGATCACAAAGCCCAGGGGTTCGATCAGGTGCAGGGGGGTCTCCGTGGCCGCACAGGTGCGGGCCACGTTGCCGGTGTTGGGTGGTATCTGGGGCTGGTAGAGAACCACCTGGGGCATCCGATCAGGCCTCGGGCACGGGAACGCTGCAGGTCAGCATGTTGATGGCCCGGCCGTGGGTCACGAGCCATGCTGCCCGGGACCGCTGCATCAGCAGCTGCTCCAATCGGCCCAGTCGATCGCGGAAGCGCCCCCCGATGGCCGTAGGCGGAACGACGCCCCATCCGACCTCCTCGGCCACCAGCAATTGCACGGCCCTGCAGCCATCGATCGCCTGCAGCAGGGTTGCCTGGCGTTGCTCCCAGGCCATGGGGTCCAACGCGAGGTGGTGCGCGAGCCAGGTACCCAGCGAATCGATCAACAGAAGGGGCTCCACAGGAGCGTCCATCAGGTATTCAGGAAGACCCGCACCCACCTCCTGGGTGGCCCAGTGGCTTGGACGGCGAACGCGGTGCCCACCCAGCCGCTGTTGCCATTCCAGGTCGTCAGGGAGATCGGGCCCGGTGGCCACGTAGATGACCGGGCCCGGATGGTTGCCTGCGAGATGTTCAGCCCAACGACTCTTGCCTCCGCGACTGGGTCCGGTGATCAAGGTGAGGTCAGCCGCCACCGTTCATGTTGTGCAGGGTGGCCACGGAAGAGGGCGAGACACGGTTGAGATAACGGAAGATCCAATACTTGAAGATCGTGGCCAGGATGACCGGAAAAGTAGCGATGAAGAGAAGGACAAAATTTTCCTGCTCTGGTAATCCAAAGTGGTGGGCAATACCACCCAGGAGAACCGTCCATCCCTCAGGGCTATGGAAACCAACAAAAATATCAGTAAAAAGGATGATGGCAAAGGCCTTTGCACTATCACTGAGGCCGTAAACAGCCTCATCGAGAAACCCACGTAAAACCCTGATTTCTTCGCGGCCAAACAAACAAACCAGTAGAAAACCAAACAAGCCAAAGGCATCTGCAGCAACATTCTTAATCGCTTGGTTGCTATTTCTGATTGCTTCTTCGTTGAGTTCAGAGGCCTTGCGGGCCAACTCGGTGCGCATCTCTTCGGCGGAGGGAAGCGCCTTGCCACTCAGGAGTGCATCGAACTCGATCTGGGAGCGGTAGGAGCGGAGTTCCTTTGAGGCTTCCTCCGCCAAGTGGGGGCGTGGCTGATTCAGAAAGCTCTGGGAGGGCGAGATGTGATCGATCCAAGGGGAAATCACGTAGGTAAGGCTCACCTGCGACACCAGCACCGGCACCAGGATCAGCAGCAACAGGATCCGCAGCGACACCAGGGTCGAATCGCGACGCCTGCGGAAACCGGCCACCACCGTGGCCTCCGCTTCGGGGTCGAGTTGGCGACGCACGCGATCGAACACCCCCAGCAGGCTGCGGGGCAACATCTCTGGCGATCGGCTGATACTCGGTAATTGACTGCGACTGATGTAGCGGGCTGTCACCGATTCGATCAGCTGAAGCTGGCGCAACTCCTGGCCGTCGAATTCAGGCCGATGGGGCTCCAGTGCATCGAGAGCCTGTTTGCAGACCTGCAAAGCAACCCGGAACCGACGCAGCATCTGGGCCTTCGCGGAGCGGGGAATGCTGAGTTCCAACTCAGGCCGCACGGGTCTGTCGTTGTAATACTCGAGCTCCAGGCTCTGGATCAGGAGCGCTGCCTCGTAGGCCCGGTCCAAGTCGTTGCTGAGATCAAGCGCCTGGGCCTTCCCGAACGCTCCCATCCAATCGGTCAGGCCCATGGTGTGTTCAGCGGGAAAAAACCCACCAGGTGAGCATCGGCACGATCGTGCCGACCACCAGCAGCACGATCACCCAGGTGAAGGCATTGCTGGCCGCGGTCTGCTCCCGGGTGGGAATGTTGGAAGGAAGGGTAAGGCGCTCCTGCACGACCGGGGAGCCGGTGTCTTCCCCACCGGCAAGAACCGTTTGGAGGCGCTGCAAGGCATCGAGGGAGGCCTGGCGGTAGCGCGCGCCATCCCGCAGGGGAACTCCCATGGTGGATTCGGCCGTGCTCTCAAGCAGAGAAGGCGGCAACTGTTCAAGCAGATCCGGCGATGCGGCTAGGGCTGCGGTGTTGTTCTGGGTTTCGATCAGCAGCACCAACGTGGCGTCATCCCCATTGGCCAAAGTCCAACGCTCCACCAATTGCTGCGCAAGGGCCTCCAGGGTGAGGCCGTAATCGAGTCGTCCCACCGTGAGCAGATGGGCGTCGACATGGTCGGCGGAAAGCTGCTCAAGCCTTCGTTCGAGATCGGTGATGGCGGCGCGGCTGAGCACATCGGAGCGATCAACCACGCGTTCCTGGGGTGGGGTTGCCGGCAGATCCTCTGCGGCGAGGGCCCAGGCGGCTGGAGCGGGCAGGACCGCCAGGACCAGCAGGACCACGGCGATCAGGAGAGGGCGGAGAGCGCGCAAGAGTTTGCGGACACAACGACGCCCTAGTTTGCCCTCAGTGGTGCTTCCTGTCTCGGGGTTCGGCCCGATTGGGGGTGCTGTGGCAGCGTTGGGATGACCCGATGGAGTTCATCGCCATGCCGCGGGCGGCAAGGGTGACACTGGTGGCGGGCCTGCTGGGACTCATTCTCTGCCTAGCAAACCAGTGGACGACCGCAGAGACGACCCCCTCGCTAGAGCGTGCGGGTGTGCTGGCCAGCCTGCTGGCGGTTGGGCTGATGCTGGTCGCCCTCCTCTGGACCAGGGCAGCGCCCAACGCCCCCGAGCGGGTGGAGCTGGAGGGTCGCCAGGGACTGGAGATGTGGCCCGCGTTGCCGACGCAGCTGGCGGAGGAGCTTGCCTGGGGCACCCAGATGCTGCTCACCGCCACCCCTGCGGCCTCGGTGCTGGTCCACTGGCGCGGCAACACCCTGATGAAGCGAGGTGTGCTGGCCGAGGAGGCCTTCATACCTGGGGCCATCTGCAACCGGGCCCGTTCGATCGGCCGGGTGGTCTCCTTGGTGGATCTGCGTCTCTATCCCGGCCGAGATGAGTTTGTCGGTCTCCCTGCGGGGGTTCCGGCCGTGCTGATCCAGCCGATCGCCGACGGGGGCTGGGTTCTGCTGGCGGGCTGGTCGCCCCGCTGCTTCAGCCGCAGCGATGAAACCTGGCTGCAGGGCTGGTCCATGCGCCTCAGAACGTCACTGGAGCACTGGGACGCCGCTGGGGAGCCTGGGGAGGCAGACGCAGGTCAGACGACACCCGACCGCCCGGTGTCGTGAAGACAGCAAGGCCCTTGGCGCCAAGGTTGCCGCTCACCTGACTGGATCGGGTCACCTGCTGGTTTGCCGTGCGCCGAAGCACCACGTTGCCGGTGGCCTGGATCGCCTGGGTGTCCCAGTTCCAGAGGCAGTCAGTGGCCTGCAACCAGTCCGTCGGCTGACGCAGGTCGCAGCCGCTAGGGATATGGACGGTCTGGGGGACCTGAAGAATCTCGAAGGATTGGCCCCTGATCAGAAGCTTGCCGACGGCGGCCTGGAAGGGATGGGAACTCTGAATGCGCTGCTGCTTGAGATCCCAACGGCTGTCACCTGCATCGAGCCAGGCTTTCTGGGCCTGGTCGGTCAGCCGCAGCGGCGCAAAGAAATCCAACCATTGCAGGCGGGTATTGCCCTCGAGGCGGGAGGCCGTGAGCACCTGCAAGGAACCGCCAGGGGGTCGCCGTTCGCCGCGAACGGGACCTTTTGCCTGCAGGGACCCACTGCTGGGGTTCCAGTCAGCTTGGGCGACGTCGAGCACGGTGTTGGGTTTGCCGCGAACCTTGCCGTGGTCGAGCCGACCTTTGCCTTCCCAGCGCTCCATTCGCGGGGCACCCCGCAATTCGATCCGATCGATGTCGAGACGGAAGCGGGCCGTGCGGGAGCTCAATTTCGACTGTTGGTCGAGTGCAACAGGGCGCTGGTCGATTTCCATCAGATGCTGACGGGGAATCCACTGCACCCTGTCGCCGCTGATCTGAACGGGCCGGTCGCCGATCACATCAATGCGAACGGCCTGCTCCAGGGTGATGCGTTCGCCATCGTTGTACACCGTACCCTTGCCGGCCCGAACCCGGTAGCGAGGTTGGCCGTTGGCGTAGATCAACCCTTGGGGTGTGCGCACATGGGCCATCCGTGCGGTCAGGTCGTAGCGGGCCTCCGGACTGCGCAGTTCCCAGCTCGGCCGGCCCTTGGCATCCTGCTGACGCAGGTTGAGACTGCGAAAAACGAAGGGCAATGGCTTCTCTTTGCGGGGGGGGGAAGACCAGCAACCCGAGAGAGTCACCACCAGGGCGAGGGCCAGCGGGCAAGCCCCCCTCACAGCGGTCCGTCCAGTTCGAGGCGGGCCATCACCGGCTCGGGTTCCGGCAAGGGGCTGCCCGGCACGAGGCCCCCCCAGGTCAGGTGCTCGAGCCAGCGGCTCTCGGCGGCCTTTTGGTTCGAAGCGCTCTCCACGGCTGGCTGAGCCAGCTGTTCCAGCATCCGCCCCGCCAGATCGGGCACAAGGGGGGCCACCAGCAGGGCCACCAGACGAGTCGTCTCCAGCACCGCATAGAGGTCTTCCGCCACGGATTCGATCTGGCCTTCCTGCTTGATGCGGCTCCAAGGCGCACCATCGTTGAGAAAACCATTGGCGCTGATGGCCAGTTGCAGGGCCGCTTCGGCCGCTGCCTTGAAGTCGAGACGCTCCAGGGACGCCAACACCAAAGAGCAAGCGGCAGCGGCGGCCAGGGCCAGGGTGTGGGAAGGAGCAAGGGCTCTTCCAGCCGGTGGCACCGCACCGTCAAACCACCGGCGTGCCATAGAGGCGGTGCGGTTGAGCAGGTTGCCGATCGTGTTGGCCAGATCGTTGTTCACCAGGTCCACGAACCGTTGCTGCTGGACATCGCCGTCGTCACCGAAGGCGATGTCCCGCAGGAGATACCAGCGCACCGCATCGCGGCCACAGCGCTCCAGCAACACGGCGGGATCGAGCACATTGCCTAGGGATTTGCCCATCTTCTGTCCCTCCCGGGTGAGGAAGCCATGGCCAAACACGCGCTCGGGCAGGGGCAGGCCGGCCGAAAGCAGCATCGCCGGCCAATAGACCGCATGGAAGCGCAGGATGTCCTTGCCGATCACATGCAGGCTGGCGGGCCAACCCCGCGCCAAGGCCCCGTCCAGATCGGGTTCATCGCCGGATTCAAGCAAGGCTGTGAGATAGCCAAGTAAGGCGTCGAACCAGACATAGAACGTGTGACCAGGGTGCCCTGGCACCGGGATGCCCCAGGGCAACTGGAGGCGAGAGATGGAAAAATCCCGCAGACCCTGGCGAACGAAGTTCTCCACTTCGCGGGCACGGCTGGCGGGCTGGATGAACCCCTCGCGGCCAATCAGCTCCTCGATCGCCCCCTGGTAACGGGACAGGCGGAAGAAGAGGTTGACCTCATCGCGCCACTCCAGTGGTCGGCGGTGGATGGGACATTCCGGATCCTGGGCCTCGTGGGGGTCGTCCTTGAATTCCTCGCAGGCGACGCAGTACCAACCCTGTTGACGCCCCTCGAGGATGTCGCCGTTGGCCTCCACCCGGGCGAAGAATTGCTCGACGATGCGCCGATGGCGCCCATCGGTGGTGCGGATCAGGCGGTCGTTGCTGATCTGCCAGCGATCCCACAGCTCGCGGTACTGGGAACTGACGGCATCGCAATGGGCCTGGGGACTCAGGCCGGCGGCCTCGGCCGTGCGCTGGATCTTCTGGCCGTGCTCGTCGCAGCCGGTGATGAACACCACCTGCTGCCCCCGGAGGCGTTGAAAACGCGCCACCGCATCGCAGGCCAGGGTGGTGTAGGCACTGCCGAGATGGGGCTTGTCGTTGACGTAGTAGAGCGGAGTTGTGAGGGTGTAGGTCATCGGCGGTGTCAATGGGCCCGCAACGCCGCCTGGGCGGTCCCGCGCCGAAGCCGGATCCTACCGATCACTCCCGTGTCCTCCGGAATCACCCGCCAGTGATGCCGGGTCGCGGCTGGAACGCCAAGCTGGTCTCCCCCATCCTGCGCCGCTAGCCGTGCCCTGCTCTGACGATCGCTCGGCCGTGGTGGTCTGGGGTGGAGGCAGCGGTGGGGTTGCGGCGGCCCTGCAGTCCGCCCGCACGGGAGCCGACACCCTGCTCCTCACCCCGGGCGCCTGGTTGGGCGGGATGGTGAGCGCCGCCGGCGTCTGTGCACCCGATGGCAATGAACTCACCCCCTGGCAAACGGGCCTCTGGGGGGCCCTGCTGCGGGCCCTGGAACGGGAGGAACCGGAGGGCCTCGATCAGAACTGGGTGAGCTGTTTCGGCTATCGCCCGTTCACCGCTGAGGCGATCCTGCAGCGCTGGGTGGCCGCAGAACCCCACCTGCGCTGGTGGCCAGGCTGCAGCCTGCTGGCGGTGGAACGAAGGGGGGCACGCATCGCCTCCGTGGAGCTGGACACGCCGGCAGGTCCCCGCCGGATCCAGCTCCAGGTGCTGGTGGATGGCAGTGACCGGGGTGATCTCTTCCCCCTCGCCCAGGCTTCCTTCCGGCTGGGATGGGAGCCACAGGAGCAATGGGGGGAACCGAGTGCTCCGAGCCAGGAGCGGTTGGAAAGCGACGCGTTCTTCCGGCACCAGCCCGTCCAATCCCCCACGTGGGTGGTGATGGGCCAACTGGAAGATGGCGCCAGTCCTGGGGAGGTGGCTCCCCTGGCGGCCCCTTTCGAGCGGGCCACAGCCACCTTCGGCCTTGAGCGAACCCTCACCTACGGGCGCCTGCCGGGTGGCCTGGTGATGCTGAACTGGCCCCTGCATGGCAACGACTGGCACCAGGGGTTGGAGCGTGCCTTCAGCGGCGATGGGGAGGCCTATACCGAGCTTGAGCAGGAGATGCAGGCCCACAGCCTCGCCTTCCTGGCCAGCCTGCGGGAGGCCAGCGGTGGCTGGATCCAACCGGCGAGCGCCCCCTTCCCCGAGCAGGTGCCTTCAGCTACTTCCCCAACTCCTTCGATCGGGATAGGGGCACGAGGCAGCTTGGCGCTGATGCCCTACTGGCGCGAAGGGCGACGGCTGGTGGCCCGAGCGCTGGTCCGGGAGCAGGATCTGCTGCCGCAAGGCTCCGGCGCCGCGATTGCCCCCTTGCCACTCGACAGCGACGGAACCCTCGCGTCCATCGCCGTGGGCAACTATGTCAATGACCACCACTACCCCGGTGCGGACTGGCCTCTAGCCCCGAAAGCCTGCCCCTGGGGTGGGCGCTGGAGTGGAACACCCTTCACGGTGCCCTACGGGGCACTTGTGAGCGCCGACGTGGAGAACCTGATTGCCGCCGACAAGGGCATCGGCACCAGCCACATGGCCAATGGCGCCACCCGGTTGCAGCCCCTGGTGTTGAACGTGGGTCAGGCCGCAGGGTTGGCGGCGGCTCTCTGTTGCCTTAAGGGGATCACGCCAGCCGAGCTGCCCGTGCGGGAGCTCCAGGAACGCCTGATCAGCGATCCCCAGGCACCCGGAGGGCCCGTACCCCTCTGGGACACCCCCTGGCACCACCCCGAGTGGGCGGACCGCCAACGGCAGGTGCTGGCTGAACCCTCCTGCCTCAGGGCCAACGGTTTCCTCGACGGCGATTCGCACCTTGACCCCGCCAGCGGAGTGGTGAACGCCCGAGAACGGCTGTGGGCCGGCACCCTGACGCCGGATGGAAAAGGGGGATACCAGCTGGGCACTGAGACAGAAACATGGCCCGTGATCACCCTGGAGCCGGCCCTGAATGCCTGGCTTGCCCTGTTGGAAAGGCCCACCGCCGTACGGATGATTGGCACCCTGAACCCCTGGGGGCCCTGGCTACGAATCTCACGGCTGGCGGCCTGAACGGACGGCCTTCAGCCGCAGGCGGTCGGAGAGGGCATCCACCTCGACCACCTGGACATCGAGGTCATCTCCGGGCTGGCATGGCTCCGGAGCGATGGCCGCCAGATCCATGGCCAGCGGTTCCAGGTGCACCAGCGCCAGGCCATCCTGGGGTCGGAGCCAGCGCAGGAATCGCGCCGGCCAGTGCTCCCTGCGGTGGAGCTCGAACCAAACCTGTTGCCAATGGCGCTGGTCTTCCCGGGCAATCTGCACCGTCTGGCGCAGGGCGACATCGAGGGGATCAAGAAGCCCAGCCAGTTGTTCCCCTTCCAGGGGACGGCCTCCGCCCTGGTGGGCAGCCAACTGGCGCTGCAGCAGCAGGTCGCTGTAGCGCCGGATCGGGGAGGTGGCTTGCACATAGGCCTGGAGCCCCAGACTGAAGTGGGGTGAGGGGCTGCAGGAGGTGACCCCCCGGGTGAGGCCCCGGCGCAGCAGCGCATGGCGCACGGGACCAGGCTCCAGCGCCTCCAGTTCAGCCTCCGATGGCAGCACGCTTGGCGGCTGCGACCGGTAAGGAAGGGCCAGACCGGCGCTCGAGCCATAGGCCGCCACGACTGCGCCGGCAAGGATCATGGCTTCGGCCACCATCTGACGGGCTGGGGAAGGGTCCACCACCTCAAGAACGGGCTCGGCGCCCCGTTGCCGGATCCTTCCCTCGCTCTGCTCCATCAGCAGGGCCCCCTGCTGCAGTCGCCATCGGCGCCGGGTCTCCAGCAACCCATGGAGCACGGCCAGGTCCGGGTCTTCGGGGGGGGCCAGCTCGATCAGATCATCGCCGTCTTCGTAGCTGAGTCGATAGGTGGGCCGCACCCAGCTGCGGCAGAGCTCAAAATCTTCAACGCTGCCGTCCTGCGCCAGATCGATGCCGTAACTCCAGGCCGCACAGCGGGTGCCCTGGCGCAGGCTGAAGGGACCGGCCGCCAGCTCCAGGGGGAACATGGGCACCGTTCCACCCGCCAGGTAGAGGCTGGTGGCGCGCCGGCGGGCCTCCAAATCGAGGGGACTTCCCGCCGCCACAAGCCTGTCGGGATCGGCGATGTGAACCCACAACCGCAGGCCTCCGTCCTGGTGCGCCTCGATCGAGAGGGCATCATCGATCTCCAGGGTGTCTGGGTCATCGATCGTGAAGGCCCGCAGCCCGGTGAGATCGCGACGATGGCCATCGCCGGGCTGCTCCTCCTCGCTGATCGCCGCTAACCCGGTCGCCTCGGCGAGCAACTCGGGAGCAAATTGCTGGGACCAGATGGTTCGGCGCAGGGAGGGAAGGCCGTGGGGCTCCCATTGGCCCAGATCCACCAACAGATGGCGCAGGGGGCCTGGCTCGGGGGCCACATGGGCCTGTTGCAGGGCCCGCAGCAGATCGGATGGCAGGGGCTGGTCCTGGTCCCCGGCGGCCCAGGCGAGCAGGAGCTCCAATTCCTGGCGGTGGACCGGAAGCAACACGCCTGGATCGATGGGCGTTCGCTGTCGCAAAGCGCCGTGCCAATGCCGCTGGCGAAGCTCAAGAAGGTGCTGGCGCCGCCTGCCGTGGCGCAGGGCACGTAGGTCCTCGAGGGTGCGGGGCTGGATCTGCCCCTGCCGCCAGCGAAAGAGATCCTGGCCGGGGCGCTGCAGCTGCAACCAGCAGGCCGCAAGGCTCACGGGTGTGTCTTCCGCCACCACCAGGGCGACGAAATCAGAGAGGGGGAGGGACCCAGCGGGCTCCTGCAGCAACAGCCAGGCGGCGGCCCAGTCCCGTCGGGTGGGGGTGGCGGCCCGCAAGGAAACCTCCGTGATCCACCACGGCGACGACTGGAGGCGGTGCACCGGATCCAGCCCCTTGGGCAGGGGGCAGATCAGATCCAGCTGCCGCAGAGGAAGCTGCTGGGCCTTGGCCTCGTTACCAACGAGGATGTGAGCCCGGCTGCCCTGGACGGATGCGATCACAGCCAGCTTGGGCTCCTGCCGATCGAGCAGGCCCACCAGATCACCGGGTTGCACGCCTGCCCTCCTTCAAGGGATCGGGCAGGCGGGATGCGCCTGCCCGTGGGGATCAGCCTTCGGGATTCACGAACGGGAGCAGGGCCACGATGCGAGCCCGCTTGACCGCATTGGTCAGATCGCGCTGCTGTTGGGCCGTGAGGCCGGTGAGCCGGCGGGGCAGAAGCTTGCCGCGTTCGGTGATGAACTTTTTGAGCAGATCGACGTCCTTGTAGTCGATCGGATCACCGGGTTTGATCGGTGAAAGACGCTTCTTAAAAAAGGAACTGGTCATGGGGTGACGAACGGGGACGAAGACGGAAGGGAGCTGGACCTCACTTGATCTCTTTGTGGACGGTGGGCTTGTTGCAGTGAGGGCAGAACTTCTTCAGTTCGATCCTTTCGGTGGTGTTCCGGCGGTTCTTCTCGGTGGTGTAACGGGACACACCGGGGGAACGTTTGGCGGGATTGGACCGGCATTCGGTGCACTCAAGAGTGATCACGATCCGGACGCCCTTGTTCTTGGCCATAAGGACGTTGCGCCGCTGATGCGTGGCGAAGTTGACAATGGTCAAGCGTATCAACTCGTCCGCCCCCTCTGGGTCCGGTCCTTAGGATCCTGCCTTGTGTGATCGAAGGATTCGATGCGGGTCTCGCTCCGATGGCTCAGGGAGCTGGTGGCCTGCGACACCCCGGCCGTCGAACTGGCGGAGCGTCTGTCGGTGGCGGGTTTCGAGGTGGAATCGATCGAGGATCTGGCCGCCCGGGCCGCCGGAGTGGTGGTGGGCTTCGTCGAGGCTCGTGAGCCCCATCCCAACGCCGACAAACTCAGTGTCTGCTCGGTTGATGTGGGCGCATCTGGACCCCTCCAGATCGTCTGCGGAGCCGCCAACGTGCGCGCTGGGATCCATGTGCCGGTGGCCCTGGTGGGCAGCCACTTGCCTGCCATCGACCTGACCATCAAACCGGCGGAACTGCGGGGCGTGGCCAGCAGCGGCATGATCTGCTCCCTCAGGGAGCTGGGCCTGGCCGATGCCTCCGATGGCATCGCCGTTCTCGACGACCTGCTGGAGAGCCTTCCCGCGCCTGGCACCCCGGTGGGACCAAGCCTGGGTCTGGACGATCAGGTGCTGGAACTGGCCATTACGGCCAACCGGCCCGACGGACTTTCGATGCAGGGGATAGCCCGGGAGGTGGCCGCATTGACCGGTTCCCCCCTGCACCTGCCACCACCACCGCCGTCTGTGACCTCCTCACCGTTGCCCGTGGGAGCGGTAGCGCAGGTGGTGATCGAAGAGGGCGGTCTGTTCAGCATGACGGCCTTGGCCGGCCTGGCCGTGGCAGCCTCCCCCAGTTGGTTGCAACAGCGCTTGGAGCGGGCTGGCCTGCGCTCGATCAACAACGTAGTGGACATCACCAACCTGGTGATGCTGGAAACGGGGCAACCGCTGCATGCCTTCGACGCCGACCGGCTGGCGGGCCTCAGCGGTGGCCAGCTTGACCCGGCTGCACTGGGGCTGCGCCAGGGCCGTAGCGGTGAGTCGTTCGAGGCTCTCGACGGCAGCCATCACCAACTCGATGAAGAAGCCCTGGTGGTGACCTATGCCGATCAGCCCATCGCCCTGGCTGGGGTGATGGGCGGAGCTGCCACCGCCGTGACCGAGGCCACCACCAACCTCTGGCTGGAGGCCGCGGTATTCGCCGCGCCGCAGGTGCGCCGCAGTGCCCGCAGCGTAGGTCTGCGCACTGACGCCAGCACCCGCTTCGAGAAGGGGCTCCCCCGGGAGGCGACCCTGGAAGCCGCGAACCGGGCGGTGCAGTGGATCTGTGAACTGGCCGGAGGCCGACCTGGCCCCCGTTGGCTGCATCAATTGCCAGTCGCCCCTGTCCAAGCGCTGCACCTGCGTCGGGACGCCCTGCACCAGTTGCTGGGGCCGGTGCTGATCGAGGGCGAGGCGGAGGATCTCCCCGATGCCGATATCGAGCGCACCCTGGGGGCCCTCGGCTGCCATCTGGAGAGCATCGAGGAAGGTTGGCGGGTCCAGGTCTTGCCCTCCCGGGCGAAGGATCTTCAACGGGAAGTGGACCTGATCGAGGAGGTGGCCCGCCTGGTGGGCTACGACCGCTTTGCGACCCACCTGCCGGACCCGATCGCTCCGGGGGGGCTGAGCCCCAGCCAGGAGGGGGAGCGCCGCCTGCGTCGGGCCCTTGCCCTATCTGGGTTCCAGGAAACCTGTGCCCTTTCCCTGGTGGGGGAAGGCCAAGACCGGATCCCCCTTGCCAATCCGCTGCTGGCGGAGTACGGCCATTTGCGGGACTCCATGCTTGAGGAGCTGCTCAAGGCCGCCCGCCGCAACCTCCAAGCGGGCAGTCCAGGTTTCTGGGCCTTTGAGATTGGCCATGTCTTCCAATCCACGCCCAAGGCGCCCCCCCAGCGGCTGCAGCTGGCCGGTGTGGTCAGCGGCCGCCGTAGCGCTGAACTCTGGTCCAGTGGCGGCAAACCAAGCAGCCCGAGCTACTTCGAAGCCCGTGGGCTACTCGAGCGGGCGCTGGCAAGCCTCAACCTCACCACGGAAGATCGGCCAGTTAGCGACCACCCCCTGCTCCATCCAGGCCGTTCCGCTGCGGTAGCGCTGGAGGGGCGGTCCATCGGCTGGTTCGGCCAGCTTCACCCCGCCCAGGCCGAGATCCTCGACCTGCCCGAAGCCACCCATGTGTTCGAGTTGGAGCTGGCACCGCTGCTGACGGCCGCCACTCGGCGCAACCGCTGGCAGCCCAGTTTCCGGCCCTACGCCACCGTGCCTGCGGCCGAACGGGATCTGGCACTGGTGGTGCCGAGGGATCTCGCCAGCGGCCAGCTGATCCAAGCGATCCGTAAAGCGGGCAAACCGCTGTTGGAACAGGTGGAGCTGGTGGATCGCTATGAAGGTGAGCAGGTGGCGGCGGGCCGCTGCAGCCAGGCTTTCCGTCTGCGCTACCGGGATTCCAGCCGCACCCTCACCGATGGTGAGGTGGAGGAAGCCCACGGTCGTATACGCGCGGCCCTGGAAAGCCAGTTCGGCGCTCAGCTGCGCTGAAGCACAGCCAGGCTCTCCACGTGGCTGGTCTGGGGGAAGAAGTCGATCGGCTGCACACTCTTGAGTTGCAGCCGTCCGTCTTCGCAGAGGAGGGACAGATCCCTGGCCAAGGTGGCGGGATGGCAGCTGACATAGGCCACCCGTTGGGGGGCGGCGGCGGCCACCGTGGCGCAGAGGGTTGCGGACAGGCCCTTGCGGGGCGGGTCGAGCAAGAGGCCGTCAGCGTCCTGAAGTGCATCGGCCAGGGCCGTGTCCACATCCGTGGCCAGGAAACGGCATTGGTCCAGACCGTTGCGCTCGGCATTGGCACTGGCCTGCAGCACCGATCCCTCATGCTGTTCCAGCCCCAGCACCGAAGCACCCGCCGCCGCGAGGGGGAGGCTGAAGGTGCCGATCCCGCAATAGGCATCAACCAACTTCACGCCAGGCGCTGGTTCAAGGGCGTGTTGGATCAGGGGGACAAGCCGCTCTGCCTGGGCCGTGTTCACCTGAAAAAACGTGTCTGTGGCTATGCGCAGCTCCAGTCCGGCAAACCGTTCCAACAGCCAGGGACGACCGGCTATCCATTCGGTGCTCGCCCCCAACAGGGTGTTGCCCGAGCGGGGTTGCAGGTTGAGGCCCACCCCCACCAGCTCGCTCCAGCGCTCCATCCAGCCTTGGGCCATCGCTTCAAGGCCAGGAAGCTCGCGATGGCTGCTGATCAAGGTGATCAACACCTCACCTGTGTGCTGACCGATGCGCAGGGCCAGGTGACGCAGGCCGCCCTCGTCGGCCAGATCCACATCAATGGGCCAGTCACTGGCCTCCAGATCCGCCTTCAGAGGGGCGATCAACCGATCAAGACGGGGATCGAGCACCGGGCAACGGTTCATGTTGACGATGCGGTGGCTGCCACTGCGGTAGAAACCAGCCCGCACCTTCCCCTCCGCCGTGCGCTCCAGGGGAATCACGGCACGGTTACGGTAGCCGAGGGGAGCTTCGGCGCTCAGAATCGGAGCCACGATCAGATCGAAGCCACCGATCCGGCGCAGGGCCTGCTGCACCTGGTCCTGTTTCCAACGGGTCTGGGCCGCATAGTCAAGGTGCTGAACGCTGCAGCCACCGCAGCGTTCAGCCAGGATGCAAGGGGGTTTTCGGCGGTCGGGGCTGAGCAGCAGGGTGGAGCGGTGCTCGGCCAGCAGGTGTCGTTTGGCCCGGTGGCGCACCAGCACTTCCACCGTTTCTCCCGGCAGGGCTCCTTCAACGAAGACCACCTGATCGCCGGCGCGGCCCACCCCCTGGCCGTCATGGTTGAGGTCGGTGATGCGAACGGTCAACCGCGAGCCGATGGGGTGGGGTACGGGATCCATCAGGGCTGCGATCGGCTGGTGGGGCACCTGACCCTATCGACGCCAGCCCCAGGCGTCCGATCGGGCCAGATGCGAAGGGGCGTTACACCTGGACACGGGCGGTGGCCTGGGGAGCCTGCTTCTCGATACAGTGCCTAAGCGCATGGTGCCGTAGATGAGCGTCGTTCGGGATCTGATCCTCCAGGCTGACGATCAGTTGCGCTATCCCACCGGCGGAGAGTTGCGATCGATCGTTGATTACCTCTCAGGCGGAGCCATCCGGCTGCAGGTTGTGCGTGTGCTCACGGACAACGAAAAGAAGATCGTGAACGAGGCGGCCCGCCAACTGTTCAGCCTCAAGCCCGAATACGTGGCCACCGGCGGCAACGCCTTTGGCCAGAAGCAAAGGGCCCAGTGTCTGCGTGATTTCAGCTGGTATCTGCGGCTGGTCACCTACGGCGTTCTGGCCGGCAGCACTGAATTGATTCAAAAACTTGGCGTTGAGGGTGCTCGCGAGATGTACAACAGCCTCGGTGTGCCCCTGCCTGGAATGGTCGAGTCAATGCGTGCACTCAGGGAGGCCTCCCAGGTGCTCCTCTCCAACGAAGAAGCCAGTCTCGCCGTCCCCTACTTCGATTTCCTGATCCAAAGCCTGCAGACTCCGAACTGAGGGTCGTCTCGCCTCCCATGCGTTGCCCCTAAGGGCAACGCCGCGGTTGTTGAGGCACGGATCAGCAGAGATCAGGAAAAGTTGTTTTTTGATGGAGGTACCCGCCTCACTCCTTGTTGCGTCATCACCCCTGCATGGGCGTCCAAGGGTGCATGGTCAAGCGATGCAAAAACCAGCAGACCCACGAAGCGCCGTCTAGGCAGTCTACCAGTAGACAAGTGGTGAGTCTCCTCACAAGTCTTGCCCAAGACAGATAGGCAAAAACCGGCTGGCGCTGCTTCGAGGGATTGAGCGGCTTGAGAGCCCAGATTCCGTCATGCAGTGAACCAAGGCCGGATTGGCCGTTCAGGGGCCTGTGGCCCAGCCACAAACTTGCGTCGCGTACCGGCCGGGATCGGCCACGCAATCTTCAGAATCGCTGTCGCCGCCCTTTTGTGTGATACGCCACGACGAGGGAAAACAGGCTGAATGGCGATTGAGGTGCTCAGATTAGACCAGAGATGAGTCTCAGAACAATTCCTATTCAAGACAAGCGATGCCGATGCGGGCTCCTTGGCGGCCCGGTCAGATCCTTAGGGCATTCATGGTGTGACCCGATGGATGTAGCCGACCGTCACCATCTGGGCAGATTTCAACTGCCTAGGGCAAGGTCAAAAGCATGGCAGCTTCGGCGCTGCAAACGTATGGAGATCTCCAGCTTCCGAAATGGACATCGAGAGATCGCCAGGAAAAAGAGGCCTGGTGACCCGGCACTCCGCACCTCCACGGTGCCGACCCGGATCGATGCTCACAACCATCTAGTACGAGACACATTATAAGTCCCGTTCTTCGTCCAGGCTGAGATCCTTAAGGGGAGCAACGAATCACGTGGCGGCCCCATGGCAGCGACGCTTCACATGCTGGCCTCTGTGCAGGGGTCCCGGAGTTTTGCGTACCTGCCTATGACACAGGTACGCAAGAAGGAGAAGGGCCTAACCAAAGGGGATTTTCCATTGGTGCAGCTGCCTGGACACGTCCTCTTCGGTGACTTGGACATGTCTTTGGCAAGGAAGGTGGTTCCAATTCAGAAAAGACAACTGGGGTGCGCGAGCGGTATGGCTTCAGCGTGCGTCAACAACTGCCCAGGGAGATCGCTCATTCCCAGGCTCCAAAATGGGTGGGCAATTGGACGACACTGAAGCCAGAAACGACGAAAACCAAGAAACTGACAGCGACATCGCCCTATTGGTTGATCATCAGTTGATCAGTCGTTTGACAAGCTCATGTCTTCGGAAATCGAAACCTATAACTGTTGATGCCTGCTCCCCTTGCCATGAACGCTTTCTCCGCTGTCACTGAATCAACGCTCGATGAACGATCTGTTGCAACGGGGCAACCTCACTACTGGCAACTCCCCCAAGACATGGGAATAGCCTCGACCAAGGGCTTCTCGATTGCATCGTCCTTGACGCGCGATGGGACCATTAATGGGTCTCAGGTGAGAATATTGACCTACCCGACTCGCGAGTCCCGCAATCCGACAAAGGCCGCGGAAGCAGTATCAACCGTTGCAGCTAAGAATATAAACGCGACTTGGCAAATGTCTTATGCGAGACCAATAAGACAAGTCTCGTCGGCATGCGAGCGGGCAGTGTGGATAGAGCTGTCTTCCGACGATTTGGATGGGACCCGTTCCGGTTGGGACGTGAATGGTTATCTGACCTCCATTGAGCGATGACCCCGGAGTGAAGGTCGAAAGTCCTTTTCGTCACAGAGGCGTCCGCGGATTTGGCTCCATTTCCAGGGCCTGAGAGCTCACGGCCCATTGTCTAGATTTACTGGAACGAGACCCTTGGTGAGACCAATATGCGGACTCGTTTGAGACGATCAAACAGTCTGGCGGTACAACTCCTTCAGCAATTGATAGGCCTCATTCAGGCGACGCATTCCATCTACCGAGCCGCCTGAATCCGGATGGTGGTTCAGCGCTTGAGCCCGATAGGCCTCTCGGATCTCTGCCAAAGCAAGCCGATGGCCAGCCGTGGTGGGCAGTTGGAGCAGCTTGAGGGCGCCGTGGAGGGTCATGGTGTTTTCCAACGTCTGGAAGGAGGTGCCACGGGGCCGGCGCCGAAAGCGATGGACGAAACGACGGATCAGCGTGGGAATCCGGAGGCTCAAGGTGCCTGTGCTGAAGGGGTCCTCGAGCAGACCAGCAGCCACCATCACACTGGCAAAGCTGGGGGCCTGCATCGGCCAGGTGGGGGCGAAGTCCTGGATCTGCTGCTCCACGAGGCTCCAACTGAACGGCCGACCTTCGCTTTGATCGGACTGGCGCCAGATGTCCTGGGCTAGCCAGAGCATGGCCGCCTCAAGCACGGCAGGGTTCGCCGGCTGACCATACACATCCAACCAGTGCTCATCGGCCGTACGCAGGGCACGCTCGAGCTCTTCGGCTTGCACCAGTGGCAGTGGGTCCCGTGCAGCGGCAGCTGGCCGGACCGGATCAAGGCTGCGTTTGACCTGCGCACTCTGACGGCGCACGAAACCCGGCAAATCGATGCCCCCCGGGGGGGGGCTGGCGCTGCGTGAAGGCCCATGACCCGGGCCATCGGGATCGGCCTCAAAATCAAACGCATACTCCAATTCGGCCTGGGTTGCGCGGCTCACCAGCACCAGGGCTCCCCTCTCGTTGAAGGGCTGGTGCTCGGCTTCCTCCTCCTCGGTGGTGTCCGGATCGCCCTCCAACACGATCTGAAGCAGGCGCTCAAACAGGGCTCCGCGGTTGCGAAGGCCCCACTCTTTCTGGAGCACCTTGAGCTTCTCGATCATTCCAAGCGGAAGGGAGAAGGAGAGGCGCCCCCTTTCCTGATCGGGTGGTTTGGTCACGGCGCTGCGTTGACGGAGCTGCGAAGCAGAAGGAACACAAACGGTGCGGCGAACGAAGTGGACTCAGCGCCCCATCAGATTCTTGATGATTCTCTGCTGAGCTTCGACTGCCTGCTGATAGCGATCGATCAGGCTCTGGCTCATGCGGCCCGGTGGAATGAAGGCGGGAGGCATGCCTTTCCAGCCGGTGCTCGGGTTGCCGATCAGGGAGTTGTTGATCAGGGGCGGTGGGGGAACCGGTCGGCCCCAACTACCAGGGGGCGGGGTTCTGCGACGAAGGCCCACCGCCTTGCCGCTGGGTGGCTTCACAACCGGAAGGGCCGCCGCTGCTTCCACCTTGCTGGCCGTGCCTGCCACCAAAGGCAAGGCCGGTGCTGCCGAGGTCGTGCGTGCGGCCGCAACGCGGGCAAGGGCGAGCTGACGTTCCCGCTCCTGTAGCAGGGCCAGTTGCTGCTCCGGGACGACACTGAGCAGATGCCCTGGGGTGCTGTCCGCTGGATAGACCAGGCTGACCTTGACGACCTTGGTGACGCCGGGCCTGAGGTTCAGGGAACTGAGCGCAAGGCTTTCGCCAGAACGCATGCCGACGTGGACCTCGCGATAACCCTCTTCAGTCTCGATGCCGATGGAGCCCCGAAAAGCGGTGAAGTTGCGTCCGTTGGGGGTGGGGTGGCTGAAGGCGAGCACATAGGCACCGTTGCCCGTCAGGTTCAGCTGGATGTCGTAGCGGACGCCGTAGGTGCCCACATTGTCTAGAGAGGAATCAACCATACGGCTGGCCAGCCGATTCACCTGGATTTCACCGGTGCCGAAGTTATGGCGGCTGGTGCTGGTCAGGGGCACGTGCAGGGGACCCTGAGCCAGGTCGAAGCTGAGATTCGCCTGGTACGCATCGCCGAAGGCGACCCCGCCCACGCGGGAGAAGACGCGACCGTTCTCGATCTCGGTCAAGCGGTTGAGGTAAATACGACCGGGGGCCAACTGACCCCGATCCAGAACGGCGACGATGTCGTAATCGTTCTGAGGATCTTCCGCCGCCACAACCGCCATCTGAAAGGGCCCGTCGCTATGACCCCGGAGCAGACCGTTGGCGATGCCCTGGGCCGGTAACTGGGTTTTGAACAAGACCATGCGGCTACGGGCAGGCAGCACCACCTCGGGGGGGAGACGGTCATCGAGCTTGCCCCGCAGCATGGCCACCGCAGTGGCATCGCCGGGGCCGGTGTTCCAGGGGCGAGGACCCAGGGGTTTGACCCCCATCAGGTAGTTGGGGCGGTAGGGCGCCTCGAAGCTGTTGCTGAACGCCCCCCTGTCAAAACGGATCCGAACGGGTTCAGAGCCCTGGTTAATCAGGATCGTGGCGAGGGTCAGTTCAGCCCTTGCGCGCCCGGCGGAAGCACGTACCCCTCGCTGGGGCGCGTACTTGTGGTGCACATGCAAACCGAAATCACCGTTGAAGGTGAAGGAAGCATTGGCCAATGGCTGGCCTGTTTCTACGGCAACGGAGTTGCCCGCTTCCGTGTTGACCAAAATGCCTGCTCCAAGCACCTCCTCGGGCTGGTTGGAATGGAGCACGGGCACATTATTGAAGGTGCCCTGAAGGGGGCGAGCCGACTGGCCCGCCATCAAGGGGACGAAAGCCCAGGCCCCGGGAGCATGGAGCAGGACTCCTCCCACCCATGACAGGAAGAGGGATCGCTTGAGACCCGTAGGACCAACTATTCTCAAGACTCGTCTACATTGCGAACAACTGTTGAACCGACCGTTGACGTCCCGGTCAAAGAGGGGGGTGACTCTGCTGCGAAGCCAAGGGAAGGGCAGATAGCTCTTGCCGATCTCACCAAGGGCGGATCAGGAGCGCATCGGCAGGTGAAAAACCGCTAGAAGCGTCATGAACTGCATCAGTTTCCCATGTTCCCCCCGTTTGCCTGTGATTCCACCCCAGAGGAGGCCCAGGAGAGACGTCGGCGCCATCAGCAACGAAAGTTGCGCACGCTGACCTTCTGGCGCGACGGCCTGGAACGACAGCTGGCCGCCCTTCAGGCCGCCATCAGCACGCTTGAGCAGCAGATGGCCCGCGACTGAGGTCACGCCCGTCCTCAGTCAGGAGGTGGCGGAGATGGTCCAGGCCCCGGCGGAGCAGACGATGGGCCGTCATCGGACTCACCTCCAGTTCCTGGGCCACCTGGCGAAGACTGCACCCCTGCAACACCACGGCGCGCACCACCCGTAGTTGCCGTGGTTCGAGAACCTTCAGGGCGGTCAGCGCAGCAAGTTCCCCCTCCGTTTCCAGGGTTCGATCCGGCTGAGCTGCCATCGCTGGATCCTGTTCCAAGCTGGCCACCTGGGCCATCTGGCGCAACTGCTCAAACCGCTGCCATTGGAGCAGGCTCAGGCCAAGATCCAGCCGCACCTCCTGGTCACTCGGCGGGCGCCCAAGGGCCTGGGCCAGCCTGCGGCTGGCACTGCGGATCCGGTCGGCCAACTCGTGCTGTCTTCTTGGCAGCCGCAGGATTGGAGCGCAATCGCGCAGGTAATGGAGGATCGCGCCCCGGATGTGGGGACGGGCAAAAGCCTCGAACGGGATCGCTCGGCTGCTCTGGTAGAGCTCGGCGGCACGGATCAGTCCCAGTAAACCCACTTGCTCAAGGTCGTCACGGTGTTCGCGGCAGAGGCCGGCGTAGTGCAAGGCGATGGGCCTCACCATGGCGCGGTACTCATCGACCCGTCGGTTCCTCTGCCTCAGGGTTGGGGGCAGGGAGTTCGTGGTGGATCGGCAGGTGGTGGAAAGCATGGAGCGAGATGAAGCGGTTCGAATGGGGCACCATCAGTGCTCCCCTTTCCACAGAGGGACGGGCCCCATCGATTCGACAACCGTGAAATCCCTGAATCCGATCGGCAGGCCCTCCCCTCAGACCTCGCCAGAGGCCGCCACCTCCTGCAACAGGCACAGGGGTCCATGGCGACGCAACCAAGCCAGATCGGAGCGTTCAGTGAGCAGCAGATAGCCGGCGAAGCCCAGGGCATTGACGCTGAAACCAGCACCGTGCTCGCGCGTGCGGCGAATGGTCAGGAACCAGTCGTCATCAAACAGCAGGTTGTAGGGATGCAGGGGAGAGGAATCCCGCTCTGGCCTGCCGATTCCCAGCGAGTCGCAGTGGGAGCGGTACAGAGACTCCAAATCGTTGGCCGACGTGCCCACTCGGCGATCCAGCCGGTAGGCCCAGCTCCAACCGGTTTCAAGACCCATCAGCTGGGCCTTGAACCTGTCCGCCAGGGGACAACTGACTTCGCCAAGGGCGCGGGGCAACAATTGCAGGTGTCGATGGGGTTGGCTTGCCCCGGCGGTCGGAGAGTTGTTGAAGAACCAGAGGCCACCGGTATCCGCGCCGACGTGGGCCACGGCCTGCCAATCGATCGAATCCAGCCAACCGCTCTGGGGCTGCCACCGTTGGGTGATCAGCAGCAGGTGCCCCGTCTGGACCGGGTACTTGTTGAGCAGCAACAGATGCCCATCCCCCAGCCGGCTTACCTCCAACTGACGCTCCCAGGGGAGGAACGGATTGGGACGCGGCCCCTCTGCCCGCAGATGGCGGGGGGGCGCGCCCAGCAGACGTCGCAACACGAAGGGGTTGCAGTTGGGTGCCTCCACCACCTCGGTATCGAGGGGGACAAGGGCACCGCAGCCCAGGGCGGCGGCGCTCCTTTCGAGCGCCGCCTGCCAATAGCGCTCAGCCCGCACCGGCCCTGAGCCGGGCCAGGGAAGCTCCCTGGTAGTAGCGGCCAAGGATGGCGTTGTAACGCAGCCCCTGGCTGGCGAGCTGTTGGGCACCCTCCTGGCTCATGCTGGCCCCCAGCCGGCCATGGGCCTCCAGGGCGATCTGATGGTTGGCCGCGTAGAGGCTCTCGACGATGCCGCCCTGATAACTCAGGATCACGCCGGCGGTGCTGGCGGCAGCCTGCTGGGTGCGGGAAGTAACCGATTCAAGCCCTCGGTAAGCCTGCCAGCGGGTGGTGTTGCCCAGGTGCCAATGGGCGCTGGCCGGGCGGGCCATGTGGGCCAGGGCGTAGGACCGTGCCGCCACCGCCTGGGCCCGAAGGGCCTCCATGTTCCAACTGCTCGGCATCTCCGAACCCACTACGGAGGCGATGTAGCGCTCCATCGACAGGTGGTTGACCACGGTGTAGGCACCCCCTTGGCGCACCAAACGCAGGCGGCCGTCATAGGCACGGCCCTGCACACTGACCGCTTCGCCTCTTGTTGTTTCGAACCACAGTTCAGCGGGCAGATCGGCTCCGTCGGCCACCAGCAAAGGGTTGCCCGCATTGCCCTGCCTCAGCACGTTGCCGGCGCGGTCCCGCAGCACCCAGGGGCCGGCGGCGGAGAGTTGGAGGCTTGCGGGTTGATTCAACAGAGCCACGCGGATCTCCAGATCGAGCGGAGCCCCTGACTCGGGTTCTGCCAGGGACAAGTCCCCTGAGACAGCCGCACCTCCCGAGGCCTTGCGGGCCTGCACTCCTGCCAGGGGATCCCGATCGGCCTGCACCTGCTGCGCCGCGGCCACCATGGACGCCTGGACGGAGCGGGGTGGCGGGGGGGGGGCCTGAAGCATGGCCTCGATCAAAGGGGCATCCACCGTTGGGGTGCTGGGGACCAAGCCCTGGGCCATAAAGCCGATGCCCAATGCTCCGAAACCCACGGGAGCCGTGAGCAGCACGGTCTTCAGGCGGGCCTGCTGAACGAAGGAACGACGCAACCTGCGTCCCCAGAGCTGCCAGCGGTAGCGACGCCTGACCACGGCCGTTGGCTCATGAGGGAACAGGTGGATCATGCCGGAAAACGGCACCCCTGGACGGTCGTGGGGACAGGGGTGGCAACCGGTCTGGTGCCGATGGTGTTATCCAGCGGGGATCGAGCCAGGGGTTCTGGCCCCATCTCCTGACACAAGAGCCCATTCCCCACTGGGGCCTCAGCGGTGCAGCAACAGAGCGCAACAGACAAAGGGTCCCCCTACGGCAGCCTCACTCCCCCTTCAGGGTGCGATCCATCAGGGCACGAACCGTTTGGGCAGGGCTGATCTGTCCTTGGATCAGGGCCTCCACCTGCTCGCAAATGGGCAGATGCCATCCCTTGGCTGCCGCCAACCGCGTGACAGCCGTGGCGGTGGCAGCCCCCTCCACCGTGGCGCCGACCCGGAGCAGGGCCTGCCTGTGGCCAACCCCCTCGGCCAGCGCCAACCCATAGCGGAAGTTGCGGCTCAGGGGGCTGTTGGCTGTTGCCAGCAGGTCCCCCAGCCCCGCCAGGCCGTAGAGCGTGCTGCTCTGTCCCCCCAGTCCCTCAATCACCACACCCATCTCCGCCAACCCGCGGCAGAGCAAGGAGGCCTTGGCATTGGCACCCAGCCCGAGCCCATCGCAGACACCGGCCGCCACGGCCATCACATTCTTGAGGGCGCCGGCCACCTCCGTTCCAAGGGGATCGGCGTTGGTGTACAGCCGCAGGGTTTCGCCACTGAGTTGACGCTGCAGTTCGGTGGCCAGGGTGCCGTGGCGGGATGCCAGCACACTGGCCGCGGGAAGACCCTGGTCCAGTTCCTTGGCCAGGTTGGGACCGCTGAGGACGATCACCTGCAGGGAGGGGTTCGAACCCTCCCAGAGCTGGGAGGGGGTGCAGAGGTGGACAGGGTCCAGACCCTTGGAGCAGCTCAGCAAGGGGAGTCCCCGGGGCCAGGAAGGTGCCAGCTGGATCGCCAGGTCGGCGACCCCTGCCATGGCCACTGCGGAGAGCACGAGGTCCTGGTCCGCCAAAAGCTGGGCGGGATCCCCACCCCCACTCCTCGACCACCGCGTCAGGCGGTGTCCCTGGCGCTCCAGCAGGGCCGCCAAGGTGCTCCCCCATGCTCCCAGTCCCAGAACGGCGACGCGCACACTCATGGCGCCCAAGGGCACCCCTCACACGTCAGCTGCATTCTCCTTCAGCAGGTCGAGGGAGATCAACCGCAGGCTGGAGGCCTCGGTGGATTTGAGCAGCACCGGTGGGGCCATGCCGTCTTCATAGGCCTCCAGCCAGCGGGCTGCACACACGCACCAGTGGTCCCCCGGCTGGAGGCCGGGGAAGCGGTAGGCCGGCATCGGGGTGCTCAGATCATTGCCCTGGGCCTTGCTGTAGCTGAGGAAGGCCTCGGTGATCAGGCAGCAGACCGTGTGCATCCCCCCATCCCCCGGACCCGTGCGGCAACTGCCATCCCGGGTCCATCCGGTGAGGGGCTCGCAGCTGCAGAGCTCCAGGGGTTGTCCCAGCACGTTGCGGGGCTGATCGTCCGAACTGGGCGAAACCATGGCGTAGAAGGAAAAGACCGATGCAGACAGGAGTCTGGCGAAGGAGTGGCACAAACCATCGCCCAAATGGTTGACGGATTCGGGGGGGCAGGCGTTAAAGGTCTTTCAGCAGATCTCCCTTCATGAGCTGGGAATTCACGGAAGACGCGGCGTTTTTGGCACTGTGCGATGCCTTCAAGGAGAGCGGCGAAAGCTCCGCAATTGAATTTCTAGCCAACGGCGAGGGGGCGTTCCATTTTCAGGAGCTCACCCAGAACGCCGCTGGTGAGGGCATCGATCTGAGCGATTCGAGCGAACTGGAATCCTTCCAGCAGCAGGTGATCGACACCCTTGAGGACCTCTGCGCCTAGGGCGATGGGTCGTTCGTTTTGCGCTCAGCCATAGAAAAAGGCGATCTCCTTGGCTTTGAGCCCTTCCCAGCCTGCGGCCTGCAGCCGGCGATCGAGGGTGGCCTGGTCGAAATGCTTGGCACCCGTGCGCACAATCCGGTTGCGCATCGACTTGCGCACACCACTGCGCGTCCGCCCGGCCTCCAGCTCCATTACTTCGGTGTAGAGGGCCAGCATGTCGACCGGCAGGGGCGTGCCATCAAGATCGAGTCCGGCGGCGATCGCCTCATCGACGCCACCGGGTCCGGCAATGGCCATGGAACTGTTCTCGAACACAGCCCCCAGCCTGCCACCCGGATGGTCCCTGGGCGCCGCCCTGGACGGGCTTAGACGCTGAAGTAGCGGGCGCGGCTATGGAGGGCCACCAGGGCCGTGGTGCTCTGTTCCGGATCCAGCTGATCGCTTTCATCCATGGTCAGTCCGATGCGCTCCGCCCCCAGCCAGGCCAGTTGTTGGCGGGAATCGGCCACGTTGGGACAGGCGGGGTAACCGAAGGAGTAGCGGCTGCCCCGGTAGCGCTGGGCGAGCACATCCCGGAGGGCACTCGGCTCCTGGTCCCCAAACCCCAGCTCCCGGCGGATGCGGGCATGGGTCCACTCGGCCAGGGCCTCGGCCAGTTGCACCCCCAGGCCGTGGAAATAGAGATAGTCGGTGTAACGGTTGTCTTGGAACAGTTGTCGGGCATGGGCAGTGGCCTTCTCCCCCATGGTCACCGCCTGCATGGCCAAAACGTCCACGGGCTTTCCGTCCACCAGGTCCCGGTAGAAGTCAGCGATGCAGTAGCGGTTGCCGGCCCGTTGGCGGGGCAGATCGAACTGTCCCAGTTCCCGGGAGGGGTCGACCGGGTCAAAGACCCGTAGGGCGTTGCCATCGCGACCACAGGGGAAGTAGCCATAGGCCACCCGGGGGGTGAGCAGGCCTTCCTGCAGGCAGGTGTGGGTCCACTCCGCCAGCACCGGTTCCGCCTTCTCCACCAGCAGGGCCTCGTAGTCCTCGCGGCTTTGGTCCTTGGCCTTGCGGAGCTGCCACTGGCCTGCGAAAAGGGCGTTGCGATCAAGGAACGCGAACACATCCTCCAGGGGGATCTCGTTCTCCAGCAGCACCCGGCTGCCCCAGAAGGGTGGCGTGAGCTCCGGCTCCTCGGGCACCACCTCAGAGCGCTCACTGCTGACGATCAGCCCCTCTCCGGCGGGCTTGGCTGGGCCTTCTTGGTCAGCAGTCTCCGGCGGGGCGGCGGGCTCACCATCGGCCTCCTCCGTCTCAGTGGCCTCCGCCAGCCCCAGACCCGCGGGGACCCCGGCCAGAAAGCCCCGTCGGGGGTCCCACTGGTCGGCGCTGCGGGCTTCGACATAGGCATCCATGAAACGCAGATCGGCAAAGGCATCGCGGCCATAGATCACCTGGCCGTGGTACACCGATCGGCAATCCTTGTTCACGAACCGGGGGGTGAGTGCGGCGCCGCCGAGGATTACCGGCACGTCGATTCCGGCATCATTGAAGGCCTGCAGGTTGTCCTTCATGAATGCCGTGGATTTGACCAGCAAACCACTCATGGCAATGCAATCGGCCTGGTGGAGCTTCTGGGCTTCGATGATCGCCTCCACAGGCTGTTTGATGCCGAGATTGATTACCTCATAGCCGTTATTGGTGAGAATAATGTCGACAAGATTCTTGCCGATGTCGTGCACATCTCCCTTCACTGTGGCGATCAGGAACTTTGCCTTGGCGGAGGTCTTGCCTTCCACCTTGTCCATCAGTGGTTCCAGGAAGGCCACTGCCGCTTTCATGGTTTCGGCGCTCTGCAGCACGAAAGGCAGCTGCATCTGGCCGGAGCCGAACAGCTCACCCACCACCTTCATGCCATCAAGTAAAAAGGTGTTGATGATCTGAAGGGGTGGGTAATCGTTGAGAGCTTGCTTGAGGGAGTCCTCCAGGCCGATACGCTCGCCATCGATGATGTGTTGCTTGAGCCGTGCCTCCACGGGCAGATCCGCAAGCGTTGGCCCCGATTCCCTCGCTTCCCGGGCACTGACCCCCTCAAACTGCTTGGTCAGTTCGGTGAGTGGGTCGAATACACACACATCGCCGTCAAACCGACGGATATCGTTGATCAGATCGCGGCAAAGCTGCTGGTGCTCTTCACTGATCTTGGCGAGGGGAAGAATCTTGGCCGGGCTCACGATCGCCGCATCCATTCCGGCCTGACAGCAGTCATGGAGGAAAACAGAATTGAGCACGATCCGGGCCGCCGGTGAGAGGCCGAAGCTCACATTGCTCACCCCCAGCACCACATGGGCCCCAGGCAAATGCTGGCGGATTAAACGGATCGACTCAATGGTGGCACTGGCATTCTTACGGTCCTCCTCTATGCCTGTGGAGATGGGAAGGGCGAGGGGGTCGTAGAAAATCTCATGGGCGGGGATTCCGTATTCCAGGGCATCGCGGTAGGCCCTCTGGGCAATGGCGAACTTGCGTTCGGCGGTGCGGGCCATGCCCTCCTCGTCGATGGTGCCGATCACCACGCCGGCGCCATAGGCCTTGGCCAGTTCCAGCACCTTGAAGAACCGCTCATCCCCGTCTTCGTAGTTGGTGGAATTGAGAAGGCACTTGCCGCCGGCCACCTTCAGACCCGCCTCCATCTTCTGCCACTCGGTGGAATCGAGCATCAGCGGCAGGTTCACGTTGGTGACCAGCCGGCTCACCAGTTCGCGCATGTCGCGCTCGCCATCGCGCCCCACGTAGTCGACATTCACATCGAGCACGTGGGCGTTCTCCTTCACCTGGCCCCGGGCCACGGCCACCAGGCCATCCCAGTCTTCTTCGGCCAGTAATTCGCGCACCTTCTTGGAGCCGCTGGCGTTGAGCCGCTCGCCAATGATCAGGAAGGAGTTGTCCTGCTCGTAGGGGGTGACGCCGTAGATCGAGGCCACTGCCGGCTCGTAGGCCAGGGCAGGCCTGGGATCGTTGGCGGCATCCCTGAGCTGGGGTGTTCGCACCTGGCGGGGATGGGGCCGAAGCCCGGCCGCCAGCTCCGCCAGGGCACCGATATGGGCTGGGGTGGTGCCGCAGCAGCCACCGATCACCTGCACCCCCAGATCCTCAACGAAATGCAGCAGCTGCAGTTTCATCTCCAGGGGCGTGAGCCGGTAATGGGCCACGCCGCCCACGTTTTCCGGCAGGCCCGCATTGGGGATACAGCTCACCACGAAGGGGCTGTGTTCACTCAGGTAGCGCACGTGCTCCTTCATCTGCTCCGGTCCGGTGGCGCAGTTGAGGCCGAGCACATCAATGGGGAACGGCTCCAGGATCGCCACCACCGCAGCGATATCCGAACCCACCAGCATGGTGCCGGTGGTTTCCATCGTGACCGACACCATCAACGGTCGCCGCTGGCCAGTGGCCGTAAAGGCCTCTTCGATGCCCTGGAGTGCCGCCTTGATCTGGAGCACGTCCTGGCAGGTTTCGACGATGAACAGATCCACATCGCCGGCGATCAACCCCTCGGCCTGCTCCCGGTAGGAGGACTTGAGCTCTTCGAAGCCCACATGGCCCAGGGTGGGCAGCTTGGTGGTGGGACCCATCGAGCCGGCCACGAAGCGGGGCTTCTCGGGGGTGCTGAATTCGTCGGCCACCTCGCGGGCCAGTTCGGCGGCCCTTTTGTTGAGGGCGAAGGCCTGATCCTGGAGGTCGTACTCCACCAGCACGATCGAAGCCGCTCCGAAGGTGTCCGTTTCGATCACATCGCAGCCCACCTCCAGGAACTGGCGGTGAACCGCCTGGACGGCATCGGGACGGGTGAACACCAGGTTCTCGTTGCAACCCTCCAGGGCCGGACCGCCGAAATCCTCAGCGCTCAGATCCATCTGCTGCAACGAAGTGCCGGTGGCACCGTCAAACACCAACACCGGGTGACTGGGGCTATGGAGCCTCTCCAGGAACTCCATCCTGCGTGTGGCCGTCGCTTGGCTCATGCGTCGCCGAGTTGCACCCTGGTCACCCAGTGGTCATAGGCCGGATCCCGACCTTCGGTGATGGCCGTCAGACGGTCCCTCAGCAAGGTCATCACCGGACGTTCGGTAGACAGTTCTGTGGTTTCTACCCGCCTGACCGGCGTTACCCGGGCGGCCGTGCCGGTGAGGAAGACCTCATCGGCCACGAAGAGTTCGGTCTTGTCGACCGGCCGCTCCAGGGTGGGGATGCCCAGATGTTTCGCCAGCTCCAACACGCTGGCCCGGGTGATTCCCTCGAGGATGTCCTGGTCGACGCCCGGGGTGATCAGCACCCCGTCGCGCACGATGAACAGATTCATGCCGCTGGCTTCGCTCACTTTGCCTCGGCTGTTGAGCAGCAGGGCCTCATCAAAGCCGCTCTTGACCGCCTCGGTCTTGGCCAGGGAGCTGGTGATGTAAGCCCCGCTGATCTTGCCCCTCAGCGGCAGGGAACGGTCCTCCTGGCGGGCCCAGCTGCTGATGCGGCAGCTGACACCATCGGGGGAGAGGTAATCGCCCAGTTCGATGCCGTAGATCAGGAAATCGGTTTGGATATCGTGCAGGCGAGGGGCGATGCCCAGGTCGCTGGTGTAGACGAAGGGCCGCAGGTAAACCGGTGTGGTGGGGCGGTTGGCCTGCAGGATCGCCCGGATGGCGTCATGGATGAGCTGCTCATCCAGCTCGGTGAGCAGCAGCCGTGCGCTCTGGCTGAGCCGTCGGGCGTGGCGATCGGCGCGGAAGAGCAGGATTTCGTTGGCATTGGCCGGGTTGGGTAACCCCCGCATGCCTCCAAAGGCGCCAGTGCCGTAGTGCAAGGCATGGGTGGCCACCGACAGGGTCGCCTCCGGGAAGGGAACGATCTTGCCGCCGAACCAGGCGTAGGGAAGGAACTGATGCATCGGATAGGCGGGCGGGACCGACGGCCCTGACGGCGTGGCTTGAGCGATCTTCTCACTGTTAGGCCCCAGGATGGGGTCATGCATCGACTCGCGGCAGTTCCCGGCTCCGGCGAAGGACCCGAGGGGGTTGTGTACGTGGAGCAACCGCCGGCTCCCCTGCTGCTCTTGAGCAGTGCCGACACTGACCTGGCCACCCTCGCCGCCCTGCTGCATCGGGAGCCCGATCGGCTGGGGGTGGCGGTGCGGGGCCTCAACCTGGCGACCCTGGAGCACCCCGCGGTGCTCGATCACTATCTCGGCCGTAGTGGCCCCCATGCCCGCCTGATCCTGGTGCGGCTGCTGGGGGGGCGGGGCCACTGGAGCTATGGCCTGGAGCGCCTGAGCCAATGGGCCGCTGGCAGCGCGGGACGGCAGTTGATCGTGGTGGCCGGCACGGAGGACCAGGGGGAAGATCTGGCAAGCCTGGGCACCGTGGACCCGGACCTGGCCATCGCCCTGGGCCACTGCCTCCGCGAGGGCGGGTCGGAGAACATGGGCCGGGTACTGGACACCCTGGATCTGCTGCTGGAGGGCCGGCAGGCCCCCCTGCCGGTGCCCCTGCCCCAGGC
>JBAXME010000001.1:0-142028 GCA_037134455.1 Synechococcaceae cyanobacterium ELA445 | reverse complement strand
TGCAGCTCCTGGGTGGTGATCATGTTGCAGAGCTTGCTGTCCTTGTAGGCCTTGCCGGGCTTGAACGGCTTGCCGTTGGCCATGGCGATCGGGGCCTTGAACCCCAGCTCAAACCCGGAGAGATCCCCCAGGTCGGCGGGCGCCGGAATGGGAATCTTGCCCCCCAACTCCTTGGAGTTGGCGGTCACCGTGCCCAGGATCACCACCCGGCGGGAGGGGTGCTTCGACTGCAGGAGGTCGGCGAGGAGCAACTGGACCAGCAGAAACTGCCCCAGGTGGTTCGTGGCCATCGAGAGCTCGTAGCCCTGGGGCGAGCGTTCCGGTTGCTTCAGCTGGGGTTTGTAGACCGCCGCATTGATCACCAGGGCATCGAGGGGGAAACCCAGGGAGGCCACCAGGGCCTCCACACCCAGTTGCACACTCTGGAGATCACCCAGGTCGATGCGCAGGTGGTGCAGGTGTTCGTCGGGGATGCCAAGGGTACGGGCGGCGGCGGCGGCCCGCACCGGATCCCGGTTGGCGGTGACCACGGTCCAGCCGCGATCTACCAGGGACTTGACCGCGTTGAGGCCCACACCAGAGGTGGTGCCCGTGATCAGGACCGCCCCTGGCGTGGCCGTGCTCGGGTGGGCCGGAGGGGGCGTGGCGGTCGTCGACTCAGCGGGCATGGCAACCGTGACGGTTCCGGGCGCCTCAACCTACGGACGGGCCCCCGCATTGCCAGCCCTGGCGGCGTGGCGCTCAACAGACGGAAATGGGCTCTTGGCCGCCTCCCACACCACCCGCAGCCGGTTGGGGGAGATCCATTGGTCCTGCTCCCGGATCAGTCGCTGCTCGCCGTCGGTGGCAAACAAGCTGTCAAAACGCTCCTGGGCTTTGTTGAGTTTGGCGTTCTGGATGTCGAGGATGGCCGAGAGTTCGCCGTTGCGATCCAGCCGCTCCTGGTAGGTGCCGGAAATGCGGCAGAGACTGACCAGGGCCACGCAGGAGACCCCGATCTTCACCGTGAGGCCGATCACGCTGCAGAGCAGTTCGCGCCGTTCGGTGTTGAGGCCGGTGGCCTGGAGCTGGCCGGCGGTGGAGAGGGGCCCGCGGCTGGCCAGTGCCAATTCGGTGCCTTGGGAGGGAGACACTGCGGACGATGCTCTGTGGGTCGCACGCTTCGCCGGTCGTGACGGGGTTGTGGTCAACGGGTGGCGGTGCGTTCAACCCCTGCCTTGTAGCAGAGGGGGCTCGGGCTGCCAAGGGCGGCAGGCGAATCAGGCCTTGTAGAGGCTCACGGCCAGCCGAATGGCGAGAACGCCGGCGTGGGCGGCGACCACGAGGGCGATCAGAATTTCGACCTGGCTGAGGGAAGAGACCATGACCCGGTGCGCATCGAAAATGTCGTGGCCATTCTCCTGGCCGCTGGACGCAGGTCCAGGTCCTGGTCAGCGGCTGTCACAGCTCTTGATGGCCGCCGCCGTTCTGGATCGCTGTGACAGCTTCTGAGGTTGGTGGCGTCGGCCCGGGCCAAAGCTCCTTAGGGTCCATCCGATCCCTTCGGCAGAGGATTTTGCCGGCTTCACCTCCCAGCACCATTCGGCTTGATCCAGCGGTGATCAACGGCCTCGACCTGGCGCCCCTGGCCCCCTGGGCGGCCCTGGCCCCCGCCGACCGGATCGGCTTCGGACCTTGTCTGGAGCTGGAGTTCGACTGGCCCCTGGCGGCGGAGGACCCCCGCGAGCGCTCGGAGGTGCCCGAGTTGCGGCTCTGGAGCCTGCGGGCGGACGCCATCCACCCCTGGCTGCCCCTCGTGTTGGAGCGCAGCGGCGGCCAGCTGGCCCGCCACGTGGCGATGCTGCTTCCCCACAGCTTCAGCCGCCATGAGGGCCTGAGCTTTGCGCCTGGGAGCCTCGATCTCTGGATCACCCACCGTCTGTTCCACCTCGACCACTGGGGATCCCGCCATGGCATCAGCTGCCGCGGCAACCTGGAGCAGATGGCTGCCGTGCTCGGCTACGAACTCGATCCCGCCTTCTGGGGCCGCCTCAGCTGAGGAAGGGGAGGGTGGACCCTCAGGCCAGCAGCAGTGTCAGGGCACGCCGACCGCTGTCCAGGGCCAGGAAAAGGGAAGTGATGCGCAGCAGGACGACCAGCCGATCTTCACTGACGCGATGGAGCCTTGCGGCTGACCACTGGGACGCCACCGCGGCCGTGCCCCCCATCAGCAGGGCCGTCGCCAGCTGACCACGGCCGTCGGCCAGGAAGGCGGGCGAGGCGGCGCTCGCTGAGCACAGCACCGCCAGGGTGCTCAAGCGGATGGCCAGGTGGACCGGCACCTGCAGCAACCGCACCATCAGGGGCACCATGACCAGGCCGCCGCCCACCCCGAGCATCCCCGTGGCGAAGCCGGCCACCAGTCCCACCGCCGCCAGAGCGGCCAACGGCAGCACCCGCTGGGGGTCCGTCTTGGGCAGGCCGTCCCTGGGCTGGATCGCAAAGGCCAAGACCAGGTACATCAGGGATTGCAGGCTCAGCAGTTGCCAGCCGCTGAGTGCCGCGCCCAGGTGGCTGAACAGCAGGCCGGTGACCAGGGCCCCGGCGCCGATGGCCGCGCCCGGTGCCAGCGGGATGCTGCGGTTGCGCAGGTGGGCCAAGGTGCCGGCCAAGGTGGTGGGCACGATTGCCAAGGTGCTGGTGGCCAGGGCCTGGTGCGCATCCAGGCCGAGGAGCAGCAGCAGGGGCGAGAACACAAGTCCACCGCCGATGCCCAGCAGTCCCGACAGCAGGCCGGCGAGGATGCCGAGGGGCAACAGAGGCAGCAGCTCCCAGGACATTGACCCCGCATCCCGGTTCGCCCGTGGCCCCAGCATCCCCCATCAAGCCTTCTCCCCCGCCGTGGCGTTGGATCCCCCCCCTGACGCTGCCGGGCGATCAGCAGATGGCCATCGACGATTGGTTGCTGGATGAGGTGGTGGACGGACGCAGCGGTCCGGTGTTGCGGCTCTACCGCTGGGCCCGCCCCACCCTTTCCCTGGGCTGGCACCAGCGCAGCCTGGAGCCCCACTGGTGCTCCCTCGGCGCCCAACGGGGCATCGATCTGGTGCGCAGGCCCTCTGGGGGCCGGGCCGTACTCCATGCCGGTTGCCTCACCTACGCGCTCCTCTGGCCGGATCCACCCGCAGGAGAGCGCAGCTCGCTCTACCAGCAGGCCTGTGGCTGGCTCCGGGCGGCCTTCGCTGAACTGGGTCTGCCGCTCCGCTTCGGCACGGCGGCCGTGAGCCATCAGCGCAGCAGCTGCTTCGCCACCAGCACGGCCGCCGATCTGGTCCACGCCGATGGGGCCAAGCGCATTGGCAGCGCCCAGCTCTGGCGGCGCGGCCAGCTGCTTCAGCACGGCAGCTTGATGCTGGAACCCCCAGGGGACCTCTGGCAGGAGGTGTTCGGCCAGGCCCCACCCGATCTACCCCCTTTGCCGGTGGAGCTCGAGGCCCTCGAATCGCTGCTGCGGCGAGCTGCGGCTGACCATCTGGCCGGCGGCCCGTTGGTGGAGCGGCCCCTGGCTGAGGCGGAATGGGCCCTGATCGAGGCGAGACGGGGCCGTTACCGCGTTGCTGGACCCTCACTCCCCTGAGGATCTTCAGCTCCAGTGGCACCGGTTTCGCCGCTGGCCACCATGGAGCGGGCCACCTGGCCCAGGCCCAGCCCGAGGGGATAGGCCCCCTGTTTGCGGGCGCTATCGACCAAGGCTTGGGGCAGCTTCAAGCCCATCTTCGCCAGCACCGCTTCGGAGAGGTCGGAGCGCTCCAGGGTGCCGCTGGGCAGGCCGGCGGCACTGAGCACCAGGAGCCGATCCACGTTGGGTTCCTCCAGTTGCAGGGCCGCCTGCCAGAGCGGGGCATCCTCCCGGATGCTGGCCAGGCTGGCCAGGGGCTTGAGGTGGTCGCCGATCCGCTCGCCATCCCACCGCTGCACCGGCAGAGCTTGCAGCGGTTCATCGTCGATCACCCCCTGCCAACGGCCCCGGTCGCACACCAACAGCCAATCGCCCTTGCCCTCCCCTTCGCTCACCCGCAGGCGGCTGAGATCCCGCAGAGTGGAGGTGACCTCCAGTACCCGGAAGCGGCGCTTGCTGGCCTCGCGCACCTTCAGATCCCGCAGGGTCTTCTGCAGGGCCAGCACCTGCAGCTGGTTGCGGGCCGCCCCGAGGCCGAACCAGCCCAGCAGGATCAGCCAGAAGCCGCCGATGCCGCCGCCCCGCAGCACCAAGATCGTGCCGAAGCCCACGGCCAGCAGGGAAAGGAAACGGCCGCAGCCTGCGGCCACCTGCACACCGCGGCGGTGGCTGCCGGTCCACTGCCAGACCAGGGCCTTGACCACCAGGCCGCCATCGAGGGGCAGCCCCGGCAGCAGGTTGAACAGCGCCAAATACAGATTCAGTAATGCGAGGTATTCGACCATTGCTCCCAGGTAGGGGGAGACATGCGTAAAAGCGTGGGTCGAGGCGAACAGACCGGCAGCCAGCAGCAGGCTGACCACCGGCCCCGCCACGGCCACCAGCAGAGACCCGAAGGGGGTGCTGGATTCCCGCTCGACCGTGGCCACTCCGCCCAGCAAGAACAAGGTGATGCTGCGCACCTTGATTCCCTGGCCCATGGCCACTAGCGAATGACCCAGTTCGTGGAGCAGAACTGATACGAAGACCAGCACCGAGGTCATGGATGCCATCGCCCAAAGGATCGCGTCACCTGCGGCTGCTGGAAACTTCTGGGCGAATACCCCCTGATTGCCGAGGGTAAACAGCGCCAGGATCAAGAACCAACTGGGGTGGATGCGCAGGGGAATCCCCCGGATCGTGAAGAGTTGCCAGCCTTCCCCCACGCGGTTTGCCCTCGGCGATGCCCCGCTTGAGCCGGGACGCTGATGGATCGATCCTAGAAAGATGGCTGACGCCCTCAATGTTCCGTGTTGCGCCCCAAGCTCAAGATCTGTGGCCTGCGGGATTGCGAACAGGCCGTGGCGATTGCCCGCCTGGGGGTGGATGCGATCGGTGTGATCGGCGTGGCCGGCACCCCCCGCTGGCTGGAGCCGGCGGCGAGGCCGGCCCTGTTCGAGGCCGTGGCGATGGCCCGGCCCGGGGTCGAAGGGGTGCTGGTGGTGGCGGACCCCAGCGAGGGGGAGATGGAGGAATTGCTGCCCGAGCGGGGCCATCGGGTGGTTCAGCTCCATGGGCAGGAGAGCCCGGAAACCTGCGCCGACCTGCGGCGGCGGCTGGGCTGCGCGGTCTGGAAGGCCCTGCGGGTGCGCTCCCAGGGAGATCTGGATCGGGCCCGTTCCTACGTCGGTGCCGTTGATGCCCTGGTGCTGGATGCCTGGGCGCCCGATCAGCTGGGGGGGACCGGCCGGGCACTTCCGATCGATTGGTTGCGGGGGTTTGGGGCGCCGATGCCCTGGTGGCTGGCCGGAGGGGTTTCGGCCCAGCGCATTCCCGCTCTGTTGGCGGAGCTCAGCCCCGCAGGACTGGATGTCTCCAGTTCCGTGGAGCACTCCCCTGGAGACAAGGATCTGGCCAAGGTGGCAGACCTGGTGGAGGCCCTACGACTGGGCAGTCAGCGCGGATCAGGCGAGGATCGGTTCTGATGCTCCCTTTCCCCTTGATGGTTTTCTTCCGCTCCGCCCTGGTGCTCGGCGCCACCGGCCTCACCCTGCTGGGGCCCGTCGCCCTGCCCGGCCGCAGCCAGGACATGCTCCCCGGCTGCCAGCTGGTGGAGGGAACGCTCCAATGCGTGCCCGGGCTCACCGCGGATCCCCAGCAGCAGATCCGCATCCTGCGCAAGGAGATCGCCCAGAAGCAGAACCTGGCGGCGGCGGTTCAGCAAACCGTGGATGGACTCAATGGTTTGGTCCTCTCGGGTCAGGCGGCCGAAGGAGGTCTTCTCTGGGCCAGCCTGCAGGCCACCTCCGTTGCCGGTATCCCCGCCAGCGCCTACCACTGGTATCGACTGGTGCCGGGGGCGAGCAACTGGACCCTCATTCCTGGAGCCACAGGGGCCAACTACGTTCCCTCCGCCGCCGACGTGGGCAATCAGTTGGTGGTGGTGCTGGTGGTGCCCCAGAACAACTCGATCAAGCGGGTGGCTTCTGCTCCCGTGGGCCCGGTGATGAAGGCCCCCTGATCAAGTACTCCTGTTGTGCCCCATCGGGCTCTGGGCGGATCTGGCCTCAGGTGGTCAGCAGGGCTTCCTGCTGACGCACCAGTTCAAAGAACTCCTGCTTCAAGCTGGGGTCGTGGCGGAAATCACCGCGCATCACCGAGTTGACCATGCTGGTTTGGGGCTCCTTGACCCCGCGCCATTTCATGCAGTAGTGCTGCGCCTTCACGAGGATCGCCAGGCCAAGCGGTTCGCAGAGCCGTTCGATTTCATCGGCCAGGATCATCACCGCCTCCTCCTGAATGTGGGGGCGTGAGAACACCCAGTCCGCCACCCGGGCAAACTTGGAGAGCCCGATGACCCGATCACCGGGTTTGATGCCGATCCAGCAGTTCCCCAGGATGGGTACCAAATGGTGGGAGCAGGCCGAGCGCACGCTGATGGGGCCGACGGTATAGATCTCGTCGAGTTTCTTGACGTTGGGGAAGCTGGCGATTTTGGGCTGTTTGTGATAGCGACCCTTGAATACCTCATGCAGGTACATGCGGGCTACGCGCTCGGCCGTTTCCTCGGTGTTGTGGTCGTTGTCGATGTCGATCACGAGGCTGCGCAGCAACTCGCGCACCTTGCCGGCCACTTCAAGCTCCAGCTGATCCAGTTCCCCCTCCTGGAGATGGTCCGCCACGTTGTCGTTGGCCAGGTAGGCCACACCGGCGGCGTCCAGACGTTGCCGGATGCGGAGGCTGATGGGTGCTGGTGGAGCACTGGGGGTGGACACCGTTTCGGGTGTGGTCGTCTTGATGGTTCTGCTGGACGGAAGGGTGGACGTCATGGGGTCAGAAAGTTCCGGTGGCGGGCATGAGGGTGATGTCTTCGACCACCTGGGAGGAGGGCTGCTGAGCCAGAAACAGCAGGGCTTCAGCCGCTTGATCTGCTGAAAGCATGGCACGCCGATCGAAGGAGGCTTGGACGGTTTTCGTCCCCCAGAGGGGGGTGTCGACCGATCCGAGGGTGAGGGTGCTCACCCGGATGCCGTGGCTGCGCTCCTCTTCCGCCAGGCACCGGCTGAAGGACTCAAGCGCGGCTTTCGTGGCGCAGTAGGCGCCCCAGGAGGGGAACGCCTTGCGAGCCGCGTGGCTGTTGACGTTGATGATCAGGCCTCCGCCATCGCCACGCAACCCGGGGAGAACCGCCTGGGTGACTTGAAACACACTGGTGAGATTCAGCTGCCACAACCACTGCCAATCCTCCAGAGGCATCGCAGCCAGCTCGCCGGTGTAGGCCGCACCGGCGTTGTTGATCAGCACCGAGGGGATCAGCCCCCGCTGGAGCAGTTCCGCCAGGGCCGGCGCCACCGCAGCTGGATCACTCAGATCAACGCTGGTGATTTCCACCCGCTGGCCCAGGGGAGCCAGGTTGGCCTTCAAGGCCTCCAGATCGGCTGTGGTGCGGGCCAGCAGGAGCAGATCCCAGCCGGCTTGGGCAAATCGTTGGGCGGCGCTGGCGCCGATGCCCCTGGATGCGCCCGTGATTAAAACGGCAGGCACGTTTTTCCCTGTTCGCAGTAAACGTTAAGCGCTGAAGAATGAATCCGCGGCCCCGAAATCACCGGCACCGGCTTCGATGAAGCGGCCCATGCGGCGGAACTTGGCGTAGCGATCCTGCAGCAGTTGGGATTCGCTGAGTTGCCCCAGTTCGGCCAGGTGGCGCAGCAGCGCCTTCTTGATGGCTTCCGCGGCCTCCAGGGGCGCCCAGTGGTTGCCGCCGGAGGGTTCAGGAATCACGTCGTCGATCACGCCCAGCTGCAGCAGATCAGCGGCGGTGATCTTGAGCGCGGCGGCCGCTGCTGGAGCCTTGGCCGCATCGCGCCAGAGGATCGAGGCACAGGCCTCGGGGCTCGCCACCGTGTAGACGCTGTGCTCAAACATCAGCAGCCGGTCGGCCACGCCGATGCCGAGGGCGCCGCCGGAGCCACCCTCGCCGATGACCGTGGCGATGATCGGCACCCGCAGGCGGAACATCTCCCGCAGGTTCACGGCAATGGCCTCCCCCTGGCCCTGCTCCTCCGCCAACACCCCGGCATAGGCGCCCGGCGTATCGATGAAGCTGAGGATCGGCAGGCGGAAACGATCCGCATGCTCCATCAGACGCAAGGCCTTGCGGTAGCCCCCTGGTGAGGCCATGCCGAAGTTGCGGGCGACGTTCTCCTTGGTGTCTCTCCCTTTCTGGTGGCCGATCAGGAGCACCGATTGGCTGCCGATCCTGCCGACGCCGCCGATCAGGGCCTGATCGTCAGAGCCGCGGCGGTCGCCGTGGAGCTCGTACCACTCATCGGTGATCAGCTGGATGAAGTCGAGGGTGCTGGGGCGCTGGGGGTGGCGGGCCACCTGGATCTTCTGGGCCGCCGTGAGGGCGCCGAAGATATCCTCCCTGCGGCGGGCCGCCAGGGTTTCCAACTGCAGCAGCTGCTGGCTGACGTCTACCTCGGAATCCTGGGCCAGCTGGCGGATCTGCTCGATCTGTTCCTCAAGCTCCACCAGGGGTTTCTCGAAGTCCAGCAGGGGGCGACGGGCCATGGCAGGGAGAGAACAGGAGGAACGGAGGGATCAGAGGGGCGTCAACGGACAGGGGCCGTCAGATGGGAGACCTCAGACGGTGGTCAGCTCACCCAGCTGGGCGGGTTGAAGACCCAGGGCGCGGAAGCCGTGGCGGAGGGAGGCCTCGCCGATGCGTTCCATGGTGGCCAGGCTGATGTTGTTGCGGCCCCAACTGAAGTTGGTGTGCAGCCCTTCGAAGTCGAGAAGCATCGCCTCAGCGAAACAGGCGAACAGCTGCCGTTGGGGTTTGTCCATCTCGGCCACCTCCATCATCTTCCAGCCGATGTCCTGCCAGAACTCGACGATGCCGCCCTTGAGCACATGCACGCCGCCGCCGGCCACCTTGGTGTCGAGGTTCTTCGGGTAGCCCCCATCGATCATCAGGCAAGGTTTGGGCAGCCTCTCGGCGTCGATGGCGAGGGTCTGGGGCAGGCTGGCCACCCAGACCACCACATCCGCTTGGCCCAGGGCCTCCTGCAGCTCAAGGATGCGGCCGCCTCCAAGTTCCTGTTGCAGATCGAGCAGGGGTTGGGCCTGGCGGGCCACCAGCAGCAGCTCGGCCACGCCGGTGCGGTGCCGCAGCCAGCGGCAGACGGCGCTGCCGATGTCCCCCGTGGCGCCCACCACGGCCACCTTCGCCTGGCTGAGGTCGATGCCCACCATCGGCGCGTTGGCTTCTACTTGCTGGCAGATCACCCAGGCGGTGTGGGTGTTACCCGTGGTGAACCGTTCCCACTGCAGGGTGGTGGAGCGGATCTGCTGGAACTGCAGCAGCTTGAAGTTCTCGAAGATGATCGAGGTGAAACCACCAAGGGCGGTGATGTCGAGCCCACTCTTCTGGGCCAGCTCCATGGCGTTGAGCACCTTGCGGCGGGCCGTCTTGAAGCGGCTCAACATCTCCGGCACGAAGCAGGAATCGATGTAGGACCCTTCGATCGTTGCCCCCGTGGCGCTGGTGACTTGGATGGTCTCCAGCAGCTGGGGTGGCGCACTGCACCACATGTCCAGGTCTCCGTCGGCGTATTCCTCGTAGCCGAGGGTCCGTGCCTTGAGGCGCGCCTCCTCGAAACTGCTGGAATGACCGATCAGACCGAACATGCGGACAGGCGTAACTGAACTCGTGCGAACCAGTGGAGCATGCGGGAGGCCCGGAGGTTCCGGAGGGCCCGTTCTGCACCCCAGTGCTCAGATCAGGGCCGCCGCCGCCATCCGGGCGATGTCCCGGGTGCTGAAGCCGATTGCCGTCAAAGCCTCCTGGTAGGCGATGAGGAAATCTTCGATGAGGTCTTCCTTGTCCATTTGCAGCACGGCGGCATCACCGGCCACCCGATCGAGCATGGTGCGCACCAGGGGCAGGTTGGCCCGGTTGGCCTGCTCCAGTTCCTCGCGGCTGGCCTCGAAGTTGGCCTTGAGCCACTCCTGGCCGTAATTGAGGTGGGTGTACTCGTCCTTGACGACCCCTTCGGTGATCTTGCGGGCAAAGGGATCGGCAACCGGGATATAGATGTGATAGGCCGCGATCGCGAACGCTTCGATCAGCAGGGCCTGGATCAGTAGGCACGTCACCACCTTGCCCTCCGCCAGGGCCTTCTGGAAATTGCCGTGAAGGGGGGAGAAGAATTCCTTGGCGAAGTCCATGTCCGCTTCCACCTTCAGGTTGCGGGCGCAGGCGGTGAAGCCCTTCATGTGCTTGAGCTCCATGCGGGCAAGCCGGGCCAGTTCCTCGGCCTGGTCGGGCAGCAGCCCCCCCAGGGAGATGTAGTTGTCGTGGGCCTCCTGCTCTCCCTCGATCACGATCGCGTTGATGCGGCTGTAGGCGTCCTTGTAGGAGGCGCTGCTGAAATCGGGCAGCTCTACGCCAGAAACCCCGAGGGAAGCGGTGGTGGCGGCCGCGTCGGATTCGAGGGTCGGCATGGCGTTCCTGTCATCGCAGATCAAGCATGAACTGTAGCGATGGCCTTTGCCGATCGCCTCGGGGGTCTGCCAGTTGGGCGACTTCACCCTGGCCGCTTTCCCGGTCCCGGTGGCCAGTCGCTGCGCAGCAGATCCTCCAACAGCTGCCTCCAGCCCCCCACCAGGGCCTCCTCCAGGGAGGCACCAAGGGCCGCCGAAGCCCCCCTGGCATCCCCCACCACGCCCGATCGCGACAGGTCCGCGGTCAGCCAGGCATCGGGCACGGCGCCTTCCAGGCTCCAGCCCGGCGGCGCTGGGGGCGCCTGGCCGTCCGCCGGGCGCTCGGGACCGACCACGGAGGGCTCCAGGTGCAGCATCAGGCTCGTTTCCGCCAGGCCCGCATGCAGGCCCTCAGAGCGCTCGGGCTCCGGCAGCTGGCTGGCCACGCCGGGGGGGCCGCTCCAGAGGAAGCAGGGCAGCACCGCCAGTTGGGGGTGCTGCGCCCGCAGTTGCCGCGCTGCCGTCTGCAGCAGACCGATCTGGCCGCCGTGGCCGTTGAGGAGCACCAACCGTTCAAAGCCTGTCCGGGCGAGATCCGCTCCCACCTGGGCCACCAGGGCCACCAGCAGATCCGCCGCCAGGCTCACGGTGCCCGGAAACGAGAGGTGTTCTGGTGAAAACCCAAACGGGGACAGGGGCAACCGCCAGATCGGCAGCTGGGGATCCAGCCGGGCCAGCACCGCATCGGTGAGGCGATCGACGAACAGGCCGTCCGTGCCCAGGGGCAGCTGGGGCCCGTGCTGCTCGAGGGCGCCCAGGGGCCAGATCACGGTGCTGCCAGCGCGGGCTGCGGCCCGTTGCACATCGGGCCAGGCCATGCGGGCCAGGGAGCGTTCCATCCCAGGGGGGCGTCTCTACAGTGAGAGGCTGTCACCTTTCCATGTTCATGGCCGGATCCGGCACCCCCGAGCCGCCTCAGCCGGCCCGTTCGCCCAGGCCCCTGCCGCCGAAGCTCAACCGACCTGGGGCCGGGTCCCCTTCGCGGCAGCCTTTGCAGGTGCTGCACATCAGCAAACGGGACGAACAATCGCTCCAGCCCGAGGGGGCAACCGAAGGCGCGGCTGAGGTGGCGGCCCCAGCCCCCCCCGCAGGTGAGCCCTCAGCGCAAGCCCCCAGCCCCAGGCCCACAACCGCTGCCCCTGCGTCGGCCGTTTCCTCGGCTCCAACCCGCACAGATGACGAGCTGTTCGACCTGGGGTCCCTCGAGGGGCTCACGATGGCCGATCTGCTCGGACCGGACACCAGCCGCAGCAAGGGCTCCCGCAGCACCTCCAAGGCCCCTGCCTCGGCAGCCAAACCGGCGGTGGCGGCGCGCACCGTCGACGACTTCGACTTTGACGAGGAGGCCTTCCTTGCCGCCCTTGACGAGAACGAACCGGTGGGAACCACCGGAGAGGTGGTCAGCGGCGTCGTGATCGGCCTGGAGAGTGATGGGGTCTACGTGGACATCGGCGGCAAGGCGCCGGGGTTCATGCCCAAGGCCGAATGCGGCCTTGGCGTGATCTCGAACCTCAAGGAGCGCTTCCCCAAGGGACAGCCGATCGAGGTGTTGGTGACCCGCGAGCAGAACGCCGATGGCATGGTCACGGTCAGCTGCCGTGCCCTGGCGCTGCGGCAGAGCTGGGACAAGGTCAAGCAGCTGGAAAAAGAGGGCAAGGTGGTTCAGGTCAAGATCACCGGTTTCAACCGCGGGGGCGTCACCGGTGATCTGGAGGGGCTGCGGGCCTTCATTCCCCGCTCCCAGCTCCAGGAAGGGGAGAACCATGAGGCCCTGGTGGGCAAGACCCTGGGCCTGGCTTTCCTCGAGGTGAATCCCGAGACCCGCAAGCTGGTGCTTTCCGAGAAACGGGCGGCCATCGCGGCCCGTTTCTCGGACCTGGAGGTGGGCCAATTGGTGGAAGGTCAGGTGGTGTCGGTCAAGCCCTATGGCTTCTTCGTGGATCTCGGCGGTGTCAGCGGCCTGCTGCACCACTCCTGCGTTACGGGGGGCACCCTGCGGGACCTGCGGGAGGTGTTTGACCAGGGGGACCGGGTCAAGGCCCTGATCACCCAACTCGACCCCGGCCGCGGCCGCATCGGACTCAACACCGCCCTGCTGGAGGGGCAGCCCGGCGAGTTGCTGATCGAGAAGGAGAAGGTGATGGCGGAGGCCACCGATCGGGCCAACCGCGCCCGCAGCCTGCTGCGCCAACAGGAGCAGAACGCCGGATGACCACCACGGCCATTCTCGCCGACTGGGAGCTCGATTATTACTCCAGGCCGGTGCTAGAGCCCGATGGCAAGAAGCGTTGGGAGCTCCTGATTTGCTCCAGTCCCACCCTGGACCCTTCCCAACCACTCTTCCGTTGGTCAGAAGCCTGTGCGGCTGGCAGCGTCAATTCCGCCTGGCTCAAGGGCGCCCTCGAGCGGGCCCTCACCGATGCGGAGAAAGGGGGCTTTGCTCCACCCCGGCGCCTGCGCTGCTGGCGTGCCTCGATGCGCACGATGGTCCAACGGGCCGCAGAGCAGCTGGACCTCGAGCTGGTGCCATCCCGCCGCTGTTTTGCCCTGGTGGAGTGGTTGCGGGAGCGCCACCTGGAGGTCTATCCCCAGGAGGAGGGCTACCTGGCCGGTCCATTGGCCCCGCCGCCTACCCCGATCCAGCCCCTGGCCGTTCCCTTGCCCGAGGCAGTCCGTGGCGACAGCTGGAGCTGGGCCTCTCTCCCGGTGGGGGAGTTGCGCGAAGCAGCCCAGTGGCCCATCGGCTTTTCTGGTCTGGTGGGGCTGCCGGCGGGTCTGGAGGAGGGGTTCCCCGTGCCGGGTCTGCGGTTGTTCAGCCGCGCCCGTGCCCTGGCGATCGCCGGTTGGCTGGCCGGACTGGAACCCGTTCGGCTGGAGATCAGCGGCCAGCAGCTGGTGCTGGAGGCGGGGATTGATGCCCGCTGGCTCCTGGCCAACCTGGAGGCGGAGGAGGCCGCAGCGGCGCGCCAGGCCTTCCGGGACGCCCGCGAACAGGCCGGCGGTGTGCAGTTCATTGCCGTCCAGGCCAGTGAATCGGATCCCCGGTTCGAAGGTTTCTGGCTGCTGCGGGATCTGCCTGATTCTTGATTCCAACCATGGCCGAGGCCGTTGATCTCCCCTTTGATCGCCCCGATGTGGGCTTCAACCGGCTGGAGGGCTGGAGCTGGATCGGCGGCTATGGGGGCTATTACCTCCAGGCGGACCGGTTAGCGGAGTTTGAGCATGGCTTTTTCACCCGGTTGTGGCAGGGCCGTGGACCGGAGGTGCTGGCGGGTGTGCTCAGTGCCGGCATCAGTGTCCATCGCCCCACCCAGATTCACGGCGGCACGGTTCTGCCAGCAGGCCTTGCCACCGGCGCCCCCTGGCCCGAGGCGGATGGTTTGGTGAGTGACGGCGGTGGCCAGAGCCTGTGGGTCTGTGGCGCCGACTGCACACCGGTGTTGATTGCGGATCGGGCCTCGGGCCGGGTGGCCGCCTGCCATGCGGGCTGGCGGGGGGTGGCCGCCCGCATCGTGCCGGAGGCCCTGCGCCTCTTGGAGGCCGCTGGTAGCAGGCGACAGGATCTGGAGGTGGCCCTTGGGCCAGCGGTGAGCGGCCCTAACTATCAAGTGCATCGGCAGGTGAGCGAGCAGGTGGCCCTGGCGATCCCAGGGGGATCTGTGGCGGATTGTGTGCAGCAATTGGTGGGGGTGGGAGCACTGCTGGTGGATACCGAACCAGGGCGTGATCGTCTCGATCTGCGGCTGGCTACGCGCCTGCAACTGATTCAGGAAGGCATCGCCGTGGAGCAGATCAGTATCTGCCCACTTTGCACAGTGGCTGAGCCTGAGTTGTTCCATTCCTGGCGCAGGGATCAGGTCAAGGCAGTCCAATGGAGTGGAATCGTTGCCCAGTCTTAGTTGAGATGATTGCGTCCAATCAGGGTGGGGTGCAGCCTTGGCTCTGTTGGGGTCTCGCGCTACTTCCAGAAGGAGGCTTGGGGACAGGGGGGCTGCATAAACAGAGGTTGAGGTGAGAAGATGGTGCTGTTCGACTTCAACGGTCCATGCTCACGGGTGCTGATCTTCTGGCCAAGGTCAAGGAATTGGGAGACGCAGGCAAGTCAGAGATTGTGCGGGCCTGCGGCTACGTCTCCACCAAAAAGGATGGCAGCGAACGGTTGAATTTCACTGCTTTCTACGAAGCGCTACTGGCCGCAAAAGGCGTTGATTTCGCCTCCGCTACCAAGTCATCCAAGGGCGGTCGCAAGTTGAGCTTCAGCACCAAGGTGCAATTCAACGGAAACCTGATGGTCGGTAAGGCCTACACCTCAATCCTTGACCTCTCCCCTGGGGATGAGTTCGAGATCAAGCTTGGTCGCAAGCAGATCCGTCTGGTTCCCCTGGGAAGTGACGACGACGAAGAGTGAGGGCCACCGCTTCGGCCACTTCGATGCCGTCGATGGCCGCCGACAGGATTCCGCCCGCATAGCCCGCCCCTTCTCCAGCCGGGTAGAGCCCTGCGGTGTTAGTGCTCTCAAGGCCCTCTCCCCGCGGCAACCTCACCGGAGAGGAGGTGCGGGTTTCCACGCCCGTGAGCACGGCCTCCTCCATGGCGAACCCTGGAATGGTGCGCTCAAAGGCTGGCAGGGCCTCCCGGATGGCCTGGATCACCTCGGCCGGAAGGCACTCGCCCAGATCGGTGAAGGTCACCCCAGGCTGGTAGGAGGGGCGCACCGATCCGGCGTCGGCCGAGGACCTTCCCGCGAGGAAGTCACCCACCCGCTGTCCCGGGGCCCGGTAGCTGCCGCCCCCCAAGGCGAAGGCTTTGGCTTCCCAATGCCGTTGAAAGGCCATCCCCGCCAGCGGGTCACCCGCTTCTCTGCCGTAGGGGGCCACGTCAGCGGGATCGATGCCCACCACGATTGCGCTGTTGGCGTTGCGCTCGTTGCGGGAGTGCTGGCTCATGCCGTTGGTCACCACCTTCCCCTCCTCGGAGGTGGCGCCTACCACCAGTCCACCGGGGCACATGCAGAAGCTGTAGGCGCTGCGGCCGTTGCTGGCGTGGTGCACCAGCTTGTACTCCGCCGCCCCCAGCAGGGGATGGCCGGCGCAGGCGCCCCAGCGGGCCCGATCCACCAGGGATTGGGGATGCTCCACCCGCAGGCCCACCGCGAACGGCTTGGCTTCCATTGCCACCCCCTGCTCCCAAAGCGTCTGGAAGGTGTCCCGGGCGCTGTGGCCGACGGCCAGCACCACCGCTTCGCTCGCCAGCTCGTTGCCGTCTGCAAGGCGGACGCCTACCACCCGCCTTTGGCCCTGGCGTTCCTCGATCAGCAGCCGCTCCATCCGGCACTGGAAACGCACCTCGCCCCCGAGGGATTCGATCCGGGCCCGCAGCTGACGCACCACCGTGGCCAGCTTGAAGGTGCCGATGTGGGGCCGGTGCAGGCTGAGGATCTCGGCGTTGGCGCCGCAGCTCACCAGCTCCTCCAATACCTTGCGGCCCAGGTGGCGCGGGTCGCGCACCTGGCTGTAGAGCTTGCCGTCCGAGAAGGTGCCGGCTCCCCCCTCTCCGAACTGGGCATTGGATTCGCAGTTGAAGGGACGGGTGCCCCGCCAGAAGCCGAAGGTGTCGGCGCTGCGCTCCTTCACCGCCTTGCCCCGCTCCAGCAAGAGCGGCCGCAAGCCCATCTGGGCCAGCAGCAGGGCCGCGAAGTAGCCGCAGGGGCCCGCTCCGATCACCACCGGACGGGTCGGTGGGGCTTCGCTCCAGGCCAAGGGCGCCTGGACAACGGGCCGATAGCGGGTGTCGGGGCTGGTCTGCAGTTGGGGGTCATCCCGGAACCGGCGCAGCAGCGCGGCCTCGCCCTTCACCTGTAGATCGAGGCTGTACGTGAGACGTATGGCCGATTTCTTGCGGGCGTCAACGCTGCGTTTCACCACCTGGTGGGTGAGCAGGTCGGTGGCCGGGATCCTCAAACGCCGCAGCACCGCTGTCACCAGGGCGTTGTCGTCGTGGTCAAGGGGCAGCTTCAGCTCGTTCAGCCGCAGCACGGAACCCCTCTTCCGCTGACGGATTCCATTCCAGCATTCGACGGAACAGCGGCCGCGGTGGCCGATCGGTGCGATGGTTGCTGTCTTGGAGCGCAGACCAGGAGAACGCCTCGATGTCGCTGACCCACTGTCCCCTGTGCGTCGCCCTGGCGGTGTTGAGCGTGGTGCGCGCTAGCGCCCATCTGCTGGTGCTGTGGCAGCTGCGGCCGCCAGCTCCGACTCGATTGCGGCCACCGTCAGGCGTGTGGACAGCAGCGCATCCGGGTTGAGGCTGATGGAGTCGATCCCCTCCTCGATCAGGAAGCGGGCGAAGTCGGGGTAGTCACTGGGGGCCTGACCGCAGATGCCGATCTTGCGACCGTTGCGGCGGGCTCCACGGATCGCCATGCGGATCAGGTCGGTCACCGCTGGCTGGCGCTCATCAAACAGGTCGGCCACCAGGGCCGAATCCCGGTCCAGACCCAGGGTCAGCTGGGTCAGGTCGTTGGAGCCGATGGAGAAGCCATCAAAACGATCGGAGAAGGCATCGATCGCGATCACGTTGCTGGGCAGTTCGCACATCACGTAGACCTCCAGCCCATTGCGGCCCCGTTCCAGGCCGTGGCGGGCCATTTCCGCCAGCACCCGGTCGGCCTCCTCAGGCGTACGGCAGAACGGGATCATGGGGATAACCCGATCCAGCCCCATCTCTTCCCGCACTCGGCGCAGGGCCTGGCACTCTAGGGCGAAGGCCTGCCTGAACCCCTCGGAGCCGTAGCGGGAGGCCCCCCGCCAGCCGAGCATCGGATTCTCCTCCTTGGGCTCGAAGTGCCGGCCCCCCAGCAGGTTGGCGTATTCGTTGCTCTTGAAATCGGAGAAACGCAGCACCACCGGCCGGGGATGGAAGGCGGCGGCGATGCGGGCCATGCCCTGGCTGAGCAGGTCGACGTAGTAATCAGACGGATGGGGGTAGCCCTGGGTGAGGGCGGCGATCGCGGCCCGTTCCTCCCCATCGTTGACTCGCTCCGGCGCCAACAGGGCCATGGGGTGCACGCGGATGTGGTTGGCGATGATGAACTCGAGCCGGGCCAGGCCGACGCCATCGCAGGGAATGGCCGCGAGCTTGAAGGCCTCCTCCGGGTTGCCCACGTTCATCAGCAGGCGCGTTCGGGTGGGCGGCAGTTCGCCGAGGTCCGTTTCCTCCACGGAGTAGTCCAGCTCGCCGCGGTAGACGTTGCCCTCGTCCCCCTCACAGCAGCTGGCGGTGATGGTTTCCCCATCGGCAATGGCCTCGGTGCCGTTGCCGGTGCCGACGATGGCGGTGATGCCCATCTCCCGCGCGATGATCGCGGCATGGCAGGTGCGGCCGCCCTGGTCGGTGATCACGCCGCTGGCCTTCCTGAGGATGGGCTCCCAGTCGGGATCGGTGCGGACGGTCACCAGCAGGTCGCCGTCCTCGAAGCGTGCGATCTGGCCCGGGTGCTCGAGCACCTTGGCCCGCCCACTGCTCACGGAAGCCCCGATGGCGCGGCCGCGGGTGATCAGATCGGCATCGTGTGCTGCCAGGTGCCAACGGCGCAGCACCTGGGCCGACCGCCTCGATTCCACCGTTTCGGGCCGCGCCTGGAGGATGAACAGCTCACCGGTGAGGCCGTCCTTGGCCCATTCGATGTCCATGGGGGTGGGGGTGCCCCGCTGACGGGAGTAGTGGGCTTCGATGCGGCAGCCCCAGGTGGCCAGGGTGAGGGCTTCGTCATCGCTGAGGGCATAGCGGTTCCGCTCCGGTTGGGGCACCGGCAGGTTGCGGGTGGAAACTCCCGGGCTCTCCTCGTCGTAGACCATGCGGATCGCCTTGCTGCCGAGCCGTCGGCTGAGGATGGGCCGGTGACCGGAGAGCAGGGTGGGCTTGAAGATCAGCCACTCGTCGGGGTTTACGGCCCCCTGCACCACGTTCTCCCCCAAGCCGTAGGCGGCGGTCAGCAGGACCGCGTCGCGGAAGCCGGTCTCGGTGTCGATCGTGAACATCACCCCAGCACTGGCCCGATCCGAGCGCACCATGCGCTGGATGCCGATCGAGAGGGCCACCTCATCGTGGGCAAAGCCGTGCTGTTGCCGGTAGGAGATGGCCCGGTCGGTGAACAGGGAGGCCAGACAGCGGCGGCAGGCCGCCAGCAGGGCCGCTTCGCCGTGGATGTTGAGGAACGTTTCCTGCTGGCCGGCGAAGCTGGCCTCCGGCAGGTCTTCGGCGGTGGCACTGGAGCGCACGGCCACGGTGGCTTCACCACCATCACCATGGGCTGCCCCAAGCGTTCGGTAGGCCTCGAGGATCGCGTTCGTCAGTTCCACCGGGAGCGGCGCCTCCAGGATCAGGTTCCGCGCTGCTTGACCGGCGGTCTGCAGATCGACCAGGTTGCCGGTGTCAAGATCGGCGAAAATGGCGGCCAGCTGGGGCACCAGCCCACTGCGCTCGAGGAACAGGCGGTAGGCCCGGGCGGTGGTGGCAAAGCCCGCGGGCACCCTCACCCCATCCGCACCGAGGCGCTGGATCAGCTCCCCCAGGGAGGCGTTCTTGCCACCCACCTGGGCGATGTCCCCCAGGTCCACCTGCTCGAAGGGCACCACCAGGTGGGCAGAAGGGGGGGCGATGGAGGACGGATCCGAAGCGATGGCCATGGCAGTTCAGGGCTTGGGGGGACGGTCGCTCAGCGGTAGCTCGGCGGTGGGGGATGCGGCGGGGGATAGATCCAGCTTGCTGGCGGCGCCCCTCAAGGCAAGTTTTCCGCCCTCACTTCGTCGCTTAAGGGCCTGGCAGAGATCCAACGGTGTTGCCCGTGGATCGAGCCAGGCCAGGTCCCAGCCTCCGTGTCCCGACGGTGCCGCCCCTTCGGAGGGCCCTGGTTCCGAGGGCACCGCCGCTACGGCGGTCAACTGGCCGGTGTCGAAGCCGGCTGCCTCCACCACTCCGGGGCCGTAACCCCAGCGGCGGCGAAACGCCGCCTCGAAGGAAGGCCAGCCAGGGCCCTGGGTGAGGGCGCCGATGCCCAGCTGGGCCTGGGCCAGGGGGCCTGTCGGCGGAAACGGCCACACCAGGGCCATCCCCTGCGGCCAGGGGGCGGCCGCGACCGCCTGGGCCAGGGGGCTGCCGGGCCGGGTGAACACCACCAGCGCCTGGGGCCGATACCCGTCCACGTCGTCTTGGAACTGGCTCCAGGCCTTGGCCTCGGAGGGATCCACCCGGATCGGTCCGTTGGTGGGGCCGATCAGGCGGCCGCCCGCCACGCTGAGGCCGGCGACGAACCGCTCGGCCAGCACGCGGTGCTCGGCGCTGCCGTCCCGGATCACCATCAACGGGGGCCAACGGCGCTCCACCACGGCGCGGGCCAGCTGATCGGCGGCCTGGCTGCGGGCCGGCAGCACCGGCCAGAGGCGGTCAGAGCCTGGCTGTTGGGCCAGATGCTGGAGGGAAAGACCCCGTTGTAGGGGCAGAAGTACCTGGAATCGCAGTCGTTCCGCCAGCAGGCCATAGGGGGCCAGGGGAGCTGCCGGTGGGGCGATCAGCAGGGAGGGGGGCGGTCCCGCTTCGATGGAGGGTTGGGGATCGAGCTCCGGCCGCACCCAGCCCAGGCCAAGCTCCGGCGGTGAGACGCCGCAGGCCTTGCTCTGCTCCATGGCCAGCAGGTACCCCCGCCGCAGTCCATCACCGAGCCCCGCCAGGAGGCCCTCATTGGGGAGCAGAAGCAGCACCGCCTTGGGCTGGGGGGCGCTGCTGACCAGGGTCTGGACCCCCAGGACGGAGGCCAGGATCCCCGCCAGGGCCATCAGAGCCCCCGTGCCAGTGGTCATGCACCGCAACCGTCCAGCCATAGAAGGCTAGGTGGCATTCCATGCTTAGGCTTGCCCATTCCTCAGACGGACGCATGCGGGCCCGCCCTTCCCTTTCCCGTGCTGGTGCGGCTGCCCGGCTCAGTCGCCTCGGTGTTGCCTTTGCCATGGGTTCCCAGCTGCTGCTGCTCGGCGGCGTTCTGGCGCCCCGTCCGGCTGCGGCCATCACCGAAGCGGTGGCGGCCAAGAAACTCTCGGTGATTCCCGTCTTCGTGCTCACCGATGAGAAGGGAACCCCTCTGCCCATTCCCCGGGACAAGGATCTGGTCCTGCCTCTTTACCTCGATCGCGCCAAGGGCGAGGCCGAACTGGCAGCCTTCAAGAAAGCCAACTCGGCGGTGAAGGCCAAGCTGCTGGCCATCCCCCTCAACGTGGCCAATGATAAGATTCTTGAGCTGAACAAGGCTCTCAAGGACAAGAAACTGTTCGGTGCGGTCATTCCCCGTCCCCAGGACCGGGCCCAGGCCGTGCAGCTGCTCAAGCAACAGGGGCTCAGCGATAAGGCCATCAATGATGGGCTCAGTGTGCCGGTGTTCTTCACCAAGCCCTTCCTCACCATCAGCACCCCCGAGGGCCCCCGTGGCGTCTTCTTCTTCTCGTGGGATGCCCTGCAGACTGCCCTGGCCAAGGTGCCTGATAAGGAGAAGCTGAAGCCCCAGGCGGCTGATCTCTCGGCTGTTCTGCGCGAGATCATCAAGCAAAAAGATGATCTGTACGTGTTTTTCCCCACGCCTGATTACTTCAAGCTTGTGCAGGAGCAGCAGGCCGGCGCCGCCGGGGCACCGCCCAAGTAGCCCTTCCTAGCGCTCTTCGGGCCAGAGCTGGATCAGCACGCCGGTGGCCACCAGCAGGCCACCGATGGCCAGGGCCACCGGTCGATTGGCCGCAGCATCTCCCTGCAGCCAGAGGCCGGCGGAAAGGAATGCGCCGCCCAGCAGCAAGCTGGGCACCAGCACAATTCCCTTGGCGGTGCGATTGATGCCCATGGGCTCAGCTGCCGGGGATGGCGGGGCAACCATCCGGGCGGACGTCGTTGGCGATCGCTTCGGCAAGGCCAGCCGCCACCAGGGCACTGCCCAGATCCTCTCCCCCCGGGAGGATGCGCACCTGGGCCAGGAGTTGGCCGTCGCTGCTTCCCACCGGCCGCAGGTTGACCCGGCTGAACCGGGGCAGCTTCTGGCGGGTCAGCTGCAGGGCACCCTGCTGTTGGGCTTCTCCAACCTGGACGCAGGCCAACTGCACCCCGTAGGTGCGGTTGCGATCGCCCACCAGCAACAGGCTGCCGCCCTGAACCTGGAGCACCTCGGCGGCCCAGGCTGTGCCAGGGGAGAGGAGGAAGAGGCCCAGTACCACGGCCAGGAGGAACGGCAGCTGCTTCAGAGCTTGGCTCCGCAGCTGGGACAGAACAGATGGGCACTGGCGGTGGTGGTGCCACAACTGCCGCATTGCCGGGTGGTGTCAATCGCCAGTTCCGGATGGCTCGGCAGGCCCACCATCTGGGCGTTGCTGGCCCCGGGAGGCACCATCGGGTAACAGTTTTCGTTGCGGCGAACCTTGACGTCGATCAGCACCGGACCGGGGTGGGCCAGGGCGGCCACCAGATCCCCGTGGAGGCTCTCCCGTTCACGGATCACCACCCCCTTCACTCCGAAGGCTTCCGCCAGGGCGGCGAAATCGGGCATGCCGACGGTCATCTCGGAGTTGGAGTAGCGCTCTCCATAGAAGCTCTCCTGCCACTGGCGCACCATGCCCTGCCAGCCGTTGTTGAGGATCACCACCTTCACCGGCAGGCCGTACTGGGTGAGGGTGCCCAGCTCCTGGATGTTCATCAGGATGCTGGCGTCGCCGGCCACGCAGACCACCTGCTCGTGGGGGAACGCTGTCTGCACACCCATGGCAGCGGGGAGGCCAAAGCCCATGGTGCCGAGGCCACTGCTGCTGATCCAGTGGCGGGGAGCGTTGTGCAGAAACTGGGCGGCCCACATCTGGTGTTGACCCACATCGGTGGTGACGTAGGCGTTGGGGGCCAGCTCCTGCAGGGCGACCACCACCTCCTGGGGAGCGATCTCCCCCTCTGGAGCCGGCACCACCAGGGGGTAATGGTGTTTCCAGGTGTCGATCCGCTCCAGCCAGGCATCGGTGCGGTTGCTGGAGGGCTCGCCCGTGGAGGCCTCCAGCAGGGCTTCGAGCGCCTGGCGCACGTCGGCGACGATGGGCACCTCCGGAACCCGCACCTTGCCCACCTCCGCGGCGTCAATGTCGATGTGGATCACCTGGGCCCTGGGGGCGAAGCTGTCCACCCGCCCGGTCACCCGGTCATCGAAACGGGCACCGACGGCGATCAGAAGGTCGCACTCCGTGACAGCGAAGTTGGCGTAGGCCGTGCCGTGCATGCCCAGCATCCCCACCGACAGGGGGGCCAGTTCGTCGAAGGCTCCCTTGCCCATCAAGGTGGTGGTCACCGGCAGGCGGAAGCGCTCCGCCAGGGCCTTGACCCCGGCATGGGCGCCGGAACTGACGGCGCCTCCACCCACATAAAGCAGGGGCCGTCGGGCCTGGCGGATCAGGTCGAGGGCCTGGGCGATGCGATCGGGTCTGGGGGGTGCCGGCAGGCGGTAGCCCGCCGGGATGGCCGAGCCGGGCTCCACGGGTACGTAGGTGAATTCTTCAAGGCCCACGTCCTTGGGCACATCGATCAACACCGGGCCGGGCCGGCCGGTGGCGGCGAGCAGGAAGGCTTCGGCCACGATCCGGCCGATGTCCGCAGGGTCTCGCACCACCCAGGAATGCTTCACGATCGGCAGGGTGATGCCGAAGATGTCGGTTTCCTGGAAGGCATCGGTGCCGATCGAGGCCCGACTCACCTGGCCTGTGATGACCACCATGGGCACCGAGTCCATCTGGGCGGTGGCAATGCCCGTGACCAGGTTGGTGGCCCCAGGGCCGGAGGTGCCGAAGCAGACCCCCACCTTCCCGGTGGCCCGGGCATAGGCGTCGGCAGCGTGGGTGCCGCCCTGTTCGTGGCGCACGAGGATGTGACGGAGCCAGCCTCTTGCTTCGGCCTTGTGCAGTTCGTCGTAGATGGGCAGGATCGCCCCGCCCGGGTAGCCAAAGATGTGCTCAACCCCGTGCCGGTGCAGGGCATCCATCAGCGCGTAGGCACCACTCACCCGTCCGGGTACGGGCAGGGGTGCGGCGGCGGTGTCCACCGCAGGTGAGATGGAAGTGAGCGTCACGGCTGCAGCGGAACCCGAGCGTCAAGCTTGCCCAACACTAGAGGCCCGTCCAGAGCCTTGGGAGGCCGGCCCGCTGGATGCTGCTCAACCGTTGGGATCGGATCCAACCGCGGGGGCCAGAGGCCGTTCATCTCCTGGGCCACCCTTTCGGTTCAGTTGCGGCGGCTTGCCACCATCGCCTTGAGGATGACCCCGGGGTTGAGCCATTCGCCCTTGTAGCGGATGCCCCAGTGCAGGTGGGGCCCCGTGGTGCGGCCGCTCATGCCCACGTGGGCGATCACCTCGCCGGCCCGCACCCGCTGGCCGCGGTAGATGGCCAGGTCGCCGCTGCGGTACCAGTCGCCGATCACGGCACCGGAGAGGTGGCAATAGAGGTGTTCGTAGTTGCCGGAACGGATGATCAGGCCGGTGCCGCAGGCCCCATCGCTGAACACATCACTGACCACCCCGCCCCACCAGTTACGGATTGGAGAACCCATGGGGGCGGCGATGTCGAGGCCGTTATGGGGTTGGGCTGATCCACCGGGGCCGATGCGGGTGCCGAAATGGCTGGTGTAACCGAGAAAGCGGGTCACGGGAAAGAACCCCCCCCGCCAGCCGAAATTGGCGGCGGCCGGAGCCGGCAGGAGCAGCGGCGCCAGCGGGGCCATGGCCAGGGAGAGGGCCAGCAGGCGTGGCCGAAGGAGGATCCGCCCCATCCGAGCAGCCTTTTTGATCATCGCCGCCATGGCCATCAGAGCAGCCCCAGGGCATGCAGGGGGCCGTGGCCGCTGATCAGCTCCACCAGAAACGCCGAAAAACCCACCATGGCCAGGCGCCCGTTCCAGACCTCGGAGCTGTTGTTCCACCCCCAGGACCACTTTTCCTGGGGGTAGAGCTTCACCCGGTTGGGCAGCTGGGAGGCTTGGTCAAGGTTCACCTCCGGACCGGCCATGGCCTCCTGCACGAGGTCCGCCAGTCCGGAGATGAAGCTGGGGGTGATGTCCAGGGCCGGCACCCTCTGGAAGTTGGTGATGCCCGCCTCGGTGGCGATTTCCCGGTATTCGATGTCGATCTCCTCAAGGGTTTCGATGTGCTCGCTCACAAAGCTGATCGGCACCACCACCAGTTCCTTGACCCCCTCTTCCCCGAGGCGCACGAGGGCCTCATCGGTGTAGGGCTTGAGCCACTCCACCGGCCCCACCCGGCTCTGGTAGGCCAGGGTGAATGGGTTTCGGCGGCCAAGGCTGGCTTCGAGGCGATCGATGATCAGGGCGGCACAGGCCTGGATTTCCTCTTGATAGGGATCACCCGCCTCCTCCACGTAGCTCTTGGGCACCCCATGGGCGCTGAAGAAGATGTGGGCCGTGGCTGGATCGGTGCAGGACTCCAATTGGCGGGCGATCAGTTCCGCCATCGCCCCGATGTAGCCGGGGTGGTCGTACCAGCTGCGGATGCAGCGGATCGGCAGGTGGGAGAAGGTGGGGTCCGCCTGGCGGAGCCGCTGCAGCTCCCGGAAGCTGGAGCCGCTGGTGCTGATCGAGAAATGGGGGTAGAGGGGCAGCACCACCACCTCGTCGACATGGTCGGCCTTGATGTCGGCCACGGCCGATTCGGTGAAGGGGTGCCAGTAGCGCATGGCCACATAGGTGGTGGCGTCCACTTGGCGGCTGCGGAGCTCACTCTGCAGTTCCCGCGCCTGCTGGTCAGTGATGCGGCGCAGGGGGGAGCCACCGCCGATGGCCTTGTAGGCCTGCTGGGATTTGCTGCTTCGCAGGCTGCTGATCAACCAGGCCAGGGGTTTCTGCAGGGCCGGGATCGGCAGGCGAATGATCTCCGGATCGGAGAACAGGTTGTAGAGAAAGGGCCCCACGTCCTGGATCCGTTCAGGACCGCCGAGGTTCAGCAGCAGCACGCCGACCTTGGCCATGCCTGGGGGGGAGGGAAGTGCGCCGAGCGTAACGCTGCCACTGCGGTGCTGGCCGTCACAGGCATGGCTCGATAGGGTCAGCGCGCCTGGTCGGCGTGCCGGTGTCCGTCGAAGTTCCGGGACCCCGTTCCCCAGGGTCCAGCCCGATCGCCCCTGACTTAGACGAGCACGTTCGCCGCCAGAACGCCCTGCTGGCGGCTGGTGGATTGTCGTTGCGCCTGGAGGTGCGGGGACAGCGGCTGGGGTTGAGGGGGCCCTTGCCCTGCCGGCGCGGCAGCGGCGGCCACCCGGTCCAGCGCATCAGCCTGGGGCTGCCGGCCAGCGAGGCTGGCCTGGTTCAGGCCCAACAGCAGCTGCGCAAATTGGTGCAGCAGCTGCAGCAGCAGCGCTTTCGCTGGTCCGACTGGATTCGCCCAGCCCCCAAGGGCCGCACCAGCCAACCTGCGCCGAGGGCCGGGGAGCTGCAGGTGAACTCCCCAACGGAGGACCGATCCACCTGGGCAGGGGGCTCGGCGGTGAAAGGGGCGTTGGAGGCATTCGAACGGCGCTTCCACGCCGAGGCCCCCCGGCAGCGCAACCGTGCCGGCGCCCGCACCACCTGGCGCAGTGCCTACCTGCCCTACCTGCGGCGGCTGGAGGCGCTGGCCACCGAGCGGGGCAGCGGGTTGAACGGCGACCTTTTGGTGGCAGTGCTGGAGAGCTACGACGGCGGCAGCCGCAGCCGCCAGCAGTGCGGCATCGTCCTGGCTGCCCTGGCCCGGGAGGGCGGCATTCCACTGCCCCCTGACTGGCGTCAACGCTCGGCCGGCTACGGACTGCACCGGGCCCAGTTCCGGCATCTGCCCAGCGACGAAGCGATCCTCGCGTTGGTGGAGCGCATTCCCAACCCCCAGTGGCGTCTGGCCTACGGCCTGATGGCCGCCTACGGCCTGCGCAACCACGAGGTGTTCTTCTGCGATCTTTCCGCCCTGGCTCCGGGGGGGGACCGGGTGCTGCGGGTGTTGCCCACCAGCAAGACCGGGGAGCACCAGGCATGGCCCTTCCAGCCAGAGTGGGTTGAGCGCTTCGAGCTCCCCCGCCTGGCCGTCGGTGGGGGGGCGCTGCCGCCGGTGTGCACTGACCTGGGCCGCACCACCCTGCAGCAGGTGGGCCGCCGGGTGGCGGAGCAGTTCCGTCGCTATGGGCTGCCGATCACCCCCTATGACCTGCGCCACGCCTGGGCCGTGCGCACGATCCACATCGGCCTGCCGGACACCGTGGCGGCCCGGATGATGGGGCACTCGGTGGCGATCCACACCCGCACCTATCACCACTGGATCACCCGCCGTGACCAGCAGCAGGCGGTGGACGCAGCGCTCTTGAGGCTTCGCCAGAGTGAGCCCGTGGGAGGCCGATGAGCTGAATGTCCGATCTTGACCTGGTGGCGGCCGAACTGGGACCCGGTGGAGCCCTCGCCCCTGAGGCCGATGCGGAGGGCTACCGGCGCCGCATGGAGAGACGCCGCGAGGTGCAGCACCAGCGTGTCGGCGAGCGCAACCTGGAAAAGGGCCTTGTGCTGGTGTTCACGGGGGAGGGCAAGGGCAAGACCACTGCCGCCCTCGGCCTGGTGCTACGCACCCTCGGCCATGGCGAGCGGGTGGCCGTGGTCCAGTTCATCAAGGGGGGCTGGCAGCCGGGTGAGGCCAGGGCCCTGGAACTTTTTGGGGAGGCCCTGCATTGGCGGGCCCTGGGGGAGGGCTTCACCTGGGAGACCCAGGACCGGCAGCGGGACCGCCAGCTGGTGCAGGAGGCCTGGGTTCAGTCGTTGGAGCACCTGGCGGATCCGAGCCGGAAGCTGGTGGTGCTTGATGAGGTGAATGTGGCCCTCAAGCTGGGTTATCTGGAGATCGAGCAGGTGCTCGAGGGGCTCGACCAACGGCCGCCCCTCACCCATGTGGCCCTCACGGGACGGGGGGCCCCCCCGGCCCTCGTTGAGCGGGCCGATCTCGTGACGGAGATGCGGATGGTGCGCCACCCCTTCCGCGAGCAGGGGGTCAAGGCCCAGGCTGGCATCGAGTTCTAGATCTCCGGTGGGAGCTGGGATTCGGTTGCTTGCTACTCTGCGGCCCAGTGCGGCTGCTCAGCGCTAAATCCGATGTCATACCAGCGCGTTCTCCTCAAGCTCAGCGGCGAGGCGCTGATGGGGGAACAGGGCTACGGCATCGATCCCGCCATCGTCCAATGGATCGCCGCCGATGTGGCTGCGGTGGTCGCCGCCGGCACCGAGGTGGCGATCGTGGTGGGCGGCGGCAATATCTTCCGGGGTCTTAAGGGATCGGCCGCGGGCATGGACCGGGCCACGGCCGATTACGTGGGCATGCTCGCCACGGTCATGAACGCCATCAGCCTCCAGGACGCCCTCGAGAGGGCCGGCGTGCCCACCCGGGTGCAGACGGCGATCGGCATGCAGGAGGTGGCGGAGCCCTACATCCGTCGCAAGGCCATCCGTCATCTCGAAAAAGGAAGGGTGGTGGTGTTCGGGGCTGGTTGCGGCAACCCGTTTTTCACCACCGACACCACCGCCGCCCTGCGGGCCGCTGAGATCAATGCCGATGTGGTCTTCAAGGCCACCAAGGTGGACGGGGTCTACGACAAGGACCCGGGCAAGCACACCGATGCAGTCCGCTATGAATCCCTCACCTTCCAGCAGGTGCTCAGCGGTGAGTTGGAGGTGATGGACAGCACCGCCATCGCCCTCTGCAAGGACAACAACATCCCGATCGTGGTCTTCGACCTGTTCGGCCCCGGCAACATTGCCCGGGCTGTGGCGGGCGAAGCGATCGGCACCCGTATTACCCCTTCCATCTGAGCTCCCCTGCCATGGACATCGAAGCCAGCATGCTCAAGTCGGTGGAGGCCACCCAGCGCACCTTCAACACGATCCGCACCGGCCGCGCCAATCCATCCCTGCTCGACAAGATCAGCGTTGAGTACTACGGCGCCGACACCCCGCTCAAGTCACTGGCCAGCCTCTCCACCCCCGACGCCCAGACCCTCCTGATCCAGCCCTTTGATGGCGGCTCGATGGGTCTGATCGAGAAGGCCATTGCCACCAGCGACCTGGGTCTCACCCCCAACAACGACGGCAAGGTGATTCGCATCAACATTCCTCCCCTCACCGAAGACCGCCGCAAGGAGTTCTGCAAACTGGCCGCCAAATATGCCGAAGAGGGCAAGGTGGGCCTTCGCAACCTACGCCGTGAGGCCATCGACAAGGTGAAACGCAGTGAGAAGGACGGTGAGCTGTCCGAGGATCAGAGCCGCGATGAGCAGGACAAGGTGCAGAAGCTCACCGACAAGTTCATCGCCCAGATCGAGAAGCACCTGGCCGACAAAGAAGCCGACATCCTCAAGGTTTGAGTGACGCCGATGTGATCGTGGTCGGCTCCGGCGTTGCCGGAGCCGCGGCCGCCTTCCATTTGGCGCACCGGGGCCGCCGGGTGCTGCTGCTGGAGAAGGAGTCCATGCCCCGCCCCAAGCCCTGCGGGGGTGGCATGGCGGCCTCGGTGCAGCGGTGGTTCCCCTTCGATCTCACCCCGGCCGTGGATCGGGTGATCGAACGGGTGCGGTTCACCTGGGGTCTGGAGGATCCCGTCCATGCCGTGCTGCCCGGCACGGCCCCTTTCTGGATCGTGCGGCGCTCGGTGCTGGATGCCTTCCTGGCGGAGCGGGCTGTGGCGGCTGGAGCCGAATTGGAGGATGGCTGTGCGGTGATGTCAGTGGAGCGCCAGGATTCCTGCTGGAAGGTGCACACCAGCGGGGGGCGGACTCTTGCCGCCAAGGCCCTGGTCGTGGCCGATGGATCCTCGTCCCGCTTTGCGGCCCCCCTGGGCCTGGGGCCTGCCCGGCCGCGTTTTGCCCAGGCCCTGGCGGTGGAGGTGGAGGGCCCCCAACTGGAGCCGGATACCGCTCGCTTCGAGTTTGGCCTGGTGCGCCATGGCTTCTGCTGGGCCTTTCCTCGCCAGGGGGGGACCAGCATCGGCGTTGGCTCCTTCATCGGCCGTGAACCCCTGCACGCTGAAGCGGTGCTAGCCAGGCTGCTGCCCAGCTTTGGCTTGCCGGCACAGGCGGGCTTGATGACCCCCAGTCCCCTGCGCATCTGGGATGGCCACCACCCCCTGCATGGCGAGGGGGTGGTGGCGGTGGGCGATGCCGCCTCCCTGGCGGACCCATTTCTGGCGGAGGGTCTGCGGCCCGCCCTGCTCAGCGGCACCAGGGCGGCGGAAGCGCTGGATCGCTGGCTGGGGGGAGATCCAGGGGCCCTGGCGGCCTACAGCGCCTGCATGCGCAACGAATGGGGCGACTCGATGGCCTGGGGCAGGCGCATTGCCCAGGTGTTCTACCGCTTCCCCAGCGTGGGGTATCAGCTGGGCATCAAGCGGCCCACGGCCCCCGAGCGCATCGCCCAGATCCTCTCCGGTGAAGTGGGCTACGGCGATATCGCCCAGCGGGTGATCCGCAGGCTGCTGTTCAGGGGTGCCTGAGGGCCCTTGACTCCCGTGGGTTCTCTTCAGCCCCGGCTGTGGTCCTTGAGGTGGCGCAGACGGTCGTCGATGGAGGCCAGCAGCTCGATGGCGAACATGGGCGCTTCCTGCACAGCGAACAGGAACTTCTCCCGGTTCATGACCAGGATGCGGCTGCTGGTAAGGGAGCGGGCATCGCCATAGCGGCGATGGTCCGGCATCACCAGGGCTCCGGCGCCGAACACGTCGCCGGCCTTGATCTCCTCATGGCCGGTCTCGCCGTTCCAAATGAGCTCCACGCTCCCCTCCAGCAGGCCAAACATGGTGTCACCGGATTCGCCGGAGCGGAAGATCCACTCACCGGGCCCAAACGTTTGAACCTCCGCTTTATCAGCAAGGGCGCGCATGGTGTCGAGAGCATTCACCGGAGACGGGGCAGAGCGGTCGTTGCCAGTTTGGATCAGCAGGGTTAAGGCGAGGTGATCGCCCCCCTGCTTGGGCGCCTCTTGTTCAGCTCCTCTGGGCCACCGCCAGGGCGGCGCCGAGGCCACCACGGACGTCTTCGGGGGCCAACCGGCCGTCGTGGTCCGTGTCCAGTGCATCGAACACCGCATCGCTGCCCAGCCATTCCTCCCGGGTGATGCAGCCATCGCCGTCCAGGTCGTTGAGCAGAAAGATCTCCTGGGCGGCATGGGTGAAGGCGGAGGCCCCCTCCAGTTCCGCCAGCCGGTGGGCCAGTTGCGCCTCCAGGGTTTCGATCGCCTTGCTGAAGCCCCGGATGCCCTCGTCGAGCTTCTCGTGGGCCATCACATCAGCGGCCATGGCGGCCGCGAAGGCCGCCTGATCGAGATGGACACGGTCTTCGCTGGGGGCCGGGTGGGCGCCGTCGAGCTTGGGGACCAGGTGGGCTTCGGTGCTGCGCAGTTGATCGAGCAGTTTTGGGGAAATGGTGAGCAGATCGCAGCCCGCCAGCTCAAGGATCTCGTCGATGTTGCGGAAGCTGGCCCCCATCACTTCGGTGCGATAGCCATGGGTCTTGAAATAGTTGAAGATCCGCGTCACCGACACCACGCCAGGGTCCTCGTGCCCGGGATAGGAATCCCGGCCGGTGGAGGCTTTGTACCAGTCAAGGATGCGCCCCACGAAAGGGGAGATCAGGGTCACCCCGGCCTCGGCGCAGGCCACCGCCTGGGTGAAGTTGAACAGCAGGGTGAGGTTGCAGTGGATGCCTTCCTTTTCCAGTTGCTCAGCTGCCTGGATCCCTTCCCAGGTGGAGGCCACTTTGATCAACACCCGATCGGTGCCGATCCCCGCTTCGCGGTAGAGACCAATCAGTTTGTGGGCCTTGGTGATGGTGGCCTCGGTGTCGTAGCTCAGGCGGGCGTCCACTTCGGTGGAGACCCGGCCGGGCACGATCTTGAGGATCTCCTGCCCGAAGATCACGCAGATCTCATCGAGGGCTTCGAGCACCACCGCTTCGGCTGGTGCCTCCGGACCCATCAGTTTGCGGGAGGCCCGCAGGGCCGCGTCGATCAGGGGTTGGTAGGTGGGGATCTGGGCCGCGGCCAGAATCAACGAGGGGTTGGTGGTGGCATCCCGGGGCGTGAACTGCTTGATCGCCTCCAGGTCGCCGGTGTCGGCCACCACCACCGTGATGGCGGCGAGCTGGTCCAGCAGGTTGGCCATGGCGAGGGAGTGCCGCACGAAACCACACCGTAGCCAGAGGTTCCTGGAAAGGTTCACCGCTGAGCGGCCCGCAGGTGCCTGTTTGAGGGATCCCGCACGCGCCCGCCAGGGGGGGCAGGGGACGCCTTCACTCAGGCCTTGTTTTTGATCGGTGCGGGGGGACCACTGGGGGGAATCTTCTCGAGCACCAGCAGGGCTTCGACGATCTGCTTGGCCACCGGCACCGCCACGGTCGAGCCGTAGGCATTGCCCCCCTGGGGTTCGTCCACCACCACCAGCACGACGAAACGGGGATCCTCGATCGGCAGATGGGCCACGAAGCTGCAGATCCGCGCGCCGGGGATGTAGACGCCGTTGAGGGCCTTCTGGGCCGTGCCTGTCTTGCCACCGATGCGGTAGCCCGGGATGCGGATCCCCTTGCCGCTACCCTTCTGCACCACCGTCTCCATCCAGTTCAGGACGATTTGGGCCACCCGCGGCTCAATCAGCTGAACGCCACTGTCCGGGGGGATGCCGGCAAGGCCGTCGCCGGAGCGCAGGCCCCGGGTGATGTGGGGGCTCACCAGCCGCCCGCCATTGGCAAGCATGGCGTGGAGCTGCAGGAGCTTCAGCGGCGTGAGCGAGAACCCCTGGCCGAAGGCTGCGGTGGCGGGTTCAATCGGCTGGCTGACGAAGTCGGACTTGCTCTTGAGTTGGCCCGCCACCGCGCCCGGCAGGTCGGTGTCGGGCACGGTGTCGATGCCGAAGGTGTGCAGCCAGGTCCAGAAATGGCTGGGTTTCACATGGCGCATGGCCTGCACCATCCCCACGTTGCTGGACACCTGCAGCACCGTGGGAAAGTCGATCACCCCATTGGCCCGCTTGTCGTGGTTGAAGATCGGCCAGCCGCCGATGGTGAGTGAGCCGTTGTCGACGACGGTGCCGCCCGGATCGATGGCCCTCTCCTGCAGGGCCAGGGCCAGGTTGATGGGCTTGAAGGTGGAGCCGGGTTCGTAGAGGTCCTGCACCGACCACTCCCGGAACAGGGAGGGGGATGATTTCCAGAAGCGGTTCGGGTCGTAGGTGGGCACCGAGGCCAGAGCCAGGATTTCGCCGTTGCGCACATCCATCACCAGCGCTGCCCCTTTCTTGGCGTGCCACTGCTTCACCTGCTTGGCCAGGGCGGCCTGGGCCACCTGCTGGAGCCGGGCATCCATCGTGAGTTGGAGCCGCAGGTCATCGCCGTAGAGCACCCCGGCCTGGAGACCGTCGGGGAGTGGGGTGCCGTCGGCGCCGCGGCGCAGGGAACGGGAATTTTCGTGGCGCTTGAGATCGGTATCGCGGCTTTGCTCCAGCCCCGCCTGGGGCACCCTCTCCTGGTTCAAGAAGCCCACCACGTTGGCGAACAGGCCGCCCTGGGGATAGATGCGTTGGGGGAAGGCCTCCAGATCCAGACCACTGATGCCCAGGCTCCGCACCCGGTGGGCCGTTTCCGGATCCAGGTCGCTGGCCAGCTTCACCCCGGAGTTGCGCCCATCGATGGTGTTGAGCAGTTGTTGCTGGGGCACCGCCAGCACCGTGCTCAGCTTGGCGCTCACTTCCTCAGGGGTGCGAACGGACTGGGGTGGGTCGCCCGGGAAGTTGAAATAGCGGGGATGGGCCCAGAGCAGGAAGCGTTCCTCGTCAAGGGCCACCAGGCGTCCTTCCCGGTCGACGATGGTGCGCCGTTTGCCGATCGGGGCGATCTTCTGGGTCTGGATGGCGCGGGCCCGTGCCTCCAGTTTCGGACCCTGCACGATCTGAACCCAGGCCAGACGGACCGCCAGCCCCACGAGGCCGGCAGCGAGCACCAGATAGACGGCAAGCAATCGTCCCGCCGGGACGGGCTGAAGGTCGACGACCCGCCGCTGCGCATGGGTCACGACGTCAGTAACCCGGGAGGACCTGGGGGGTGCTCATGCCGGCCAGGAGGTTGGCCATCGGGTTGCTGGGCCGGGGGCTGGGGGCGTTGAGATAGATCAATTTCTCGCTGCTGGTGGGGACCAGTTGGCCGGGACGGTGGGCCGCCAGCAGGTGATGTTGCTCGAGCACCGCAGCCGACTCCTGGAGGCGGTGCTCAAGCACCTGGGCCGCTTCCAGCCTCTGGTAGCCCTGGGTCCACTGGCCCTGCCAATGGAGGGAAAGGGCCGTCACGCCCACCATGGTGAGCCCAAGGCCGGCCAGAGCACCATCCGCCACCCGATGGAAACCCGCCAGCCAGGGGGACTGCCGAGCCACCCTGTCGGCGGAGAGAGATCCCTGGATCAGTTCCAGGGACCGGCTCCGGGCGCGGGCCGACGGGCGGGCAAACCGATCGGTGAAGAGCCGTGGTGAAGGGACGGCGACCAAGGGGGGAAAGTGCTGGTAGCGCAAGTGAACCACGCCACTGATGGTGCAGCAAGGCACAGATCCTCAACTGCTGGTGGATCGGCGGGGCCTCACCCCCCGAGCACCACAAGGTTGAGGAAGGTGATGCCGTTCCAGAGGGCGTGCAGGATCACGCAGGCCCCCAGTCGGCCGCCGCTCCAGCGCAGCCACCCGAGGCCCAGGCCCAGCACGAAGAGGGGAGGCAGTTCGCCGAGGCTGAGATGGGCGATGCCGAACATCAGGCTGCTGACCACGATTCCCCAGGTCACGCCAAGCTCCCGACCCAGCACCGGCAGCAGCACGCCCCGGAAGATGGTTTCCTCAAACAGGGGCGCCAGTACGACCGCCGTCAGGGCAAAGCAGGCCAGGGCCGGCAGGTTTTGACTGTTGAGCACCAGCTCCAGCAATGGATTGCTGCCGCCTTGATCTCCCAGGAACTGGTTCACCAGCCAGCCCATCAGGCTCACCAGGGGGAGCACCATCAAAAAGGTCTTGAAAGCCCGCCGACCATTCAGCCCCAGGGGTTGCCAGCGGAATTGCAGCCATCCGCCCTCGGGGGGGGCACCCCGGCGCAGCATCAGGGCCAGAATCAGCAGCGGGCAGCTCATGAGCCCCAGGTAAAAGATCAGTACCGAGATCCCATCGGATAAAGGTGAGGTGATCTGCAGGGTCTTGAGCAGGGCTTCGGTGGGCTGACGGATCAGCAAGGGGGTGACCAGATCCCCGAGCACGACGAAGCCGCCGGCCACCAGCAGGGTCGCGTCCACCAGGCCCAGATTCGGTCCCACCAGGGGAGGGGCCACGGGACCCTTGCCAGGTCTGCGCAGCCAAAGCTCCCGGAACAGCAGGGCCACCCCCACGAATAGGGCGAAGGCGGGCAGCAGATTCACCATCACCAGATTGAGCGCCGCTTGGCGCTCGGCGGCGATCTCGCGGCATCCCTCCCTGTTGCCCGTCAGCTGGCGGCAGCCCAGCTGACGCATCAGCGGTTGGTTGGCCAGGGGGGCACTGAGGCGCTGGGCCTGCTCCAGGGGGATCCGATCCCCGGCCACCAGGGCTTCCACCAGCGGGGCCTGCAGCGAGGGAAGGTCCCCTTCGCCCACTTGCTGGAACAGGCTGCGGGCCTGGGCGTTCCGGCCCAGGCTGGCTTCCAGCAAGCCCCTCTCCAGCAGGTTGGAGGCCGATTCCGGGGTGCCGCCCTCCGTGGCGCTGACCGCCTGGCGGTCGAGTTCATCAAGGAGAAGCCGCTCCGGTGCCTCCCCCACCAGGGGAGCCCTGAGGTTGGCCGGCAACAGGGGGGCCGCCAGAACCGCAAGCTCCAGCTGCCGCTGGTTCAAGGTGTTGCCCACCGACGGCCGCTGCAGGCTTTCCAGAAGGCCGTTGATCCACAGCAGCAGGGTCAACCCCACGCTGATCAGGGCCAGCGTGACCTTCCAGGGCTCCGAACCGGGCCGACTGCCGCTTGCGCTCACCCGTTCGTTGTGCAGTCACCCGATTCTCCCTGGCTGGGGGCCCCTGCGGCGACAAGCCGATCCGGATCGCTCCCATACGATGGCGTGGCGATGGTCGAACCCCTGTGCCCCTGAGGATTGTGCTGGTCCGCCACGGGCTGAGCAGCTTCAATGTGGAGCACCGTATTCAGGGCCGTGATGATCTCTCGACCCTCACCGAGGTTGGCGTGGCCCAGGCCCGGGCCACCGGGGCGGCCCTGGGGGAACTGACCTTCACGGCGGCCTACGCCTCCCCCCTGAGCCGGGCGGCGGAAACGGCCCGCCATCTGCTGGCGGAGCAGGGCAGCCCCATCGAGGTTCGCTTCGATGACGGCCTGCTGGAGGTGGATCTGGCCCCCTGGAGTGGTCTGCTCAGCCGTGAGGTGAGCGAACGCTTTCCCCAACAGGCCCACCAATGGCTCCACGCCCCGGCCGATCTGGAGCTCGAGCGCGCCGACGGCAGTCGCTATCGGCCCATCCCGGAGCTGCTGAGCCAGGCCGGCCAGTTTGTGGATGCCCTGCTGGATCGCCACAGCGCGGACGTGGCGGCTGACAGCACGGCCGTTGGCTCGGCCGTCTTGGTGGTGGGCCATAACGCCATCCTTCGCTGCCTGCTGCTGCACCTGTTGGGGGGCTCGGCCAACGACCTGCGCCGGCTGCGAATCGACAACGCTTCCATCTCCGTTCTCAATGTTCAGAAGGGTGGCGAAGGGCAACTCGAGGTGCAGATCGAGTCACTCAACGGCACGGCCCACCTGGGGGCAGGCCTCCCCCCCAAGGGGCCCGGCCCCCGGCTTGTGCTGGTGCGCCACGGCGAAACGGACTGGAACCGCCAGGGTCGCTTCCAGGGCCAGATCGACATTCCCCTCAACAGCAACGGCCGCAGCCAGGCGGAAGCGGCAGCCCGCTTCCTGGAGCCGGTGTCGCTGCAGCGGGCCTACAGCAGTTCAATGGCCAGGCCCCGCCAGACGGCCGAGGCGATTCTGCCGGCCCATCCCGGCGTCCCCCTCACCAGCGTTTCATCCCTGGTGGAGATCGGCCACGGGGAGTGGGAGGGCCGGCTGGAGGAGGAGATTGCCGCCTCCTGGCCCCAGCTGCTTGCCGATTGGAAGCGGGCGCCCCATACCGTGCAGATGCCCGAAGGGGAGAACCTTCAGCAGGTCTGGGACCGTTCCCTGCAGGGTTGGCGGCGGATCGTTGCGGGACTTGATCCGGCCGAGACCGCCCTGGTGGTGGCCCATGACGCTGTCAACAAGACCATCCTTTGCGCCCTACTCGGCCTGGGCCCGGCTGACATCTGGATGGTCAAACAGGGCAACGGCGGCGTGACCGTGATCGACTATCCCCACGGAGCCGAGGGTCTGCCCCTGGTGGCGGCCCTTAACCTCACCGCCCACCTGGGCGGGGTGATCGATCGCACCGCCGCCGGTGCCCTCTAGGCCTGTGGCATCGCCGGGGGGCCCCATGTCCAGCCATTTTCTGCGCCAGGTCCAGCTGCTCGAGGGCCCTGACCGCCCCCTGGTCCGCCAGGACGTGGTGCTGCGGGATGGCACGATCGCTGCCTTCGGCGAGGGGGCCGTCGCCCTGGCGGCCGAGCTTGACCTGCCGGAGCTAATGGCCCAGTCGTGGTTGCTGGCGCCCGCCTTGGTGGACCCCCACAGCGAACTCGAGGATCCATTCACGGGCCGGGCTGAAACCCTCACCAGCCTGGTCACCTCGGCTGCGGCCGCCGGGTACGGCACGGTGGCCCTGCTGCCCAGGGCCCGCAGCTGGCGGGATCGGCCGGAGCGGCTCCAGCTGGTGGCGCCAGCCCCCTTCCAGTTGCTGCTCTGGGGAAGCTTCAGCAGCGGTGGCCGCGGCGAGGAGCTGGCCCCCCATGCCGATCAGCTGGCATCGGGTGCCCTTGGCCTGGCCGAAGATGGCGACCTGCCAGCTCTGGCCCTGTTGGAGCGGGGCCTGCGCCTGGCGGAGGGGGCCGATGCGCCCCTGCTCCTGGCGCCCCGGGATCCTTCCTTGACCCAGCGGGGTTTCGTGCGCGAAGGGGTGGAGGCCCTCCGGGCCGGTTGGCCCCTGGATCCGGCCGTGAGTGAAACCCTTCCCCTCCAGAGCTTGCTCAGCCTCGCCGCTGAGCTCGGACCGGCTACCCGCTTCCTGCGGCTGATGAACCTCTCCACGGCGGCGGGCATCGAATTGCTGCGGCAGTCCCCCAGGCCGCCCGAGGCGACCGTGGGCTGGTGGCACCTCCTGGCCGATAGCGGCGGCTTGGATCCGGTGGCGGAGGGCTGGCATGTGAAGCCCTCCCTGGGCTCGCCCACCGACCGGGAGGTCCTGATTGCCGGCCTGGCGGAGGGGTTGGTGACGGCCGTGGCCGTGAACCATCAGGCCCTCGACGCGGAGGAGCAGTTGCTGCCGGTGGACCAGCGGCAGCCTGGTGTGGCGGGCCACCGCTTCGTCTTGCCTGGCCTCTGGCAGGAGCTGGTGGTGCGCCGGGGCTGGAGCGTGGAGGCCCTCTGGGGTGCCCTGAGCTGGGGCCCGTCACGGCTGCTCGGGCGTCCGCCTCACCACCTGGAGCTGGGCAGTCGCCAATGGTTGTTGTTTGACCCCGATCAGCAATGGGACCCGGCCCAGGACCCCCATGCCCCCCTGGCGGCCAACCAGCCCCTCGCCGCCCAATGTCAGACCGGCCAGGTGCTGGCCAGCGGCCTTATGGCTTCGTTGTGGCGGGGGCCCCGGCGTTAAGGGGGTCGGCTGCCCCGAGGTCCCCCAGGGCGTTGAAGGGGTAGAAGCGGTAGAAGGCCCTTCCGATGATTTCGGTTTGGGGTACGAAGGGGCCCCCCGGCCAGAAGCGCCCGTCCCAGCTGTTGGCCCGGTTGTCCCCCAGCATCAGCACGTGCCCTTTGGGCACCACCACGTTCAGGGTCCGGCACGGTCCCATGCCCTGGCTGTCCACCGTGCAGTAGGTCTTCACATAGGGCTCCTGCAGCCTTCTGCCGCCAATGCTCACCTCGCCCCGGGGGTTGACCACCACGTGGTCGCCGGGAACGGCAATCACCCGCTTGATGTAGGCATCGCAGGCGGGCGCCTGAATTCCCGGTAGGGCCCCCAACAGTGGCAGGTTCACCAGCAGGCACTGCAGGGGGTTCACCTTGTGGTCCGCAGTCAGCGCCGGATCGAAGTGGTAGGGAGAGTGGAAAACGGCGATTTCGCCGCGCCGGGGTTCCCGCTGGCGGTAGCTCAGTTTTTCCACCAGCAGGCGGTCCTGGATTTGGAGCCCCGGCAGCATGGAACCGGAGGGAATGAAGCGGGCCTCCAGCAGGAACTGGCGGATGCCAAGGGCGATGGCGAGGGTGAACACCACGCTCCGCCAGAACAGCCAGGGGCTTTCAGCCTCGACAGGCCCGTTCTTGGCGTCGTTGGGGGGGACTGGGGGCGACGGAGCTTGGGGGTCCTGGGCGGTCAAGGTCTTCCGGCTGCCAGCGAAGGGTGACCCGTGGAGATTAGGGAGTGGCCCTTCCCTAGCCTGGTCACAACACCTGTTAAGTGTCTCCACCTGAGCCATGGTTCGGCCGCGCTGGCATGACCCGGCCCCACCGGAGGTGGCGACCCTCTGGCGAGGCTGGGACCGCTTCGTGGCCCTCTGGGCCACCCTCAACCTGCTGTGGGTGGGCTTCGATCTGAGCTACGTCCCCCTGCGCACCTTCTGGTTGCAGCGCAACCTGTATCCGCTGCCCTCGGTGCCCCTGGTGGTGCCGTTGACGGCTCTGCCCGATGTGACGCCTGTCTACGACCGGGTGAAGGGCATTGAGCCCCACAGGGAGACCCTGGCGTTCGCCACCAGTTTTGAGCAGCTCGATCAGGCCCTGGGCGCCCCCAGCGGCGACCCCGCGCGCCAGGGCGACCTACGGCGGCACCAGGTGGGCTTGATGGTCTCGATGATCGACACCAACCCTTTTCTGGCCTCCGGCGCTTCGGGCACCCTCGAAAAGATCAAGGACCGCCTGCGCCAGCGGGCCGATCTCGATTCCGCCAAGGGATCAGCCGCCCGGTTGCTCAGTGATGAGTGGCTGCAACGGCACCCCTGGAGCGAGGAACGTCAGTTCTGGCGCCAGGAGGTCTTGCCTTTGGTGGCCACGAACTACTGGCGCTCGATCGACGAGAGCGGCCGCCCCACGGACCATTTCTGGCGCATCGACCTGCTGCTGTTCCAGTGGGTCTTCCTGATCGACATCTTGATGCGGCTGGTGCGGCTGCGTCGCCGGCTGCCGGGTCTGAGCTGGCGCCAGGCCTGCCTGCGGCGTTGGACCGACCTGCCCTTGCTGCTTCCGTTCTGGCGACCCCTGCGCCTTGTGTCCGTGATCGAGCGGTTGCAGACCAGTGGGTTGGTGAATTTCGAGCCCCTGCGGGCCGTGCTCAGCCGCGGGGTGGTGGCCCTGCTGGCTGTGGAGTTGTTCGAAGTGCTGGCCCTGCAACTGGTGGACGGTCTCCAGCAGTTGATCCGCTCCCCCCAGTGGCCCAATCGCATCCGGGGCCTGCGCAGTCACCAGAGCGTGCCTGCCTCCGAGCAATGGGAGGTGGTGGAGCTGCTGCGCATCTGGGGTCCGTTGATGCTGGCCCAGGTGGCGCCTCGGCTCAGGCCGGAGCTGCGCACGATCGTGGGCCAGGCCCTGGAACAGAGTTTTCGCACCATGGTGCTGCCACCAGCCCTGCGCAGCCTCCAGCCCGTGCTGCAGGTGGAGCAGGAGTTGAGCCGGCAGCTGGCGGCGGGGGTGGTGGACAACCTCCTGGGGCTGTCCCGCAGCACCGGCGAGCGCCTGGAGCAGGCCGACGACCGGCAAGTGCGTCAGGTGCAGAGCCTGATCGACCGCTTCTGGGACGAACTGGCCGCAGCCCTGGAATCGGGCCAGGGACTCGTGCGCAGCCAGCAGTTGATGTGTTCGCTGCTGGAAAACCTGAAGGTCACCTACCTGGCCCAGATCAACCGGGCGGGCATCGAGCAGCTGATGCAGGAGCTGGACGCCCTGACCGTTACACCGGGGGCTGCGGCTGAAGCACCTCCAGCCAGCGCTGGGGATCAAACCCCGTGAGGGCCACTCCGGAGGCGGTGATCAGGAAGGGACGCTTGATCAATTTGCCATCGGCCGCCAGGGCCGCCAGGGCCTGGTGGTCGTCCATGGCCTTCACGGTTGGGCCTCCCAGGGCCCGGTAGCTCAGGCCGCTGGTGTTGAAGAGACGCTTGCGATCCCCGAGGGATAGCAGGGCCTGCCGCAACTCCGCCAAGGAGGGAGGCGAGGTGGTGATGTCGACCACCTCAACCGCCACTTCCCGTTCGGAGAGCCATTGCAGCGCCTTGCGACAGGTGCTGCAGCCGGCATAGCTGTAGATCCGCAGGGGATGGCTCCCCTGGACGCCGCCGGCAGGGGCCATGGGGCCTATTTGCCGACCAGGGCCTTGAGGGCACCCACCAGGCTGTTGGTGCCTTTGCCGACACCACCGGAGGGACGGGTGCGCACCGTTACATCACCGTTGACGGAGGTGCGGCAGCTCAGGCGGTAGTTGGCGGGGCGATCGGCCAGGTAAACCTGTTCGACATCGCTGCGGGGGGAGAGGTTGCGCTCCCCTTCGAGCACCTCGACCACACAGGTGCCGCACTGGCCCAGGCCACCGCAGTTGTTGAAGTTGTTGAGACCCTTGTAGGGGTTGATGCCCGCGTCCAAGGCTGCCTTGCGCAGGTTGGCCCCCTCAATGCAGCCGACTTGCTGGCCTTCCTGTTCAAAACGGATGGTGGGCACTGTCGGGAAGGGAACACGCACTCACCAACTTACCTGGACGCCGTCGGCTTCCGGCATGGGAGAAACGGATGTTCGCCGAGGGTCCGTAGCATCGGAGTTGCCGCCGATGAACCGTGGTTACCAACCCAGCCGATCCGTTGTTCCAGGCTGGTTACGACCGGATCGTGCAACAGCTCATCCCTGGGTACGCCAGCCTGGCGCGCCTGGCGGTGGCCTTGCTGGCGGCAGGTCCCACCGCCGGAGTGTCTGGGGCGGACGTGCTGGTGGCGGGGTGCGGAACCGGCGCCGAGCTGCTGGAGGCGGTGGCCCAGCGGCCCGACTGGCGCCTCACCGCCATTGACCCGTCGGCAGCAATGCTCGCCGTGGCCCAGGAGAGGTTGAAGCATGCTGACGGGGTCGACTGGCGCCAATGCACGGCGGAATCCCTCCAGGAGGAGGGGCGCTTCGCCGGGGCCCTCTCGGTGCTGGTACTGCAATCGCTTCCCGATGACGGCAGCAAGCTGGCCTTCCTGTCGGCCCTTTCCCGCAGCCTTGAGCCGGGGGGCCAGCTGGTGCTGGTGGACCTGATGCGTCCATCCCTGAGCGGCCTCGAGGAGCAGGTGGAGGCCGCCTGGCTGGGCTTCCAGCGGGCCAGTGGAACCCCGGCCACGGAGGAGGAATGGGCCCCCCTCTCCCAGGCTCTCCATCCGATTGGCGTGGCCCGGCTCACCGCCCTGGTGAACGCCGCCGGATTCGGCGATCCAGCCCGCATCTTCCAGGCCCTCGATGTCGAAGGCTTCCTGCTCCAGCGCCGTCGCTGAGCCTTCCTAGGGCTGAAGGGGCCCTACCCCACTGGCTCTGACGTTGCTGTTCCCCCCGAGTCCGCCCCGCAGTCCTGGGCGATTCCCGACGGCGGCTGGCATGTTCATGGACTCCGTTGCCCCAACCGTGATTCGGGGGTCGTGGCGGTCACTCACCACGCTGGCGATGGGTAGGGCGAGGGCCAGCAGGGCAATCAGGGCTCCGATCAAGCTGGATCCCGTGGACTGGAGCTGGTGCGTACTGAAGGGGTCCTCTCCGGGGTCCGCTGCCGAGGATTCGGTGTTGAAGCTGGCGCTGGCGGCGGTTCGGGGGGGGGGATCGGAGTCCATGGAGCGGAGTGATGGGGCAGCCCCTACCTCGTACGAATGATCGAAGGGAGGAGCAGCTCAGTGATGAACGGGGAGAGATCCAATGACCGTTCTCCTTCGTAGTTGCACCAAACCAATCTGATCTTGCCACCCAATGGCCACGAATTGAAGGGGTGTCAAGGAATCCATCCCATCAACGGGATCCGAGGAGGAGTTGGTGGTTGTGCCGTTCAGGCCGCCGGGCGGGCTTGCTCGTTGCGCTCCCGCTTGCTGGTCAGATCCAGGGGAGGTGATTCCAATCCATTCAGGGTCAGGCGGATGGCCCGCAGTTCCTCGAGGATGGCGCCCAGCAGTTGCTGGGTGGCGGTGGAGGGGGAGTTGAGCACCTCCACGGTGACTTCCTTGATTCGCAGCACATCGCGGGCGAAGCGGGCCACCTCGTTGGGGTGGAACAGGAGGGCGTCCTTCTGGTCGCTGCGGTATTCGGGATTGAGCTTGCGGGGGTTGAAGGGGGGATTGAGGTTGCGGGGGTCGGTGTTGGTGTAGCGGTAAACCGACGCCCGGGAGCGATTCAGGGATTTCTGAACCTCATCAATGCCAATCAGGGCATCCGGCAACACCCCTGAAGCGGGCGCGCCATTGAGGTTCAAGGTCGCAAAAGGGCCCGCCCCGCCTGGAGGATTCGAAGGGGCAGTCATGAGACGACTTTGCGACGAATGGGAGTTGAGGGCCGACCCTAGCAGAACATTCCGGTGCTTCCAGTGGCCGTTGCCTCACCCTCCGGTGGCCATGGGCCGTAGTGATAACGTCCGGCCCATCGCTCCAACGGACCCCTGCATGCGCGTCTCCCGCCTGATGCTGGTGACGCTTCGGGACGACCCCGCCGAAGCTGAGATCCTCTCCCACAAGCTCCTGGTGCGGGGTGGTTACATCCGCCGAGTCGCGGGAGGCATCTACGCCTACCTGCCCCTTCTGTGGCGGGTCTTGCAGAAGATCTCCGCCATCGTCCGCGAGGAGATGGACGGGGTGGGGGCCCTGGAGACCCTTCTGCCCCAACTGCAGCCCGCCGAGCTGTGGGAGCGCAGTGGCCGCTGGCAGGGATACACGGCCGGGGAGGGGATCATGTTCCACCTGGTGGATCGCCAGGGCCGTTCCCTGGGGTTGGGCCCCACCCATGAGGAGGTGATCACTGCGCTGGCAGGCGATCTGCTCCGCTCCTATCGCCAGTTGCCGGTCTGCCTCTATCAGATTCAGACCAAGTTCCGCGATGAGATCCGGCCCCGCTTCGGCCTGATGCGTGGGCGGGAATTCATCATGAAAGATGCCTACTCCTTCCACGCCGACGAGGGGGACCTGCGCCGGGCCTACGGGGAGCTGGATGGGGCCTACCGCCGGATCTTCCGCCGTTGCGGCCTGAGGGCCGTGGCGGTGGAGGCGGACAGTGGAGCCATTGGCGGTTCCGCCAGTCAGGAATTCATGGTCACCGCTGAGGCGGGTGAAGACCTGGTCCTCTCCAGCAGGGATGGCCACTACGCCGCCAACCAGGAGCGGGCCGTGTCCCTGGCCCCGGAGGCGGTGCCCTTGCCGGGTGGAGCCCGTGCCGGCGGCGCCGGCGAGCCCCTGGCCACTCCGGGGCAGACCACGATTGAACAGCTCACCGCCGCCCATGGCTTCGAGGCGAGCCAACTGGTGAAGGTGCTGCTGCTGCTGGCCCGTTTCGAGGATGGCCACTTGCAGCCGCTCTTGGTCAGTTTGCGGGGCGACCAACAGCTGAACGAAGTCAAGCTGGCCAATGCGGTTACGGCACGGCTGGCCGCTGACCATGGCGCCCTGCTCGCGCTCGATCCACTCACCCTGGACCTGGTACGGAGCCAGAAGCTGCCCCTGGATCTGTCGAACCTGCCCTTCGGTTTCCTCGGTCCCGATCTGGACGATCGTCTGCTTCCCCCGGGCTTCCTGCGGCTGAGCGACCACACCGCCGCCGATCTCGGGGCCTTCGTGTGCGGCGCCAATGCCCCCGATGCCCATCGGCTGGGCACCACCTGGGCCGCCCTGGGTCCGAGCCCCGAGGTGTTGGACCTGCGGGCCGCCCAGCCTGGCGATCGCTGTCTCCATGATCCTGCCCAGATGCTCGAAGCCAGCCGCGGCATTGAGGTGGGCCACATCTTCCAGTTGGGCCGCAAGTACTCCGAAGCCCTCGGGGCCCATTTCACCAATGAGGCGGGGAAGGAGGAGCCGTTGTGGATGGGTTGCTACGGCATCGGCGTCTCCCGGCTGGCCCAGGCGGCGGTGGAGCAGCACAACGACCGCAACGGCATCGTTTGGCCCCTGGCGATCGCCCCCTTCGAGGTGATTGTCGTGGTCGCCAATGTCCAGGAGGCGGTTCAGACGGACCTGGCGGAATCCCTCTATGGCCAGATGATCGACGCCGGAGTTGATGCCCTCCTCGATGACCGCACCGAGCGGGCGGGGGTCAAGTTCAAGGACGCCGATCTGATCGGCATCCCCTGGAGGGTGGTGGTGGGCCGAGGCGCCGCCGCTGGCAGCGTCGAACTGGTGAACCGCGCCGGTGGCGATGGCCTGGAGATCCCGGCCACTGGTCTGTTGGCCCACCTCTTGCCCTTGATCGTCCAGCAGCGCCGGGGGCTGCCCGCCGAGCTCTCCTAAGATCCCATCCTTCCCGGATGGACCCCCCCATGGCTGCGCTGCTCGCTCGCTTCAAGGCAGCCCTGGTGGCTGTCTGCCTTGTGGTTGTGCTGGCGCTGTCCTCCTGTTCTTCCGCCAGTGGTCCCCTGACGGGCAACTACGTCGACGACACGGTGAGCGTGGCCCAGAGCCTGCTGAGCACCATCGCCCTGCCCCAGGACGACCCCTCCCGCAAGCAGGCGGAGGCGGACTCCCGCAGCTTGATGAACGCTTACACCGCCCGTTACAGGCCCCAGAGCCGTTTCAACGGTCTGAGCTCCTTCACCACCATGGTGACGGCCGTCAATTCCCTGGCCGGCCATTACGCCTCCTACGCCAACCGGCCCCTGCCGGACCCCCTCAAGGCCCGCGTCGAGAAGGAATTGACCAAGGCCCAGGCTTCCGCTGTCCGGGGCGCCTGACCCGAACCGGAGCCTTTCCCTTTGACGAAGGGCATCCCCATCTGAGAGGCTCCTTGGTTGTGCTTCGAAGCGGCTTAGGGCCGCTGTGTCCTTGGCCAACGTTGTCGTCATCGGTGCACAGTGGGGCGACGAGGGGAAGGGCAAGATCACCGATCTGCTGAGCCGCTCGGCAGACGTGGTCGTCCGCTACCAGGGGGGGGTCAACGCAGGCCACACGATCGTGGTCGACGACAAGGTGCTCAAGCTGCACCTGATTCCCTCCGGCATCCTTTACCCCGACACCATCTGCCTGATCGGCTCCGGCACGGTGGTGGATCCGAAGGTGATGCTCGGCGAGCTGGACATGCTCGCCGAAAACGGCATCTCCGTTTCTGGTCTGCAGCTGGCCTCCACGGCCCATGTGACCATGCCCTACCACCGCCTGCTGGATCAGGCGATGGAGCAGCGGCGCGGTGACCGCCGCATCGGCACCACCGGTCGGGGCATTGGCCCCACCTACGCCGACAAGTCGGATCGGAACGGCATCCGGGTGCTTGACCTGCTGGATCAAGACCGGCTGCGGGACAGCCTCCTAGTTCCCCTGGCGGAGAAGAACCTGCTGCTGGAGCGCATCTACGGCCTGGACCCCCTCGATCCTGACCAGGTCATCGAGGAGTACGCCGCCTACGGCCGCCGCCTGGCCCCCCATGTGGTGGATTGCACCCGGGCCATCCATGAGGCCGCCCGGGCCCGCAAGAACATCCTCTTTGAGGGGGCCCAGGGCACCCTGCTCGACCTCGACCACGGCACCTATCCCTACGTCACCTCCTCCAACCCGGTGAGTGGTGGGGCCTGCATCGGCGCGGGCGTGGGGCCCACCTTGATCGACCGGGTGATCGGTGTGGCCAAGGCTTACACCACCCGGGTCGGCGAGGGGCCTTTCCCCACGGAACTGGAGGGCAGCCTCAATGACCACCTCTGTGACCGGGGCGGTGAGTTCGGCACCACCACCGGCCGCCGTCGCCGCTGCGGTTGGTTCGATGGCGTCATCGGCCGTTATGCGGTCCAGGTCAACGGCCTTGACTGCCTGGCGATCACCAAACTCGATGTGCTCGATGAGCTCGATTCGATCGATGTTTGTGTGGCCTACGAGCTCGATGGCCAGCGGATCGAGTATTTCCCCAGCAGCGCCGAGGATTTTGCCCGCTGCCGGCCGATCTACGTCTCCCTGCCGGGTTGGCAGACCTCCACGGCTGACTGCCGCCAGCTGGAGGATCTCCCCGCCACGGCCATGGCCTACCTCCGGTTCCTCGCCGATCTGCTGGAGGTGCCCATCGCCATTGTTTCGCTGGGGGCCAACCGCGACCAGACGATCGTGGTGGAGGATCCCATCCACGGCCCCAAGCGGGCCCTGCTCAGCGTCTGAAGATCAGCTCCAAACCCCTCATTAACTCAACATCCATGGCGGAATCCACGTTTGATGTGGTCGGGATCGGCAACGCCATCGTCGACGTGCTGGTGCAGGCCGACGACCGTTTCCTCGACGACCACGGCCTCACCAAGGGCACCATGGCCCTGGTGGATGAGGCCCAGGCCGAGAGGCTTTATGCCGTCAGCGGACCGGGCCTGGAGACCTCCGGCGGTTCCGCCGCCAACACCCTGGCGGGCATCGCCCAGCTGGGGGGGCGGGCCGGTTTCATCGGCCGGGTGCGCGATGACCAACTTGGGGCGATCTTCGCCCATGACATCCGTTCCGTAGGGGCCCACTTCGACACTCCAGCCGCCACGGCGGGTCCTTCCACGGCCCGCTGCCTGATCGTGGTGACCCCCGATGCCCAGCGCACGATGTGCACCTACCTGGGGGCTTCGGTGAACCTGGATCCCGATGATCTGGACCTGGATCTGGTGAGCCGGGCGAAGGTGCTTTACCTGGAGGGCTACCTCTGGGACAGCGAGGCCGCAAAGCGGGCCTTCCTCGCCGCCGCTGAGGTGATCCGTGCCAGCGGTGGCGAGGTGGCCCTGAGCCTCTCGGATGCCTTCTGCGTCGAACGCCACCGGGACAGCTTTCTGGAGCTGGTGGACGGCCATGTGGATCTGCTCTTCGCCAATGAGATGGAGATCACGGCCCTTTACCAGGCCCCAAGTTTCGAGGCGGCGGCCGACCAGGTGAGGGGCCGCTGCAAGGTGGCCGCCCTCACCCGCAGCGGGGAGGGATCGGTGGTGCTCTCCGGGAACACCACCCACACGATTCCACCCTTCCGGCTGGGCCCACTGGTGGACACCACCGGAGCGGGCGACTTGTATGCAGCCGGTTTTCTCCACGCCTATACCCGGGGGGAATCCCTGGAGCGTTGCGGGCTCCAGGGCTCCCTTTGCGCCGGCCAGGTGGTGACCCAGCTGGGCCCGCGCTCCCAGTCCTCCCTCACCGATCTGGTGGCGCTGCATCTGAACTGACCTCTGCGGCCATCGCCATCCCTGTGCACGCGGCCACCCAGGCTCCGTAGGCCTCCCCTGCGGTGACGGGCCAGTGGATCCATTCCGGTGTGGCGTAGCTGTGGAGCTTGTGCACGACCCGCCCCAGCTCCTCGAGCCTGGTGGCATCGGTCTTGATCAGCAACTGCACCTCCGGGCTGCGCTCAAGGCGGCCCTGCCAGAGGTAAAGGGACGTCACCGAATGGAGGCTGACGCAGGCCACCAGCCCCTGCTCCAGTAGCCGCTGCGCCAGGGCCTCGGCCCGTTCTCGATCCGCTTCGGTGGTGAGCACCAGGACAACGGCCCCATCAGGGTTCACAGGGGAGGTGGCGGGGACCCCAGCTTCTCCAGCAGCTCCTCCAAGGGCAAGCACTCAGCGGTGGCCGCTTCCGGGGGGCGGCGCAGCAGCAGCAGCCGGAGCCCTTCCTGGTCAGCCACCTCTCGCCACAGGCGCTCGGTGAGGCCCCCTGACTGACGGGCCAGCACGGTGGTGATTCCCCAGCGTCGACAGAGAGCCCGCTCCAGGGCTCCGTCCGCCAGGGAGGGCACCGATCCCGGGCGCAGGCAGGCCAGCTGGTGGTCCTCCAGACCGGCGGCCCGGGCCAGTCGCAGGGCCGCGGGCGTCGGCAGCAGACGGGCGAAGTGCCCCTCGGCTGTCGAATGGCGCAGGGCTTCCCCCAGTCGGCGGGCCCCGATGGCCAGCAGCAGATGGGCACCGGTCAAATCCAGCTGGGCCAGGTCCGCCAAATCCTCCAGCACCAGGGCATTGTCGATGGGCAGGGCCGGCCGCCGCAACCGCAGCAGGGGCTGGCTGCGATCTCGGCAGGCGGCGGCCAGATCGGTGCTGATCACCCGGGCAAAGGGGTGGGAGGCATCCACCACCCAGGCGAAGGGTGCCCCCGAGGCGTCCGCGTGCTCCAGACGTTCGGCGATCGCGGCCTCACCGTCGAGGGCGCCGATCTCCAGCTCCAGGTCGTTCTGCTTGGGATAGGGGCGCGCAGCCGCCGCCCCCACCAGGCTCACCCGCAGCCGCCAACCGCGCGCCAGCAGGGTTTGCGCCAGCCGGGGCCCCTCGCCGGTGCCGGCGATCAGCCAGAGGTGGTGCCCAGGGCGCTGGTGCAAATGGGTGTCGTGCATCAGGATGGGACCCCTGTGCCGGTGACCGGGTCTTGAATCACGTTGTGCTGGAGGTGGAGGTGCTGGATGCGCCCCAGGTGCGCTACACCCAGGACAACCAGACCCCGATCGCCGAGGTGTCGGTCCAGTTCGATGGCCTGCGGCCGGAGGATCCTGCGGGGCAACTGAAGTTGGTGGGCTGGGGCAGCCTGGCCCAGGACCTCCAGAACCGGGTCCACCCCGGGCAGAGGCTGGTGGTGGAGGGCCGCTTGCGCATGAACACGGTCACCCGCCAGGACGGGGTGAAGGAGAAGCGGGCTGAGTTCACCCTCTCGCGCCTGCATCCGATCGGTGCCCCTGGCGCCACGGGGGCCCCGGCTGCGGCAGCTCCCGCAGCCGGCGGCACGGAAGCCCTCCCCCGGCCCCGCCAGGGCTCGACTCCGGCACCGGTGCGGGTGGGCGCGGCTCCTGGAGCCAGCCAGCCACCGGCCCGTCAGGTTCCCGATCCAAACGCAGCCCCGGCCTGGAATACCGCTCCGCTGGTGCCCGATTTCCCTGAAGGGGACGACGACATTCCCTTCTGAACTGGTGGGTCGGCGAAGAGGGGGCACCGTTCAGGGCTTGAGCCGCTCGGCCGCCTGTTCCAGGATCTGACCCAGCTCCCGCTCCAGGGCCGCCAGATCGAGCCTGAGGTCTGGCCAGGCACCCCCGTCGATCTGCTGCAGGAGCCAGAGACGATCGGCGGAGAGTTGTTCCAGCAGCTCGCTGGTGCTGGCGACAGACCCATCGGGGCGCGCCTGCCCAGTGGCTGGGGACGAGGTCGGAATGGCTGTTCCCCCACGGGATGATCCTGGCGAGCCCTCGCGGGAGTCGATCGTGTTGGGGGGGGCCGTTGGATCGGGGGCCATGGCCTGAGGTGCAGCGGTGCTGCCATCCTGCCCCTCTCTACCCGAAGATGGCGGCATGAATGTGCTCGCCTCCCCCGGCAGCCTGGTGACCATCGCCGGAGCCGCCCTGACCGTGATCGGTTCGATCGCCTACGTGACCGACAGTCCCAACATCAGTTTGGCCGGGGTGTTCTATGGCATTCCGGTGCTGCTGGGCGGGCTGGCCCTGAAATCGTCGGAGCTGGCCCCTCCTGAGGTTCTCGAACCGGAGCCAGGGGCTGCCGAGCTGGGCGCCCAGCCGGCCGCGGCGGCGTTGCGCAAGGTCTTCAAGGACGTGAGCCGCTGGCGCTACGGCCAGAAGGCCCACCTGGAGAGCTCCCTGCAGGCCCTGAGGCTCTGGGACGACGAGGCCCCGCCCGAGCTCATCAAGGTGAGGGAGCTGGCCCGGAACGGCGGCTATGGCCTTTACCTCGAGTTCCGGCCCGGAGGGGTGGAATTGCGGCGCTGGCAGGATCGCCTCGAGCGACTGGGTCGCTTCTTTGGCCCTGGTCTGGTGGCCGAGATCGATGCCCCAGAAGCCGATGACCTCCGCCTTTGGTTGTTGTCCTGTCCCGACGCCCCCCCATCGGAGCCTTGAGCCAAGAACCGGTTATCAGCGCCCAGGACACCCTGAGGGTCTCCGTTCTCAGCGAGGCGCTTCCCTACATCCAGCGCTTCGCCGGCCGGCGGGTGGTGGTGAAGTACGGCGGTGCGGCCATGGTGCGCCAGGACCTCCGCGATGCGGTGTTCCGGGATCTGGCCCTGCTGGCCTGTGTGGGGGTCCAGCCCGTGGTGGTCCATGGCGGCGGACCTGAGATCAACCAGTGGTTGGGGCGGCTGGCGATCGAGCCCCGATTCGAGCAGGGCCTGCGGGTGACCGATGCCGAAACCATGGACGTGGTGGAGATGGTCCTGGTGGGCCGCGTCAACAAGCAAATCGTCAACGGCCTTAATCGGGTGGGTGGCAAGGCGGTGGGGCTCTCCGGCAGCGACGGTGCCCTGGTGGAGGCCCGCACCTGGGGCGACGGCTCCCTGGGGCTGGTGGGTGACGTGGCGGCGGTCAACCCGGAGGTGCTCAAGCCCCTGCTGGCGTCGGGTTACATCCCCGTGATCTCCAGCGTTGCCCACGACTCCGAGGGCGCAGCCCACAACATCAACGCCGACACCGTGGCCGGTGAACTGGCGGCCGCACTGCAGGCCGAGAAGCTCATCCTACTCACCGACACCCCCGGCATCCTGCGGGATCGCCACGATCCGGGTTCCCTTCTGCGTCAGCTGAGCCTTACCGAAGCCCGGGAGCTCATCGCCAGTGGCGTGGTGGATGGCGGCATGACCCCCAAGACCGAATGCTGCATCCGGGCCCTGGCCCAGGGGGTGGCGGCGGCCCACATCATCGACGGCCGGGTGCCCCATGCCCTCTTGCTGGAGGTCTTCTCCGACGCCGGCATTGGCACGATGGTCACGGGTCGCCATCAGTCCCATGGCGGATGAGGTGCTCGATCGGGCCTGTGGGGCCCTTGATCGGGGTGATTACGCCACCTGCCTCACCCTGCTCGAACCCCTGGCCGATGCCCATGGCCCCCGCACCCCCTTCGGCGCTCGCCTGCGGCTGGTGATGGCCACCGCCCTGATGGGCCAGGGGGCGGGCGAGCGGGCCCTTCGTCTCTGCCGTTCCCTGCGCACCTGCGCCGATCCGGAGCTGCGGGCCGAGGCGAAGGCGCTGGAGATGGTGCTGGAAGCACCTGTGCTGGAGCGCCCCCGCAACTGGTCCCTGACCCTGCCGACCCTCGGGGAGGTGGAATCCCTGCAGGGCCGTCTCGCCCGCTCCAGTGCAGGGCCCCGCCGCCGTCGAGATCCCGACCTGCCGCCACCGCCGCCGGTGGGCCCGACGCGCTCCCCGTGGGGCTTCGCGGCCGTGCTGAGCCTGTTGCTGCTGCTGGCGGCTCTGCTGGGTGGCTGCATGCAGGTCACCACCATGGTGCACTTTCCTGGCCCAGGGCGTCTTCAGCTGGAGCAGAGCTTTGTCAGCGTCAGCGGCCAACGCCTGCCCTGGCAGGACCGTTTCGCCCAGGAGCTGCGGCGCCAGGAGTTACCGCACCGGCTCGTGCGCCAGGGGGGCGACCTGGTGGTGCGCAGCCCGGTGTTGCCGATCGATCAGGCGGTTCCTTGGCTCCAGAGCAGTCTGGCGGTGGCCGGAAGCCTGGGGGGCCTCGATCTGCCCACTCCAGCGCTCCTGATCGAGGAGCGCAACTGGCTGATCGGCGTGCGCCAACATCTGCGCCTCCGGTTCGATCTCTCCAGCGTCCAGGTCTGGCCAGGACTGGAGTTGGTGGTGGGCCTCGAGCCCCTGGCCCTGGCCTCAATTCACCAGGCCCAGCCGCTGGCGCCCACGGCCAGGGACGGCGCGGTGATCTGGCGCCTGGAGCCTGGGGTTCCCAATTGCCTCGAACTCCGCTGCTGGCGCTGGAGCCCCCTGGGGCTGGGCACGGTGCTGATTCTGGTCATCCTGGTGTTGGCCCTGAGCCTGCAGCGGTTGCGCTGGCAGGTCGGTTTCCGCCTGCCTGAGTTGCCGGCCTAGAGCTCCAGGGGGTCCGGGTCGATGGCCAGGCCCACCCCCTGGGGCAGCCCCTGGCGCAGGTCCGCCTCCGGCGGCAGGGGTAGGGGGCTCCCCGCCGGGCCGTGCAGCAGCAGTTGCCAGCGGCTGCGACCCGCCACCCGGGTGATGGGTGCGGGTGCCGGTCCGATCAGCAACCATCCCGCGGCCGCCACGCCGGGGCGGATGCGTTCAGCAAGGGCCGCGGCGGCGGTGGCGGTGGCGCTGGCCGAGGCTCCCACGAGGCGCAGCAGGGCCGCCCGACTGAAGGGCACCAGGGCCGCCTGGCGGCGCAGATCGAGTTCCTCCGCCAGGAAGAGTTCATAGCGGCCGTCCACCAGATGGCGGATCACGGCATGGTCCGGGCAGTAGGTCTGCACCAGCACCTCCCCGGGCCGCTCCCCCCGTCCGGCCCGCCCGGCCAGCTGCAGCAGCACCTGGAGGCTCTGCTCGGCGGCCCGCAGATCGGGACGGTGCAGCAAGCCATCGGCGGCGAGCACCGCCGCCAGGGTTACCCGGGGCAGATCCATCCCCTTGGCCAGCATCTGGGTGCCCACCAGCACGTCGGCCTCCCCGGCGGCGAACTGTTGCAGCAGGCGCCGGTGCCCGTCCTGTCCCCGGGTGGTGTCCCTATCGAAACGGAGCAGCCGCAGGCCGTTCAGCTCCTCCGCCAGCTGTTCCAGCACCTTCTGGGTACCGGCCCCGAAGGGTTTGAAGGCGGTGGAGCCGCAGGCACCACAGCGTTCGGTGATCGACTCCCGGTGGCCGCACCAGTGGCAGCGCAGCCATTCCCGTGCGGCGTTTCCCGCCTGGGCAGCGCCCCCGCCGCCACCCCGATGCACCGTCAGGGCCACATCGCAATGGGGGCACTGCACCACCTCGCCGCAGCTGCGACAGCTCAGGAAGCTGCTGTAGCCGCGGCGGGGCACCAGCACGACGGCCTGCTCCCCCCGCTCCTGAATGCCCTCCAGCCGACCCATGAGGGGCCGACTGATCAGCCGGCGGTGGCCCTCGGCCAGCTCGTGGCGCATGTCCACCACCCGCACCGGCGGCAGGGGCCGTTGGCCGATTCGCTCCGGCAGCCGCACCAGGCCCGTGGCACCAGGGCCCTTGTCCTGGCAGGCGAGCCAGGTCTCCAGAGAGGGGGTGGCGCTCCCCAGCAGCAACCGGGCGCCGGCCTGCCGCACCCGCCGGCGGGCCACGTCCCGGGCGTGATAGCAGGGCATGGGGCTGTCTTGTTTGTAGGAGCTGTCGTGTTCCTCGTCGAGCACGATCAGGCCCAGGTCGTGCAGGGGCAGGAACACGGCCGAACGGGTGCCGACCACCACCAGGGGGCCCTCACCGTCGCCCCCATCGGCAGCGAGACACCGGCGCCAGGCGGCGATCCGCTGGGACTCGCTGAGGCCGCTGTGGTATTCGACGATGTGGCCCCCGAACCGGGCGCGGAAGCGATCTAGCAGCTGCGGCACCAGACCGATCTCCGGGGTGAGCACCAGGGCGCTCTGCCCTCCGGCCAGGCTGCGGGCACAGGCCTGCAGGTAGACCTCCGTCTTGCCGGATCCGGTGACTCCCCACAGCAGCAGGGCTCCCCCCGGGGGGGTGGCAGCCAGCCGTTCCAGGGCCAGCCGCTGGGCCTCGTTGGCAGGTTGGGGGGCTTCCAACCCGCTGCCTTCGCAGGGGGGGAGTGCTCCTTCGTTGGTGCCAGCGGCCACCGCCCTGCGGCGTGCGTAGCCGCGTCGTTCCAGCCCCTCAAGCACCGAACGGCTGAAGCCATCGGTGCCGATGAGGCTGCTTTGCCAGGCCCTGCCGCCCTGTTGCTTCAGCAGATCCAGCAGCTGTTGCTGCCGGGGCGGCAGCGGCTCGATCGGCGCTGCTGGGGTCAGTTCCACCAGCCAGCGGTTGCGGATGGCGCCCCCGCGACGGGCCGCCCGCTGGCCCAACCAGCCGGGGGGCAGGGCCGTCTTGAGGGTCTTGAACAGGCTGGTGTGGCACGCGAGCGCCACCTCCGCCAGCAGCTCTTGCCAGCGGGGGTCCACCGCGGCCCTCTGGTGGAGGGCGTCCACCGCTCGGATCTGTTCGGGCACCAGACCCGCCGGCAGCTCCTCCAGCCCCTCCAGCACCAGACCCACATGGGGCCGGCCACGCAACCGCAGCCGCACCAGATCGCCGCAGGCCAGGGGTAGGTGATCGGGGTTGCCATAGGTGAAGATCTGACCTTCCCTGCCGGCTTCCAGCCAGACCTGAAGCCAGGCGGGACCGGTCGGGTGCTCGTGGGGGATCACCTTGTGCAGGGGCAACCTTGCCATGGTTCCATCTGCTTCTTAGGATGGCGCTGTTGAGTAGCCGATCGGGCTGCCGTCGGAACCCGCAGAGTTCCGTCCAGTGGGAAGACCTGAAATGAGCGCCTGCCGGAGTTCCTCTCCCCCTGGCCTCCCGGTCTGCGAACACCCCTGACAGCACTGCTCGGGCTTTCGCCCCTGACCATCGTGTTCGTTGTCACCGGTTTGGGTTTGCTTTTTCTGGACGCTTGATTCCGCCTCCTGTTTTTCGGGCTCATCAACCCGGACCGGGACCCGTGCCTTGGCGTCTCTGAGCACTCCCCCACCGTCCCGACGCCGCTGCCCTCCGGGCCATCAATCCGCGGCCGTCTGCGTCCCAACTTCCTGTCTTCTCCGCCATGAGTCCTGCTGCTGCTGCTGCTGGTAACGCCACGTTGCCCGTTCCCGACATCCTTCTGGTCACCAACGAATCCGGCGAAACGATCAAGGTGACCAAGACGAAGGCCTCCCGCAGCCGCGCCAAGGCGCCGGACTCCGCTGAGCTTCCTGAGGCCGCCAACAAGGTGAGCCCGGCCCGCACCCGCAAGCCCCCTGCCAAATCCGCCGCCTCCAAAGCCACACCGGCGCCGAAGGCCCAGGCCCTGAAAGCCTCCGCCCCCAAGCCCGAGCTGGATCCGGTGGGTGATCTTGATTCGGCCGCCGACCAACTGTTGGCGGCCGCTGAATCCACGGACGCACGCAAGGATCCCAAGGCCGCCAAGGCCCTGGCCAGCATCAAGGTGGGCCCCAAGGGGGTCTACACCGAGGATTCGATCCGGGTCTATCTGCAGGAGATCGGCCGCATCCGCCTGCTGCGCCCGGATGAGGAGATCGAGCTGGCCCGCAAGATCGCCGACCTGCTCCATCTGGAGGAGTTGGCCACCCAGTTCGAGACCGACAACGGCCATTACCCAGACACAAAGGAGTGGGCTGTCCTGGTGGACATGCCCCTGGTCAAGTTCCGCCGCCGGCTGATGCTCGGGCGCCGGGCCAAGGAAAAGATGGTGCAGTCGAACCTCCGCCTGGTGGTCTCGATCGCCAAGAAGTACATGAACCGGGGTCTGTCTTTCCAGGATTTGATCCAGGAGGGTTCCCTGGGCCTGATCCGTGCCGCCGAGAAGTTCGACCACGAGAAGGGTTACAAGTTTTCCACCTACGCCACCTGGTGGATCCGTCAGGCGATTACCCGTGCCATCGCCGACCAGAGCCGCACGATCCGGTTGCCGGTGCACCTCTACGAAACGATCAGCCGCATCAAAAAAACCACCAAGGTGCTCTCCCAGGAATTTGGCCGCAAGCCCACTGAGGAGGAGATCGCCGAATCGATGGAGATGACGATCGAGAAGTTGCGCTTCATTGCCAAATCGGCCCAGCTTCCGATTTCTCTGGAAACCCCCATCGGTAAAGAGGAGGATTCCCGTCTCGGTGACTTCATCGAGGCCGACATCGAAAATCCCGATCAGGATGTGGCCAAGAACCTGCTGCGCGAAGACCTCGAAGGGGTGTTGGCCACCTTGAGCCCCCGGGAGCGGGATGTGCTCCGGTTGCGCTACGGGCTGGACGATGGCCGCATGAAGACCCTCGAGGAGATCGGCCAGATCTTCGATGTGACCCGGGAGCGGATTCGCCAGATCGAAGCCAAGGCCCTGCGCAAGCTGCGGCATCCCAACCGCAACGGCGTGCTCAAGGAATACATCAAGTAACGGCGGATCAGGTTGTCCGTCCTTGCCTCAACCCTGGGTGTTGCCGAAACACCCAGGGTTTCCATCGTGCTGCCCACCCTTAACGAGCGGGCCAACATCCAACCCTTGATCGAGTCGCTCAGGCCCCTTGGGGACTCCTATGACCTCGAGCTGATTTTTGTCGATGACGACTCCAGCGACGGCACCGCCGACCTCATTCGCCAGCTGGCCCACCGGGATCCCACGCTGCGCTTGATCCGTCGGGTGGGTCGCTCCGGCCTCTCCAGTGCGATCAAGGAGGGCATCCTCGATGCCACCGGCGATCTGGTGGTGGCCATGGACAGTGACGGCCAGCATGAGCCCGCCGCCGTGGGGCTGGCCCTGCGCACCCTGATCGAGACGGGGGCCGATCTGGTGGTGGGCAGTCGCTTCCATCCCGAAGCCCGCATCCTCGGCCTGAGTGAACGGCGGGAGAGGAACTCCACCTGGGCCAACGCCGTTGCCCTCTTCAGCCTGCCGTCTTACCGCCACCTCACGGATCCGATGAGTGGCTGCTTCGCCCTCCGCCTGGACCCCTGTCTGGGGCCCGTTCGCTCCGTCGATGTGAACGGGTTCAAGTTCCTCTACGAATTGCTGGCCGTCAGCCACGGGCGGCTGAACGTGCGTGAGGTGCCCCTGGTCTTTCAGCCCCGCACCCATGGCGACTCCAAGCTGGATGCGGCGGTTGTCTGGGACCTGGGGGTCTCGATCCTCCACACCCTGTTGCTGCGCTCGGTCCCTCGCCGGGCCGTCAGCTTCGGCCTGGTGGGCCTCACGGGGGTGGGGGTCCATCTCCTGGTCTTTGCCCTGATGCTGAGCGGCTTTGGCCTGCGCTTCGAGCTGGCGCAGGTGTTGGCAGTGGTCACCGCCGCCAGCTCCAACTACCTGATCAACAATCTGCTCACCTTCCGTTTCCGCCGGCTCAGGGGTTGGCAGCTCCTGTTGGGTCTGGTGAAGTTCCTCCTGGTGACCTCCTTCGGCATGGTGGCCAATGTGGGAGTCTCCTCGATCTTCTTCCATCGGGTCAGCAATGATGCCCTGCTGGCCCTGCTGGCGGGCATTGCGGTGGACTTCGTCTGGAAGTACGCCGCCTCATCCCGGTTCGTCTGGAACACCCCTTGACCCTGACCCCCCTCGAGCGATTCGGCAGCTGGCTGGCCGATCGTCCCCATCGGCCCTGGTGGATCACGGCCCTGCTGCTGGCGTTGCTCTGCTGGCTCTCCTTCTTCCACCAGCTGGGGGGCCTGGGGTTGATGGACAAGACCGAGGCCCTGTTCGTGGAGGTGGCCCACCAGATGGCACTCAGCGGCGACTGGGTCACCCCCCGCTGGAACGGTGAGACCTTCTTCGATTACCCGGTCTGGGGCTACTGGATGGTGGCCTTGAGCTTCAAGCTGTTCGGCAGCAGCGAATGGGCCGCCCGTCTGCCGGTGGCCCTCGCCGCCAGCGCCGTTGTGGTGGCGGCCACGGTACTGCTGGTGCTGGTGGCCGTTCCCACCGACAGCGTGCTGCGGCGATTCGGTCGCGGCTGGCTGGGGGGGGTGACGCTGGCGCTGTCGCCTGCCTGGATCGGCTGGGGGCGCTCCTCGACCACCGACATGTTCCTGGCGAGCGCCATCAGCCTGGCGCTGATGGGGTTTTTGCTGGCCTACTGCCGGGGCACGGATCCCTGGCTGCGCCGCCTGGGCTACGGAGCCCTACCCCTGTTCTGCGGGGTGGCCGTGCTGGCCAAGGGGCCGGTGGGTCTGTTGCTGCCGGGCCTGGTGATCCTGTTGTTTCTGCTCTCGGTGCGTGAGCTGGGCACCCAGCTGCGCCAGATGAATCTGCCCCTGATGCTGTTGCTGTTCGCAGGAGTGACGGCCCCTTGGTATGGGCTGGCGACCCAGGCCAATGGCGTGGAGTTCCTCAACCATTTCCTTGGTTTCAGCAACCTTCAGCGCTTCACCTCGGTGCTCTATGCCCATCCGGGCCCCTGGTACTTCTATCTGCCCTGGTTGGTGGTGTTGCTCTTCCCCTGGTCGTTGGCTCTGCCGGCAGCGATTGCGGGCACCGGCTTCTGGCGGCGGCCGTTCTGGCGTCCTGTCGAGGAGCCGGTCCAGGCCTTTCCCCGCTTCGCCCTGATCGCTCTGGTGGTGGTCGTGGGCTTTTTTTCCGCCGCCGCCACCAAGCTGCCGGGGTACATCCTGCCCTCGATCCCCGCCGCGACCCTGTTGATCGCCCTTGCCTGGATGCCGTTGGCGCCTGGGGCCGAGGCCGTTGACGGAGCCCGCCTCAAGGGTTTGCGGATCGGCAGCTGGGTCACCTTCGTTCTGTTCGCCCTGCTGGCGGTGGCTGCGGTGCTGGCCCCTTCCCTGGTGGCGACCGATCCGGCCTACCCCCGCTTCGCCGACGGCCTGCGCCAGTCCGGGATCCCCCAGGTGCTCAGCTTGGTGACAGCGGTGGCCACCCTGGTCCTGCTGGCCCAGCTGCTCAACCGCCATGGCGACCCTTGGCTCTGGACCCCCCACGCGCTGCTGATGCTCGGGCTGGTGGCCTTTGTGGTGCCCCCGCTTGTCCCCCTGCTTGATCGGGAGCGCCAACTGCCCCTTCGCCAGTTGGCCCAGCAGGCGGCGTTGGCAAAACGGCCGGAGGAGCCCCTCTGGGTGGTGGGCTACAAGCGCTATAGCGTGGTGTATTACAGCGGACATTCAGCCGTTTTTCTCGACACGATCGACCAGGCCCGCGACCAGTTCCGCCATCAACCCGGCTCCTTAGGGCTGGGCGGCGGCGCGGGCTCGGTCTTGCTGTTCGGCGAACGGGATCGCCTCGCACCGTTCCAGTCAGGGGCCCATGGCGGAACCCTCCTTGGCGAGCGGGGCACCCAGCAACTGATGCGATTGCCGGCCTCCGCGCTTTCCACCCTGCTCCAGTGAATCCGACCTTGAGCCCCACCTCCTTGCCCGCTGTCTCCCTTCCAGGCCCCTGGAATCGCGTCCGCACTCCGTTCACGCCGGCTGCCTGCATCCTGGCCCTGCTGGTGGTAGTGGGTCTGGGGCTCAACCTCCGCGATGGCCACACCCCGGCGATCGATTTAGCCGTGCTCGAGGATCTCCGTTCGCTGCCACCCGCTCTGGGCTGGCTGCTGCGGGGCACCTACCAGCTCAGTGGGGTTCACTTCACCGTGGTGATGGTGCTGGCGGCGCTGAGTTTTCTCACTCTCAAGCGCAGCTGGCGGGAGGTCCGGGTGCTGGCGGTGGCCACCGCCGGCATCCTGCTTATCGTCGATCGCTGGCTCAAACCCTTCTTCTCGCGGGCACGTCCCCCCGCCAGCCTCCTGGACGTGGAGGGCCACAGCTTTCCCAGTGGCCATGCCGCCGGTTCGGTGGTCTTCTATTTCCTGATGTGCTCGATCCTCAGCGCCCGCTACCCCAGGCTTACCCGCCCCCTCTATGCCGGATCGGTGCTGTGGGTGGGTCTGGTCTGGTTGAGCTCCCTCTATTCCCGAGCCCATTGGTTCACCGACATCGTTGCCGGTGGCTGCGTCGGCTTCCTCTGGCTGACCCTTTGCCTGGCCTGGCTGCACCGCCGGCCGGCAGAGTGAATCCTCTTGCCCCCCCTGCGATGCCTTCGGTGGACACCCCCGCGAGCTTGGAAACCCTGTGCGGTCTGCGTACGGCACCCGAATTCAGTGAGGGGCAACGGAGCCAGCTGCGTGACCAGCTCTTCAAACGGATGGCGGCCTGCGAATGGTTCACGGTGGGGGTGATGGCGGCCGATGGCGCCTCCGCCATCACCGCCCTGCGCCAGCTGGAACGGACCGCCGGTTGGCAGGCCCTCGAGGGGGAAGGGCCCGAGGTCGATCCCGCAGGTGATGGCCAGGGGGCCGGGGTCTTCCTGAAGGCCAACCAGAACACCGGAGGTTTCCGCCTGCGGCCCGAGTCGGGGCTGGGCCTGGGCGTGCTGATCACTGGGCACAGCGCGCTGGAACCCGAGGCCGAGGGCACCTGGGGACCGTTCCCCCTGGATTTCTTTGCCTGAACGAGGGGCCCACCAGTCCCTAGGCTGGGCGGCTGTGTCGGGCAGTTCCCTGCCGGTTCGAGGGTTGATCGGATGACGGGCTCCACTCTGCGCATCGCCTCCCGCCGTAGTCAGTTGGCGATGGTGCAGACCCATTGGGTGCGCGATGAGCTGGCCGGCGCCCACGCGGGCCTGGAGATCAGCATCGAGGCCATGGCCACCCAGGGGGACAAGATCCTGGATGTGGCCCTGGCCAAGATCGGTGACAAGGGCCTGTTCACCAAGGAGCTCGAGGCCCAGATGCTGCTGGACCGGGCGGACATCGCTGTCCACAGTCTCAAGGACCTACCCACCAACCTGCCCGACGGCCTCATCCTGGGCTGCATCACCGAACGGGAGGATCCCGCCGATGCCCTGGTGGTCCACGAAAACCACCGCGACAAGACCCTGGCCACCCTCCCGGAGGGCAGCGTGGTGGGCACCAGTTCCCTGCGCCGCCTGGCCCAGTTGCGCCACCATTACCCCCATTTCACGTTTAAGGATGTGCGGGGCAACGTGATCACCCGGCTGGAGAAACTGGATGCCGGCGAGTACGACTGCCTGATCCTGGCGGCGGCGGGCCTGGGTCGTCTGGGGCTGGCGGAGCGCATCCACGAATTGATCCATCCGTCGGTGTCGCTCCATGCCGTGGGTCAGGGGGCCCTGGGCATCGAATGCCGTCAGGGGGATGAGGCGGTTCTGGATCGCATCAAGGTGCTGGAGCACCTGCCCACGGCGCGGCGCTGCCTGGCGGAGCGGGCGTTTCTACGGGAGCTGGAGGGGGGCTGCCAGGTGCCCATCGGCGTCAACACCCACTTCGAGGGGGACACCCTTGTGCTCACGGGCATGGTGGCCAGCCTGGATGGCCTGCGTCTGATTCGCGACGAAGCCCGTGGCCCCCAGAGTGATCCGGAGTCCATCGGCATTGCCCTGGCCCACACCCTGAAGGACCAGGGCGCGGGAGCGATTCTGGAGGAGATCTTTGCCGCCGTTCGTCCCGAGGCCTGAGAACCTCCTTCCGGTCCCCGAGCCCCCCGCGGAGGCCACCACCGCCCCCTATCCGGAGCAGGAGGGGGAATCCCTTCAGCTGCCCTTCCAGTGGAACCTGCTGGCCTGGGCCGCCCTGGTGGGCGTGCTCACCGGTGGGGCCGTGGTGGGATTCCATGAACTGCTGGGGTTCATCAACAACTTCCTCTTTGGCCCCGTGGTGGAGTGGATGTTGGGCTTTGGAGGCCATCTCCAGCCTGCGCCGCCGCCGGTGGAGATTGTGGAGCCCCTGGACAGCGGCACACCTCTGAAAGCCCTGTTGCAGTTGGGCTTGGGAGGTCTGGGGTTTCTGCCGCCGCCACCACCACCCCCCGAACCGTTGCCCCTGGCGCCGGTGGGCCCCCTGGGTTGGCTGGCCTCCTGGCCGGTGGTGGTGGTGCCCATGCTGGGCGGATTGGCGGTGGGGGTGCTTCGCACCTTCGGCGGCAGCCTCGGTCCCAGTCTGCCCAGCCTGGTGGCCATGGCCGACGGGGCGTTGAAGGCGGCTCCGCGGTTGCCCCTGCTGCGGTTGGTGACGGCCTCCCTGAGTTTGGGCAGTGGCGCTTCCCTCGGGCCCGAGGGTCCCAGCGTGGAGAGTGGGGGCAATCTGGGGCTCTGGGTGGGGCTGAAGGGGGCGGTGTCGCCCCAATCCCAGAAGGCCCTGGTGGCCGCAGGGGTGGCCGCCGGCCTGGCGGCGGGCTTTAAAGCGCCGATCGCCGGGTTGTTCTTTGCCTTTGAAGGCACCTACAGCTCGATACCGGGTCGCCCGAGCCTGCGGGCGGTGTTGGTGGCGGCCATCACCAGCACCCTCGTCACCCAGCTGGCCCTCGGCGACGATCCGATTTTTCGTTTGCCCTCCTACGAGGTGCGCTCCCTACTGGAGTTGCCCCTCTACCTGGGGCTGGGGGTGGTGGCCAGTTTGATGTCCTGGGCGCTGGTGAGCGTGCTTGCCGCCGGCCGCAGCGACCCCGTTCAAACCTTTCTTGCCAAGTTACCCAGCTGGCTGGTCACCACCCTGGGCGGCTTGGGGGTGGGACTGATGGCCCTGGGTTTCCCCCAGGTGCTCGGGGTGGGCTACGACACGATCGAGGCCCTGCTGGGCAACCAGGGCGGGATTGCCCTGAGCACCCTTCTGGCCTTGCTGGCCGTGAAGCTGCTGGCCACGGGTCTCAGCAATGCCACTGGTTTTGTTGGGGGCGGTTTCGCCCCCTCCCTGTTCCTCGGGGCCGTGCTGGGGAACTGCTACGGCCAGATCCTCGGGGACAGCGGGCTGCACCTGCCGGTGGCCGAGCCCCCCGCCTACGCCATGGTGGGCATGGCGGCCGTGCTGGCCGGTAGCGCCCGGGCGCCCCTGACCGCCCTGCTGCTGTTGTTCGAGCTGACCCGTGACATTCGCATCGTGCTGCCCCTGATGGCGGCGGCCGGTTTGAGTGCGCTGCTGGTGGAGCGTTGGCAGGGGCTGGCGGATCCGGGTTTGTTGGGACCTGACCCAGTGGAGGAGGAACGGCGAGCGAAGTTGGCGGAGCTGGCGGTTGAGGAAGCCTTCGACCCGGAGGCCCCCCTGGTGCTCGCCGCCGAGACCGCTGCCCGCGATGCCCTGGCCCAGTTGGTGGCAGCCCATGGCCATTGCCTGCTTGTGGAAAGGGAAGGCTGGGTCACTGGTCTGGTGACCCTCACGGATCTGCAACGGGGGATGGGCTCTGATCGGGGGGAACTGACCGTGGAGGAGTGCCGGCGATCGGAACTGGTGTGGCTCCCACTGGCGGCCAACCTGGCCCAGTTGGAGGAGCAACTTCTACCCAATGATTTTCGTCAGATCCCTGTGTTTGCGAGGGACGCTGAGCCATTGCCGGAGCGGCTTCCCCAGGGCCTGCCCAGCCTCGGGTTGCCCCTCGGCAGCCTCAAGGGTTTGGCAAGCCGGGATGGCATGGCCCAAGCCCTTGCCCGCCAGCAGATCAACTGAACCAGGCGAGGGGCTTTCAGCGGGCGCCGCAGTCGAGTTGATCGATCAGCAGATTGGCCATGGGGTCGACCGCACACAGCAGCTGGAGGATCCTGTTGCGGTCCACCATGGAGAGTTCACCGTCTGCTCCCCATTTCAGGGCGGTGTGGGCGAGCCGTTCCCCATCCTGTGTCTGGGTGGGGTGACTCATGCAAAGGACTCCGCGGGTGTTCGACTTGTGAGGCATGAAAAAAAGGGTCTGCCAGAGACCCTGAATGGGTAAAGAATACCCATCTGTCCTGGGCTGATTTGTTCAGTCAGCCACAAAAAGACCCAGGTTGAAGCTATCTCCAGATTTGCTTCCGATTCAGGGTTTGATCACCACCGGTGTTCCGATGTCAACTTGATCAAAAAGCAGGCTCACATGTTCGTTCTTCATGCGAACGCAACCGTGGCTGACAGCGGCCCGCGCATCCACCCACCAGGGCCAGGGGGTGCCGTGGATGCCGTAGTCATCCTTGCCGGTGGTGTGGAAGCCGATCCAACGCACCCCCAGGGGGCTGGCGGCGCCGGTGGTGTGGTTGACCTTGCCGCTGGCGGTGCTCTGGTATTTCGGGTTGATCACTTTGGTGGTGACCTTGAAGGTGCCGGTGGGGGTGGGGGTACCCGGGGCGCCGATCACCACCGGCCAGCTGCCCACCACCTTGCCGTCCCGTTGCAGGCTGATCTGGCGGCGGCCCAGGGACAGCAGGATCACCTGGGTGCTGGTGCTCGCCGCCACCGCGGAAGCAGGCCTGGCGGCTGGACCCTGAACCCCTGGGGCCGCCGTTGCTGGGGCTGCGGTGGCCGGGGTCAGGGAAGCCGTGGGGGGCATGGTCTCCGCAGCCCAGGCCACGGGGCCCATCAGCAGGCTGCCGATGATCAGGAGGGAGGGGGCGTTCATCCGTTGACGAGCAGGGGTTCGATCTGTTGGAGGTAGCGCGCTTCGCACTCCTTGATGATGCGCACCGCTTCCTCAACCCCGAAGAAACCGTTGACCTTGCAGGTGCCGGGTTTTTTGAGGTCTTTGTAGTGCTCCCAGTAATACTGGGTTTCCTTAATCCAATGGGCGCCAAGTTGCTCGTAGCTGGTGATGTGGTCCACCCGCTTGTCATCAGCCAGCACCGCGATCACCTTGTCGTCCACTTCACCACCATCATCAAATTTCATGATGCCGATGATGCGTGCCTCCACCAGGCTGCCGGGCACCAGAGGCTCGGTGACGTTGACGATCTCAATGTCCAATGGGTCGCCGTCCTCGTCCCAGGTGCGGGGGATGCAGCCATAGGCAAAGGGATAGGCCAGGGAGGAGTAGCCCACCCGATCGAGTTTGAGCTGACCGGTTTCGGTGATCAGCTCGTATTTGTTGATCGTGTTGGAGTTGAGCTCCACGATGGCGTTCAGGCGCCCTGAGGTTTCGTCGGCAAAGGCCGGCAGCACGTGCAGGAGGTTTAGCTGGAAACGACTGGGGGGATGCTCGATATTGGCCATGGAAGGGGAGGAGGTCAGGCGCCGGCGGGCATCCTACGGAGTGCCGCAGCGGCCTTTGCCCAGGGAGCAAGGCCTCAGGTGGCCATCAGCCGGTCCACCTTTGCCTCCAGGTAGGCCAGGAAAGGGGCGGCCTCCAGGGGACGGCCGCTCACCTGCTCCACCAGGGACCCGCCATCCACACTGCGGCCGAGGGGATGGACATGGCGACGGAGCCACCCCAGCAGCTCCTGGTCTTCCCCGGCGGCGATTCGTGCCTCAAGGGGCCCGAGCTCCGCTTCCATGGCTTCCCCGAGCTGGGCTGAGATCAGATGACCCAGGGCATAGGAGGGGAAGTAGCCGAACAATCCCTCACTCCAGTGCACGTCCTGCAGGCAGCCCTCGGCGTCGTTGGCCGGAATCAGGCCGAGCAGTTCCTCCATGAGCTGGTTCCAGCGTCGGGGCAGTTCCGCCACCGGTAGTCCCTCCTCCAACAGGGACACCTCCAGCTCGTAGCGCAGGAGGATATGGAGGCAATAGGTCAGTTCATCCGCCTCTACCCGGTTCAGGCCAGGCCGCAGGGGGTTCAGGGCCCGCCAGAGGGTGGAGGCGGAGCCCCAGGGGTCGGCGCCGCCGAGGGCCGAGCAGAAGCGGGGATGCCAGTGGCGGGCGAAGGCCTGGCTGCGGGCCACCCGGCACTCCCAGAACAGCGACTGGCTCTCGTGCACCCCCATTGAGGTGGCATCCCCCAGGGGCCAGGCGAACCACTGGTCGGCCCGGCGGGGCAGCCCCTGTTCGTAGAGGGAATGGCCCCACTCGTGGGCAGTGGCCAGGAAAGCGGAATAGGGGGAACCCGGCACGATGCGGGTGGTGAGCCGGAAATCCGAGGGGCCGAGGGTGCAGGAGAAGGGATGGGGGGAGCGGGCCAAGGCGGCGATCCGGCCGTCAAAGCCCCAGCTCTCCAGCAGTTCCTGGCAGAGTTTCTGTTGGACGGGCTCGGGCAGATGCACCGATTTGCCGGTCGGAACTTGCTGGGGGAGACCCCGCTGCAGCGTGCGTTCGATCAGGGGAGGTAGCTGCTCCTGCAGCGGAGTGAAGAGAGTCTCCAGCCGGGCTTTGGAGATTCCAGGCTCAAAGGGCTGGGCGAGGGTTTCCCAGCAACTGCGCTCCAGGCCTCCGTCAGCCCTTTCCCCCACCGCCAGCTGACGGGCCTGCTCCTGCCGCAGCCGAATCATCTCCTCCAGGGCGGGGGCGAAGAGGGAGAAATCGGCACGGGAACGGGCTTCCTGCCAGAGCCCGTAGCCCCGGGACTGGGCCTCCACCAAAGCCCCCACCAGGGCGGGGTCCTGGCTCCTCTGGCGCCGCAGGTCCTGACGCAGAAGGCTGAGGTTGCGTTCCCAGTCTCCAGGATCCTCGCCACGGGGCTCGGCCGCCAGCTCCGCCGCCGCCTGCTCCACCAGCTCGGCATAGGCGGGGCTGCTTTGGCGGCCATGGAGTTGCCGGGCGATCAGGGCCAGCTGTTCGCCGCGCCAGGCGGAGCCTGCTGCTGGCATCAGGGTGTTCTGGTCGAAATAGAGGGTGCTCTGGATGCTGCCCAGTAGCCGGGTGCCGTGCAGATGCTCCTGGAGTCGGTCAATGGCGATGCCCATGGCGACAAACTGCCACACTGCGGATCTATCCGGCGTTCCCTGCGAGCGATGGCCCGGTCCGCCCTCTTTTTTGTGGCAGCCGTCTCCCTGGCCGCTGGGGTGCTTGGTCCGTTGAGCCGTTCGGCCTTGGCCACCCCCCTGGAGCCCACGGCCCAGGAGCTGGGCGCCTTTGCGATGGCCCGGGCCCTCACCCTCTGTTTTTCCACCCGCATGACCATGGGGCCCAGCCGCTCCAGGGCCTTGGCGCGGGAGATCCTGATCAAGGCGGGCCACGACCCCGATGGCGCCTGGGTGCAGGTGGCACCGGCCACCGAAGCCCTAGCCGATGACCTCTACAAGGGTTTGAGTCCCAGTTGCGACATCGATGGCTCTTTCCTGGAGCAAGCGGCCAAGCGTGCGGCCGCGTCCTTCAAGGGCCCCCTCGCTGCTCCAGCCAAGGGAGAGGGATCGCCTACGAAGTGATGGGCCTGGTTCAGGTGCCGAAGGCCCAGTGAAGTTCCATGGCCACGGCTCCCTCGAGGCTGCGTTTCACCGGGCATCCCTCCCCGGCCGCCTGAAGCAGTTGTTGGGCCTTGGGGCCTAGTTCTGGCGGCACGGTGATCCAGACCTTGAGGGTCTCGATCCGGCGCACGCCCGTGCTGGTCATGACTTTCTCCACCCGGGCGGTGCTGCCCTCGATCCGCCAGCCGTGGCGATCGGCCGTGATGCCCATGATCGTGAGGATGCAGGTGGCCAGGGCTGTGGCCACCAAATCCGTGGGGGAGAACCGCTCCCCCTTGCCCTGGTTGTCCGTCGGGGCGTCGGTTTCAAGCGCACTGCCGGAGGGGCCGTGGAGGGCATGGCAGCGCAGATGGCCGTCGTAGCGGCAGCTGATCGTGGTCATGGGGGATGGTCCACCGGCCCATAGGCTGGCAGGTGGCCTTCCGGCTGCGGCAGATGATCCCCACTTCCCCCGATGCGCCGGTGATCGGGCTCGCCAAGGCGATCCAGATGTCGGTGGCGCCGGTGTTCCTGCTGACGGGAATTTCCGGACTGCTCGGGGTCCTCTCCAACCGGCTGGGGCGCATCATCGACCGGGCCAACAACCTGCAGGAGGCTGAGGAGCACAGCGATGTGGCCCGTACCCGTCGCTTGCGCCTGGAGTTGCAGGTGCAGAAGCGGCGCATCAATTTGATCAACCGGGCCATCACCTGCTCCACGCTCACGGCGCTGTTGGTGGCCCTGGTGGTGGCGGTGGTGTTCATCAGCGCCATCGCGGCGATCGATCTCACCGCGATCGTCGTGCCCCTGTTCGTCGTGGCCATGGGGGCGCTGATGGGGGGCCTGGTGTTGTTCCTGCGGGAGATCCAGCTGGCCACGGCCCAGGTGCAGCGACGGTTCTGAGCCCGCAGGACCCCTGCCCCAGCCGGCGTCCTTCCTCAGTTGATCACGACCCTCGCAGCTGCCGCTGATGGGCTTCGATCCGATCGAAGATGTTGTGGATCAACCGCCGGCCGCTGCGGGCCACTGCGGTGCCCCAGCGCCGCTGGCCTTCCCGGATGCGCTCAGGGCCCCCCGGACCGAGGGCTTCGAGCACGTAGGCAGCGTCCTCCTCCAACCAGCGATCAAGGTCGCCACTGGCCACCTCGATATGGAACTGGAGGCCCCAGGCGTGATCCCCCAGGCGGAAAAATTGCTCTGGACAGTGCAGGGTCGATCCCAGCAGGGTGGCTCCCGCCGGTAGGTCGATCCGATCGCCGTGCCAGTGCAGCACCAGTTCGCTGGCACCCAGACCGGCCAGCACGGGTTCCTGATCCGGTTCGGCCAACCAGTGGACGGCGCCCCAGCCCACCTCCCTCAGGGGTTGGGCGGGATTCCCGGTGGTGAGGGGTTCGGCGCCGCCGCCGGCGGCGTGGGCCAGTAATTGGGCCCCCAGGCAGAGGCCCAACACGGGCTGACGCGCCGCCAGGCGCTGGGCGATCAGATGGACCTCAGAGACCAGCCAGGGATAGTCGGCATCACCGATGTCGGCGACGCCCATGGGCCCCCCGAGCACGACCAGGATCGTGTCGGTGGCTGGCTCGAAGGCTGGCAGGGTTTCGCCCAGGTCGGGGCGATGGATCTGCACGCTCCAGCCCCGGTCCGCCGCACAGGCGGTGATCAGGCCGGGGCCTTCCCGGTCCAGGTGCTGCAAGATCTGGAGTTTCATTTGCGCCGGCAGTAGCCCCCGCCCACGTTCATCCAGCCGGAGGCACAGGCCTTGCCATGGGTGGGCGTCACGGTATAGGTGGCAAGCCCGAGGGTGGAGCAGGTGCCCTTGAAGGTGTCCACGTAGCCGAGGGGGCAGATCGTCTGCAGTTTGGGCACGACCCGCTGGGCCCAGGCCGCCGGGGCGCCCAGTCCGGCGAGGGCCAGGGCCAGTGCTCCCACAAGTGGCAGGAAGGGGCGGGCCATGGGGTTCTCCGTCTCAGTCGATGCTAGGGAGGGGGATCGCCGGCGCCGGCGGCCCCCCGGCAACGCCCATCTGTCGGCCCCGAACTCGCGAGGCTCGAGCAGCAGCTCCATCACCTGACGATGAACACTCCGGTGACGGTTTCACCGATCTGGCAGCCCTTCTGCGGCCCTCCCTTCCCGACGACGAGGGCCCCGACGACAGGCCCGCCCCCATTCGCACCGCCCTCACCACCACCAGCCATTGGTCTGTGGGAGCATCGCTGTTGCCCCCACCAGCGTCGCCTCAGCCCGCATCTGATCGGAGAGTGAGCGATTTCATGGCCGACCCACTGCTGAAGGAACTATCGGCCCTGCGGGGTGAGATTGCGGGCTTGCGGGAGGTGGTGGGGGCCCTCGTGATCGCGATCGAGCGGTCGGGCTGTCCTGCCATCCAGGCGGACGCCATGGAACCTTGGCCTTCCAATGCCTCCGGCAGCTCTCCGGCCCAGCAGCTGGCGCGCCGCAACGCCGAGCGTCTCAACCATGAGGTGCTCCGTCGCACGGCCCAGGGGCTCGATTCTGCCGACGACACTGAGGTGGATCTGCTGATCGATCGGCTCCATGATCTGGTGGATCCCACGGACTCCTCCGGCCATGGCCGCCCCTCTGCTGAGCGTTGAAGCGATCGATGACCTTCTGGGCAGTTTGAGGGGCTGGAGCCTGGTGGCGGGCAAGCTCCACCGGGAGCTACGTTTCGACACGTTCAATGAGGCCTTCGGCTTCCTCACCCGGGTGGCCCTGGTGGCCGAAGGCTTAAATCACCACCCCGAGTGGTTCAACATCTACAACCGGGTTGTCATCGATCTCACCACCCACGACATCGGTGGCCTCTCCAGCCTCGACCGCGAGTTGGCCCTGCGCATCGAGGCTCTGCTGCAGGGCACCTCAGCCGCCTGAGCCCAGCCTCTGCCACAGCTCCATCAGCACCTCCCCTGCCGTCCTGTCCGTCGGCACCTCAAGGCTGCGGCGCTGTTCCTCCTCCGTCAGGGGCTCGCACCACTGCCGTTGCTCGAGCGCAATGGCCAGATCCGCGTCGCTGGGGTCGGTGCTGGCGGTGCTGCCCCGGCCAACGAGCCGTTGATCAATCACGGACCAGGGAGTGCTGAGATTGAGGATCAACCAGGGCACCCCCAGCTCTTCCGCCAACGCTGTGGCCCTCTGCCTGCTCTCTCGACGCAGGTGGGTGGCATCGAGCAGAACCCAGCGCCCCTGCTCCAGGCTCGCCCGCGCCGCCGCCAGCAGGGCCGCTTCGGTGCGGGCGTTTGCCGCTCCGTTGTAAAGGCTCTTCCGTTCCTCGCCCTCCACCCGTGCCAGAGGATCCAGGCCGTGGAGCTGTTTGCGCATGACATCGGCCCGGTGCCAGTCGGCCCGTAGCCAGGGAGCCAGCGCCGCCGCCAGATGGCTTTTGCCAGAGCCCGAGAACCCCCGCAGCAGGATCAGGCTCGGAGGGGCGTCGCCAGGGAGGGCATAGGCCAGCGCCAGGCTCAGGTGTCGCCGGGCCATGTCCGCCTCCTGCTGCCGCCGGGTTTCCGGCAACTCAGCTTCGCTGCTGCTGACCGCGGCCACCTTGGCGCGCACATGGGCGCGGTAGGCGCAGAACAGGGCCAGCACCGCCTGGTCCACGTCAGCTCCATAGCCCTCCAGCAGTGCCGGCACCAACGCTGAATGGCCGTGGGCCTGCAGGTCCATCACCAGGAAGGCCAGATCGGAGAGGGCATCGACCTGGCGCAGGTCGGCGTTGAACTCGACACAGTCCACCACCGAGAGTTTTTGGGGGCCCTGCCCATGGTTGCCGGCCTCGATCAGCACGTGCTCCAGGCGCAGATCCCCGTGGCCATCCACTGCCCAGCCGCCGCCGAAGCGTTGCCTGAGCCTGGGGCGCAGGCGCCGCAGGCCGGCCGCCAACTGTTGCTCCAGCCGCCGGTGCACGGCGTCGGGAAACAGCGCCGGCACGAAGGAGCCGGTGGCCTTCAGGTTGTTGTGAACCACCCGGGCGAAGGCCCGGACACCCCTGTGGCCCGAGGGTTGGTTCAGGGGATGGTCCGCGTGGAAACGCCGTAGGCGCTCGCCGAGGTCCCGCAGCTCCGGGGCCCCGGCCCGCCCCGCAGCCAGGCGTTGGACCAGGGTGTCGTTGTTGTCGAAGCGACGCATCACCACCACCGGCTCGCGCCCACGGCCCACCGCCGCCACCTGCAGGTAGACATCCGGTGCCAATCGGCGGTTAAGCCGCAACTCCTCCCGGCACCAGTGCAGCCGCAGCTCTGGCGTTGAGTAATCCAGCAGGCCCCAGAGCCGCAATGCCTTCTTGCGTTTGAAGGCGTGGCCATCCGTGAGGGTGACCACGCTGATGTGGGTCTGGACCGTGCGGCGCCGCCCCCGTCGCCCCCCGGGGGCGTCTGCTGGGTTCACACCAGCGCCGGCAGCCGGGCCGGTTCGGCGGCGCTGAGGTGGAGCTGCTCGTCCTGGACCTCCACCCGGATGGTGCTGCCTTCAGGGAAGGTGCCCGCCAGGATCGCCTTGGCGATGGGCGTTTCCAGGTGGCGCTGGATCGCCCGCTTGAGGGGTCTGGCGCCGTAGACGGGGTCGTAGCCGATGGTGGCGAGCCAATCGAGGGAGGAGCCCTCCAGCTCCAGGCCCAGCTTGCGCCCCTCGAGCCGAACCCGTAGGCGCTGCACCTGCAACTCCACGATCTGGCGCAGCTCTTCGCTGCGCAGGCTGTGGAAGATGATCGATTCATCGAGGCGGTTGAGGAACTCGGGCCGGAAGTGGGCCCTCAGGGCCTCGTTCACCCGCTTCTCCATCTCGCCATGGCGGGCTGGATCGCCGGCCAGATCCAGGATGGAGGCGCTGCCGATGTTGCTGGTGAGGATCAGCACCGTGTTGGTGAAATCCACCGTGCGCCCCTGGCCGTCGGTGACGCGGCCGTCATCGAGTACCTGCAGCAGCACGTTGAACACATCCGGGTGGGCTTTCTCCACCTCGTCGAAGAGGATCACGGCGTAGGGCCGGCGCCTGACCGCCTCCGTGAGCTGGCCGCCCTCCTCGTAGCCCACATAACCCGGAGGCGCGCCGATCAGCCGACTCACGGCGTGCTTCTCCATGTACTCGCTCATGTCGATGCGCACCATCGCTTCCTCGCTGTCGAACAGCTGGGCGGCGAGGGCTTTGGAGAGCTCCGTCTTGCCAACACCGGTGGGCCCAAGGAACAGGAAGCTGGCGATCGGTCGGTTCGGATCGCTCAATCCCGCCCGCGACCGCTGGATCGCGTCGGCCACGGCCGTGACCGCCTGGCCCTGGCCCACCACCCGCCCGTGCAGGTCGTCTTCGAGGTGCAACAGCTTTTCCATCTCGCTCTGCACCAGCCGGGCCACGGGAATGCCGGTCCATTTGGCGATCACCTCGGCGATGTCTTCCTCGGTGACCTCCTCCCGCAGCAGGGTCTTGTCACCTCCTGCGGCATTGAGTTCAGCCTCCTTGGCGGCCAGCTTCTTGTTGAGCTCGGCGAGGGTTCCGTACTCCAGCTCGGCGGCCTTGTTGAGGTCGTAGCTGCGCTTGGCCTGCTCCACCTGCAGCTGCACCTGCTCGATCTCCTCCTTGATGGCGCTCAGCTCGTCGATCGAGCCCTTTTCCTGCTGCCACTGGGCATTGAGGGCGCTCTGCTGCTCCCCCAGTTCCGCCAACTCCCGTTCGATCCGCTCCAGCCGCTCCTTGCTGGCGGCATCGGACTCCCGCCCAAGGGAGAGCTTTTCCATCTCCAGCTGCAGGATCTTGCGGTCGATCTCATCGATCTCCTCCGGCTTGGAGGTGATCACCATCTTCAAGCGGGCAGCCGATTCATCCATCAGGTCGATCGCCTTGTCCGGCAGGAAGCGGTCGGCGATGTAGCGGCTGGAGAGCACGGCGGCGGCCACCAAGGCGCTGTCGGCGATGCGCACGCCATGGTGCACCTCGTAGCGCTCCTTGAGGCCCCGCAGGATCGAGATCGTGTCCTCCACCGTGGGTTGGTCCACGAACACCTGCTGGAAGCGGCGCTCCAGGGCGGGATCTTTCTCGATGTGCTGACGGTGCTCATCGAGGGTGGTGGCGCCGATGCAACGCAGTTCGCCCCGGGCCAGCATCGGCTTGAGCAGGTTGCTGGCATCCATCGAGCCGCCGGCGGCGCCGGCCCCCACCACCGTGTGGATCTCATCGATGAACAGCACGATCTGGCCCTCGCTGGAGGTGACCTCCTTGAGCACGGCCTTGAGCCGCTCCTCGAACTCACCGCGGTACTTGGCGCCGGCGATCAGGGCCCCCATATCAAGGGAGATCAGCTGGCGGTTCTGCAGGGCCGAGGGCACATCGCCGTTGACGATTCGCTGGGCCAGCCCCTCCACAATCGCCGTCTTGCCGACACCGGGTTCGCCGATCAGCACGGGATTGTTCTTGGTGCGGCGGCTGAGGATCTGGATCGTGCGCCGGATTTCTTCGTCGCGGCCGATCACCGGGTCAAGCTTGCCTTCGCGGGCCGCCTTGGTGAGATCGCGGCCGTATTTGTCGAGAGATTCGTAGGTGCCCTCCGGGTTCTGGTCCGTCACTTTCTGGCTGCCCCGCACGGTTTCGATCGCCTTGCGCAGTTTGTCGGCATCGGTGCCCGCCTGGGAGAGCAGCTGGCGGCCACAGCGGGGGTCGGCGGCCAGGGCCAGCAGCAGATGCTCAATCGAGATGAAGCTGTCGGCGAACTCGCCCTTGAGTTGGTTGGCCCCATCCAACGCGGTGTTCAGGGCTTTGCCCAGGTAGACGCTCTCGGGGGGGGCGCTGAGGCTGGGTTGACCTTTGATGTAGGTCTCCACCCGCTGGCTCAGGTCGCCAGGGGCCACCCCGGCCTTTTCCAGGATGCGGCCGGCCAGCCCGTCCTGGGCCAGCAGCGCCGCCAACAGGTGCTCGGTCTCCATCTGTTGCTGACGCTTCTCCTGCGCCAGCTGCTGGGCAGCCACAACGGCACCCCAGGCCTTTTCGGTGAACAGTTCGGCGGTGGGATTCATGGGAGATCCTCCGTGTGGGACGACGGGTCAGGTGGGCTGAGAAGACCGTATGGGCGCTAGCCAGGCTGGCCGAGAGGGAGCACCGAACGGAGGGGTTCGGTGCTCCACCCCCAGGATGGGAGCGCCGAACCGAATTGGCGTGGGAACCGCCCCTGCCCTGGCCTGCGTGCGCCTCAGAGACCCATCCCGGTAGGGCTGGGGCAGAGCTTGATCGGGCAACCATCGGGGCCGTAGACCGCATCGGCCTGGGACAGGCACCCACCGGCGTTCTTGGCCTGCACCTCCTCCGGTTTCAATCGCTTGGGCTGCAGGTAAGGGGCATCGGCGGGCACCAGCATGCGGCAGCCCCTGGCGTATCGGAGCGGTTGCAGACCCTGGGACTGGCCTTGGGCAAGGGTCGGGGCCGCCATCGCCGCCAGCAAGAGAGCGGACACCACGATGGGCCGATGCAGGGGGCGAAGCATGGTCACGGCGGGGTGGGAGCTGCCCTTAGTGTGCCGTCTCCACAATCGCCCGGTCCATGACGGTGGCAGAGGAGTTTCCACCCGAACTGGTTCAGCGGCTCGGCGCCGAATCCCGCGCCATGGAGGCCACCAGCCCGGATCTGGAACGCAACTGCTGGAGGGTCGCCCACCGTCACGTGCATGGGGTGCTGCCCAGTGAGTACGACATTCGGGAGGTGCCCGAAGCGCTCTTCCTGGCGGTTCTGGAGTGGTGCCGAAGCGAGCACTGAGAACCGGTTGCCATGAAAAAACCCCCTGCCGGAGCAGGGGGTGATGGCAAAAGGTGCGAAGGACGATCAGGCCCAGCCTTTGCTGGCCTGGGCTTCCACGTAGGCGGCCACGTCGGCGATGTCGGTTTCGCTCAGCTTGCCGCCGAAGGCCGGCATGGCGTTCTTGCCGTTGGAGACCTGGTACTGGATGGCGGCCTCATGGCCGGCGGAGTAGTTGGCCAGGTAGGACTCCAGGGCGCCCTGCTTGAGGGTGCGCTCGGCGTTCACCACATTGCCGCCGCCGATGTGGCAGGCGGCGCAGTTGGCTGAGAAAATCTGGGCCCCATGGGCTGCATCAGCGGCAAAACTGGGGGCGCCGCCGAGGATCAGCGCGAGGCAGAAGGCAATCAGAGAAAAAAGACGGCGCATCGAAGCTGGTGCAACTAGGCAACGGTAGGGGTGGGGGTTGCCCCGGCGCTGGCGCAATGAAAAGGATCGAAACAGTTGTTGGGATTCGGCCTTGGTCTCAGGTGCCCCGGTGGGGAAGGGCCGCCGTCTCGAAGAGGGCCTCCAGGGTGGGCGCCAGGCTCACCAGACCGAAACGCTCCGGCGGACTGATGGTGTCGTGTACGAAGTGGCGGTAAGCGATCGAGAACCGATCCCAGGGGTTCATCTGGATGCGCAGCAGCTTGATCAGCCCCTCGAGCAGCCACGGCCGCAGCTGGATGGCGAAGGGTGTGGGCCGCTTGCCGCGCCAACGGCCCAGCCGGGTCACGGTTTCATTGATGGTGACGGCGGGCTGGGCCAGCACCAGCCGCCGCACGGCCCCCTGGCCCGGCTCCTGGTTGGCCCCGTGGGGCGTGGTGGCCAGATGGATGCAGACCCGGGCGATGTCCTCGGCGTGGATGAAGTGGAAGCTGGCGTCGGTGCGCAGCCAGCGGGCCAACCACAGCCAGCCCACCGCCTCCTTGAGTCCGGCGGTGGCGTAGCTGGCGGGGCGGGGATCGCCGCTGGCCAGGGAGCCGCCGAACACCACGGTCGGGAAAATGGCCACAATGCGGTCCGCCAGGGCATGGCTCTCCAGTTGCTGCAGGCACTGGGCCTTGGTCTGGATGTACTCGGTGCCGTAGGCCATGGCCTCCGGTAGCAGCTGCAGCTGGCGATCAAGGATGCTGGCGGTGGAGAAATAGAGGAACTGCTCCAGGCGCTGGGGATCCACGCGGCCCAGCAACTCCTTGACCGCCACCACGTTGACGGCCTGGGCCCGCGTGGGATCTCCCCAGGCCGTGGCGGTGTGGATGATGCGATGGGCCGAGGCGATGGCGGCCGCATGGGGTGCCTGCTCCCGCAGATCGCCCACCAGCAGCGTTACGCGCGGGTCGTGATGGGGCACCATCGTGAGCTTGGCGGGATCCCGCAGCCAGAGCAGCAGCTCGGCATTGGTTTCCCGGTAGAGCTGGGCGGCGATCGCCTGGCCGACGCAACCCGCCGCACCGGTGATCAGAATCCGTTGGGCGTGGGGCTCGCCCGCGACGGGGACCTGATCGATCAAACAGCTGCTCCGATCAGCTCCTGCACGGACTTGCCGGCCTCGAAGAACACCCGGGCGTTGTCTTCGGGGGTGCCGGGCAGGATGCCGTGGCCGAGGTTAAGGATGTGGCGCCGACCCCGGGCTTTCTGCACCGTGTCAACGATGCGTGCCCGGATTGCGTCCGGTGTGCCGAACAGCAGCCCCGGATCCACGTTGCCCTGTACCCCCAGGTGCTGGGGCAGGCGGGCGCAGCCATCGGCCATGTCCACGGTCCAATCGAGGGAGATGAAATCCACCCCGGTGGTGGCCATGCGCTCCAGAACTCCAGCGCTGCCGGAGATGTAGAGAATCAGGGGGGTGTCGGGGTGTTTGGCCTTGACCTGGTCCACCACCCGCTTCTGGTAGGGGGCCGCGAACACGTCGTAGTCGATTGGGCTGAGTTGGCCCGCCCAGGAATCGAACAGCTGCACCACCTGGGCACCGCTCTCAATCTGATAACTCACATAGGTGGCGATTGAATCGGCCAGGTGGCCCAGCAGCTGGTGCAGCAGCGCTGGCTCCTGGAAGGCCATCGCCTTGATCACGGCGTAGTTCTTGCTGCTCTTGCCTTCCACCGCGTAGGCGGCCAGGGTCCAGGGGGCGCCGACGAAGCCGAGAACGGCGGCCTGGTTGCCCATGTCCGCCCGTAGACGACCCAGCACCTCGCCCACGAAGGGCAGCGCTTCGGCCGGGTTCAGGGGGCGCAGGGCATCCACCTGGGCCTGGCTGCGGATGGGGGGATCGATGATGGGCCCCTTGCTCTCGATGATGTCGAAGTCGATGCCGATGCCCGGCAACGGCGTGAGGATGTCGGAGAAGAGGATCACCCCATCCGGTTGGAACGCGCGGAAGGGTTGCATCGAGATCTCATAGGAGAGATCGGGATTTTCCGAGCGTTCACGGAAACCGGGATGGCGGTCCCGCAGGTCGCGGTAGACCTTCATGTAGCGACCGGCCTGGCGCATCATCCAGACCGGTGGACGCTCCACCTGCTCGCCTCGGGCGGCGCGCAGCAGCAGGGGGAGGGAGTCGGCCATGGAGACGTGTGATGCCAGCCGGCAACCTACCCGATGGACTGGGAGGTTTCGGCCGGTTCGTCACAGAGGCCCTGGCTGCGGCGCTCGTCCCGTTGGAGCACCAGGACGCTCAGGGGTGGCAGGCAGAGATCGAGGCAGTGCTCGTAGCCATGGATGGCCCATTCCTGGCTGTATTTGCCGCCCAGATTGCCCAGATTGCTGCCGCCATAGCGGCTGGAATCGGTGTTGAAGACTTCGGCGTAGTAGCCCTCAACGGGTACTCCCACCCGGTAATGGGAGTGACTTTGGGGAGTGAAGTTGCAGACCACCACCACCCAGCGCCCGGTGGTGCTCTCCCGGCGCATGAAGCTGATCACCGAATGGCGGTTGTCGTTGCAATCGATCCACTGGAAGCCGTACTGGTCGAAGTCGTCGCGCCACAGGGCCGGCTCATCGCGGTAGAAGCGGTTGAGGTCGTCCACCAGGTGTTGCAGTCCCTGGTGAGGGGCGTGCTCCAGCAGCTCCCACTGGAGGTCCCCCCAGACGTTCCACTCCGAGCGCTGGCCGAATTCCATCCCCATGAAGATGGTTTTCTTGCCGGGGTGCGTCCACATGTAGGCCAGCAGCGCCCGCACGTTGGCAAATTTCTGCCAATCATCGCCGGGCATTTTGTGCAGCAGGTGGCTCTTGCCGTGCACCACTTCGTCGTGGCTCAGGGCGAGCATGAAGTTCTCGGTGTAGGTGTACCAGATCGAGAAGGTCACGTTGTTCTGGTGGAACTGGCGGAACCAGGGATCCACCTCGAAGTAATCGAGCATGTCGTGCATCCAGCCCATGTTCCATTTGAGGTTGAAGCCCAGGCCGCCGATGGCGGTGGGTTGGGTCACCATTGGCCAGGTGGTGGATTCCTCGGCAATCGAGAGGGCCCCGGGGAAGTGCTCAAACAGCACGTGGTTGGCCTGTTGCAGGAAGCGCACCGCCTCGGTGTTCTCCCGGCCTCCGTGCTCGTTGGCCAGCCACTCCCCATCCGGGCGCAGGTAGTCGCGGTAAAGCATCGAGGCCACCGCATCGACCCGAATCCCATCGATGTGGAACTCCTCAAACCAGTAGATCAGGTTCGCCACGAGGAAGTTGCGCACCTCGTTGCGGCTGTAGTTGAAGATCAGCGTGCCCCATTCCTTGTGCTCGCCGATGCGCGGATCGGCGTGCTCGTAGAGGTGAACGCCGTCGAAGAAGGCCAGGCCATGGCTGTCCTTGGGGAAGTGGCCGGGAACCCAGTCCAGGATGATGCCGATGCCTTCGGTGTGGCAGCGGTCGACGAAGGCACGGAACTCATCGGGCGTGCCGAAACGGCTGGTGGGGGCATACCAGCCAGTCACCTGGTAGCCCCAGGAGCCATCAAAGGGATGCTCGCTGATGGGCATCAGCTCGATATGGGTGAAGCCCCTCGCCTTCACGTAGGGGATCAGCCGATCGGCCAGCTCCGGGTAGGTGAGGAGCCGGGCGCCGGGCTTGAGGTCGGCGGCCGGCACCACCGCCCGGGCGCTGCCGTTGGCTTCGAGGTAAGGAGCGTCGGCCGAGCCGTGCATCCAGCTTCCCAGGTGCATCTCGTAAACGGAGATGGGCTGGTCGAGGGGGTCACGCTGGTCCCGTTCCTCCATCCAGCTGACATCGTTCCAGCCGTAACGGCCCAGCTCAGCCACCACTGAGCCGGTGTCGGGGCGGATCTCGTGGCGGAAGCCATAGGGATCCGCCTTCTGGTAGCAATGCCCCTGCTGACTGCGAATCTCGTATTTATAGATATCGCCTGGCTCAAGACAGGGCACGAACAGCTCCCAGCAGCCCCCTAGCCGCATCTGCAGCGGATGGTGCCGGCCATCCCAGCCGTTGAAATCCCCCAGCAACCCAACGCTGAGGGCATGGGGAGCCCATAGGCAGAACTGCACCCCGGAGACCCCGTCCCGCTCACCGGGGTGGGCGCCCATCCGCTTCCAGATGTGATGGTGGTTGCCCTCACTGAACAGATGGCGGTCCACGTCGCCCATCCACTCCTGCCGGAAGGCCCAGGGATCGTGCTGTTCATGCTCGATGCCCCCGCGTCGCACCCACACCCGGTAGGTGGTGCCAGGGTCCTGGGTCAGGGCGGTTTCGAAGAGCCAGGGGTGGTGGGGCGTTTCCAGCGGCAGCCGCTGGTCACCGAGAAGCAGGTCGACCCGCTCGGCTTCCGGCATCCAGATGCGCACCGCCCAGCCTCCGTCAGCCAGGGGCTGGGGACCGAGAACCGCAAAGGGATGGTCATGGCGGCAACTGGCGAGCCGATGCCCGTCATCCACGATCCAATCGAGGCGGTTGAGGATCATGCAGGAGAGGTGGCGATAAAGAACGTTAGGCCTCTTCGAGGGGCCTTATCGCCCGTCGATCGGAAAATCAATGCCGATGATCCTGTTCTTGCCATCGAAGATCACAAACAGGTTGTCCGTCAGCCGCCCGAATCGGGTGGTCACCAGCACCAGTTGCTGATCCCCGCCTGCGTGGGCCACCACGGTGCCCTTGATCTCCTGGAAGTTGCCCACCAGCCGCTCCAGCCCCTGCCAGCGGGCCTGGATCGTCCCGGGGGGCATCTCTTCCTGCATCTGCAGTGACAGCCGGCTGCGGGCGGCCACCACCTGACCGGCGGCCAGTTCACTGACGAAATCGCGGGCCACCTGCTCGATCGGCAATTGGGCATTGTCGAAACGCCAGGCGATCAGTTGGCCCTTGGGGTCGATCACCAGGGTGAGGGGGCGCCGTTGTCCTGGAGAGACCAGCTCGGCCTTGATGGTGCTGTCGTCGACGCCGCTGAGCACCTCCAGCACCGAGGCGCTCTGGAATGGCGGCAGTTGGTCAATTCTCCGTTGCACCGCCTCAAGGCTGGTGAAGCGACGGACGTCTTCGCTCAGGCTGTCGAACAGCTGGCGGCCGTTGCGCAGCCGAAGCGCCTCCAGGAGTGTGCTGGCCCTGGTGCGGGCCGCATCGACCCCAAGGGCCGTGGGGGCGGCGGCGGCGGCCAGAGGCAAGCTGAGGCCGGTGGCCGTGAACGTGAGTCCGAGCAGCGTGGCCAGGGTCGGGGCGAAGAAGGCGGCTCGGCTCGTCACGGCGATGGAGTGGGGGGAGGGGCCAGTGTGCCGGAAGCCATCGGTTCCAGGAACAATCGCCCACCCGCCAGCACGAACCGCAGGCTGATGACGCGGTGGCCGATGCCCGGGGCTGCGGGCGAGCTGCTGCCCGTGCCGGGGTTCACGGAGATCTGGGGCCAGGCGGCCGCGGCGATGGACAGCCGCAGCCGGTCTCCGGGGTGCAGGCTGGCCAGCAGGGGCTGGAACTCCAGCCGGCGCATCCGAAGCTGTCGGCACTCCGGTCCGAGGAAACGGGCCACGCCCGTGCTCAGTTGCTCCACTGGCGAGGGGCCTTCCCGCAGCACGGAAAGGGCTCCGCAGAGGTCGAACCCTGGCTGATCCGCCTCCACCTCCACCATGACCACCGGTCGGCCCAGGAGTTCGAGGGGCTCCAGCAGGGGTTCGCTGGTGAAGCAAATCCCGTCGCTGCGCTGGTCCAATTCGCTCCGATCCACCGGACCCGCGTCCAGGCCCAGGTGGCCCCCCCGCCCCGGTCGGGGGCGCCAGGGATCATGCACGAAGCTCACCTCCCCGCTCCCGGTGCCCTCCGGTTGCAGCTGACCTTCGCTGGCATCGATGGCCGCCAGCCCATCGGAGTTCAGGCCCCAGGCGCCGCCGCAGGACTGATCGGGTCGACGCTGCCTCCATTGCTGTGCCCTGAGATCGAAGAGCAGTTCCCGGGCTGGGGGGGCCGGGTCGGGGCGATCCCGCAGGTGCCGATCGAAGAAGGCCAGCTGGAGCCGGTCAATGCCGCTTGCCCAGTTCAGGTGCGTCCAGGCGCCGACGCGCAGCAGGGGTTCTCCCCCCGCCTGCCGCGCCCGCCGCCAAAGATCGAGGACCCCCTCCAGGTGGGGGTCATGCCAGCCACCCACCAGCAGCAGGGGCCGTGTCAGCAGGTCACCTGGGGGCTCATGCACGGTCCAACCCTGGGGTTCGAGGGGGTCGGCGGCGAACCAGCCCAGGGCCATGGCCTTTGGATCGAGCTTCTCCAGAAGCGCCAGGCCGTCCCGCAGGAAATCTCCCCCCTCCAGGCTGAGGCGGATCTCCCTCCAGCCGGCGGCGTCCCCCTGGCGGCGGCAGCGCTCGGCCGCCAGTTGCAGGGCCCAGGCGAGGCCAAGAACCCAGCGGTGGGCGCCGCCGCTACAGGCCCAGTGCAGGCGCTCGTCGAGGCCGGTCATGGCCGGTGCGAGGCAGTCGGGCAGATGGGCCGAATCGGTGCCCACCAGTTGGGTGAACCCCTGATAGGAGAAGCCATACAACCCCAGGCGCCCGTTCCCATAGGGCAGGCTGCGGACCCAGGCCAGGGTGTCGGTGCCGTCGGCGGCCTCTTGGGCGAAACCGGCGAAACGACCGCCGGAGTCGCCCCTGCCGCGCACGTCCTGCACCGCCACGGCGTAGCCCTGGCTGGCATACCAGCGGGGGTGGGCATAGGTGGGCGTGGAGGCAATGGCGCGCCCGTAGGGCTGTCGCATCAGCAGCACGGGCCAGCGTCCGGGGGCGCAGGGCTTCCAGACCCTGGCCACCAGGGTCACCCCGTCGGAGCAGCGCAGCTGCTCCTCAACGAGCTGGACCTCCACTCAGCGCACGTCGGGGCAGTACAGACCCACCACGTAGGTGGTGAGGATCTCGGCGTCAGTGGCGTTGAGGCCCTGCCGTTGGGCCACAAGCCCGACGGCCCGGGGGGAGCTGGAAGTGGTCCCCTGTTTGTTGAGCTCGCGGAGTTCGCCGCAGAGGTTGCGGGCGATCTGCGGATTTTGCTTGACCGTTTCCAGCAACGGCGATCCGGCCCGCACGGGCAGGGGCAGGCTGGCAAGCAAGGGCAGAAGGGCCAGGGCCAGCCACGGCGAGCGTTGGAGCGGCGGCCGAAGCGGAGAGTGCTGGGTGGTGCGGGGCCCCTCGTGGAGCGTCATCGGCCTTCCTCCAACGGAAACCTTTCTCCATTTGAGACACCCCCATTCACCCTGCGGGGGGCCCAGGGTCAGTTCCCCGGGCGACCGGAGCGCCTGCGGGCATTGGCGATCCAGCGCTGCACCTTGGCGCGGTCGATCGCGGGGGTTGTTCCCCCCAGCAGGCTCCGCTCCAGCCGTCCCAGCTGCACCACCAATCGCTCGGCAGACGCTTCCGCCAGACCTTGGCTGGTGGCGATGCCGGCATGGAGCAGCAGGGCCGCCTCCTCCGGTGCCAGCTCCGCCTCCACCACCAGTCGAGCCTGGCCCCGCAGCCGCACCAGCCGCTGTTCCGATGCCGACCCTGAGGCGGCCAGTTGCCGCAGGCGGGCATCGCTCAACGCCGCCAGGGGCCCCCAATCGTCGATGCCCTCCTGGCCCAGTCGTTCCACCTCGCGGCGGAAATGGGGTGGCAACTTCAGCATGGCCGCCTCAGGGACGAAGCTCCACGGTGCCGTCCTTGAGGTTGCGGATGGCCTCCGCCAGCACCACGGGTCGGCTCAGACCTGGCTCCAGATTCTCGATCCGGCGCAGGCGAACGGTGACCTGACCCGAGCCGGTGTTGCGTCCATTGCCCCGGAGGTTGCGGGCCACCTGTTCGACCGTCGGTGGGATCGATGCTGCGGCGAGATCGGGCGGCGCCACGGCCACCACCAGGTCGGTGCCGTTATCGAACACGACAGGCACCGTGACGGCTCCGGGGATCTCCACCCGCGGGGTGTAGCTGATGGCGAAAGCCACACAGGAAAAGGCAAGGAGCACGGTGAAGCTGGTGATGCCCACCAGGCGGAAACGAATCCCCCATCGGGCCACGAACGCCACCAGTGTCAGCAGGGCCAGAACGCCGCCGGCCACCCCGAGCCACTGGCCGGCTGAAAGCAGGAGGGGGTCGGCGGGCATGGGGGCTAGCGGCTCGGAGTCAGACCTTTATATTGCGCCCGCCCCAGACGGTGACAGGCGCGGGCCGATGGGGGTGTTGCCGGAGGTGCCGCCAGGGGGCGTAACGGGTCGGGGCCGCCGCCGCCTACTGCTTTCCTCCGCCCTCGTGCTGGGGGGCATCGCCGCCGGCTGGTGGTGGAGCGACCAGCTGGCGGCCAGGATCTTTGCCTTCTGGCGCCCCCGGATCGAGCACCAGGTGGGCCAGGCCATGGGGCACCCGCTGCGCCTGGGTCCCTTCCAGGGATTGGGGCCCTGGGGAGTGGGGGTGGGTCCCAGCCAGCTGCTGCCCGTGCCGGCGGACCCCTCCAGTGTCCGGGTGGAACGGTTCACCATCAGCCTGCAGCCGCTCGAGAGCCTGCGTCGGGGGGTGCCGGTGCTGGCCCTACGCCTTCAGGGGGCCTCCGCAGCCCTGCGGCGCAATGCCAAGGGCCAGTACTGGACCCTTGGGCCCCATCGGCCGGGGGGGCAGCCCCCGCCCCTGGCGCTCTCCATCAGCCTGGCCGATGCCGCCGCGGTCCAGATCGAGCCCGCAGGCCCCACGGCAGGTGTGCGGGGCCGCGTGGATCTGAACCTCAAGGGGCGCCGGGTGGACCTGCGGGGTTCCGCCCGCCTGAAGGCGGTCGGCGCGGTCCAGTTCGACGGTGGTGGTTCCTGGGGCAGCGGCGACTGGCGCGGCAGCGTCACGACCGAGGAGCTGGCCTTGGCCAACCTGGCCCAGCTGCTGCCCCAGTTGCCGAAACGGGCCGTTCCCCTCTCTGGCCGGGTCCGTGGGGCCATCACCCTGGAGCGCCGGGGTGCCCCCCCCCGCTGCAAGGGCCAGTTGCGCATGGAAGGGCTTCGCCTGCGACCGACGGCCGCGGCAACGGTGCTGCGGGCCGACGGCCTCGATCTGCGCTGCTCCGGCCAAACCGTCACCCTGGCTTCCGCCCCCTGGAGCTATGGGACCTGGAGCGGCACCGCCTCCTTGAAGGGCCCCTGGCGCCAGCCCCTGGCCTCGATCGAGGCACGGCAGGTTCCTGCCCCGAGACGGCTGCTGGCCCCTGCTCCCTTGCTGGTGCGCGCCGACCTGGATCTGGATGGTCGCCAGCGCTTCCGCCTCGGCCTCCGTTCTCTCCAGCTGCGCAGCGGTGCCGCCATCGTGCGCGCCAGGGGCAGCCTCTGGCCCCGGCTGGAGGTGAACACCCAGCAGCTGAGCCTGACCCCCGATCTCTGGCGCCAAACGGGCTGGGGGCCTCCGTTGCTGGGCACCGGCTCCGCGATCAGCGGCGAGCTTTCGTTGGTCGGCAGCGCCCTGCGGCCGGCCGTGAAGGCACGCCTGGTGCACCCCCGGACCCCCCTGCTGGAGCGGGTGGCCGCGAACCTGGCTTGGAGCGGGGGGACCCTCCGGCTGGAGAGCCTGCGCAGCCCCGACCTCTCGGCCCACGGCACCCTGCCCCTGGCCCTGGATCGCCAGGGCGCGGTGAAGGTGGGGGAGGCCAATCTGGCCCTGACGGTGCCGGGCTACCGCTTGGCCCGCTTGAGCCCCCTGGTGGGCACCCACCTCCAGGGTGAACTGGGGGCCTCCGGCCGTGTGCTGGGACCCATCAACGGGTTGCGTCCGGACCTGGCCCTGCGGGTGCGCAATCCGGGGGCGGGCCCCCTGCGCATCCTCCAGCTGTGGGAGGGGCGCCTCCGCCCCCGCCAGGGGGGCGGTGGCCTGCTGGATCTGGCGCGGGTCGGTTCCGGGGGCGGCACCCGGCTCGAGGCTCAGTTGGATCGCCGCTGGTTACCCGGTGACCTGCTGCTCAGCCGCGATGGCGGCAGCCTGCGCCTGCTTGGCAGCCCCCGTCGCTATCGGTGGACGGCGAAAGCCTTCCCCCTGGATGGCCTGCAGCTGGCCCTGGGGGTTCAGCCCCGCTATCAATCCCTTTACGGCCGTTTGCAGGGTCGGGGGGTGTTGGATCTCCAGCCCCTGTTGATCGAGGGGAGCGCCCGGGTGGACTCCCCAGCCATTGCGGGTCTGCAGTTTCGAACCCTCAGCGCCTCCGGCGGCTACCAGGGCCACGCCTACACCCTGCGGGGCCAGGCGCTGCCCAAGGGAAGCGGCCAGGTGTCCCTCTCCCTCCGAGGTGTGCGGGGCGGGCCGATCTGGAGCCGTGTCGAAGCTCGGGGGCTGGACAGTGATTTCTTCCAGCAACTCAACGCTGCCGTTGCCTTCTGGAGGGGTGGGGAAAGGGTCAAGCGGGGGCGGGCCAGCGACCTGGGCACCCTGGCCATCGACACCCTGGGGGGCAGCCTGCAGGAGCAACTGGCGGCCCTCGACATCGCCCGGGCCCAGCTGGCCCGTGTGGAGGCACAGTTCGGCGGTCGCCGTCGCCGCTTGGGGATTTGGGCCCTCAGGGGCCTGGTGGATGCCGATCTCACGGTCCGCGGGCCGTCGATCCGGCAACTCAACCTCGATCTGGCGGCGAAGGGGCACCTCTGGCTGGAGGGGGACGATCGCGACCTGGCCCTGGGGCTGGAGCCGTTCGTGGCGCGGTTGAAGGGGCCCCTGGGCGGGGGCGCCGGCAGCTTCAGCCTCGAGCACCTGCCCCTGAGCCTGTTGGTGCTGGCCACACCCGTGCCCGCCCAGTTGCAGGGGGCCGTCAGCCTCCGGGGCCGCTACCGCCTGGGTTCGGGCAGCCCCAGCGTCGGCCTCGATCTGGCGCTGGAGAAGGCCGTGTATCGGGGCCAACCCGTGAGCCTTGATCGCGGCCATCTGGAGCTGGCCAGGGGCCTGATTCAGGTCGATCTTTCGCTCCATGCCGGTGAGGTACGAAACAGCATTGATCTCGTCGGCAGTGTTCCCCTCGATCCCGAAGCGGAGGGGCTCAAGTTGCGCCTCGCCAGCCGGGGAGATGGGCTTGGTTTTCTGACCTCCTTTGGGGGGGACGGTCTGCAGTGGCGCAAGGGCAACGCCGATCTCCAGTTGCTGGTGAGGGGCAGCCTGCTGAAGCCCCTCGCCAACGGTTTCCTGCGGCTTCAGAACGGGGAGTTGGTGGCCGCTGGGCAGGCGGTGCGGGACCTGGACGCCACCGTGCTCTTTGACTTCGAGGAGTTGGAGGTCCAGCAGTTCAGTGCACGCATTGGTGAAGAGGGCACCCTCAGCGCCGGCGGCCATCTCAGCCTGTTCAAGGCGGCCGTGCTGGAGAAGCCCCTGAAGCTGACGCTGCGCAAGGCCCGCTTCAGCAACCCCCGACTCAGCGCCAACGGCGATGCCGATCTGCTGGTGGGCGGCAGCCTGCTGGGGCCGGTGATCAGCGGTGAGATCCAGCTCAGCAAGGGCTCCATCAACATCCGTCCGGGTCAGCTGGCCAAGGCGGATCCAGCCACCACCACCGCCACTCCCGCCCCGGTGGCGGCGGCGCAGCGGCCGGTGACCGTGGACCAGTTGATCCAGGAGAAATGGGACTTCCGCCAACCGCTGGTGTTGTTGGGCCAGCAGGTGCCCAGTGCTGGGGCTGATGGGGTCAGCGCGAACCTGCCCAATCTTCCGTTCATTTCCTTCGATCGGCTCCGGCTGCGCCTTGGCCCCGATCTGCGTGTGGTGGTGCCCAATGTGCTGAACTTCAACACCGGCGGCCTGCTCACCCTCGGGGGCAAGCTCGATTCGAGCCTGCGGGCCACGGGTGTGGTGCGGCTCAAGAGCGGTCGGTTGGGCCTGTTCACCACCACCTTCACCCTCGATCCTGATTCCCCGAACGTGGCCGTGTTCACGCCGGCCCTCGGCCTGATTCCTTACCTCGACGTGGCCCTGCGCACCCGCGTCTCCGACTCCATCACGGCCACCATTGGCGGCGATCGCGGATCCATCAACGACCTGAACCCCAACCGCTCCGTCTCGGCCCTCGATCAGCTCAACCTGGTGAAGGTGGTGGTGAAGATCAGCGGTCCGGCTGACCGCATCGGCCAGTCGATCGAGTTGCGCAGCAATCCCCCCCTATCCCAGGAGCGGCTGGTGGCCCTGATCGGTGGCAACTCCCTGGCGGGTCTCTCCGGCGGCAACGCCGGCGCCGCCCTGGCCACGGTGGTGGGCCAGTCCCTGCTCTCTCCCCTGGTGAGTACCCTCACCGATGCCCTCGGCCAGCGGGTCAGCTTCGCTCTTTACCCCACATTCGTGGCCCCGACGGTGGATCAGCCCAGCGAGAACCGCTCCCGCCGCGTTCCGTCCCAGCTGGTGCTCGGCTCCGAGATCGGCCTTGACCTGAGTGAACGCTTCAATTTCTCGGTGCTGGCCGCCCCCAACCGCAGCGATGTGCCTCCGCAGATGACCCTGCGCTATCAGGCCAGCGACAAGCTGGGGCTGCAGGGGTCGGTCGACACCCAGGGCCGTTGGCAGACCCAGCTTCAGATGTTCCTTCGTTTCTGAGATGACCCAGCTGATCGGTGTCGATCTGGGCGGTACGGCCATCAAGCTGGGGCGCTTCGACCAGTCCGGCCATTGCCTTGCCGAACTGGAGCTGCCCACCCCGCGGCCCTCGGTGCCGGGGGGGGTAACCATGGCGATCGCCGCGGGCATCGAGCAGCTCGATCCCCAACGGCAGGCGGCCTGGGTGGGCATCGGTCTGCCCGGACCCACTGACCTGGCCGGTCGGGTGGCCCGGATCGCCATCAACCTGGAGGGCTGGCGGGAGGTGCCCCTGGCCGCCTGGCTTGAACCCCGCCTGGGGCGTCGGGTCACCCTGGCCAACGATGCCAATTGCGCGCTCTTGGGGGAGGCCTGGCGCGGGGCGGCCCGCGGTGTGGCGAACGTGCTGCTGCTCACCTTGGGAACGGGGGTCGGAGGCGGAGTTCTGCTGGAGGGGCGACTGTTCACGGGGCCTGGCGGGGCGGCTGCCGAGCCTGGGCTGATCTGTGTGGACCCGGAGGGTCCCCCCTGCCGCAGCGGCAACCGCGGCTCCCTGGAGCAGTTCTGCAGCATCGGCGGCTTGGCCCGCCTCAGTCCCCTTGATCCGGAGGAGCTCTGTCGCCGTGCCGATGCGGGGGACCCCGAGGCCCTGGCCGTCTGGGCCCGCTACGGCCGTTGGCTGGGTATCGGAGTGAGTTCCCTGGTCTATGTGCTCACCCCGGAGTTGGTGCTGCTGGGGGGTGGCCTGGGCGGTGCGAGTCGCCATTTCCTGCCGGCCCTCTGGCGGGAAGTGAACGGGCGGGTGCTGGCGGTGAGCCGGGAGGGCCTGCGGATCGAGCCCTGCGCCCTCGGCAACGGGGCCGGCCGTCTGGGGGCCGCCTGGTTGGCCCTCGATCGCTTCGCAGCAGATGGCTTGGGATGATGGCGCCAGTGCCATCTCCGCGGCCGTGACCGTTCCCGATCCCACCCCTGAGTTGCTGCAGCGGGCCGCCGCCGTCCGCCGCGCAGCCCTGGAGCTGGGTCGCCTTGATGGGGAACGCCGTCGGCTCGCCGTACGGGCCATGGCCGCAGCCCTGGAGGATGGGGCAGAGTCGATCCTGGCGGCGAACCGGCAGGATCTCGAGGCCGCCGTCGCCGAGCAGCTCGCCCCGGCCCTGCTGGCCCGGCTGAAGCTGGATGGATCCAAGCTGGCCGCGGCCATCGAGGGGGTGCGCCAGGTGGCAGAACTGCCCGATCCGGTGGGTCAGAGGCAGTTGCACACCGAGCTGGACCAGGGGCTGGAGCTGGAGCGCATCAGTGTCCCCCTGGGGGTGGTGGGGGTGATTTTCGAGGCCCGCCCCGACGCCGTCATCCAGATCGCCTCACTGGCGGTGCGCTCCGGCAATGGCGCGATTCTCAAGGGGGGCCGGGAGGCCACCGCCAGCTGCCTTGCCATCCATGGCGCCCTGCGCCAGGGCCTGGCGGCGGCGGGTCTTGCCCCTGAGGTGCTCGAGCTGCTCACCTCGCGGCAGGAGAGCCTGGGGTTGCTCAAGTTGGACGGCCTGGTGGATCTGATCATTCCCCGCGGTTCCAACGAGCTGGTGCGGTTCATCCAGGACCACACCCGCATCCCCGTGCTCGGCCATGCCGACGGCCTCTGCCACCTCTACGTCGACCGGGAGGTGGACGTGGCCCAGGCGGTGCGCATCGCCGTGGACAGCAAGACCCATTACCCGGCGGCCTGCAACGCGATCGAAACCTTGCTGGTGCACCGGGAAGCGGTGGCCACCTTCCTGCCCACGGCGATCGCTGCCCTTGAGGCGGCGGGGGTGGAGCTCAGGGGCGACGACGAAGCCCGCGGGGCCGGCGTGCGTCTTGCCGCAACCGAGGCCGATTGGGGCACGGAATACGGCGATCTGACCTTGGCGGTGAAGGTGGTGGGCAGCCTCGGGGAGGCCACCGAGCACATCGCCCGCTACGGCTCCCGCCACACCGACGCCATCTGCACCAGCGATGGGGACCGGGCCGAGCGTTTCCTGGCAGGGGTGGACAGTGCCGGTGTGTACCACAACTGCTCCACCCGCTTCGCCGATGGCTTCCGCTACGGCTTCGGCGCCGAGGTGGGCATCAGCACCCAGACCCTTCCTCCCCGGGGTCCCGTGGGTCTGGAGGGTCTGGTCACCTACCGCTACCGCCTCCGGGGCGAGGGCCAGATCGCCGGCGACTACGGACCCGGCCAGCGCAGCTACACCCACCGTTCCCTGCCGCTCTGAGGTCTCGCCCATGGCTTCCCGTCGCGATGCCATCCACGTGCGCGGCCTGCGGCTCTGGGCGCACGTGGGGGTGCTGGAGCGGGAACGGGAGCTCGGCCAGTGGTTTGACCTGGAGTTCAGCCTCTGGGCTGACCTGGCTGCCGCGGGCCGCGGCGATGACCTGGCCCTCAGCTACGACTACGCCCACGCCATCGTGGCCCTGCAGCGGTTGGCCCATGGGCTTCGCTGTCACACGATCGAGCACTTTGCCGAGCGGGTGCTCGATGAGCTCGAGCGCCTCTATGGACCGTTGCCCCTGCGGGTGCAGGTGCTGAAGTGCCAGGCACCCGTGGCTGGATTCGGCGGCAGCGTGGCGGTGGAGCGGTTCCGCCACGGGCCCACGCCATGACGGATCCGTTCCCTCCCCTGGTGCTGGTCCATGGGCTGTGGGACACGCCTTCGGTGTTTGACCGGCTCCAGGGGGCACTGGCCGGTCGCCGTGCCCCTCTGCTGACCCCGCACCTGCCCCATCGTCTGGGGGCCGCGCCGATCCTGGGCCTGGCGGAGCGACTTGAGGCCGCCATCACCGCAGCCTTCGGTCCCTCCCAAGCGATTGATCTGTTGGGTTTCTCGATGGGGGGCGTGATCGCCCGCACCTGGATCCAGCTGATGGGGGGGGCAGGACGCACCCGCCGTTTCATCAGCGTGGGTTCGCCCCAGCGGGGCACGGTGATGGCCCAGGCCTGCCCCCCCTGGCTGATGGCGGGCATCGCCGACCTGAAGCGGGACAGTCCGCTGATCCGTCAGCTCAACGCCGACCCTTCCGCCCTGGCGGGCATCGACTGCCGCAGCTACTACTGCGTCACCGACCACATGGTGGTGCCCGGTTCCTCGGCGCTGTTGCCCGTGGGGAAGGCGTTCCCCCTGCCGACCTGGAACCACCGCAACCTGGTGCGTGCCGAACCGGCGGTGGCGATCCTGACGGCCGCCCTGCTGCAGCCCTGAGGGGGTCAGGCGGCTGCCACCAGGCCCGAGTGACGGATGAGGGCCTCCGGCGATGGCGGCCGTCCCCGGAAGGAGGTGAACACCTCTGCCGGCGTGCGGCTGCCCCCGAGGCTGAGCACCGTGTCGCGGAATCTGCGGCCGGTGGCACGCACCTGTGCCTCGTCGCTGAGCCCCACCTCCTCAAAGGCGCTGAAGGCGTCGGCGCTGAGCACCTCGGCCCACTTGTAGGAGTAGTACCCCGCTGCGTAGCCCCCGGCAAAGATGTGACCGAACGAGCAGAGGCCGGCGTCTTCAGCGATTGGCTCCAGCACCGTGGTGGTGGCGGCCACCTCCCGGCGCAGCTGGTCGGGACTGCGGCCGGCTCCCGGCCGCCATTGGGCGTGCAGGCGTAGGTCGGTTAAGGCGAAGAACACCTGGCGGAGGGTGGCGCTGCCGCCCATGAAGGTGCGGGCCGCCTGGAGCTTGTGGAACTCCGCCTCGGGCAGCGGTTCGCCCGTGCGCCAGTGGTGGGCCATCCCCATCAAGGTGGCGTGGTCGTAGCACCAGTTCTCCATGAACTGGCTGGGCAGTTCCACCGCATCCCATTCGACGTTGTTGATGCCCGCCGCCTGGGGCCGTTCCACGGTGGTGAGCATGTGCTGGAGGCCATGGCCAAACTCGTGGAAGAGGGTCTCCACCTCCTCGAAGGTCATCAGGCTTGGGGTGTCCCCCACCGGCGGGCTCTGGTTGCAGATCAGGTAGGCCACCGGCAACACCGTTGTGCCATCCGGTGCCAGTGAGCGCACCAGGCACTCGTCCATCCAGGCGCCACCCCGCTTGCTGCCGGGTCGGCTGTAGGGGTCGAGGTAAAATGCAGCCAGGGGCTGGTCCGTGGCGGCATCGCTCACCTTGAAATAACGCACGTCGGCGTGCCAGATAGGGGCGTCGCCATCGGCCGCGGTGATGCGGATTCCGAACAGGCGCCCGCAGAGGTCAAACAAGCCCTCGAGTACCCGTGGCAGGGGGAAGTAGGGCCGCAGGGCTTCGCTGTCCAGCTCGAAGGTGCGCTGGCGTAGGCGCTCGGCCCAGAAGCTCACGTCCCAGGGGCGCAGCTGGCCCGCCTCCGGCGCAGCCTCTTCCTGCGCAAGGGCATCCAATGCGGCCAACTCCTTCACGGCCACGGGGTAGGCGGCGGCGCGCAGCTGCTCCAGCAGGGCCTCCACCGCCTCCACTGAGTCGGCCATCTTTGAGGCCAGGCTCACCTCGGCCCAGTGCTCGAAGCCCAGCCGCCGTGCCTGCTGCTGCCGCAACTCCAGGATCCTCTCCAACACCGGTGCGTTGTCGTGCTCCCCGGCGGATGCCCGGCTCACATGGGCCCCGTAGATCCGTTGGCGCAGGTCGCGGCGGCGGCTGTATTGCAGGAAGGGGCTCAAGCGGGGCAGATCCAGACCCAGGCGCCAGGGGCCCTGATCGGGATTGGCTTCGCCGCCATCGGCGCGGCGGTCGTCCGCCGCACGGGCCGCTTGAGCCAGAAGCTGCCGCAGGCTCTCGGGCAGCCCCTCCACCTCCTCGGGCTGCCGCAGCACCAGATGCCAACTGTTTGTGGCGTCCAGCAGCTGGTTGCCGAAGCGGGTGGACAGCGCCGCCAGTTCTGCACTGGCGGCGTTGAAGGCCTCCTGGTCGCTCCCCTCCAGGCCCACGCCCCGCAACCGCATCTCCAGTTGTTCAGCCTCCAGAATGCGCAGTTGGGTGCCATCGAGCCTCTGGTCGTCCGAGGTGGCCGCCCGGTGTTGTTCCAACAGGCGCTCCAGGGCTTGGTAAATCGGTCGGCTCTGGCCCATGCGGTTGCCGAACTCCACCACGGCCCCCTGCTGGCTTAGGTGGGCATCCCGCAGCTCAGGGCCATTGCAGACGCCATTGAGATGGCTCACCACCCCCCAGCTCCAGCGCAGCCTCTGGCCGATGCCCAACAGTGGATCGAGCACCTCCTCCCAGCGCAGGGGCCTGCTCCCCGCCAGGAGGTTCTTGAGGCGACCTTCCAGAGCCTCCAGTTCATGGCCCAGCTGCTGCAGGAGGCCAGGGATGTCGGACCTCACCTGCTCCGGGGTAATGGCAGGGAAATCGGGCAGACCCTGGCCCACCAGCAGGGGAGAGGGGTTCTGGTGGTCCAGGCGGGAGTCTGCGGCGGTGGCGAGGGTCATGGGCGCGCGGGAGGAGCCGCCCGGACAGTTCTCCGGTGGCGGGTTCGCCTCGCCATTGTCAGCGTTTTCAGCCCCTGGGTGCGGATGCGCTCCTGGGGAATTCAGCCCAGGGCCGCCAGCCGACTGAGGGCAAGCTGGCTGTGGCTGGCCAGGTCACCAGCCAGGGCTGTAGTGGTGGCCCCGTAGATGTCGATCGCCACCCGGGGCCAGAACCCGATCACCAGGGTGGGCACCATCAGGCTGAGGGCGATCACCAGCTCGCGCGGTTTCATGTCGCCTACCACCGCCAGGGCCGGAATCCTGGGTCCGAAGAAGACCCTCCGGCACATGGACAACAGGTAGATGGGGGTGAGCACGAGCCCGATGGCCGCCAGCAGCACGGTGATGACCCGAAAGCCGGTGGTGAAATCGGGGTTGCTGGTGATGCCGAGGAACACCGTGATCTCACTCACGAAGCCGCTCATGCCCGGCAGGGCAAGGGAGGCCAGGGAGCTGGCCACGAAGAAGGCGAAGGTGATGGGCAGCACCTTCGCCAGACCGCCCATGTTGGGAATCGAGAGGGTTTCGGTCCGTTCGTAGAAGACCCCCGTCACGAAGAACATGGCCGCTGCGATCAGGCCGTGGCTGATCATCTGCAGCATGGCGCCGCTGAGCCCGAGGCTGTCAACGGCGCCGATGCCCAACAGCACGAAACCCATGTGGCTGACAGAGCTGCAGGCGATCCTGCGTTTCACGTTGTCCTGGGCGAAGGCGTTCAGAGCCCCGTAAACGATGTTGACGATCCCCAGAACGATCAGGGCCGGAGCCAGATGCAGGTGGACATCCGGCAGCATCTGCACGTTGAAGCGCAACAGGGCATAGCCCCCCATTTTCAGCAGCACCCCCGCTAGCAGCATTGATACCGGCGCATTGGCTTCGCCATGGGCATCCGGCAACCAGGTGTGCAGCGGGAACATCGGCAACTTGACCCCGAAGCCGATCAGGAAACCCAGGTAACAGAGGATGCCGAAGGTGCCGCCGTAGGAGCGCTGACTCAGTTCCTGGAGGTTGAGGGTGAAGGTATCGCCGGCGAGGGAGAGGGCCAGGCCACTGACCAAGATCAGCAGCGAGGCGGCGGCGGTATAGATGATGAACTTGGTGGCCGCGTATTGACGGCCCTTGCCACCCCAGATCGAGATCAACAGGTAGACCGGCACCAGTTCCAGTTCCCAGGCCAGGAAGAAGAGCAGGAAATCCTGGGAGAGGAACACCAGGGACTGGGCTGAGGCCTGAACCAAGAGCAACCCGAAATAGAGCTGGGTCTTGCGGTTGATGTTCCAGCTCGCCGCCACCGCCAGCAGGGTGACCAGGCCGCTGAGCGCCACCAGGGGGGCTGAAAGCCCGTCGGTTCCCAGGGACCACTGGAGTCCGAGCAGGGGCAGCCAGTCGACCCGTTCCACCAGCTGCAGGGAGCTGTCACTGCCGTCGAAGTACTGGCTGAAGACCCAGATCATCAACAACAGATCGGCCAGCAGCACCCCCAGGGCCAAGGTGCGTGGTCCGCGGGGATCGGTGCCGTCCCCCGGCAGCAGGGGCATCACCAAGGCCCCAGCGGCGGGAAGCAGGGTGATCAGGCTGAGCCAGGGAAAGTGGGAGTCGCTCAGGGTTGACGCGGCCGACAGGGGCAGATTGGCGTCCATCGCAGCGGCATCTGGGTGGTGAAGGACCCCCGACCGCGCTGGCCAGGTCAGGCTTGGCTGAATTTATCAGCAGGGCTCGGGGTGCTGTGAGTACAACTACTCAGCCTCGGTGGGTCGCGCGTTGGCGGCGGCTTCCCATCGGCTCCCTCCGTGTTGCAGCCGCAGCACGGAGGCCCTTGAGGCCACCCCTTCGCTCTCCCAGGCCCGCACCATCGCCCGGCTGACGGTTTCTGCGGTGCTGGTGGGCGCCAGGGCCAGCAGGCTGGGCCCAGCTCCGCTGATCACACAGCCCCAAGCCCCCGCCTTCAGGGCCGCTTCGCGCACCTGCCGTCCCCCCTGGATCAGGCCCCAGCGGTAGGGCTCATGCAGTTTGTCGTGCATGCCGTCGGCGATCAGGTCGCCGTTGCCCGTGCGCAGGCCCTGCAGCAGCAGGGTGAGGGAGCCCAGGTTGGTCACCGCATCGGGAATCGAGACCACCTTGGGCATCACCCGCCGGGCCTCACTGGTGGAGAGCCGAATGGTGGGGATCGCCACCACGGCCATCACCTGGTCTGACCACTCGCAGCGCACCACCCGCCAACGGTGAGAGGCCGCCTTGGCGGTCATGCAGAGTCCCCCCAGCAGGGAGGGGACGACGTTGTCGGGATGGCCCTCGATGTCGATGGCCAGCTCCAGCAGCTTTTCCTTGCTGAGGGGCTCCCCCACCAGGGCATTGGCGCCGATGAGGCCCGCCACGATCGCGGTCGCGCTGCTGCCCAGGCCCCGGGCGGGCGGCACTCCCAGCCGCACCCGGGCCTGGATCGCCACGGGCTTTTCACCTGCCTCCTTCCAGACCCGCTGGGCGGAGCGGTAGATCAGGTTGTCCGGGCCGCCGCGCAGGTGGGAGCCCTCCGTGCCTTCGATCACCAGATCGAACTGTTCGCCATCCCCCTCGATGCAGCGCAACTCGAAGTGGTTGTTGAGATCAAGGGCGGCGCCGAGGCAATCGAACCCAGGCCCGAGGTTCGCGGTGGTGGCGGGAACATCCACCAGGACCCCCTGGCCGATCTGGGGCCGGGTCATGAACTGCGTGCTTCTGGCCACAGTGTCCCACCCGCCGGGTTCGTGCCTCCGAGCCCAGCCCGTGGAGCGACTCCTCAGGCCAGCAACATCCGGGCCCGGCAGGCGGCGCTGAAGAGGCCCGCCTCCGGATCGATCAGGGCGCGCACCGGGATGGTCTCCAGTTGGGGAGCAAGCCGGCCCTTGTGCTGGAAGGCCGAGAAGAAGCGAGGGGATCGAAGGGCACCCAGCAGCTTGCCGGCCGTGCCGCCCCCCAGCCACAGGCCCCCGCGGCAGAGGCATTGCAGGGCCAGATCCCCCGCCACCGAGCCATAGGCGCCAAGCCAAAGGTCGAGGGCTTCCATCGCCAGAACATCGCCCGCTTCAGCCGCCGCAGCCACAGCCGCCGGCAGATCCGCCGGCCCGTCCGAAGAGTTCTCTGGGGCCAGGGGATGCACCCCCTGAACGCGCCGTTCTGCCACGAGCCAGCGGAAGACGTGGCCCAGCCCCGTGCCACTCACGATCCGCTCGATCGACAGGCGCTCTGCCCCCAGGTCGGTCTGGAGCCATTGCTTTAAGCGCCATTCCGCCTCCGTGCGGGCAGCGAATTCCCCATGGCCCGCCTCGCTGGCCATCGCGATGAGGCCCTTGCCATCGTGGGCGCCGATCGCCACCCCCAGGCCGGTACCGGCCCCCAGGATGGCCACCGGTGCTCCCTCCACCGCGTGGCCCTCCCGCAGCAAGGCCTGCTGGTGGTTGCTCAGGTGGGGCAGGCCGTAGATCAGCACGGCGAAGTCGTTCACCAACTCCAATTGATCCAGGCCGCACTGCTGGGCCAGGTCGGTTTGCCTGAGCTCCCAGGGCAGGTTGGTCACCTTCACCCGACCGTCCAGCACCGGCCCGGCCACCGCCAGGCAGCCCGCCCGTGGTGCCTCGAGCGCCGGGCTCCCGGCCCGGCAGTGCGCCAGGAAGTGGTTGATCAGGTCGGGGAACTGGGGCCAATCGGCGGAGGGGTAACGCTCCGCCTGCAACTGAATCAGCTGGCCGCCGTTGCGTTCGTAAAGGGCCAGCAGGGTCTTGGTGCCGCCGATGTCGCCGGCCAGCAGGGTGGTCATCTCAGGCGGCCTGGAGTTCCAAGCCTGCGGCCCGCTGCCCATTGGCCGCGGTAGCTGCTGCCACCACCTCGGCCACCGCCACGCTGCCCAAATCCCCCTGGCGCCGGCTGCGCAGGTTGATGGTTCCCGCTTCGGCTTCGGTGGCCCCAATCACACCGAGCACGGGGATCTTCTGTTGCTCCCCATTGCGAATCAATTTGCCCAGCCGCTCGCCGCTCCGATCGACCGTGGCACGCACCCCGGCGCGACGGAACCGTTGCTCGAGGGCCTCCGCATAGGGCAGCACCTCATCGGTGACGGGCAGCAGCCGGATCTGCTCGGCCGCCAGCCAGAAGGGGAAATCACCGGCGTAGTTCTCGGTCATGATTCCGAAGAACCGCTCCAGGGAGCCAAAGATGGCGCGGTGCACCATGATCGGCCGCTGGCGGGAACCGTCGGCGGCCACGTAGTCGAGCCCGAAGCGCTCCGGCAGGTTGAAGTCCAGCTGGATGGTGGAGCACTGCCAAAGCCGGCCGATGGCGTCCTCGATCTTGATGTCGATCTTGGGGCCGTAGAAAGCGCCGCCGCCCTCATCCATGCTGTAGGCCCAGCCCTTGCGCTCCAGGGCCTCGACCAACCCCTGGGTGGCCAGCTCCCAGACCCCGTCGTCGCCGATCGATTTTTCCGGGCGGGTGGAGAGGTTGATTTCGTAGTTCCTGAAATCGAAGGCCGAGAGGATCGTCTCGGTGAGGTTCAACACTCCGAGGATTTCATCGCCGATCTGCTCCGGCAGGCAGAAGATGTGGGCGTCGTCCTGGGTGAAGCCCCGCACCCGCATCAGCCCGTGCATCACGCCAGGGCGCTCGTAGCGGTAGACCGTGCCCAGCTCGGCCCAGCGGATCGGCAGCTCCCGGTAGGAGCGCAGGGAACTGGCGTAGGTGAGCACGTGGAACGGGCAGTTCATCGGCTTGAGCTGGTACTGCCGCTCGTCCACCTCCATCGGGCCGAACATGCTCTCTTGGTAGAAGTCCAGGTGGCCGGAGGTTTTCCACAGGCTCAGGTCGGCCACATGGGGGGTGTAGAGCAATTCGTAGCCCGCTTCGAAATGGGCCTCGCGCCAGAAATCCTCGATGAGCAGCCGCATGCGGGCGCCCTTGGGGTGCCAGAACACCAGGCCGGCGCCGGCTTCGTCTTCGATGGAAAACAGGGCCAGGTCCTTGCCGATGCGGCGGTGGTCGCGGCGCAGGGCCTCCGCCTTGCGGCGCTGGTGTTCCGCCAACTGCTCGGGGGTTTCCCAGGCGGTGCCGTAGATGCGCTGCAGCTGGGCCTTGGTTTCATCGCCGCGCCAATAGGCACCGGCCACGCTTTCGAGCTCGAAGGCCTTGGGGTTGAGCTCACCGGTGTGGGCCACGTGGGGCCCAGCGCAGAGATCCCACCAGTCGTCCCCCAGCGTGTAGAGGGTGATCGGCTCGACCAGGCCCGCGAGGATCTCCAGCTTGTAGGGCTCGTTCTGGGCGGTGATGCGTCGCTCGGCCTCCTGGCGGCTCACCTCGATGCGCTCCAGGGGCAAGCGGCGGCCGATGATCCGGCCCATCTCCTTCTTGATCGCCTTGAGATCGGCCTCGGTGAAGGGTTCGGGGTTGTCGAAGTCGTAATAGAAGCCGGTTTCGGTCCAGGGGCCGATGGTGACCTGGGCCTTCGGGAACAGCTTTTGCACCGCCATGGCCAGCACATGGCTCATGGAATGGCGAATGCGCAGGAGCTGGGGGCTTTCGCTGGTCTTGGGCAGCTGGATGGCCTGCTCTGAATGGGGCTGGGCTGACTCTTCCGCCGCTGGGACCACTGCTGACACCGCCCATCCACCGGGAAGGTCCATTGTAGTTGGCGGAACCTTCCCATTCCCTTGGCGCGCTCCCTGCTGCCACCCCTGCGACGGGTCGCTCGGGGCCCTGCCAACCCCGCCAGGGAGCTGGGTTGGGGCAGCCTTGGGGTGACGATTGTGCTGGCCCTGCGCGCCTGGGGGCTGCCGCTTCCCCTGCCCGGCTGTCCATTGCGGGCCCTCACCGGTATCCCCTGCCCCACCTGTTTTCTCACCCGCTCTGCCCTGGCCACCCTCCACGGCGACCTGGGGGAAGCGCTGGAACTGCATCTCTTCGGTCCGCCGCTGGTGGTGGGGGGCCTCTGGCTGGCCCTGGTGCAGGGGCTGCTGGGCCGTCCTCTGCCGGCCTGGCCCTGGGGGCGGATCGCTCTGGGTTTGGTGTTGGCGGCTTTTGCCTATTGGTTGGTGCGGCTGGCCCAGGGAACCTTTCCCGTGCAGCTGCCGTAAGGGGCGGTCTGAATCAGCTGGTGGCGCGCAGGCGCTCCAGGCTCTGGGCATAGAAGCGGGATAGATCGTTGCCCCGCTTGACCGGCTGGCCGTAGTGGCTCTCCCCTGCCTGGTTGGGAAAGGAGGCCCAGATCGGAGCCAGACGAGCCATCAGATCGGGCGTCAGCCGCCCGCGGTCGATGGCGGCCAGGGCTCCGCTTCGCTCCACCAGATAGAGGGCGGCCTGGTCCTGGTTCGCGGGCCCGAAGCCCCGCAGGTTGAGGGAGTCGGCGGCGCTCTCCCAGGTGGCGGGCATGAACTGGTAGGCCCCGGCGGCGGCGCTGGCGTAGCCCCGCACTACCACCCGCTCGGGGTGACGCTTCAGGTTGGACACCAGACCACCGCCAAAGATCACCCGGTAGCCCTCGGGGCTCCCCCCCCGCCAGGTGCCCTCGGCAAAGCGGATGGTGTCGAGCAGTGCCTTGCGCTCCGGAGTGATCGCATAGCGGGCGGTCCAGGCCGGTTCCACCAGGCCATGGCTCGGCGTCCCTTTCGTCTTCTGCGCTTCGGCTCCATGGGTTAGCTCGCTGGTGCCCACCATGAGGGACGTGCGTCCTGGGGCGGCGGGGAGCAGCGGCAGGAGCAGCAGGGCACTGCAGCAGAGCAGGGGGGACGCCAGGCGCATGGGCAATTGGTCGTTCAGCGGTGGGCAAACCCTGACGAACGAGGTGGGTGAAGGGCGAGGCCCCCACGACCGAACTGGACAAATGCGACGCGCTGTGTAGTTGTCAAGCCCTTCAGGCTCGGACACGGCCAAGAACGTTGGGACGGCAAGGGGCGACGCTGCCCCACGGCTGTGGGCCTCCTGCCCAGCGGAAGCGCCGCGATTGCCGGTGAATAATCAGATTTCCTAATGTATGGAGTTGCTTCAGATCAGCGGCTTCGGCGCCTCCCCAGCCCCTGCCCCAGCCGTTGCCCATGCCGCGATCGCCCCCACCAACGCCCGACGCTGGTTCCATGGCGATACAAAGTCTTGCCCTTGCGCCCTTCAGGTGGCCGGCAGAAAGCCCAGGGCGGTGCGGACCCTTTCCAATGTGGCGACGGCCACGGATTCGGCCCGGGCGCGGCCGTCCCTGAGCACCTGGTCGATGCCGCTGGGGTCCTGCTCCAGTTCGCGGTAGCGCTCCTGAATCGGGGCCAGGGCCTCCACCACCGCCTCGGCTAGAAGGGGCTTGAAGCTGCCCCAGCCCATGGCGGCGCACTCCGCGGTGGCTTGCTCTCGGCTCCGTCCCGCCAGCACCGCGTACAGCCCCAGCAGGTTGTCCGCCTCAGGGCGTTCCGGGTTACCGAATTCCAGGCCGATCACCGGATCGGTCTTCGCTCGCTTGATTTTGCGGGTGATCAGTTCCGGGGGATCGAGCAGGTTGATGCGGGATCCCTCATTGGGGTCGCTCTTGCTCATCTTGCTGCTGCCGTCGGTGAGGCTCATCACCCGTGCGCCGTCGCGGAGGATCAGGGGCTCGGGCACTTTGAGCACCGGGATCCGCTCGCCATCGGCGTCCTTGCTGCCGAAGCGGGCATTGATTCGTTGCTGGGCGATGTCCCGGGCCAGCTCCAGGTGCTGCTTCTGGTCCTCTCCCACCGGCACCAGATCGGCGTCATAGAGAAGGATGTCGGCGGCCATGAGCACCGGGTAATCCAGCAGCCCCACCGACACCTGGTCCCCCTGCTTGATCGCCTTTTCCTTGAACTGGATCATGCGTTCCAGCCAGTTCAGGGGCGTGACGCAGTTCAGCAGCCAGCAGAGCTCGCTGTGGGCGCTCACGTGGCTCTGGGCGAACACGGTGGAGCGCTCCGGATCAATGCCACAGGCCAGGTAGAGGGCCGCCGTGCGCCGGGTATCCGCCGCCAGGGCAGCCGGATCGTGGGGCACGGTGATGGCGTGCAGGTCGACGACACAGAAAAACGTGTCGTGGCTGTCCTGCAGTTCCACCCAGTTGCGGATGGCTCCGAGCCAGTTGCCGAGATGGAGGGCACCCGTGGGCTGCACCCCGGAGAGGACCCTGGGCCGCGTGTTACCCCCGGACATCAATCAGCCCTCGCCGGCGCCTGGTTCCTCAACCGTGGCGGCCGTTTCGGCCGTAGCTGCCCCCTCTGCAGCGGGAAAATCGGCACTCACGGGATCGGCGTTCAGCAGATCGGCGGTGGTATCCGCCTCAAGGGGCTCCAGCTCGGCGGCGGAGGGCTCTTCGGCGCTGGTCTCGCTGGTGGTCGAGGGGATCGGTGCGGGTCGGCTGGGCCGGGCGAACGGGTTGGCCCGGCCCACGGGGGCACCGCCCCTGCCCGCTCCCCTGCCCTCGCCGCCGCGCTCTGGACGGGGGGTCCGGCGTTCGCGGCCGGCGTCCGCTCCCCCGGCGGCGGGACCCTGGGCCCGGTGCCGGGCCACCAGTTCGTCGAGTTTGCCCTCCTCCAGCAACTGGGCCACCGTGCGGATCGAAAGACCCAGGGCGGCCACGGTGGAACGCAACTGGAAGGCCTCCTGAACCACCTGGGCAGCCCGCAGTTCGTTATCGCTCAGGCGGATGCGGAAGCCGCCGGCCTCGCGCGGGCCACCGCCCCGCTCGCCACCGCCCCGCTCTCCATTGCCACGGCTTCCCTCGCCACGGTTGACTGCGCCTCGATTGCCTCGAAACCCTCCCTCCTGGCGCTCCTGGGGTTGGGTGGATGAAGTGATTGGGTCGGCCATGGCCCCGCCTGGACTCAGGCGCAAGTGTGACGCATGGGGTGCATCGGCTGGAGTAGCCAATGGAGGCCATGGGCGTCGTCGCTGCCGCTACGGGCCAGCACGATCAGGGGCAGGGCCCGCTGCCCGCCCGTCTCGAACCGTTCGCGGTAATCCCGAAGGAACGCGAGGTAGCGATCCAGGGTCCAGCCGTGGTGTCCCCGGTCCTGGGCCCGCCAGAACCTCAGAAGTGCCTCCTGGCAGGCGGTTCGACCGAAGTCGGCCCAGCAGCGCTGCTCGGCGGCCGCCGCATCCAACCCCAGATCGCGGAGCTGGCGGAATCGCACCAGTTCGGGCGCCTCGGCGCTGGCGTCCGGGGGAAGCCGACCGCCCAGATCTTCCAGCGCTATGGACTCCAGGCGCAGCCAGCAGCGGTCGAGCAGGAGCACCGGCAAGCGGCCATGGAACCGATCGGCCTCCACCAGGGTGGTGAGCTGGCTCTGGGCCAGCTGGCGGTGCTGCTCCAGGGGCAGCGGATCGGTGCGGTAGGGGGCGTCAACCATGGGCCCCATGGAAGGTGATCTCAGCCACCGCGTAGTCGCGGGGCTCCAGGTGAATTGTGCAGCGAACCGGGCCGAACCGGTCCTCCAGCCGCTGTTCCACCTCTTCGGTGATGGCGTGGGCGGTGATCAGGTCTTCGGTGTCCACAACCATGTGCATGTCGATGAAGACCCGTTGACCGAGGACGCCGCGGCTGGCGATGTCATGGCAATTGAGCACCCCTGGCACCGCCATGGCCACCTCGTGAATCGCTTCGGGGGCGATGGCGATCTGGTCCACCAGCCAGGGGAGGTTGGTGCGGATCACCTCCCAGCAGGCCCGCACCAAAAGCAGGGCCAGGGGCACCGCTACGGCGACGTCGAACCAGTACTGGCGCAACAGCACGGAACCGGCCAGACCCATCAGCACCACCACGGTGGTCCAGATGTCGCTGACGGTGTGGTGGGCATCGGCCACGAGCAAGGGGCTGCCCAGCCGCCTGGCCTCACTGCGCTCATAGCCCGCCAGCAGGATGTTGAAGCCCAGCACGAGCAGCAGCAGCAGCAGCTCCTTGCCGGAGACCTGCAGCGGTTGCAGACCATGGTGGAGCCGCTGGGCCGCCGTCTGGAGGATTTCGAAGGCGGTGAACAGGATGAAGGCGGCGATCGCCAGGGCACCGATAGCCTCGTACTTGTCGTGCCCGTAGGGATGGTCCCGGTCGGGTTGGGGGTCCGAGAGGCCGTTCGTCAGCAGCCCCAACAGGCTGGAAAGGCCGTCGGTGGCACTGTGCATGGCGTCGGCGAGGACCGCCAGCGAGCCACTCATCAGGCCCACCCCCAACTTGGTGAGGCTCATGGCCACGTTCACCGCCAGGGCCACCATCAGGACCCGCTTCACCTCGGCCCGGTTGTCCAGGTCCCGGTTGACCAGGGCCCGGTTGTCCAAGGGAGTGGGGCTGGCGGTGGCCATGGCCAGTGGCGGGCTCGACCCCAAAGGTATGGGTCCGCTCCCCGCCGTGGAGGTATCAGACCCGACGCTGACCTGGGCCTGGCCCTGATCCTGAGCTAAAGATGCACCGATCTGCGGTTCGCGCCTTGCCCCCCACCGCCCCTGCGGATTCGCCGCTCTCCGCCATGGTGGCGCTGCCGCGCTGGTGGCCCCTGGGCGGGGTGCTGGTGGGGGGCTGGGTGATGGGCGATGCGCTCCATCTGCCCCTCTCCGCCGTGGTGCCGCTGGGGGCGGCGATCGGGGGTTGGTGGCTGCTCTCCGGGCGCCGCAAACCCGTCCGATTGCCCGCGCCCCGTACGGGTGCGGCCTGGCTGGAACGCTGCACCCAGGTGATGGCCCAGTTCGAGCGCCTGGAGGCCGGCGACCACCCCTGCCTTGAACGACACCGCCAGGACCTCCAGCTTCTGGCCCAGCGGCAGCAGCGCTCGGCCCTGGAGGTGGCCCTGGTGGGCCTGGTGGAGACCGATGGGGCCCTCATCACGGCGGTGGGCTCGGCCTTGGCGGGGCCACTGGCGGTGCGTCTCCACGGAACCCAGCCCCTGGCCAGTGCCAGCTCCGATTGGCGCTGGCCAAGCCAGTTCGAGCACTGCGACCATTTGCTCTACAGGCTCCGCGCCCCCCTGCGGGCTGCGGATCTGCGCTGGCTGGAGTCCCTTCCGAGCGAGCAATCCCACTGGCTGCTGGTGGAAGCGGAAGCCTCGATTCCCCGGGAGCAGCTGCGCCAGGAACTGGTGGCCCAGCTGCCCAGTTGCCCTGGCGATCGGCACCTGTTCTGGGACGGTGACCAGGCTTCCCTGGCCCAATCCCTGCTCCCCTTGCGCCGTCGCCTCAGCGAACGGGGCCGCAGTCAATTGGAGGGCACCCAGGTCCGCTGCCTGCGCCAGCTTCACGGCCGACTCCAGGGGGACCTGGAGGGCCTGCGCCGTCAGCGCTGGAAGCAGCTCCAACAGCGCACCCAATGGGTGGTGGCTGCCGGCGTGTTCGCCGCCCCTCTCCCCAGCCTGGATCTGCTCGTCCTGGGGATCGCCAATGGGCTGATGCTCCAGGAGATGGCCCGGCTCTGGGACTGCCCCTGGTCAGCCGATCAGCTGAGGGAAACGGCCCTGGAGTTGGGCAAGGCGGCCCTGGCCCTGGGCCTGGTGGAGTGGAGCACCCAGGCCCTTGCCTCGCTGATCAAGCTGCACGGGGCCACCTGGCTGGTGGGGGGGGCGATCCAGGCCCTCAGTGCCGCCTACCTCACCCGGGTGGTGAGTCACGCGATGGCCGACGTGCTGGCCCTTTCCGTGGGGGTGGAGGCCGGTGATCTGGAGCGGCTGCGCCGTCAGGCCCCCGTGCTGGTGGCCCAGGCCGCGGAGGCGGAGAAAGTGGATTGGGGTCAGTTTCTGCAGCAGGCCAGGGAGTGGTGTCTCCAGCAAGGCACCCGCTCAGGCAGCCCACTTGGTGCAGCGTAAGGATTTGTTGCACAGGCCCAGGGCATTCGTAACGTTATCGGTAGTGGGCTGAAGTTTCGTATCCGCCGCCGCGGCGATCATGGGGACTTTCCTTAGCTTGGAGCTGCCGAACTTCTTTGTCTTCTCAGGCTCGTTCTGTGCAGGCGAGGAGGGGCTGGCTTCCATCCCGTCCTCATAGGTTCCATGACCACTGCCATCCGCAGCGGCCGCACAGGAAGCTGGGAACGCTTCTGCGCCTGGGTCACCTCCACTGAAAACCGCCTTTATGTGGGTTGGTTCGGTGTGCTGATGATCCCCTGCCTCCTGGCGGCCACCACCTGCTTCATCATTGCCTTCATTGCTGCTCCCCCCGTCGACATCGACGGCATCCGGGAGCCCGTTGCCGGCTCATTCCTGTACGGCAACAACATCATTTCCGGCGCTGTTGTGCCCTCCAGCAACGCCATCGGTCTCCACCTTTACCCGATCTGGGAAGCCGCCAGCCTCGATGAGTGGCTCTACAACGGCGGTCCCTACCAGCTGGTGGTCTTCCACTTCCTGATCGGCATCTTTGCCTACATGGGTCGTGAGTGGGAACTCTCCTACCGCCTCGGCATGCGCCCCTGGATCTGCGTCGCCTACTCCGCCCCCGTGGCGGCTGCCAGCGCCGTGTTCCTGATCTATCCCTTCGGTCAGGGTTCCTTCTCTGACGGCATGCCCCTCGGCATCTCCGGCACCTTCAACTTCATGTTGGTGTTCCAGGCCGAGCACAACATCCTGATGCACCCCTTCCACATGCTCGGCGTGGCCGGTGTGTTCGGTGGCAGCCTCTTCTCGGCCATGCACGGTTCACTCGTCACCAGCTCCCTGGTGCGTGAGACGACCGAAAGCGAGTCCCAGAACTACGGCTACAAGTTCGGCCAAGAGGAAGAGACCTACAACATCGTGGCCGCTCACGGCTACTTCGGTCGCCTGATCTTCCAGTACGCCTCCTTCAACAACAGCCGCAGCCTGCACTTCTTCCTGGCCGCCTGGCCGGTGGTTGGGATCTGGTTCACCTCTTTGGGGGTGAGCACGATGGCCTTCAACCTCAACGGCTTCAACTTCAACCAGTCGATCCTTGACGGCCAAGGCCGCGTGATCAACACCTGGGCTGACGTGGTCAACCGCGCTGGTCTGGGCATGGAAGTGATGCACGAGCGCAATGCCCACAACTTCCCCCTCGATCTGGCCACCACCCAGACCGTGCCCGTGGCGCTGATGGCTCCGGCGATCGGTTGATTGCCTGGTTGGGGCGGTCTTCGTGCCGCCCCTGGGCCCCCTCTCCATGGAGGGGGCTTTTTCATGGCATCCTCCCTGTCGCCACGGCTGGGGTGCACCGTTGTGAGCCGGTGGTTGGCGAAGATGGCTCTGCCTCCTCCGTCGAGCCTTTGCCGGATCAGCGATGGCCCTGGTGGCCCCTGTTGCCGCTCTATCCCTACGGCCAACGCCGCACCCTGGTGCGGGAGCTGATCCCTGGTCAGGTCTGGAGTTTTGAGCAACTGCTGGGGATCTACTACGTAGCCGTCCCCATCCGCATGACCGTGGTGCGGCTGCGCCAGGGGCTCCTGCTCTACGCGCCGGTGGCGCCCACCGCTGAGCTGCTGGCAATCCTGCGGGACCTGGAGCGTCGCCATGGCGCCGTGGTCACGATTGTGTTGCCCACGGCCTCGGGCCTTGAGCACAAGCTGCCGGTGCCCGCCATGGCCCGGGCCTTCCCCCAGGCCTCCCTCTGGGTGGCACCGGGCCAGTGGAGCTATCCCCTGTCCCTTCCCCCTTCCTGGCTGGGTTTCCCGCGCCAGCGCACCCGGGTGTTGCTGGAGGATGGCGTGCCCCATGGCGATGAACTCGACTGGATCGGCTTGGGACCGGTGGATCTGGGGTTGGGCTCCTTCCAGGAGATGGCCTGTTTTCACAGGGCCGCGGGGGCCTTGCTGGTCACCGATGCCCTGGTGGCGATCCCTGCGGAGCCGCCCGAGATCTTTGCCGCGGACCCCACCCCCCTGCTGTTCCACGCCCGTGACCGGGGCGACGAACCCCTGCAGGACACTCCCGATCGGCGCCGTTGCGGTTGGCAGCGGATGGTGCTGTTTGCCACCTACCTGCGCCCCGGCGGAGTGGAGGTGGCGGGCTGGGCCGAAACCCTTCGCTGGGCCCTAAGGCCGGGGCTGCGCAACCGCCGCAGCCACTTTGGTCTTTATCCCTTCCGCTGGCGGCCGGGCTGGCAGGGGGCCTTCATGGCCCTGCTTGATCAGACAGGCCAGCCCCGGTTGCAGCTGGCTCCTGTGGTGGAGCGGCTGGTGTTCCCGCGCCAGCGTCCGATCCTGGCGGCTTGGCTGCGGCATCTGGCCGCCTTGGAGGGTCTGCGCTGGATCATCCCTGCGCACCACAAAGCACCGCTGGGCTGCGGGGGCAGCGATCTGCTGGCTTTGGCCGAGGCCGTGGAGCGGGAACTATCCCCTCCGGATGTCCAGTCGCAGTTTCTTGCCGCCCTGGACCAGACGATGGTGACCTTGGGGGTGGTTCCCTCGCCAAGGGGCGACTGAGGCCGCCGGTCAGGAGCTCGCTTCAGAGCTCCAGTTCGCCGGGATCGGCGTCAAGGACATCACCACCAAAGAGGCTGGATTCCAACTCCATGCGCTGCTCCATTTGCCGCAGGAAGTAGCCCGTCATCATGGCCGAGGCCAACAGGCCGGCCAGGTTGTCGCGGCTGGCCTGAATCTTCACCTCAAATTGCTCGCCGGGGAGCATGCCCAACAGGCCCTGAACGTTGTGGCGGATGATGTCCTGGATATCCCCGCTGGCGGAGCGGGCCACCCGCTGCAGCACATCCGGAGATTGGTCCTGCAGGTACTGGATCAGGGAATTGCCGCTGATCGCCTCGCTGTCCGTGGTCAGGAACTCCGGGTTGAACATCTCCGGTGTTTTCTGCGGCACACAACCACCCTAGCCCTTCTCCCCACCTTCAAGGGTCCCCGGCCGCTGGCCCGGGAAGGCGAATCGAATCGGACCGATCCGCTCGGGCGGCCAGTAGCGCAGCACCGCGGTGCCGATCACCCGCTCCCGGGGAAGGGGGCCCCAGAGGTGAGAATCCAGGCTGGCGTTGCGGTTGTCGCCCAAGACCATCAGCTGGCCCTCGGGGACCGTCAGGGGGGGGAATCGGTAGGCCATCGGGGCCTCCAACCAGCGTTCCTCAATCGGCTGGCCGTTGCGCCACAGGTGCCCGTCTTTCACTTCGACCTGATCGCCCGCTTCGGCCACCACCCGTTTGATCAGGGCCGCGCCGGGGTCGTAGCCAGCCTCCAGCAGGGCATCCGGTGGGCGGAACACCACGATCGTGTCCACGGGCAGGGCCGCCCCCAGGCGGGGTCTCAATTTCTCCACCAGGATGCGGTCCTGGAGCTGCAGGGTGGGCAGCATCGAGCCGGAGGGAATCCAGCGGGGCTCGATCACCCAGGTGCGCAGCAGCAGGGCCACGGCGACCCAGAGCAGCAGGGAGAGCAGTTGCCTGCGCAGGGGGTTGGGGGCCTGGGCCGGCGCGGCAGGAAGGCTCATCGGTGCGGTCCCTGGGTCATGGCGATGGGGGCTGTTCAGCATGATCTATCCATCCTGAACACCAAGGGGTCCCGCTGACCGTGCCCGCTCCACCGTCGGCCGCTGAAGCCAACCTCAGGGCGGCCCTCACCCTGCTGGGCCGCCTGAGGCAGCAGGGACTGCGCTGGGTGGTGCTGTGCCCCGGCAGTCGGTCGGGCCCCCTGGCCGTCGCCGCCGGGCTGCTGGAGCGCCAGGGTCTTGGGCTGACCACGGCCCTTGATGAGCGTTCGGCGGCGTTCTTCGCCCTGGGTCTGGGCAGGGGGGACGGGGTGCCTGCGGCGGTGGTGACCACCTCCGGAACGGCGGTGGCGAATCTGCTGCCGGCGGCCGTGGAGGCGGACAACGCCGCCATTCCCCTCCTGCTGCTGAGCGCCGATCGGCCCGCCCATCTCAAGGGGCGGGGAGCCAACCAGACCGTGAACCAGGAACAGTTCCTGGCCTGCTCCTGCCGCCGGGTGCTCCAGGGCCATGGGGAGGGGCTGGCCGCCATGGATTCCGCCGACCTGGAGCGGCTGGCCAGCGAAGCCTGGCGGGCCTCCTTGGGCATGGGGCCTGGCCAGCCGGGCGGACCCGTCCATCTGAACCTGCCGTTCGACGAACCACTGCATCTCCGCGGAGCGACGTTGGCGGCGTTTGCGTCGGCCTTGCCGGCAGCGATGTCCGCGACCTCCAACTGGGGAGACCCACGCGCGGCTCCCCAGGCCCACCGTTTCGCTTCGCCGCCTGCGTTAGGTGAAGCTCTTCGGCTGGATCCAGGCCGCCCCGGGGTGATTGTTGCCGGCCCCTGGCGGGGCAGCCGGGCCCAGTTCGCCCCGTTTTTGGAGAGCCTGCGGCTTTGGCAACGGCGCAGTGGCTGGCCGCTGCTCGCCGATGGCCTTTCCTGGCTGCGGGGTCTGACCGATCTTGGGGCCCTTGCCGCCTACGACCTGTTCCTGGAGGAGCCCCAGGGGCTGCCGGGTGTGGATCAGGTGTTACGACTCGGCCCCCTGCCGGCCAGCCGGCGCTTGCAGCAGTGGCTCTCGGCCACGGGCGGCCAGCAGGTGGTGATCAGCGAAGGCGACGAGCGCCCCCTCGATCCCCTGGGCACCGCCAGTGGTCAGTGGGCGGCTGGGCTGACGGCCTGGATGGATGCCATCGGTGGCGTTGCTGATGGCACCCCCGCTGCAGCCATTGCTCCTGGGGCGCCCAGGTGGCTGCACGCTGAGGTTTCCACCCAACGGCTCCTGGACCAGGAACTGCCGCTGGAACCGAACGAACCGGCCCTGGCCCGTGCCCTCAGTCGCCTGTTGCCGGAGGGGGTCGCGGTGATGCTGGCCAGCAGCAGCCCCGTGCGCGACTGGGAAAGTTTTGCCGATCCCCAGGCCCCCCCTCGCCGGGTGTACGGCTTCAGGGGGGCCTCCGGCATTGATGGCACCCTCTCGTTGGCCAGTGGGCTGGCCCAGAGCGAGGGGCGGCTGGTGCTGCTCACGGGGGATCTGGCCCTCCTCCACGATGGCAACGGCTGGCTCTGGGGCCACCAGCTGCGGGCCCAGCTCACCGTGGTGGTCATCCAGAACGGCGGTGGTGGCATCTTCGAACAGCTGCCCATCCGCCCCGGCGCTGAAGCCCAGGACTGGCTGGATTTCGATCGGCTCTTCGCCATGCCCCAGCCAGTGGACCCCCTCGATCTGGCCCAGGCCCACGGGGTGCCCGTTCTCAGGGTGGGCCATCTCGAAGGGTTGGGGCCGGCCCTGGCCTGGGCCGAGCCGTTGCCGCTGGCGGTGCTGGAGCTGCGGACTGACCGGGTACGGGATGCGGCCCTGCGGCAACGGCTGCGCAGAATGGTCCCGCCACCTGCCGAGCGTTGATGACAGCCCCCGTGCAGTGGACCTCTGCGGGCTCCTACGCGGACATCCTGTTCGAGCTTTCGGGCGACGGCATCGCCCGCATCGCCATCAACCGTCCGGAGCGGCGGAATGCCTTTCGGCCCCGCACGGTGCAGGAACTCTGTGATGCCTTTGCCCGGGTGCGCGACAACCCGGAGGTGGGTGTGGTGCTGTTCACTGGAGCGGGGCCCGCCGCCGACGGGGTCCATGCCTTCTGCTCCGGCGGCGACCAGAGCGTGCGTGGCGAGGGCGGCTATGTCGATGAGCAGGGCTTGCCCCGCCTCAACGTGCTCGACCTGCAGCGGCTGATCCGCTCGCTGCCCAAGGTGGTGATCGCCCTCGTGGCCGGCTACGCCATCGGCGGCGGCCAGGTGCTGCACCTCCTCTGTGACCTCAGCCTGGCGGCGGAGAATGCCGTCTTCGGCCAGACCGGGCCGAGGGTGGGCAGCTTCGATGGCGGCTTTGGCGCGGGCTACCTGGCCCGGGTGGTGGGCCAGCGCAAGGCGCGGGAGATCTGGTTCCTCTGCCGCCGTTACGGCGCCGAGGAGGCCCTGGCCATGGGGCTGGTGAATGCGGTGGTGCCCCTGGCCGAGCTGGAGGCGGAAGGGGTCCGCTGGGCCCGGGAGGTGCTGGCCCACAGTCCCACGGCCATCCGTTGCCTCAAAGCGGCCTTCAATGCCGAAACCGACGGCCTGGCGGGCATCCAGGAGCTGGCGGGCCAGGCCACCCACCTCTTCTACCGAACGGCAGAGGGCCAGGAGGGCCGCAATGCCTTCCTCGAGAAACGGGAACCCGATTTCTCAGAGGTGCCCTGGCTGCCCTAGCTGCCCTAGTTGGTGGATGGCAAGGCACGAAGACGGCTGTCTTGCCTCAAGCCGATGATCCCCGCCCAGGGCCCCATGGGCCCGCAGAACCATCCCATGGAAGGTGTCCTTGTCGATTGGCTTGCTGAGGAAATCGTTCATGCCGCTCTCCAAGGCGGCGGCCCGGACGCTGGGGCGAGCATCGGCGGTGAGGGCCACGATCCAGGGACGATCACCCTGACCGGTGTGGAGCCGGATGCGCCGGGTGGCTTCGTGACCATCCAAATTGGGCATCTGCACGTCCATCAGGATCAGGTCAGGATCATGGGCCTCCTGGCACTCCACCGCCATCTCCCCATCCGTTGCGAACTCGACGCCGTAGCCCAGGTGCTGGAACAGCAGTTCACAAACCCTGCGGTTGACCGCGTTGTCCTCGGCCACAAGGATCCGCATCGGGTGGCGTAGGGCGAAATCGCCATCGAACAGCTCTGAGGCCTCCCCCTCCGGCGGGATGGCCGCCTCCGAGGGGGGTGGGTAGGGGGGCACAGAGGGGTTGAGGGCCCGGAGCAGTTCCTGCAGCAGCAGATGGGTTTTGATCGGCTTGGACAGCATGCCCATGGCCACGGGGGAGTGGAGCTGTTCGCCCACGAGGGTGAGCAGGATGAGGGGCAAGTGGTCCCCCCTGGGATGGGCCCGCAGGGCCCCCGCCAGCGTGGGACCGTCCATGTCGATGAGTTGGCGATCCAGCAGCGCCAGATCAATCTCCTGATGGTCCAGAAGGGCCAGGGCCTCGGCGCCCGAGGTGGCAAACATGGCCTTCAGACCCCAGGCTTCTGCCTGACGTTCAAGCAGCTGGCGGTTGCCGCCGTTGGCCATCACCACCAGGAGCCGTCGCTCCGCCAAGGAAGCGGCGGCGGAGTCGCCGAGGGTGGCCGCCCCACTGGTGTCGGTCGTGGGTGCTGCGGCTTCGATCGTGAAGCGGAACACGCTCCCGTTGCCATCGGAGACCACCAGATGGATGTCTCCGCCGAGGAACCTGGCCAGTCTTTCGCTGATCACCAGGCCGAGGCCCGTGCCGCCATGGTGACGGGTGGTGGAGGCGTCCCCCTGGGAGAAGGGCTTGAACAGGCGCTCCTGGATGGATGCGGGGATGCCCGTCCCGGTATCCCTGATCGTGAAAGCCAGTTCAACGGACCCGTCTTCACGGCGAGTCACCAACTCCGCCTGGAGGATCACCTCCCCTTCGGTGGTGAATTTGACGGCATTGCCCACCAGGTTGAGCAGGATCTGGCGCAACCTTGTGGGGTCGGTGATCACGGTTTCCGGCACACCTGGCTCCCAGAGGAGGGCCAGCTCCAGCCCCTTGGCCTGGGCGCTGGAGGCGGAGAGGTCGAGAACCTCTTCGAGCAGCCGCCGCAGGTCGATGGGCAGCAGCTCCAGTTCCAGCCGACCCGCTTCGATTTTGGAAAAATCCAGCACGTCGTTGAGGACCGCCAGCAGGGACTCCCCCGACCTCTGGACGGTCTGCAGGCATTCCCGCTGGCTGGCGTTCAGCTCCGAGTCGAGCACGATGCCGGTGAGGCCCAGCACACCGTTGAGTGGGGTGCGGATCTCATGGCTGACGCTGGCCAGGAAGGCGCTTTTGGCTTTGTTGGCGGATTTCGCCTCCTCAGCGGCCAACTCGGCCAGAGTGCGGGCCTTGGCCAGCTCTCGCACCGCCTTGGCCTGGGCCTTGAGCGAGCGGAAACTTCCGACCCCCGCTGCGATCGCGAGCATTGCGCTCCCCGCCAGGGAGAGCACAAGGGCGACCCGTAGGGGGTGCAGCAGGCCGTTGAGGGTCTTCAGGGAGATGTCGATACCGACGAACCCGTCCTCCGGATGCCCCTTCCTCACCGGGGCAAAGGCGCTCAGGAACGTGCCCCACTTATCGGTGTAGGGCTTCTCGCTGACGGTGGTTGTGGCGCTGATCAGGGCTTGGCGCGCGGCCAGGGGGGAATCGTCGTAGAGCTCTCCGGGGGGGGGGAGGTGGCTGTCTTCATCGCCTTTTTGAACGATGTAATACGAGGTGTCGAAGGTGAAGCGCAGCCCCCCCTCCCCGGGGATCAGGCCGTAGGCGTAATAAATTTCAGGAATACTGCGCTGCAGCTTGACCAGGGGCTCGGCCGCCCGGAAGTAGGTCGGGGAGCCCAGGTCGGAGGCCTGGAGGAGCTGCCGTTGGGCAGCTGGATCGATCAGGGCGGCGCCAGCCTCGGCGATCCCCTTGAGGTTGATGCGGGTCTGCTCTACCAGGGAGTTGGTGGCCGCCAGGTAGGTGAACGTCAAGCCGCTGGCCGCCACCACAAAGATCCGCCCGCCGGTGAGGATCGATTCCCACCAGATCCGCTTTGGCGAGAAGGCGGCATCCGCATCCCGTGGCGCCGACGGTTTCAACGGCTGTCAGACCCCTGGAAGCGCCCATTCTATTCAGCGCAAAGGGTTTAAGGGGGGATTCCGGTTGGATTCCCCGCATTCCGTCGGCCCCTTAAGATCTCTGGAAAGCTGTTGCTTCGATCCAGCGTGACTGACGTTGACGCCCAGGCAAATCACGAAGCCACCAAGGTCATCCCCCTGTCAGGGATTTTGGATGCACAGGCCGGTCGCTCCCTCCGCGATGTGGTGAACGAGGCCCTTGAGGCTGGCCATCGCACGATCCTGGTGGATTTTCAGGCGGGCACCTACATCGATAGCAACGGGTTCGGCTCCCTGGTGGCCTGCCTCAAGAAGACCAGGGAGGCGGGCGGCAAGCTCAGCCTCCGCGGTCTGAACAACCAGGTCCGGCTTGTGATGGAGATGACGGGCACCGATCGCATCTTTGATGTCTTCAAGGACGAAGATTCCCCATCTGCAGCGAAGCCCTGATTCCTGGGCCCCCTACGGCCCCCGCCCAGGGCATTGGGCATCACACCGGTCTTGGTGAGCAAGGGCCGCTTGCAGCCCTTGAAACCCTTGTTGCTATACCCCCTTAGAGTACCGGCTATCGAATGGCAATTCGTGGTGCTGGGGTTGCACAACCCAATGGCACGTTTGCCAGAGATCACCGGTGGGGAGCGAGTGCTTGCAGTTGAGCCTGACTCCAGCTCCAGCGTTCAACCGGCTTGAACTTGGATGGAAGGGATCTCCCTAATCAGGTTCTGTCCTAAAGCTAAGCCGCATCAAGGAAACGTCGTCGCTGAAGTGGAGTACACCCGTCGTCTGTTTGATGGCGGCCATTACCTTCTCTAGCGCGGGGGGATCGGATGCCGCAGTTGACAGCATCAGTTCGGTGAATGATTTGAAAGTCCATTCCCCAAACTGGTGGGGGCCTGCCTGGCCCATGGTTTCGTAGATGCCATCGGTGTAGAGATAGATCAGCGATCCAGGTTGGATTTGGGTGGACTGCTCCACGTAGGTCGCATCCTCGAAAAGACCAATGGGTAGGTTATTCGTTTTCAATTCCTGCATCGAGCGCCCCGATGGGGCAAAGGGCGACAGCAGCAGACAGGGTGGATGGCCGGCACTGGCAAAGCGCAGGGTTTGGGATGAGGGTTGGTAGACCCCATACCAAATGGTGAAGTACTGCTCGTTCTGGCGCCCCATCTGAAAGAAGGAGTTGAGAGATGCGAGCACCTTCTCCGGTTGGAGGAGAATTTCCTTAGGGAGGGCTGAGGAGCGCAGCAGGTTGTAGATCGAGATGGAAGGCAACGCCGCCGCCAGGCCATGGCCAGAGACGTCGAGCATGTAAAAGATAAAGTGATCTTCATCCAGCCAGTAGAAGTCGTAGCAGTCGCCGCCCAGTTTCTGGGAGGGCAGGAACAGGCTGTCCGTGGCGATCGGACCATCGATTGAGGCGGGCAGGATCGAGATCACGTACTCCGCCGCCCGAGCCATTTCTTCCTCCAGCAGGCGCCTTTGCTGATCAAGATCCAGGCTGAGCTGTCGCAGGCTTTGGTTGCTCTCGTACTGGCGCATGCCTGAACGCACCCGAGCGGTCAGCTCGGCGGGCTCCACCGGTTTAGCCAGGAAATCGTCCGCGCCCGAATCCAGGCCGGCGACCCGATCCTCGAGGCCCGAGCGGGAGGTCAGCAGGATGAAGAAGAGGTTGTTCAGCTCTGGGTCGGACTTGAAGTGATGGCACACCTCCAGTCCGTCCATGCCGTCCATGTTCCAGTCACAGAGAACCACCTGTGGGTGATGCTCCCGGGCCATCGCCAGGCCGCTGGGACCATCGGAGGCAAGCAGCACATCGGCTCCCTCCTTTTTGAGCACCCGCTGCAACACCTTCTGAAGAATTCGATCGTCATCGATCAACAGAATGCGGGTGGGTGGACTCATGCTTGCCGCCGCCGGCTTTGAAGATCGATGGTCACCCGGTGTGCCTCCTCCATTAACTCCTCGATCACAGCCTCTGGAGGGAGGTCTTCCCTTGTGCTGGCTTCCTCCACTCGACGGCAGTGTTCCGCTAGCCGCAGGGCGCCAAGGGTGGCGCTAGGAGATCGTAGGGCGTGGGCGGTGCGGGCCAAGGATTGGGGTTGGTTTGATTGATGGTCCCTGCGGATGGCTGCCAGCAGAACGGTGCTGTCCTCCAGGTACATGTCGATGAGCTCATCGACCATGGAGTCGGCATCCTCGCCACCAAGGGCGAGCAGTTCGCTCCATGCCTGGGGATCGATCGGTTCCTGGTTCATCGTCGGCACGGTCAGGTTGCGGGGCTGCTGGTCAGGGGAGAGCGCACAGAAGGGGCTGTCACCACGTTCTTCTGTTGAGGGGACGGGGCTGGGTTGGTCTGCAGCCAGAGGTGGTAGCGATCCAGGGCTTCCTGCAGGTCGGGAAGGCGCACGGGCTTGCTCAGGAAATCTTCCATGCCTGCCTTTTGGCAGTCCAGCTTCTGCTGGTCGAAGGCAAAGGCGGTGAGTGCCACCAGATAGGGCTGGCGAAGGTTGAGCTGGCGTAGTTGCCGGGTGGCTTCGAGGCCATCAATGCCTGGCATCTGCAGATCCATCAGCACCAGATCGATTCCGTTGTGTTGCAGGCGCTCCAGGGCGGCTTCCCCATCGTTGACGAACTCTGCGGATAGCTGCAACTGGCCCAGCAAAAGTTCAAGAACCCTCTGGTTGATGCGGTTGTCCTCCACCACCAGGATCCGTGGCGCCTCCACGGGGCAGAGGCTGGCCTTCGGTGCGCCGGGGTCGGTGCTTGCCTCGTTGTGGAAGCGCTCAAGCGTGACGTGGGCGCAGAAACGTGAGCCCACCCCCACCTGGCTGCTGACCTCAAGGCGGCCTCCCATCAGGGAACAGAGGCGATTGCAGATGGCCAGCCCCAGGCCACTGCCCTGGGGCTGCTCCCCTGCCGAGGGGGCCTGGGTGAAGGCGTCGAACAGGCTGGGCAGGAATTCAGCGGCGATGCCGGGCCCGCTGTCTTCGACCCGCACCTCCAGCCGCTCGCTGTCGGCATCGAGGCAACGGCTGCTCACCTGGACGCTCACATAACCATGGTTGGTGAATTTGATGGCGTTGTTGATCAGATTGAGCAGCACCTGGCGCACCCGCAGGCTGTCACCGATCAACAGTTTGGGGACCTCTGGGTCCACCCCGATCTCCATTCGCAGGCCCTTGCTATCGGCGCTCGGTTGGAGAATGGCGCAGCACTCCTGCACCAGGGCGCGGATCTCCAGGCGATCGCGCCTGAGCTGGAGGTGATCGGCTTGAATCTTGGAGAGATCGAGAATGTCGTTGATCAGCTTCAACAGCAGATCACCACTGTGGTGAATCGTGTGAACCAGTTCCCCCTGGTGCTCGTTCAGTTCGGTGGTGAGTAGCAGATCGGTCATGCCGATCACCGCATTCATCGGCGTGCGGATCTCGTGGCTGATGTTGGAGAGGAAGCGACCCATGGCGTTGCGGGCCGCCAGTGCCTCATCGCGGGCTTGCTGCAGTTCGGCGGTGCGGGTAAAAACTTCCTGCTCCAGGTTGTCCCGGGCCCGTTTGATCTCATCCTGGGCCTGGGTGATGGAGCTGAGGTCACGAAACACAAACACCAAGGAAGGATTCGGCAACAGGTTCACCGGTGACCAGCTCACCTCCTGCACGCGCCGGGGTGGATCCAACGAGAGATCCCAATTCTCCGAACCTGCCCCATTGGCGGCTTGGGCAATCAGCTGATCGCCCCTTGTCGCTTTACCGGAGACATAATGCTCAGGCAATAAATCAGGCAGATATTTGCCGAGAGACTGGAGCCTTGTACGACCAACGATGGAGTCGAAGGAGGAATTGGTCCACTCCACTACCCCATCGAGATTGGTGAGTACAAGTGCATCTTTCACCGAGCTGAGGGCGGCCTCGAGTCGCCCCAGGGTGTTACGCAGCTGATCGGTGAGGTGCTCGGAGCTCAAGGCCTCACTCTAGGGGGCGGAGGGTGGCTGCGAATGACCAGGTATCGCCATGTCGTTCGGCCACAATGAAATGTTCTGAATTGATTTCGCTTTGATCTTTGCAGACCGTTTTGAGAGTGAGGGGATGATTGAGAATTTCCGACTCACCCGTACCCATGCGGAAGCGGGAAAAGCCCAGATGGTGGGCGTCGCGGAAGGAGTCGGGGAGGATCAGCCCCAGGGATTGCCCGATGATGTCCTCAGGCGCCCAGCCGTAGATAGAAATGAAGCTGTCATTGACTTCCTCAACGATCCCTTCCTGGTCGGCGCGAACGAAGGGCAGATCGTGAGTGCGCAACTCCTCGATTGAGATCATGGATCATTCAACCTATGCCAGCAGCTTACTGAATCTGCTCAAAGCGCGACAACCGCATTGGGGCCCGCCAGGCGGAGAGCATTCTCACTGCGGATCAGCAGATCGCTGAAGCCCCCATCGCCACCCGTCAGGTGGCTGAAGCCAATCCGAACAATGGGCTGCTGCTTTTTGGCGGTTGCCTCTCCCGCCCGTTGAAGGAGCTCCTCGAGGATCGCCTCCGCGGTGGCGAGGTCCTGCTCAGTCCATTGCTCTGCTTGCGTGGCCTCGTCGTTGTTCACCAGTAGGAGGGCCAATTCCCCGTTCCCCAGGCGACCGAGCAGGTCCGCCCGGCAACTATGGCCATGGAAGAGCTTCGCCACCTGAGAGAGCAGTGGGTCCATCTCTTCCTGGTCCAGGGGGGGGGCCGTCGGCGGCGGTTCGATCAGCACCCTGATCAGGCTGAGGGAGCTCCGGGTGCGGCGTGCCCGCTCGAACTCCTTCTGGCCCAGCAGCAGGAAGTGGGTGCGTTTGAAGCAACCCGTGATGGGGCAGGTGGAGGCCTGTTTGCGCTGCTCCAGTTGCCGGATCACCTGCTTGGAGAGAAGTTCCAGCATGCGCTGCTGCTGGGAATCGATAAGGCGGGGGACCTGATCGATCACGCAGAGGGTGCCGAGTTTCAGACCATCGGCATTCACCAGGGGGGCTCCGGCGTAGAAGCGGATGCCCAGCACCCCCTTCACCAGGGGGTTGGTCTCGAACCGGAGGTCCTCCCGGGCATCGGGCACCACCATGACCCCTCCTGATGCAATGGCATGGGCACAGAAGGCCATCTGCCGAGGCGTTTCACTGGCCTCCAGGCCGATGCGGCTGAGGAACCATTGCCGTTCCTTGTCTACGAGCGAGATGAGTGCGATGGGCGTGTTGAGGATTTCGCTCGCCAGTTTGAGGATGCGATCCAATTCTGGGTCTGAGTCTGTGTCGAGGAGAAGCTCGCGCTCAAGAGCTCGCAAGCGTTTTTCCTCGTGTTCAAGAACTGGGAGCTCTGGATAGGGTGCCATCGTTGACTACTTCCGAGGGGAATTTAGCGACTGCCATCTACGGGGCCGTGCCGGGGGATGCCCAGGCCCATAGCATCAATCGTCTCTCCAAGTCCCCACTGTGCCGTCCAGCGTGCCCGCCAGCGGTGCCCCCTTGATGGTGTTGTGGGCAGTGGCGCTGCTTGGGGTGGCGCCGCCCCTCCCGCTGCAGGCTGCTCCGCTCAGCGCTTCCGTCAACAGCTCCGCGGGTGCCTTGGCGCCCTATCCCCTGAGGCTTTTACCCCCCGATCTGCAGGTCCAGAGTGGTGTGCACCTGGTGCTCGATCGCCGCCGCCGCCGGCTGCTGGTGATCAACTCCGGCGCCCTGTTACGCCAGTTCCCCGTGGCCGTGGGCATGCCCGGCTGGGAGACGCCCGTGGGCAGCTTTGCCGTCACCGAGAAGCGGGTGGATCCCTCCTGGGAGCATCCCACCACCGGCAAGCGCACGGCCGCCGGCCCCGAGAACCCCCTTGGCAGCCGCTGGATCGGTTTCATGGTGGATTGCCAGGGCCGGAAGGCCTCAGATGGTGATCAGGTGCTCGACATCAAGGGCTGTGTTCAGGCGGGCTTCCACGGCACCCCCCACCGCTGGACCGTGGGCCGGGCCGTTTCCCACGGCTGCGTTCGGCTCTATGACGAGGACGTGCAGGCCCTGTTTGACATGGTCAGCGTCGGAACGCCGGTGACGGTGCTCCCCTGAGGGGTGCCCGCAGGGGCCCCCTAAAGTTGCGGCCCTCCGGGTAATGGGCCGATGCGGGTGCTTTTTGCGGCGGCCGAATGCGCTCCGATGGTCAAGGTGGGTGGCATGGGCGATGTGGTGGGCTCCCTGCCGCCGGCCCTGGCGAAGCTCGGCCATGACGTGCGCATCATCTTGCCCGGCTACAGCCGGCTCTGGAGTCGGTTGGCGATCGGCAGCGAGTCCATCTGGCGGGGCCACACCATGGGCACCGACTTCGCCATCTACGAAACCCGCCACCCGGGCAATGGTCTGCCGATCTACCTGGTGGGCCACCCGGTGTTCGATCCCGAGCGCATCTACGGCGGCGAAGACGAGGACTGGCGCTTCACCTTCTTTGCCAGTGCCACCGCCGAATTCGCCTGGCACGTCTGGAAACCGGAGGTGCTCCATTGCCATGACTGGCACACCGGCATGATCCCGGTGTGGATGCACCAGGACCCCGAGATCAGCACGGTCTTCACCATCCACAATCTCCAGTACCAGGGGCCCTGGCGCTGGAAACTGGAGCGCATGGCCTGGTGTCCCTGGTACATGCAGGGGGACCACACCATGGCCTCGGCCCTGCTCTATGCCGACCGGGTCAACGCCGTCTCCCCCACCTACGCCCAGGAGATCCGCACACCGGAGTACGGCGAACGGCTGGATGGCCTTCTCAACTTCATCAGCGGCAAACTGCGCGGCATCCTCAATGGCATCGATACCAACGACTGGAATCCGGCCACGGATGCCACCCTGCCGGAACGCTTCTCAGCTGACGATCTGGCTCCCAAGGCTGCCTGTAAAAGGGCCCTGCAGGAACGCATGGGTCTGACGGTCCGTCCCAACACGTTCCTGCTGGGCATGGTCAGCCGGCTGGTGGATCAGAAGGGAGTGGATCTGCTGATGCAGGTGGCGGACCGGGTCCTGGCCTACACCGACAGCCAGGTGGTGGTGCTCGGCACTGGTGACCGCAGCTATGAATCCGGCCTTTGGCAGCTGGCGTCCCGCCATCCAGGCCGCTTCGCCGTCTTCCTCACCTACGACGATTCCCTGTCACGTCTGATCTATGCCGGCAGCGACGCATTCCTGATGCCCAGCCGCTTCGAGCCCTGCGGCATCAGCCAGATGCTGGCCATGCGCTACGGCTCCATCCCCGTGGTGCGTCGGGTTGGCGGCCTGGTGGACACGGTGCCCCCCCACGATCCAGCTCACCACAGCGGCACGGGCTTTTGCTTCGATCGCTACGACCCCCTCGACTTCTACACGGCGATCGTGCGCTCCTGGGAGGCCTACCGCCATCCCGACAGCTGGAGAGAACTGCAGCGGCGCGCCATGACGGTCGACCACAGCTGGGCCCGCTCCGCCCTGGAGTACGACCACATGTACCGGGAGGTGCGTGGCGTCAAGGAGCCCACCCCCTCGGCGGAGGAGGTGGAGGCCTTCTCCCTCGGCCAGGACGCCGATCCCAGCCGCCAGGCCACTTCCAGCGTCGGCGTACCTGTGGAGGCCCCTCCCGATGGGGCCGAGGAGGGCCAGGTCCCGGTCAGCAAGCGCCGCAACCCCCTCTCGCTCCTGCTGCGGCGTCCGCAGTCATGAGTGGGGGCCGATGAGGGCTGGTCGATGAACGAGGAAGGCCCGGGCTCCCCCCTTCCCAGCTCCAATCTGCCCAGCTCCTATGTGAGCCCCTGGTGGCTGCTGGGCCAGGACCTGCAGGCGGTGGCGGCCAGCCTGGGCCTTCGGGCCCGGGAGCTTTGGCGGCGTAGCGGCTCAGGGGATCTGCCCAGGCCTCCGTTCTGGCCGCGCGCCGGGGCGGCGCTGTTCTGGCCGTTGGTGCTGGTGGGGGTGTTGCTGTTGTTGCTGGCGCTCGGTCGACTGGCCTACCGAAGTGCCACAGGAGCCGGCCTTCCGCCACCACTGCCTGTGGCCACGGCGATGACCACGCCTGCTCCCGCCCCGGTCGGTGCCCGAGGGCCGGAGCTGCCAATGGAGCCCATGGTTTGTGAGCCGCTGGATCCACCCCCTTCACCCGAACTCGCCCTCGATCCTCTGCTGGAGTTGCTCTCCGCTGGCGATGGTCAGGTGTTGATCGTTGGGGCCCGGCCCCGGCCCGAGCTGGGGAGCCTCGTGCTGGAACTGGACCGTGCGGCGTTCCTGGCCCTCCCAGCCCCCCAGCGCCAGAGCCAGGCGAACCTCTGGCAGCAAAGGGCGGCGGAGCTGGGGTACGGCGCCCTCGATCTGGTGGAGGGGCCCTCTGCTGCCGGATCCGGCCGCCTGCTGGGACGGCAGGCCCGGGTAGGCACCGGCATGATTCTGCTGGCGTACGGCTGAAGGGGCCTCGGGGGATGCAGCTACGGCGTTTGGTGGAGGTGTGGGGTGAGCCCAAGGGCGGAGTTCCCCTCGATCTGGAGCAGCCCCTAGGGCCGGTGACCACCGACAGCCGTTCCCTCCAGCCCGGCAGCCTGTTCGTGCCCCTGGTGGGGGAGCGCTTCGATGGGCACCGCTTCCTGGGGCAAGCCCTTGGGGATGGGGCCCTTGCGGCGGTGGTGGCTGCCGATCGACTCGACCAGGTGCCCCCGGGGCTGCCGGTCTGGTCCGTTCCGGACACGTTGGCTGCCTACCAGCAGTTGGCCCATCTATGGCGGCGGGAACTGACTGCGCCGGTGGTGGCGGTGACGGGTTCCGCCGGCAAGACCACCACCCGGGAGCTGCTGCGGGCCGCCCTGGCGCCCCTGGGAGCCGTGCTCGCCAGCGTGGGCAACGAGAACAACGATGTGGGGGTTCCGCTCACGCTGCTCAAGGCGCAGCCCAGCCACGGGGCGGTGGTGGTGGAGATGGGCATGCGGGGTCTCGGGGAGATCGAGCGCCTCAGCCGCTGCGCCCAGCCCGATCTCACGGTGATCACCAACATCGGCACGGCCCACATCGGCCGGCTGGGCAGCCGCGAGGCCATCGCCCGGGCCAAATGTGAGATCGTCACCGGGCTCAACCCCGCTGGCCTGGTGGTGGTGCCGGCGGGGGATCCGTTGCTGGAGGAGGCCCTGGCGCGGGCGTGGGGCGGCCGGGTGCTGCGGGTGGCCCTCTCCAGCGACGGGCCCTTTGATCCCCTCCTTCCAGCCGCCGATCGGCTCGGCCACCTGGAGCCCGATGGGGGCCATCTCCGCTTGGACGGCCACCGCTACCTGTTGCCTCTGCCAGGGGCCCACAACGCCCGCAACCTGCTGCTGGCCCTGACGGTTGCCCGGTCCCTTGGGGTTGACCCCCAGGACCTCGCGTCCCTCGAGGTGCAACTTCCGGGGGGGCGCAGTGGCCGGTTGGAGGTGGCTGGGGTGCAGGTGCTCGATGAGACCTATAACGCCTCGCCAGAGGCCATGGAGGCGGCCCTGCGGTTGCTGGCCCAGCAGGGCGGGCGCCGTTACGCGGCCCTGGGCACCATGCTCGAACTGGGAGAGGCCAGCCTCGCGCTGCACCGGCGGGTGGGTGAGTTGGCCGGGCAGCTGGGTCTTGATGGGCTGGTGGTGGTGGACGGGGGGCCCGAGGGGAAAGCGATGGCCGCTGGCGCCAGTGGGCTGGGTCGGCTCGAGCAGGTGGCCGATCCCGCGGCCGCTGCGGCCGTGCTCAGGGGCTGGCTGCGGCCTGGTGACACCCTGCTGCTCAAGGCGAGCCGGGGGGTGGCCCTGGAGCGGCTGATCCCCCTTCTGGCTGCCAGTTCTCCCTGATGATCTGGCGGGCGCGCCCCAGGGCCAGGGCCCCGGCGGGCACGTCCTTGGTGAGGGTGGAGCCGGCCCCAACCGTGACCCCGGCGCCGAGGGTGATCGGGGCCACCAGCACCGAATTGGCTCCGGTCTTGCTGCCGGCTCCAATCACGGTGCGGTGCTTCCGGATTCCGTCGAAGTTGGCCGTGATCGTGCCGGCTCCGACGTTGACGTTCGCCCCCAGATCGGCGTCACCGATGTAGCTGAGGTGGTTCACCTTGCTGTCGGCCTCGAGGTGGCTGTTCTTGACCTCCACGAAATTGCCCACCTTGCAGCGGGCCCCCAGTTCTGTGTTGGGTCGGATTTGGGTGTAGGGACCGATGGAGCAGTCGTCGCCCACCACGGCCTGGCGCACCACCGAATAGAGCACTTCGACACCGGCTCCGAGGTGGCTGTCCTCCACCAGGCTGCCCGGGCCGATGCGGCAGCCGTCGCCGATGTGGCTGCGTCCCCGCAGGTGGGTCTGGGGTTCGATCACCACATCGCGGCCGAAGCTGGTGCCTTCGCTCACGGTGCAGCTGGCGGGATCGACGAAGGTCACCCCCTGCTCCATCCAGTGGCGCCGCAGCCGGTCCTGCAGGACCGCCTCGCACTGGGCCAGGTGGAGGCGGTCGTTGATGCCCAGGATCTCGTCGGGGTCGGCCACCTCCAGGTGCATGGCGTTCTCCAGCAGGGTCACCGTGTCGGTGAGGTAGAGCTCCCCCTGGTCGTTGTCGGTGGTGAGCTGGGGCAGCACCGCCGCCAGCTGGGGCCAGTTGAAGCAGTAGATGCCGGCATTGATCAGGGTGTTGCGGCGCTGCTCGTCGCTGCAGTCGCGGTGTTCCACGATTGCGCTCACGTTGCCGCTGGTGTCGCTGAAGACCCGGCCGTAGCCACTGGGGTCCGCCAACCGGGCGCTGAGCAGGGTCACGGCCGCACCGCTACGCCGATGCTGGGCCACAAGCTGCTCCAGGGTGGCGGACCGCAGCAGGGGCACGTCGCCATTGAGCACCAGCAGCTCCCCCTGGAAGCCGGCCAAGGGGCCCAGCAGTTGCTGCACCGCATGGCCCGTGCCCTGTTGGGGCTGCTGCAGCACGAACTCGAGTCCGTTGCCCCCGGCCAGGGAGGCCTCCACCCGATCGGCCTGATGGCCCACGATCAGCAGCTGGCGCTCGGGGGTCAGGGTCCCGCAGCTGGCGAGCACCCGTTCCACCAGGGTGGCGCCCGCCAGGGGCTGCAGCACCTTCGGCAGCAGGCTCCTCATGCGCGTGCCCTTCCCGGCGGCCAGCACGGCGACGGCGAGCATGGATCCCCTGCATGGAACGGCCGGAATCTACTGGCGGCCGGAGTGATGACTGTTTCGTGGGCCTCCCGCAGTGCCCCTTGGCTCAAGCCTGGAGCCTGGCCAGGTCATCCCAGAAGCCTGGGTAGGAGACCGCCGCCGCCTCGCTGCGCCGCAGCTGGGTTTGCCCGGTGGCGATCTGGGCCGCCACCGCCAGGCTCATGGCCACCCGGTGGTCGGTCTCACTGTCCACCTCCGCCCCGTGGAGGTCCACACCCCCCTGGATCGTGAGGCCATCGGGGTGCTCCTGGAGCCTGGCCCCCATGGCCGTGAGCTGGCGGGCCATCACCGCCAGGCGATCGGTTTCCTTCACCCTCAATTCCTGGGCCCCCCGAATCGTGGAAACCCCCTCGGCGCGGCAAGCGGCCACCGCCAGCACGGGAATTTCATCCACCAGGCGGGGAATCTGGTCGGCCTCGATCGTGAAGGCCCGTAGGGGGCCATGGGTTACGCGCAGATCACCCACCGGTTCGCCGGCCACATCGCGGGGGTCGAGCACCGTGATGGCGGCGCCCATCTGCCCAAGCACCTCGAGGATGCCGGTGCGGCTTGGGTTGAGACCCACGTTTTCCACCACCAGATCGGCGCCGGGGGTGATCGCGCCCGCCACCAGCCAGAAGGCCGCTGAGCTGATGTCGCCGGGCACGGTCACCGCCTGGCCCGTGAGGGTGGCCCCCGGCGTCACCGTCACCTCGGTGCCCCCGGCCCCCCCCACCGCCAGTTCGGCGCCGAAGGCCCGCAGCATGCGTTCGCTGTGGTCCCGGCTCTGGGCCGGCTCGATCACGGTGGTGGGCCCATCGGCGGTGAGGGCCGCCAGCAGCAGGGCGCTCTTCACCTGGGCCGAGGCCACCGCAGTGTGGATGGTGCCCCCGTGGAGAGGCTGGCCCTGGATCGCCAGGGGGGCCAGGTTGCCGCCCTGGCGGCCGGCGATGGTGGCCCCCATCTGCCCCAGTGGTGCTCCGACGCGGCGCATCGGCCGGCGCCGCAGCGAGTCGTCGCCGGTGAGCACGAAGTGGCGGCCGGCGCGGCCCGCCAACAGCCCCAGCATCAGCCGCATGGTGGTGCCGGAGTTGCCGCAATCGAGGATGCTCTCGGGTTCCTGGAGGCCGTCGAGCCCCACCCCCCGCACGATCACCGGCCGGCCCGGCTCGATCGCTGACACCTCCACCCCCATGGCCCGCAGGCAGGCGGCCGTGCTGAGGGGATCTTCTGCCGGCAGCAGCCCTTCGATGCGGGTCTCCCCCGTGGCGATCGCCCCGAACAGAAGCGCCCGGTGGGAGATCGATTTGTCGCCCGGCACCCGCACGGTTCCCCGCAGGCTGCCCCCCCCCGGCAGGGTCAGCGGGCTGGGGGCAGCAGGGGAAGGGGCCAAGGGTGCGCGCATCCGGTGGGGGGATCCTATGGAGAAGGCTGGTGCCCCACCTTCTTTGCCCAGGCATGGGGCGAAGCCTCAGCCCACCATCAGGCCCCCGTCCTCCCGCAGGCTTTCCTGCCAGCTGCGCAGGTCGAACAGCAGTTCCTCCAAGCTGAGGGCGGCCAGTTCCTTTTCCAAGGCTCGCCTGAGCCGCCGCTGCAGCGCTGAGACCACCCGGTCACCGGCCGTGCCCCTTTCCAAGCCCAAGCCTTCCTCGCGGCTGCTGTCGCCACTGGCCTCCAACGGCGGTTTGTCCCCCACCGCCGAGAGGATGGCCGCCAGCCTGGTCTCCCGGGCGGGCCGCCGCAGCCGGTAGCCGCCGCTGCGGCCCCGGCGGGCCTCCACCAGGTCGGCGCGGCGCAGCTGCAGCAGCAATTGCTCCAGCATCGGAGCGGGCAGGCTCTGGGCATGGGCCAACTGGTTCACCGACTGCCAGGCATGGGGCTCCCGGGCCAGCTCCAGCAGGGCCTTGACGGCATAGAGCCCGCGCTTGCGCAGCATTCAGGGGCGTGCCACCAGTCGTTCGGTGGCCAGCCGCTCCAGCACGTGCTCAAAGCAGTAGCCGAACAGGGCCGGATCCGGTTCGACCCCATCGAGGTCGCCCAGCCCCAGCTCGGCCCAGCGGCCATCCATGCGCGCCTCCAGTTCGGGGGATCGGGACAGGCCCTCGCCCCAGGGGTGCCGTTTCTCCGGACCGATCTTGGTGGTGGCATCGATCGCCAGGCGGCCCCCCAGGCCCAGGCGCTCACTGGCGAAATCGAGGGAGTCGAAGGGGGTGTCCTCAAGCACGAACAGATCCCGCTGGGGATCCACCTGGGCACTGATGGCCCAGATCACCTGGCGCGGGTCGCGGATGTTGATTGCACGGTCGACCACCACCACAAACTTGGTGTAAGTGAACTGGGGCAGCGCGCTCCAGAAGGCCATCGCCGCCCGCTTGGCCTGGCCCGGGTAGGCCTTGTCGATGGCGATCACCGCCAGCTTGTAGCTCAGGCCCTCCATGGGCAGGAAGAAATCCACGATCTCCGGGATCTGCTGGCGCAGGATCGGCGTGTAGATGCGATTGAGGGCGATGGCGAGCATCGCCTCCTCCTTGGGTGGCCGGCCGCTGAAGGTGGTCAGGAAGATCGGCTCCCGCCGCTGGGTGACGCAGTGGAAACGCACCAGGGGGGAGAGCTCCTCGCCGCCGTAGAAGCCCATGTGGTCGCCGCAGGGGCCATCGGGGAGCTCCTCGCCGGGGGTGATCGTGCCCTCGAGCACCACCTCGCTGTGGCTGGGCACCTCCAGATTCAGGGTTTTGCACCTCGCCAGTCGCACCCCTTCGCCGGCGTAGAGCCCGGCAAAGAGCCACTCGCTCAGCTGCACCGGAATCGGTGTGGCCGCCGCCATCACCAGCAGCGGGTGCACGCCGATGGCCACCGCCACCTCGAGTTTCTTGCCCAGTGCCGCCGCCTTGCGCAGGTGGCGGGCTCCGCCGCGCACCGAGAGCCAGTGCACGGTCATGGTGTTGATGGACTGGCGCTGCAGCCGGTAGACCCCCACGTTGGGCACCCCGGTCTCCGGGTCCTTGGTGATCACCAGCCCCAGGGTGATCACCCCGCCCGCGTCACCGGGCCAGGGGCGCAGCAGCGGCAGGGCGTCCAGGTTCACCGCCCCGTCTCTGAACACCTGCTGGTGGCAGGGGGGTGTCAGGTCCCGGTCAGGGCGCGCGCGGATCAAATCCCACAGCAGTCCACCGAAGCGGGCCGCCTCCCCCAGGCCCTTGGGGGGCCGGGGTTGCTGCAGCAGGGCCAGGCGGCTGCCCAGCTCTTCCAGTTCCTCGGGTCGCTCCATCCCCATCGACCACAGCACCCGCTCGACCGTGCCCAGCAGGTTCACGGCCACCGGCAGGTTGCTGCCGATCACGTTTTCGAACAGCAGGGCCGGTCCGCCCCGGGCCAGCACCCTGTCGGCGATCGCGGCCAGTTCGAGGTTGGGATCCACCGGCGCCGTGATGCGCCGCAGCTGACCACGGCTCTCCAGCAGCGCGAGGAAGCCGCGCAGGTCACGGCGGTTCTGCCCCGTCCGTGCCCCCGCCATCCCTGCTCCACCGGTGCTTCCTACTGTGGCGCACCCGGCCTCCCCTTGCGCCCATGCAGATCTCCTACTTCCCCACTTCTGAGCTGGTGCCATCGCCCCAGTCCCCCGACGGGGCTGCACCCGATGCGGCGGTGGTGATCGACGTGCTGCGGGCCACCACCACCATCGCCTGGTCGCTGCACAACGGCGCCGAGGCCATCCAGGCCTTCGCCGATCTCGATGAGCTGCAGGCCGCCGCCGCCGCCTGGCCGGCGGACAAGCGCCTGCGGGCGGGGGAGCGGGGCGGTGCCCGGTTGGAGGGGTGTGAGCTGGGCAACTCGCCCATCGCCGTGACCCCGGAGGTGGTGGGCGGAAAGCGGATTTTCATGAGCACCACCAACGGCACCCGTTCCCTGGACCGGGTGCGCCATGTGCCCCTGCTCGTGACCGCCTGCCTGCCCAACCGGAGCGCGGTGGCCCGGCGGCTGATCGAGCGGGGATGCCGGCGGGTGTGGATTGTGGGCAGCGGTTGGGAAGGGGCCTACTCGCTGGAGGATTCCCTGGCGGCTGGAGCGGTGGCTGAGGCCGTGCAGGAGGCCCTGGCCGGGGCCCCTGGGGAGCCCGTTTCCAGTGGCAACGACGAGATGGTGGCGGCCTTGGCGCTCTGGGCCCAGTGGCGCCATGACCCCGAGGCCTGCCTGCGCCTGGCCAGCCATGGCCAGCGTCTGATCCGCCTTGGGGACCATGACGCCGATTTCCGCTGCTGTGCCGCCGTCGACAGCCTCGAGATCGTGCCCACCCAGGGGGAACCGGGCGTGCTCCTGGCCGCCTGAATCAGGTCCCTTACAGTGCCGCCACCCCGGCCTCTCCAGCGTTGACCAGCTTCCTCGCGGCAGCCCTGCAACTCACCAGCGGCTCGGATCCCGAGGCCAACTTCGCCGTCGCCGAGGAACTGATCGAGCTGGCCACGCGCCGCGGCGCCGAACTGGTGGGCCTCCCCGAGAACTTTGCCTTCATGGGCGACGACGAGCGTCGCCTGGAATTGGCCCCGTCCCTGGCGGAGCAGGCCCAGCGCTTCCTGGTCACCATGGCCCGGCGCTACCAGGTGACCCTGATGGGGGGTGGCTATCCGGTGCCGGCCGGCGATCGACTCACCCTCAACCGGGCCGATCTGGTGGGCAAGGACGGCCAGTTGCTGGCCCGCTACGACAAGATCCACCTCTTCGATGTGGACCTGCCCGACGGCAACACCTACCGCGAATCCGCCACCGTGCAGCCCGGCGGTGAGCTGCCCCAGGTGGCTGACGCTCCAGGTCTCTGCCGCATCGGCCTATCCATCTGCTACGACGTGCGCTTTCCTGAGCTCTACCGCCATCTGGCTGGGTCCGGAGCCGAGCTCGTGATGATTCCTGCCGCCTTCACCGCCTTCACAGGCAAGGACCACTGGCAGGTGCTGCTGCAGGCCCGGGCCATCGAAAACACCGTCTATGTCCTCGCCCCGGCCCAGACAGGGCTCCACTACGGCCGTCGCCAGAGCCATGGCCACGCCATGGTGATCGATCCGTGGGGCACGGTGCTGGCGGATGCCGGCATTGCACCTGGGCTCGCGGTGGCTCCGATCGATCCCGAGCATGGCCTGCGGGTTCGGGCCGTGATGCCAAGCCTCCAGCACCGCCGGCCAGCCCTGTTCTGAGGCTGCCCATGGCCATGGCCCGGCTGGTGAGGGCTCTGCCCGCTCTTCTGTTCGTTGGAGCCCTGCAGGTTGTCGCCTTGCTCGACGCCCTGCCGGCGCTGGCCGGCAGTGCCCTGGCGGCCTGGCGCATCAGCCGGGAGGGGGTGTTGGAGCTGCGCACCACCCCCGACATCACCCTGCAGGCTTTTTACGAAGCCGGTCGCGGGGGCGGTGGACCACGGGTCTGGATTGACCTCCCCGGCGCCCCCCTGCGGGCGCGCACCCTGCCGGGGGGAGGGGTGTTGCGGGAAGTGCGCGTGGGCAAACCCACCCCCGACAGCACCCGGCTGGTGTTCGAGTTCCTCCCCGGCACGGAGATCGATCCCCGGGAGCTGAGGCTGGAGGGTACGGCGCGGGACCGCTGGCGTCTGGAGTTCAAGGGGCTCGCCGGAGCCGGTCTCCAGCCCATCGGTGAAGGGGAGCTGGAGCCTCCCGTGGTGACCTGGCAACCCCCCGTTCCCCGTTGGACAGCGGGCCCCCCTCCCTCCGGTGCTTCCCTGCCGGAGCTTCCCCGTGGCCGCTACCGGGTCGTGATCGACCCTGGCCATGGTGGACCGGACCCCGGGGCGGTGGGTATCAATGGCTTGCGCGAAACGGACGTGGTGCTGGATGTGAGCCTTCAGGTGGCCCAGTTGCTGCAGCAGCGGGGCGTCCAGGTGCTCCTCACCCGCACCACCGAGGTGGACGTGGATTTGCCGCCCCGGGTGTCCCTGGCCAACAGCAGCGGTGCCGATGTGTTTCTCAGCATCCATGCCAATGCCCTCAGCCTTTCGCGCCCTGATGTGAACGGCATCGAAACCTTCTATTTCGAAAGCCCCAGCTCCCGCGCCTTAGCCGCCGCCGTCCAGCAGGAGGTGTTGGCCACCTCCCCCGATAGCCCTGACCGGGGCGTGCGCCAGGGTCGTTTCTTCGTGATCCGCCGCACCGTGATGCCCTCGGCGCTGGTGGAGATGGGGTTCGTCACCGGTGATCTGGATTCATCCCGTCTCGCGGATCCCCAGCACCGACGGCGTCTGGCCCGGGCAATCGCCTCCGGCTTGCTCAACTATCTCCGGGGAGGCGGGCGATGAGCCTGCTCCTGGGCCTGTTCGACAGTGGCCTCGGTGGCTTGACGGTGCTGCGGCAGCTGCTGGCGCGCCACCCGGATCAGCGCTTTCTCTACCTCGGGGACACGGCCCGGGTTCCCTATGGCCAGCGTTCAACCGAGGACATCCGAGCCATCGCTTCGGAGGTGGTGACCTGGCTGCGGGCCGAGGGGGTGGATGCCCTGCTGATGGCCTGCAACACCTCCCACGCCCTGGCCTTCGATGTGGCCGTGCAAGAGGCCGGGGTGCCGGTCTACGGCCTGATCGACAGCGTCGCCAGCCACCTGCGGGCCAGGCGGGTGGGGGTGCTGGCCACTCCTGCCACCGCCGCCAGCGGTGCCTACGGCCGGGCCATCCGTGATCACCAGCAGGGGGCCGTGGTGGTGGAGGTGGCCTGCCCGGAGTTCGTGCCCCTGATCGAAGCCGGCGATCTGCGGGATCTGCGCCTTCACCACGCCGCCCAGATGTATCTGCAGCCCCTGCTGGACGCCCGGGTGGAGGCGATTGTTCTTGGGTGTACCCATTACCCCCTGCTGGGCCCCCTGCTGCGCCAGCTCTTGCCCGACGACGTGGTGCTCATCGATCCTGCCGTGGCTGCCGTTGCCCGCCTCAAGGTGCTGCTGGAGGGGCAAGGGGCGCCCTCTCCGTCCAATTCCCAAGGGGAGGCCCGCAGCCTGGGCCGCTTCTGTGTCACCGGTTGCGCTGAGAGCTTCGCCGCCTCCGCCACCCCCTGGCTCGGTCAACGACCAACGGTGGAGCAGGTCTCGCTCCAGTCGCTCTCCCGCTCCTTCTAGGATCACCTCACAGGAGGGAGACATGGCAACGGTCGCAGAGCTGCTCCAGCCGGTCGAAAGCGATCTTGAAACGCTGCTCAGTGACCTGCGCAACCTGATCGGTGCTGGCCATCCGATCCTGCAGGCGGCTGCCGAGCACCTGTTCAGTGCCGGCGGCAAGCGCATCCGGCCCGGCATCGTGTTGCTGCTCTCCCGTGCCCTCTCCACGGACGGCACGCTCAGTGCCCGTCACCGGCGGCTGGCTGAGATCACCGAGATGATCCATACGGCCTCCCTCGTTCATGATGATGTGGTGGATGAGGCCTCCACCCGCCGGGGCGTGGCCACGGTCCACAGCCGTTTCAATCACCGGGTGGCGGTGCTGGCCGGTGATTTCCTGTTTGCGCAGGCCAGCTGGCACCTGGCCAACCTGGACGACCTTGATGTGGTCAAGCTGCTGTCGAGGGTGATCATGGACCTGGCCGATGGCGAGGTGCGCCAGGGGCTCTACCGCTATGACACCGGACAGAGCTTCGCCACTTACCTCGACAAGAGCTACTGCAAGACCGCCTCACTGATGGCCAACAGTGCCAGGGCGGCCGGGGTGCTCAGCGGCCTTCACACGCCCCGGCTCGAAGAACTTCATCGCTTCGGCCGCCATCTGGGCCTGGCCTTCCAGGTGGTCGATGACATCCTTGATTTCACCGGCAGCGACCAACAATTGGGCAAGCCGGCCGCCAGCGACCTGGCCACGGGCTACCTCACCGCTCCGGTGCTTTACGCCCTGGAGGAGCGACCCAGCCTGGCGGGCCTGATCGAACGGGAACTCTGCGAACCCGGCGACCTGGAGCAGGCCCTTGAGTTGGTGCGCGGCTCCGAGGCCATCCCCCGCTCCCGCGCCCTGGCGGAAGGGTTTGCCCGTGAGGCGTCCACGGCCATCGATTGGCTCGAACCTTCCGATTCCCGAAGTGCCTTGCTGGCTCTGCCTGACTACGTGCTGAGTCGGCTCTACTGAGCCGCTCCCTTTCGCGCCCAGAGGCCCCTGGATCCGGGGGATTCGGCTGCGATGATCAGCCATGAAAAAGCCCCCGCATGGCGGGGGCGAACAGCATCCAACAAGAAGGGAATCAGTAGGCCATGGGGTCGTAGGCCTCTTCCCCGTGAAGCACGTAGTCCAGACCACGCTCCTCATCTTCGGGGGTGACGCGCAGGGGCATGATCACTCCCAGAACCCAGAGAATCACGGCAGTTCCCAGTCCAACGAATCCGTAGGTGATGATTACGGCCTTGAACTGCACCACGAAGAGAGCGAAGTTTCCGCCCTCTTCGATGACTTTTGCTGAAACGGGGAAGTAGTCAGCTGGAACCAGAGCCTTCACAGCAAATACACCAGTCAGCAGAGCGCCAACGGTGCCCCCAACGCCATGGACCATGAAGGTGTCAAGCGCATCATCGAACTTGATCGCCATCTTGACCCGTACGGCGATGAGGCAAGCCACCGCAGTGAGAGCTCCGATCACGATCGAATGGCCCATGTAGACGAAGCCCGCTGCAGGAGTGATCCCCACTAGACCGGCAACGGCACCCGTGGCCGCACCGACGGCTGTGGGTTTGCCATCCAGGAACCACTCCAGCAGGCACCAGGTGAGCAGCGCAGCTGAAGCAGCGGTGGTGGTGGTGAGGAAGGGGTAACCGGCGGTCTTGGAGGCGAACATGCTTGCGCCGTTGAAGCCGAACCAGCCGAACCACAGCAGACCGGCGCCCAGAAGGATGAAGGGAACGTTGTGGGGTGGGCTCTTCTGTTCAGGCCAGTTGGTGCGTTTGCCGATGATGGCTGCAGCCACGAGGGCGGATACACCAGAGGCAATGTGGACCACCGTGCCGCCAGCGAAGTCGATGGCGCCGATGCCAAAGCAGCCGAGGAAGCCTCCTCCCCAAACCATCTTGGCCATGGGGGAGTAGATGAACAGGCTCCAGATCAGGGAGAACCAGAACCAGGCCTTGAAGTTGATGCGCTCCACCAGTGCCCCACTGATCAGGGCAGGGGTGATGATCGCGAACATGCCCTGGAACATGGCAAAGCTCGAGGCACTGATGGCGAAACCATCGGCCAGGGGGGCATCGCCAAGTTCGCCACCCACGCCATTGAGCATGAAGAACTCCAGGCCGCCGATGAAGGGGCTACCAAACCCTGTGCCAAAGGCAAGGCTGTAGCCGATCACCACCCAGAGCACCCCGATGAGACCCATCAGGAAGAAGCTCATCATCATGCAATTGAGCACGTTCTTGGCCCGGGTGAAGCCCCCGTAGAAGAACGCCAGACCTGGAGTCATCAGCAGCACGAGGGCCGAGCCGATCAACATCAGCAGGTTGTCAGCCCCATCGGTGGGGAGTTTCGTGAGCGCCGCCTTGGCGGAACCGGCCATCAAGGGCAGTAATCCAGCACCGACCCCCAGGAGGAACACGGCCGCCCGGCGCAGTTGGGGGTCCTGAACTCCTGCCATGAAACCGGCGCGGAGTCTGTCAAAAGTTTCGAGAGCGGAGGGTCCGGCCGTTAGGGCGGTGCTCCAGCTGGAATTGGGTTGGGTCCTTCGCATCATCCAAGCCCCCTTGCAGGAACTGATCGATAAACGGGCTTGGTCAGAGTCTTGGCTTCGCAGCGGCTGGCTTGTAGCCAAAGGCACATAAGCCAAGATCCGTTGGGGAACGCCATCGGTTTCAAGGGCTTGGGGAATGCTGCCGAGCCCGCTCGAGCGTGCATTGGGGGGCTTCATGTTTCCCCCTTGTATGTGATCGCCGTCGAATGCTGTTGGCTGCTGAGAGCCCCCTGGCCGGGTGCGGCACGGCGCCAGCTAGGCCATGCCTTTGCTCCCTTGGGTACGAAAGAGCGGGAGGCTGCGCCCGTTGGAGATGGCTTCCAGCGCAGGGGTGGGCAGCCATAGCCCCATTGGGTTCCCCCTGAAGGGTGCCCGCCGTTTGCGGGGCCGTTGGCCTGAATCTCCATGAGGGTTGGAGCGAATCAGAACTCCCGGATCGAGCTGCGATGGGCCTACGCGGGGTTGAGTGACCGTTTGCCTCCTCGGGTGTGCTCCGTTTCATTGGCGAATACCGCCTTACCAGGCCAGGTAACGGGGGAGGACAGATCCATTCGCTGGATTAGCATGGATGCAATACACGCATCAACGATCCTGGAGGTTTTCACCGAGCTCACTGATCCCGGCTCCAAGCCGCTGAGCCAGGAAAGCATTGCTCCACCCTTGCGGCCCGCTCGATCCTCGGCCGAGCCTGCCGGTGCGGCCGGGGATCGTGAGCCAGCTTTTTGGAGTGGCCTGAATTGATGGATCCAACGGCCGATGGAGTGGGGGACGCCTTGGCGGAACCAGCGTTCAGCGAGCTGATCTCACTGGAAAGTTCCCTCGAGAACCTTCCCGAACTGCTGCTCTGGTTCAAGAGCTTCAACCGGTTGCCCCTTCCCACGCCCATCTGGATCCAGGGGCAGACCGGGCTCATGGAGGCGTTCTCCAACGCCGTACGCCATGCCCACCGGGGATTGGTGCCGCCGCCGAAGGTGGGCGTGGCGGTGAACCTGGCCCCTGAAGGCATCCAGATCAAGGTGATTGACGGTGGCCCCCCCTATGACTTCGATGCCGCCCTGGAGGCCGTTGAGGCCATTGTGACGGCCCCGGGGTTCAACCCCCTCGACCGTGAGGCTCACTGGGGGCAGGTCTTACTGCTGCGGCTGCGGGATCACCACGGCTGGTCCATCAACTATGGGCCCTGCGCGGACGGCGGCAATCAGTTTTGCCTCACCCGCCCCCTGGGGGATGGGTCCGTCCAGATGGCCCAACGACCAGATCCTGAGGATTGAGGAACAAGCCGTTGGTGGGTCATGGCCCTCCAAGGATGGGCTCGGGCCCCATCAGCGACGGCCGTTGACGATCACCGACGGGGCCCCGGTGCCGGGGGTTCCAGGCAGGGCCGGCACCACCGAGGTCTGGCCATCCCACTTGTCGAGGAAGAGCTTGTAGAGCACCTGATCATCGAGGCTGGAGTTGAGGATCTGGTAGCGCTGGGCCTCTTGATCGGCGATCTTCACCTCGGTTTGGGCCCGCAGCAGCCGTTGGTCAGCGATCTGCTTCTGCTCAATGGCTGCGCGGTATTCCTCGGCGATCTGCAGGCCGGTGAGATCGAGGCTTTGCACAATCACGTAATCGAATTTCTTCAGTTCTTCGGCCACCTTGTCTTGAACCAGCTCCGAGATGCTGTTCCATTCGGTGGCAATGGTGACCAGCTCGTACTGGGAGAAGACTGATTTCAGTGCTTTCAGCAGCGACGGCTGGATGATCCGCGCATAGATCTGGGAGTTGTCGGTGGCGATCGTTTCAAAGATCCGCGCCGCCTCACTGGGCTTCACCGCGTACTTCACCGTGGCGGTGGCCTCAATGACCTGCAGATCCTTGGTGAGGGTGGAGAACTGCTCGGGGCGCACCTGGGTGCGCACGTCAAACAAAGAGGTGGCCTGAATCAAGGGGGCCTTGATGTTCGGCCCGGGGCTGCGCTGGCCGCCGGTCACCTTGCCAAGGGTGGTGACCACCGCCACGTTGCCAGCCGGCACGATGAAGATGGTCTGGCTGACCAGGAGCAGCAACGCCACCGCCACCGCCGCGATCACCTGGAAAGAGGCTCCCGGCCCACCCCCATCGGCTGGCCGGATTGAGCTTTGCATCAGGTGTCACGTCAGTCGAGCCTCGACCCTAGGCAGTGCGCTTGATCAGGGGGGGGCATGGGTTGCCGATCCGTCCGCCAGCCCTTACCGGGGTTAAAGGCCAAGGTCGCGGAGAGAACGTAGACAGCGCACCTGGGAGGGATAGCTCTCGCAGCCCACCCCCGGCGGCAGCAGCACATGCACCAGGCAACCGGCCGCCAGGGCCGCCTCTGCGCCAGCCGCCGAATCCTCGAAGGCCCAGCACCTGTGAGGTTCGACACCGAGCCGGCTGGCGGCCAGCAGGAATCCGTCGGGGGCAGGCTTCCCGCTTGAGACGGCCGGATCATCGCCATAGACCCTCAGCTGCAGCAGTTCGAGCCAGGGGTGGGGGGCGCCCTTGCGCAGCGCCGCCTCTTGGCTGCTGCTGGTGACGAGTGCTGATGGGATCGCCAGGTCGCGGCAACGGGCCAGCAGTTCGGGTGCCCCCTCCATCGCCACCGCCGTTGGCAGCAGGAGGCGGGCGATCGGTTGCTGGACCGCCAACAGCTGTTCCGCATCCGGAGCTGCCCCGACGCGCTCCTGGATCCAGCGGATCACCTGCTGGGCGTTGTCCAGGCGGCGGCGGCCCCGCAACTGCAGCAACTGCCCATCACTGAGTTCCACCCCGAAGCTTCGGGCCGCTTCGCGCCAGGCCCGCCCGTGCAGGGGCTCGGTGTCCAGCAGGAGACCGTCGAGGTCGAACAGGCAGGCGGCGGGAAGGGCCATGGCGCCATCTTCCCAGTCCGCTCGCAGCGGGGGGCGTGACTCTGAACATCCATCTCGCCTCGGGGCGAGGTGGGCGCCCGCTGGCTTGAATGGGCGCATTGCATGTCGGGTTGATGAGCGAAGCCACGATCGAATCGGTGCTCCAGGAGCAGCGGGTGTTCGCGCCCCCCGCCGAGCTGGCGGCTTCGGCCCGCATCGGCAGCCTGGGGGCCTACCGGGAGTTGGTGGAGCGGGTGGAGGCCGACCCCGACGCCTTCTGGGGGGAGCAGGCCAGGGAGCACCTGCACTGGTTTGAGTCGTTCCATACGGTGCTCGACTGGACCAACCCGCCCTTCGCCCGCTGGTTTGAGGGGGGCACCACCAACCTCTCCTTCAATTGCCTTGACCGGCACCTGGAGGGCCCCCGGGCCGACAAGATCGCCCTGATCTGGGAGGGGGAACCGGGCGATGGGCGCACCTTCACCTACCGCGAGCTCCACGCCGAGGTGTGCAAGGCCGCGAACGCCCTCAAGGCCCTCGGCCTTGGCAAGGGCGACCTGGTGGCGCTCTACATGCCAATGGTGCCCGAGGCGGCCATCGCCATGCTGGCCTGCGCCCGGATCGGTGCGCCCCATTCGGTGGTGTTCGGCGGCTTCTCGGCCGAGGCCCTGCGGGACCGCCTGATCGACGGCGAAGCCAAGGCGGTCATCACCGCCGACGGTGGTTACCGCAAGGACAAGGCGGTGGCCCTCAAACCCGCGGTGGATGCGGCGCTCGCGGACGGGGCCTGCCCCACGGTGGAGCATGTGCTGGTGGTGCGCCGTACCGGCCAGGAGGTGGCGTTCGCCCCGGGCCGCGACCACTGGTGGCATGAGCTGGTGGAGCCCCAGGGCAGCGACTGCCCGGCCGAGCCGATGGCCAGTGAAGACCGGCTGTTCGTGCTTTACACCTCCGGCTCCACCGGCAAACCCAAGGGGGTGGTGCACACCACCGCCGGCTACAACCTCTGGGCCCACCTCACCTTCCAGTGGATCTTCGACATCCGCGAAGACGACATCCACTGGTGCACCGCGGACGTGGGCTGGATCACTGGCCACAGCTACATCGTTTATGGGCCGCTCTCCAACGGAGCCACCACGGTCATGTACGAGGGGGCGCCCCGCCCCAGCAAGCCGGGGGCTTTCTGGGAGGTGATCGAGAAGCACAAGGTCTCGATCTTCTACACCGCCCCCACGGCGATTCGGGCCTTCATGAAGAACGGCCGCGCCGTTCCCGACCAGTACGACATGGGCTCCCTGCGCATCCTCGGCACCGTGGGGGAACCGATCAACCCCGAGGCCTGGATCTGGTATCAGGAGGTGATCGGTCACGGCCGCTGTCCGGTGGTGGACACCTGGTGGCAGACCGAAACCGGCGGCGTGATGATCAGCCCCCTGCCGGGAGCCACCCCCACCAAGCCGGGGTCCTGCACGTTGCCGCTGCCTGGAATCGCCGCCGATGTTGTCGACATCAGCGGCACCAGCGTGGGGGTGGATGAGGGCGGCTACCTGGCGGTGCGGCGCCCCTGGCCGGGAATGATGCGCACCGTGCACGGAGATGCCGACCGCTTCCGCCGCAGCTACTGGGAGCACATCCGACCGGCGGATGGCAGCTGGCTCTACTTCGCCGGCGACGGGGCCCGCCGTGACGTCGATGGGTATTACTGGGTGATGGGCCGGGTCGACGACGTGATCAACGTGTCCGGGCACCGGCTGGGCACGATGGAGATCGAATCGGCCCTGGTGAGCCATCCGGCCGTGGCCGAGGCCGCCGTGGTGGGGGTGCCCGATGCACTCAAGGGGGAAGGCATCGTGGCCTTCATCACCCTGGAGACCGGCCGCACGGGGGATGGAGCCCTCGTGGCCGAACTCAAAAAGCATGTGGGTCAGGGAATCGGCCCGATTGCCAGGCCCGATGAAATCCGCTTCAGCGATGCCCTGCCCAAGACCCGCAGCGGCAAGATCATGCGCCGCATCCTGCGCTCCCTGGCGGCGGGTGAGGAGGTGAGCGGCGACACCAGCACCCTGGAGGACCGCTCGGTGCTGGATGCGCTGCGGGTGTGAGGTGGGCCCCAGCGTTGGGGCGCTGGGGCCCGGGGCGAGGTGGGGGTTTAACCGGGGATCGACGCCTGCACCAGCAGCACAATCAACCAGATGCCGCCGATGATCGGCACCAGACCGATGAAGATCCAGGGCCAGGGTTTGCCCGCATCCCGCAGCCGCCGGATGGTGAGAGGCAGGTGGGGAACGATCTGGGCAATGACATAAACGCTCAACAGCTTCGCGAAGATGTCCACGAAGCTGCCCAGCACCGCCAGGATCAATACGACGATGAAATTCGCCAGCACGAACCACCAGTAATCGGGGCGGCTGGAGCGGCCTTCATAGTCGAAGGCTCGTTTCCAGCCGGAGATAAAGGCTTCGACCATGGTTCGATGACAGCAAATGGACCACAACCAAGTTGTGGGTGGTCGGTGTAAGTGTCAACGCAATCGTGTTGAACGGTTGTGCTTGGTATCACCTGCCTGCGTGGGCAGCCACCACCCCAGGATCTGCTCGCACAGTTGCCGCATCTGGCGCACCCGCGCCGGGTCGTCGGCCCAGCTGCCCAGCAGGTTCTGGCGCACCCCGGCGCTGGCAGGGGTGAGGTGATCCCCACTGAGTTCCAGCAGCCTGGAGCGATCACCAGGCCTGCTGCGCAGGACCGCCAACAGGTCCTCGCTCTGGTCGATCGGGTCGCGGTTGAAGCGCACCAGCAGGTTGCGGGCCTGGCCGTAGCTGCTGGCGATCAGTCGTAACGTCTCCTTCGGAGAGGGGCTGAACTCGCTGCTGAAGCCCAACCGGGGCGCCAGATCCGCCAGCAGCGGGATGGAGCGTTCGGCGGCGAAGTTGTTGAAACACAGGGCCACCAGGGCGCCGCTGCCCCGGCCCCCGTCGGGGGCGAGCAGTTGCAGCTTGCAGCCCAGGCTGTGGCCCAGCCGCAGGGGCGGAGCTCCGGCGGGGCTGGGCCGGCGTTCGCGGGCCTGGCGGAAGGCGCGCCAGGCCTCATTGGCCTGGGCCTGGTGATCGAAGCCCGGCACATAGCCCCAGGCCCGCACCTGGACCCCCTCCCGGGCCAGGGCCTCCAGCAGCCGCCGGTAGCTCAGCTGGGGGGTGAGGGCCAGGCCGGTGCCGCCGATGAACTCGATCAGCCCCCGGGGTCCCTCCGGGTTCAGGCACCAGAGGGGACCCTGCTGCTGCCAGCCGCTCACACCGCCAGGCGCCGCAGGGCCGCCAGGGCCTCGCGGGCGTGGGCGGCACCGTCGAGCAGGTTGTTGAACACGAACCGCACCACGCCGCTGCCATCGACCACGTAGGTGACCCGGCCGGGGATCAGCCCCAGCACTCCAGGAACCCCGAGGGCCTTGCGCACGCTGTTGCCCTGGTCCACCAGCAGGGGGAAGGGGAGGGAGTGCCGTTGGGCAAAGCGCCCATGGCTGGAGGCGTCGTCACCGCTCACGCCCCACACCTGGGCGCCGAGGGCCTCGAAGGCACTGATGTCATCGCGAAAGGCGCAGACCTCGGCCGTGCAGCCGGGGGTGTCGTCCTTGGGATAAAAGAACAGCACCAAGGGTTGGCCCCCCAGCTGGTTGCTGTGGCGTTCGGTGCCGCTCTGGTCTGTGAGGGTGAAGGGGGGCAGGGGATTGCCCACCTGGAGAGCAGGGGCCACGCGCAGCCGTCGAACAGCAGGTTCAAGCCTAGGGAGATCCCTCGCGGGGCCGTTCATGCCGCACCTACCTGGGCGTTCGAAGTCACCTCCATCGGGTTGATGCCCTCGAGGATCCCCCGTGATCGCCAGGGCCCCTTTCACCAGTGGTTCCACCAACTGCGCGGATCGTCTTGCCACGGCTGGGACCATGGAGGCAGCCACAAGCCGGTGATGGGTACCGAAGGGGGAACGCCGGCGGAAGACCAACTGCCCCTCTGGGGCGAGTCAGGGGGAGAGGAAGGACCGAAGGATCGCCCCGCGGCCAGGGAGCAACCCCCCAGCCGCCCCCGTCCTTCGGTGAAGCTGCCCCCGCTC